>LJCW01000043.1 GCA_001298555.1 Actinobacteria bacterium OV450
CCCCTCCCGACACCACACAAGGAGCGTCTTTGTCATGTCCATGAATGGAACGGTCGGTTCCAGACCCGCGAGACCGCCCCGGCTCCCGTCGCTGACCGGCCTGCGCTTCCCCGCCGCCCTCCTGGTCTTCTTCTTCCACGCCTCCCTCGGCGTCCCGTGGATCCGCCTCTTCGCCGACGACTCGGCCAACGACGCGTTCGCCAAGTGGGCCTCGCAGGCCGGCGCCCTCGGCGTCACCTTCTTCTTCGTCCTCAGCGGCTTCGTGCTGACCTGGTCGGCCCGCGACCAGGACACGATGCGCGCCTTCTGGCGCCGCCGCTTCGTCAAGATCTACCCGAACTACGTGATCACCTGGGCGCTGGCGCTGGTCACCTTCGCGGCCGTCATGACCAAGCCCTGGCAGGCCGTGGTCAACCTGCTGATGGTGCAGGTGTGGGTGCCCGACTTCGCCACCAACTTCAGCGTGGACCCGCCGAGCTGGTCCCTGGGCGCGGAGGCGGTCTTCTACCTCGCCTTCCCGGCCCTGTTCCTGTTCATCAAGAGGATCGACCCGGCGCGGCTCAAGTACTGGATAGCCGGCGTCGTCGCCGCGATCTTCCTCACCCCGACGCTGACCTACGCGGTCATCCCGGGCGGCGGCATGCAGATGCCCGGCGCCGACGGCACCTCGACCGTGCAGTACTGGTTCGCGTACGTCCTGCCGCCCGTCCGGCTGTTCGACTTCGCCCTCGGCATCCTCGTCGCCCGCGCCGTGATGGCGGGCCGCTGGCGCAACATCGGCACGACCTGGTCCGCGCTGCTGCTGGCCGTCACGTACGGCATCGCGATGAACGTGGAGCACCTGTACGCGCAGCGCTCGGTCACCCTCGTCCCGATCGTGCTGCTGATCGCGGCCGTCGCCCTGCGCGACGCCGAGAACAAGCCGACCCCGTTCAACAACCGGTTCATGATCTGGCTCGGCGAGATCTCCTTCGCCTTCTACCTGCTCCACTACATCGTCCTGGCCTACTCCCGCGAACTGCTCGGGGACCAGCTCTACTCGACCCCGGCCGGCATCGCCCTGATCGCCGCCCAGATCGTCGTCGCGGTGCTGCTCTCCTGGGCCCTGTACGCCTGGGTGGAGGCGCCGATCACGCGCCGCTTCTCCAGCTCGCGCAAGGCCAGGGCCGCGAAGGCCGCGGCCGCCGAGGCCGCCGTCCGGGACGACCGCACGCTCGAAACGGTCTGATCCGGCCCGCCCCGCACCGCCCTCCGGAACCCGGAGGGCGGTGTCGTGCGTCCGGCGCCGCACGCCGTACGGGGCTCAGGCCGCGGGGGCCAGCAGCCGGTGCCCCGCCGCCGGCAGGCCCAGGCCGACGTAGGGCCGCAGCTCGCCGTACGCGCGCGCGTCCCCGACCAGGATGCCGCCGAGCAGGGTCGCGCAGTCCGCGTCCAGCACGAGCTTCGCGTACGTGCCCGCAGCCTCGTCCAGCCGGCTCAGCTCCACCGCGCCCGCCGTCGCCGCGTGCGCGTCGCCGAAGCTCGCCACCTCCACGCCCAGCAGCTTGAGCTTCGTGGACAGGTCCGCCTCCCCGAACGGGTCCCCGGCCCCGCCCAGCAGCTGCCGCGCCACCGAGGCCGCCATCCGGTAGCCCGGCGCGGCCAGCCCGTGGCAGCGCCCCGACACGGCAGCGCACTCGCCGATCGCCCAGATCCGCTCGTCCCGCGTCCGGCACAGCTCGTCGACGAGGAACCCGCCGCGCCCGCCCGTGGCCAGGCCCGCCGGGCCCGCGAGCTCGTCCCGCGGCCGCACCCCCGCCGAGAACACCACCAGGGAGGCGTCCAGGGTGCTGCCGTCGGCCAGGGCGACCGAGGCCACCGCGCCGTCCGGGCCCGCCCGGAGCGCGGCCGTCGCCACCCCGCAGTGGATCCGCAGCCCGCGCTCCGCGACGCGCCGCCCGAGGACACCGCCGCCCGCCGCGTCCACCTGCAACGGCATCAGCCGAGGGGCGAGTTCCACCACGTGCGGCTCCATGCCGAGCAGCCGCAGCGCGTTCGCGGCCTCCAGGCCGAGCAGTCCGCCGCCGATCACCACGCCGGGGCGGCCCGGTACGGCGGCGGCGCGGATCGCGTCGAGGTCCGTGAGCGAGCGGTAGCCGAAGGCGCCGGGCAGATCGTGGCCCGGCACGGGCGGGACGAACGGCCGCGAGCCGGTGGCCAGGACGAGCGCGTCGTACGCGACGGCGTCACCGGCGGTGGTGGTCACGGTGCGCGCCGCCCGGTCCACGGCGGCGGCGCCGGTGTTCAGCCGCAGCTCCAGCAGCGGGTCGTCGGCGAAGCCGGGCCCGGCCAGGGCGAGGTCCGCGGCGCTGCGGCCGTCGAGGTACGAGGACAGCGCGACCCGGTCGTAGGCGGGGTGAGGCTCCTCCCCGAGGACCACGATCCGCCAGAGCCCGGCGGTGTCCAGGGACCGCAGGTCGGCCACGAGCCGGTGTCCGGCCATGCCGTGTCCGGCGACGACGAGGGTCCTGGTCATCGTTCCCCACTCCTGCGGGGCGCACGCCCCGGCTCGTCGGTCGCGCCGGCCGGATCGCCGGGCCCGTGGTCTTGGTCCGCGGCCGGTCCGGCCGGCGTCGGCGGGGCGGCGCGCTGGTCCCGCGGTGTCACGTCCGGCCCGGCGCCACGACCCGCCGGGAGGGCCCGGCAGAGGGCGCGGACGGCGTCCGTGCAGCCCCCGCAGCCGGTGGTGGCCCGGGTCGCCGCGGCGACCTGCGCCACGTCGGCGGCCCCGGACCGGCAGGCCTCGGTGATGGTGTGTCTGGTGACGTTGTTGCAGCGGCAGACCACCGCTTCGTCGGGGAGCGCGTCGGCCCCCGGCGCGGCCGGTGCGATGCCGAGCAGGAACTCCAGCCGCCCGGCCGGCACCGGCAGGTCGAGCTCGTGGAGCCGGCTCACGGCGGCGATGGCCCTCGGCAGCCCCAGCAGCACCGCCCCGGTGATCCGCCCGTCGTGCAGGGTGAGGCGGGCGTGCCGGCGGCGCGCCGGATCGGAGAACGCGACCACCTCCGCGCCCTCGGGGGCCGGCCCGCCGCGCCCCAGCACGACGAGGTCGATGCCGGGCACCCGCAGCCGGGTGATCCGCCGGGTGCCGAGGTGGCGCACCGGGGTTCCGGTGAGGGTCCGGGCCAGGGACTCGGCCTGTGCCCAGGCGGGTTCGAGGTGTCCGGCCGTGTCCCCGGGGTGTTCGGCGCAGTCGCCGATGGCGTGGATGTGCGGGTCGTCCGTGCGCAGCAGTCCGTCGACGACGACGCCCGTGCGGACGGTGAGTCCGGCCCGGCGGGCGAGCCCGGTCTCGGGGACGACGCCGGTGCACAGCAGCAGCGTGTCGGCGGCGAGGACCCGGCCGTCGTCGAGGGTGAGCTTGCCGGCGCAGTACGCGACGGCCGTGCGGCCGGTGTGGACCTCGATCCCGAGGTCCTCCAGGCTCCGTGTGAGCAGCGCGCCCCCGGCGGCGTCCAGGTGCCGGTCCAGGAGGTGCGGGCCGCGGTGGACGAGGACCGTCTCGTGCCCGGCGCGGTGCAGCGCGGCGGCCGACTCGACCGCGAGGGGCCCGCCGCCGACGACGACGGCGGCCCCGCGCGGCCCGGCGGCGCACCGCCGGGCATCGGCCAGGCTCCGCAGCGCCGCCGCACCCCCGGCCGGCAGCCCCGGGATGCGGGGGACGACCGCGCGGGACCCGGTGGCCAGGACCAGCACGTCGTAGGGGTGTACGGAGCCGTCGTCCCCGTACACGAGCCGCCGGGCGCGGTCGATCCGGGTCACCGTGACCCCGGTGTGCAGGCGGGGGCCCGCGGGCAGTGCGGGGAGGGCGAGGGCGGGGGCCGGCAGCGTCCCGTCCAGGACGCAGGACAGCAGTGCCCGCTGGTAGGGGGCCTGCGGCTCCGCGCCGAGCAGGGTCACGCCGCCGCGGTGCCCGTGGTGGCGCAGCCGCTCCGCGAACCGCTGCGCGGCGGGTCCCGCTCCGACCACCAGCACCTCGCCCGCGCTCACGGCCGCACCGCTTCCGCGGTCCCGGGCGCCGCAAGGGGCGCGGGACGGGGTGCGGGCCCGATCCGCACCGCGCACACCTTGAACTCCGGCATCCTGCTGCGCGGGTCGAGCGCCGGGCTGGTGATCAGGTTGGCGCGGCCGGCCCCGGCGAAGTGGAACGGCAGGAACACCGTGTCGGCCCGCAGCGAGGGGACCAGCCGGACCCGGGCCAGCGTGCTGCCGCGGGCCGAGCTGACCTCGGCCGCGTCGCCGTCGGCCAGTCCGTACCGGGCGGCGGTGTCGGGGTGCACCTCCACGAAGGCCTCCGGCGCGGCCGCGGCCAGCTCCGGGACCCGGCGGGTCTGCGCGCCCGACTGGTACTGGGCGAGCACCCGCCCGGTCGTCGCGTACAGCGGGAACGCCGCGTCGGGCGTCTCGGCGCCGTCGCGGTGCTCGACCTCGGCGAACCGGGCCAGCCCGTCCGGGTGGGCGAAGGCGTCGAGGAACAGGCGGGGGGTGCCGGGGTGCGCCGCCTCGTCCCCGGCGGTCGCGGGGCACGGCCAGTGCAGGGCCTCGCCCGCGTCGAGCCGTTCCCAGCTGATGCCGGAGTAGTCGGCCGGGCCGCCGCGCGAGGCCCGCCGCAGCTCCTCGAAGACCTCGCGGGGCGCGGCCGGGAAGCGGTGCGCGGGCTGGCCGAGCCGGACCGCGAGGCCGTGCAGCACCTCCAGGTCGCTGCGGGCCTCGCCGGGCGGGGGCAGCAGCCGGCGGCGGCGCAGCACCCGGCCTTCGAGGTTGGTCATCGTGCCCTCCTCCTCGGCCCACTGGGTCACGGGGAGGACGACGTCCGCCGTCCGCGCCGTCTCGGACGGTACGAAGTCGGCGACGACCAGCAGGTCCAGTGAGTTCAGCCGGTCCGCGATCCGGGCCGCGTGCGGCGCCGAGACCACCGGGTTCGAGCCGAAGACGAGCAGGGCGCGCGGGCCGCCGCCGGTGCCGAGCGCGTCGAGGAGTTCGTACGCGCTGCGGCCGGGGCCCGGCAGCGCGTCGGGGTCCACGCCCCACACCCCGGCGACGTGGGCGCGCGCGGCGGGGTCGGTCAGCATCCGGTAGCCGGGCAGCTGGTCGGCCTTCTGGCCGTGCTCGCGACCGCCCTGGCCGTTGCCCTGGCCGGTGAGGCAGCCGTAGCCGCTGCCCTCGCGGCCGGGCAGGCCGAGGCTGAGGGCCAGGTTGATGAACGCGGCGACCGTGTCGGTGCCCTTGCTGTGCTGTTCGGCTCCGCGCCCGGTCAGTACGTACGCCCGCTCCGCGCCGGCCAGCAGCCGGACCGCCTCGCGCATCTCGGCGACCGGGACCCCGGTGACCCGCTCGACCCGCTCGGGCCACCAGGCCGCGGCCCGGGCCCAGGCGGCGTCGAAGCCGGTGGTCCGCTTGTTCAGATAGCCCTGGTCGGTGCGGCCCTCGACGACGGCGAGGTGGAACAGGCCGAGCGCCAGCGCGAGATCGGTGCCGGGCGCCGGCTGGAGGTGCAGGGCGGCGCCCTCGGCGGTGGCCGTGCGCCGCGGGTCGATGACGATGAGCTGCGCCCCGGTCAGGTGGCGCATCAGCGGCGGCATGGTCTCGGCGGGGTTGGCCCCGGCGAGCAGGATCACGTCGGCGCCGCCGAGGTCGGTGACGGGGAACGGCAGGCCCCGGTCGAGCCCGAAGGCCGCCGAACCCGCGGCCGCCGCCGAGGACATGCAGAACCGGCCATTGTAGTCGATCTGGCTGGTGCCCAGAGCGACCCGGGCGAACTTGCCGAGCTGGTAGGCCTTTTCGTTGGTGAGGCCGCCCCCGCCGAACACGCCCACCGCGTCGGGGCCGTGTGCGGCGCGGATCTCCTGCAGCCGGGCGGCGACCGTGTCGAGGGCGCTCTCCCAGGTGGCGGGTGCGAGTCTGCCGTCCGCGCCGCGCACCAGCGGCCGGGTGAGCCGGCCGGGGGTGTCGAGCAGGGCGGGGGCCGTCCAGCCCTTCTGGCACAGCCCGCCCCGGTTCACCGGGAACGGGGTCGGCTCGACGGCGGTGCGGCCGTCCCGGCGGGTGAGCCGGGTGCCGCACTGGAGGGCGCAGTAGGGGCAGTGGGTGGTGACGGTGCCGCTCGCGCGGGCACCGGCGTTGCCGGCGGTCTCGGTGCCGGTGGTCGCGGTGGCCGCGGTGCCTTCGTGGGCTTCGGTGGCCGTGGTGGTGCGGCGGAGGTCAGACACGGGAGACCTCCGCCCGGACCGTCGTGCCCCCCGTCGTCCCGGTGGCCGCCGCGGTGGCCACCGCGTCCCCCGGGCGCCGCCGCAGGTACACCGCCCAGGTGACCAGGACGCACACCACGTAGAAGCCGAGGAAGGCGACGAAGGCCGGTTCGCCGGACTTCTCCGTGCCGCTGTAGGCGCTGCGGAAGACCAGGTTGACGCCGACCCCGCCGAGGGCGCCGACCGCACCGGCGATGCCGATGACGGCACCGGAGAGCCGGCGGGCCCTGGCGAAGGCCGCCTGCGCGTCGTGGCCCGAGGTGACGTCGTCCTGGGCCTGCCGGGCGAAGACCGCCGGGATCATCTTGTACGTCGAGCCGTTGCCGATGCCGGTCAGCACGAACAGGGCGGTGAAGCCGGCGATGAACAGCCCGTACGAGCCCTGCGCGGAGGCCAGCAGGAGGACGCCGGTGCCGGCCGCCATCGCGCAGAACGTCAGCAGGGTGATCCGGGCCCCGCCCCACCGGTCGGCCAGCAGGCCGCCGAGCGGCCGGAACAGGGAGCCGAGCAGCGGTCCGAGGAAGGTGTACGAGGCGGACTGGAGCGGGGTGGCGCCGAACTGGCTCTGCAGGACCAGACCGAAGGCGAAGCCGTAGCCGATGAAGGAGCCGAAGGTGCCGACGTAGAGGAGGGATATGCACCAGGTGTGCGGGTTGCGGGCGGCCTCGCGCTGCGCGCCGGGGGCGCTGCGCACGGCCGCGAAGTTGTCCATCCTCAGCGCGGCGAGCAGGGAGGTGGCCGCGATCAGGGGGAGGTAGACGGCGATGACGTAGGCGGGGTGGGTGCTGCCCGCGGTGGCGATGACGAGCAGGCCGATCAGCTGGACCGCGGCGACCCCGAGGTTGCCGCCGCCCGCGTTGATGCCCAGGGCCCAGCCCTGCAGGCGCTGCGGGAAGAGGGCGGTGATGTTGGTCATCGAGGAGGCGAAGTTGCCGCCGCCGAGTCCGCCGGCGGCGCCGATCAGCAGGAACACCCACAGCGGGGTTCCGGGGCGCTGGACGAAGTACAGGGCGGCGAGGGTCGGGACGAGCAGGACGGCCGAGGAGAAGGCGGTCCAGTTGCGGCCGCCGAAGCGGGTCACGGCGTAGCTGTAGGGGAGCCGGAGGGCGGCGCCGACCAGGGTGGGGACCACGACGAGCAGGAACTTCTGGGCCGCGGTGAAGCCCAGGCCGATCGCGGGCGACATGAACAGGACCAGGACGGACCACATGCTCCACACCGAGAAGCCGACGTGCTCGGCGAGGACGGAGAGGATCAGGTTGCGGCGGGCGGTCCGCTTGCCGGAGCGCTGCCAGAACTCCTCGTTCTCGGGGTCCCAGTCCTCGATCCAGCGTCGGGTTGCGGGCCGTGCGGGCGGCGGCGTCATGGCTCCTCGGCTTTCTGTTCGTGGCGGCTGACAGTATGAACCATACAGTTCAGTTCATTTAAGGGCCAGGGCTTTGTCCACCAGCGCGCCCGCGCCCCCGGTGTACGCGCCCGGATCGCACAGCTGCGCCAGCTCCTGCGTGCTCCGGCGTCCCGCGAACACCGGTTCCGCCGCCAGCAGTTCGTACAGTGGCCGACCGCTCACCTCGGCCTCGGCCGAGACCCGCGTCAGCAGCTGCTTCGCCGCGGCCTTGCCCAACTCCGGCGCCAGCACGGCCGCGATCCGCTCGGACACCACCTGACTGCCGGTCAGCAGCAGGTTGGCCCGCATCCGTTCCGGCCGGGCCGTGAGTCCGGCGGCGAGCTCGGCCGCCGTGTGGGCGGCGCCGCCGACCAGCCGCAGGCATTCGCGCAGCAGCTGCCATTCGGCGTGCCAGGCCCCGGCCGAGCGCTCGTCCTCCGAGACCAGGCACTGCACGAGCCCGGTGGCCAGCACCGGCACCTGGAGGGCGGCGCTGCGCAGCAGCGTGCTCAGGACCGGGTTGCGCTTGTGGGGCATGGCCGAGGAGCTGCCGCGGCCGGCCACGGCCGGCTCGGCGACCTCGGCGACCTCCGTGCGGGCCAGGTTCTGCACGTCGATCGCGATCTTGCCGAGGGCTCCGGCGGTGAAGGCGAGCGCGGCGGCGAGGTCCGCGATCGGGGTGCGCAGGACGTGCCAGGGCAGCGCGGGCCGGGCCAGTCCGGTCTCGTCCGCGAAGGCCCCGACGAGGTCGTCCAGGTAGGCGCCGGGCTCAGGGGAGCGCTCCGCGCCGTCGATCCGGGCGTATTCGAGGTAGCCGGCGAGCGTGCCGGCCGCGCCGCCGAGCGACACCGGAAGGCCGTCCTCCTGCACCCGGGCCAGCCGCCGGTCGGCGTCCAGGACCAGCTGCCGCCAGCCGGCCGCCTTCAGTCCGAAGGTGGTGGGCACGGCCTGGAGGGCCAGGGTGCGTCCCGCCATCGCCGTGTCGCGGTGCTCGCCGGCCAGCAGGGCCAGGGCCTCGGCGGTCCGGTCCAGATCGGCCCGGATCAGCATCAGCGTCCGGCCGGCCACCAGCATGGCGCCGGTGTCGAAGATGTCCTGGCTGGTGGATCCGCGGTGCACGTACTCGGCGGCCCCCGTGCCCTGCGTGTCCTGCTCCGCCACCACCCGGGTCAGCGCCTGCACCAGGGCGACCACCGGGTTCGCGGTCTCCCGGGCGGCCAGCGCCAGGGCCCGCAGGTCGAGGTTCTCGGTCCGCGCCGCACGGGTGACGGCTTCGGCGGCCGCCCCGGGGAGGGTCCCGAGCCGGGCCTGGGCCCGGGCCAGGGCGGCCTCGGCGTCGAGCATGGCCTGGAGCCAGGCCAGGTCGGAGACGGCCTCCTCGGCGGGGGTGCCGGCCCGGACCGGCGACAGCAGCCCCGCGTCGGTGAGCGCGTCGTACGCGGCGGCGCTCATACCAGGACGCCCGTCAGGTCGGTCTCGGCCGGCAGCGGCGCGACGCCGTGCGGGACGACCGTCGCGGCCGGCAGGGCCAGGACGGAGCGGGCGATGGAGTCGGAGTCGCCGAGGGTGACCGAGTCCACGCCGGGGCGGATGCCGGCCGCGGTGACCCAGTGCACGGACTCGGTGGGGACCCCGTACGCGAACCGGCGCGGGTGGGCGCGGCCGCGGGCGTCGAGGAGCCGGTAGGGCCGCTCGGTGACCGCGAGGCCGCCGGACTCGTAGCTGGCGCCGTCGGGGCCGGAGATCCGGTAGGTGGTGCACTGCTCGGTGTCGAGGAGGTGGCGCAGCAGCGGGTCGTCGGTGCGGCGCAGGTCCGGCTCGGGCAGGCGGGCCTCGATCAGGACCGTGGAGCGGATCGCTTCGCCCGGGACGGTGCGGGAGGCGGCGATGAACGTGGCGTCGTCACCGGCGGCCGTGTCGACGCGGATCTCGGTCCCGGGACCGGTCAGGACGAGCACCCCGGCGTCGATCAGGGCGATCATCTCCTCGATGCGCGAGGCCGGCGGACCGATGGAGAGGAAGGCGTTGAGCGGCGTGTACCAGCCCTCCAGGTCGTCGCGGTGCGAGTCGGCGGTCAGGCCGCCGTGGTCGACCGCGAGGCGGATCTCGTTGCGCAGGTCGCGCATCGTGTCCAGGGCCGCCTTGAGGGGGCCGCTCAGATTGCCGGCCCGGGCCTCCTGGACGTCCTTGGCCAGGTAGCCGACCAGCCAGTCGCGGAAGTCCTCACGGCTGGTGAACTCGCGGTCCCCGTAGGGGCGGGAGAGCTTCTCCCAGTCCCAGCGCTGCGACGCGTCGATGCCGTAGACGTCCAGCAGCGAGTCCCGGTCCTCGGCGGACTCCAGGGACAGGAACCGCCGGGTGAATCCCTCGCGCTCGTCACCGCGGCCGTGGGTCTCCAGCAGGGTGCCGTAGTAGACGCTCTCGGTCTCGCGGGAGATCAGCGGCCACAGGTCCGCGGAGAAGCTGATGCCCTCGCCGTCCTCGGAGCGCCGGCGCAGGTCGGCGATCTTCCCGGGGGTGAGCAGGCGCGGCAGGTAGCGGCCGTAGGCGCCCTTCTCGTTCTCGCCGCGGGCGTGGTACGGGATGCCCCGGCGCGAGCTGGCGTACAGCTTCGGCTCGTTGCCGGAGGCCTTGTAGACGAGGCGGCCGTCCTCCTGCCGGACGAACTCGCCGCCGCGGCCGGCGGTGAAGAGCGCCATGTGGTCGAAGAAGTTCAGGCCGAGGCCGCGCAGCAGGACGTTCTCGCCGGGCTTGACGACGTTCAGGTTCAGGTCCGCCGGGTTGGCGGGCGTGACGTACGTGAGGTGGTGGATCCGGGCGAGGCTCGCGGTCTTGGCCTCGCGGGGCGTCAGCCGCGCCGGTACGTGGCCCTGCGCCATCACGATCGCGTCGAGCTTGTTGAGTCGGGTGCCGTTCTCCAGCCGGATGCCCTGCTGCCCGCCGGGGGTGCCGTGCGTGTCGGCCATGGCCACGGCCCGGGAGCGGTGCACCTCGACGGTGACGTTCGCGGGGGCGTTCGCGACGACCCGCTCGAAGGTGGCGCGCAGGTAGCTGCCGTAGAAGGCGCGGGTCGGGTAGGTGTTCGGGCCCAGTCGGCGGGCCTCGGCCAGGGTCGCCTCGTCGGCGGAGCCGCAGGCCGCGTCCTTGGCCCACTCGTAGAGGCTCGGACCCGGCTCGATGGGGCCCTCGGTGCGGACGCTGTCGTCGGTGTAGATGGTGATCTGGGAGGCGACCGTGTTCATCAGCAGGTGCTGGGACTGGTCGGAGCGCCAGACCTGGCCGGCGCCGGGCGCCGAGGGGTCGACCACGTGGACGGTGACCGCGGAGTGCGTGGGGTTGCGGCGCTCGTTGGCGCACAGGCGCTCCAGTACGGAGAGGCCGCGCGGGCCGGCGCCGATGATGGCGACCTGGAGGTGTCCCTGCTTCTGTCCCTGGTTCGTGTTCATCGCTGCTCTCCGTTCGGGGCGGTGTTCTCGTCGAGGGTGCGGGCGCCGTGCATCCAGGCCACGTAGTCGTGGAGCTGGTCGGTGGTGAGGGCCGAGAGGTGCTCGTTGCGGGTGGCGACGGCGTCGCCGGAGGTGTGCCAGAGCTTGATGCTCTCCCGGGCGAGGAGCTGGATCTTGCCGGTGCGCTCGTGCCGCTCGGCGTTGAACTTCTCGAAGCGCTGCGGGAGTTCGTCGGAGCCGCAGTCGAGCAGGTCGCCCAGGATCACGGCGTCCTCCAGGCCCTGGCAGGCGCCCTGCGCCACGTAGTGGAGCATCGGGTGGGCGGCGTCCCCGAGCAGGGCGACCCGGCCGTCGGTCCAGGTGTCGACCGGGTCCCGGTCGACGAGGACCCAGGACTTCCACCCCTCGCCGAGGGCGAGCAGGCGCTGGGCGTCCTCGCCGAGGGCGGCGAACTCGCGGCGGATGTCCTCCGCGGTGGCGGGGACCCCGGCGAGGGCCTCGGTGGCGTGGTTGTCGCTGCTGGCCGCGAGGTTGAGGTACTTGCCGCCGGCGATCGGGTAGTGCACGAAGTGGCAGTGCGGGCCGGTCCACCAGGTCACCGAGGTCAGGTGGCGCAGCTCCTCGGGGACCTGCTCCATCGGGATGACGGCCCGGTAGACGGTGATCCCGGAGTTGCGGGGCGCGCCGTCGCCGACGAGCTGGGCGCGGATCGCGGAGTGGATGCCGTCGGCGCCGATCAGGGCGTCGCCGGTGATCCGCTCGCCGTCCTCCAGGACGACCGAGGCGCTGGTGGCGTCCTGCTCGTACCCGACGGCGGTGACGGCGCTGCGCAGTTCGATGGCTTCGGAGGCCTGGCAGGCCTCCAGCAGCTTGGTGTGGAGCTCGGCGCGGTGGACGACGGCGTACGGGTTGCCGAACCGCTCGCGGTAGCGCTCGGTCAGGTCCATGCTGACCACGTGCCGGCCGGTGACCCCGTCCATGAACCGGAGCTCGTCCATCCGGACGGCGGTGGAGCGGACGGCGTCCCCGAGGCCGAGGCGGTCCAGGGCGTGCAGGCCGTTGGGGGCGAGCTGGATGCCGGCGCCGATCTCGGCGAATTCGGGTGCGCGCTCCAGGACGAGGACCCGGTGGCCCTGACGGGCGGTGGCGAGGGCGGTGGCGAGGCCGCCGATTCCGCCGCCGATGATGATCAGCTTCGACATCAGACCTTCTCCTCGGTGCGCTGCTGGCCGGCGCCGGCGCCGGAGGCGATCAGGCGGGCGAGTTCGAGCCGCTTGATCTTGGTGGTGGCGGTCTGCGGCAGGTCGGACTGGCGCCACTGGACGGGGTCGGCCATGGCGGGCAGGCCCGCGGTGGCGGCCTTCCAGGCGGCCGGGTCGAGGGGCTTGTCGTCCTTGGTGCAGACGACGGGGACGGCGCGGCCGCTCTCGTCGGGGATGATGATGACCTCGGCGAGCTCGTCCAGCCGGGTGAAGAGGGTGTCCTCGGCGGCGAGGGTGGAGCCGAAGCCCTCGATCAGGTCGACCTCGCGGTCGAGCAGGTGCACGCAGCCCCACTTGGTGCGGTAGCCGACGTCGCCCATGCGCCACCAGCCGTCGGTGACCTGCTTGTCGTAACGTTCCTGCTCGCCGAGGTAGGTGACGATCCGGCCGTCGCTCTTGACCTCGATGAAGCCCGGGTTGGTCTCGGACGGCGGCAGTCCGTTGCGGCTGACGACGCGGACGTCGGTCATGCCGGGGAAGGGCATGCCCACGCAGCGGCCGTCGGCGTCGAGCCCGCGGCGCTTGGAGAAGGAGCGGGCGACGGCCGGGCCGATCTCGCTCTGCCCGTACAGCTGGCCGAAGACCGGGGCCCTGCGCTTCGTCGCCTTGAGCAGCCGCTGCACGGTGCGCGGGTGGATGGCGTCGAAGGTGCTGCTGAACAGCTTCACGTTCGACAGCGGCCCGCGGGGGTCGTCGGCCATCTCCTCCCACTCCATGAAGGAGTTGGGGTGGGCTTCGAGGATGCCGGGGCGCAGCCGGGCGAACAGGTCGGCCGCCTGCTTGGGGTCGGAGTCGGCGAGGACGACGATCGGGAAGCCGCGGAAGAGGGAGATGGCGAGGGCGGTGATCAGCCGGGAGTGGACGAAGGAGACGTGCATGGCGATGGTCTCGCGGCCCGGTATGAGCGGCTTGGTGATCGTGGCCTGCGGGCGGTAGCGCGCCTGGAGGGTGGCGCCGGTGTGGACGGCGAGTTTGGGGGTGCCGGTGGTGCCGGAGGTGTGCGTGATGAGCGTCGGGTGCTCGGGCGGCATGGTGACGGCGGGGACCCTCGGCACCCCGGCGAGCGAGGCGAGCTCGGTGGCCTCCTGGTAGCTGCCGGAGGTGAGCAGCACCTGCTCGGCCTCCGCGAAGACCGAGGCGGGCAGCTCGGTCTCCAGCTTGTCCTGGTCGGTGAGCAGGTAGGGCTGGTCGGTGCGGCGTACGAGTTCGGCGACGGTCTCGCCGTCGAGCTTGGGGGACAGCAGCACCGGGACGGCGCCGATCCGGGCGACCGCGCAGGCCAGCAGGGTGATGTCGAAGCCGTCGGACTTGTAGACGACGACCCTGCGGCCGGGGCGGACCTTGGCGGCCCAGAGCCGGGAGGCGAAGTCGTCGATCAGGTCGGCGACCTCGGCCACCGTCGCCCGGCGGCCCAGGGCCGGGGCTATGTCCAGGTCGTGGTCGAGGATCACGACGTTCGTCGGATGCTTTCTCGCGGCCCGCTCGAAGAGCGTCCCGAGCCGGATTCCCTTGTTCCCGATGCGCTGCAGAATCATCGTCTGGCTCTTTCCACGTCAGGTGTGATGGAGGTGAGGTGCCGAATCGGACGGTTCGGGGTGCTCAGGCGCCGGTCCGGACGGGGCCGTTCCCGGCGAGGTCCTTCTCGATGACGACCTTGATGCGTTCGAGGGTGGTGGCGAGGTCGCCGGCGACCTTCTCGCCCCACTCGGCGAAGAACTGCTGCTTGCGGTCCTCGTCCATCTCGGCGGTGATGCCGGTGATCCCCTCGGTGGCGGCGCCCATCCGGAAGTGGTGGACCAGGAGGCTGCCTTCGCCGTCGGGCTCGATGGAGAAGCCCCAGACGCTGTCCTGCTTCTCGCCGGAGCTGTTGTGCATGGCCCACTGGAAGGTCCGGCCCGGTTCGGCGGCGACGACCTCGGCGTAGGTCGACCACTTGCCGCGCACCACGGGGGCCCAGGAGACGACGTCCTCGCTGCGCTCGTTCTCGCCGTGGAACACCGAGCCGACCGCGCCGGGTGCTCCGGTGGTCCACTCCCCGCCGAGGCACTCGGGGCTCCACTCGCCGCTGCGGGCCAGGTCGGTGACCACGGCGTACACCTCGGCCGGCGTGGCGGAGACGTGGATCTGGGCTCGCGACCGGAAGAGGGGCGTCTGGGTGTCGCTCATGGGAATGGGCCTCCTTTGGACTGGAACGTCTCAACTGCGGTGTTTCGGCGCCGTGTTTGGCGCCTCCCACTTCCTGAACCATACAGTTCAGTTCAACTGAACGCAACGGTTCAGTTCAGTTGGGATCTAGACTGGGCACCGCACTTCCGAGGAGTAGGGACCGACATGACCGCACGGAGCAGCGCACGGACCGGCACCACCGAGGCCCACCAGGCCGTTCCCACGGGGGCGCGCGCGGCGCGCAAGCGCGAGGCCATCCTGGAGGCGGCGCGCACCGTGTTCCTCCGCGAGGGCTTCGGAGCCGGAGTGGACCAGCTCGCCGCCGAGGCCGGCGTCTCCAAGGTCACCATCTACAACCACTTCGGCAGCAAGGAGAACCTGTTCAACGCCGTCATCGGGCAGACGCTCGACGAGGCGCTGGAAGTGGCCCAGTCGGTGATCCAGGCCAAGCTCGCCGAGTCGGACGACGTCCGCGCCGACCTGCTGGAGGCCTGCCGCACCTGGGTCGCCGGCCTCACCACCCCCGAGGTGCTGGCGCTGCGCAACGTGATCGCGGGCGAGCGCCACCGCTTCCCGGAACTCGGTGCCACCTGGCAGGAGGAGGGCCCAGGCCGCCAGCACGCGGCCCTGGCCACGGCCCTGGGCCGGCTCGACGACCGCGGTCTGCTCCGCATCCCCGACATGGAGCTGGCCGTCCTCCAGCTCTCCGGCCTGGTCCTCTCCCCCCACCTGGTCTACGGGGTGTACGGCACGGCCCTCGACGAGGACCTCGCGGAGCGCCTCATCCAGGGCGGCGTGGACATGTTCCTCCACCGGTACGCCGTGAACGAGGTCTGACCGGAGCCGGAGCGGGGGGCCGAACGGGTCACCGGCCCGGCCGCCCGCCGTTTCGCCGGGGCCGTGGCCGCCGGGCGTCCTAGGGTGGCCGTCGCGCACGGGCCAGGCGGGAGCGGAAGAACGGACGGACGTTCATGACGTCGCAGCAATGGGAACGCTCGCTCCTCAGCGCCGCCTCGGGTCCCGCCGCCCCCGTCACCACCGTCACCCATGACGTCGGCCTGCTCGTGCTGCGGCTGGTCGTCGGCCTGACCATGGCCGCCCACGGCACGCAGAAGCTCTTCGGCTGGTTCGGCGGTCCGGGGCTCGACGCGTTCGGCAAGGGCTTCACCGCGAGCGGGTACCCGGCGGGGAAGACCATGGCCGTCGTCGCCGGCCTGTCCGAGACGCTGGGCGGGCTCGGCCTCGCCCTCGGCCTGCTCACGCCGCTGGCGGGCGCGGCCCTGATCGGCGTCTTCGTCAACATCCTCGCCGTGCGGGACCCCGGGACCTACTTCGCCCCCAAGGGCGTGGAGCTCGAAACGGTGCTGCTGGCCGGGGTCGTGGCCCTGACCCTCACCGGGCCGGGCCGCTTCTCCGCCGACCACCTCCTCCCCGTACTGCGGGAGTCGAGGCCGCGGTACGGCGTGCTCGGCATCCTGCTGGGCGTGGTGGCGGGCTTCGCGGTCGTCCTCCTGCGCGACTGACCCCGGCGCTCCCCACCCCCTGCGCTGCCCGCGCGTGCCGTCCGCGTCTGCGTACCTGTCCGCGCGTCTGCGCTGCTGCCCGCGCGTGCCTCCGTGCCCGCGCTGCTGCCCGCGTTCCCGCCGCTGCCGACCGGGCTGCCCGTGCCCGCGCTGCTGCCGGCCTCGTCGCCGCCGCCCGCGCGTTGCTGCCCGCGCCCACGCCCACGCCCGCGCTGCTGTCCGCGTCCTCGCCGCTGCCGGCGCGTTGCTGCCCGCGCCCGCGTCCTCGCTGCGGCCCGCGTGCTCGCTGCCGTCCGCGTCCTCGGCGCCGCACGCGTCCGCGTCGCCCGTGGCGTCAGTGCAGGGCCAGCCAGGTGACGCCCGCCGCGGTGGCCGCGGCTGCGCCGGCGAGGGCGGCCGGTCGGGAGCGGCGCAAGGTGTACCCGACGAGCAGGGCGGTGAGGGCCACGGCCACCGTGCCGATGACACCCCGCAACACCCCGTGGCCGTAGCCGAATTCCTCGAAGTGCCGCACGAGCCACACCAGCCAGACCAGCCTCATGACGCCCCCTCCGTGCCCCTGTATGACGCGAAGATCGTAGCTACGTGCCCGAAATGCCACCGGGGGCACCCGCCGGAAGCCGGCGCGGTGCCCCCCGTCGTGGTCGGGTCCGGCGACCGGGATCAGTCCTCGTAGCGGCCCAGGCGGTCCGCCGCGTAGTCGTCGAAGGCCTGGTCGATCTCCTCGGCGGTGTTCATCACGAACGGGCCGGCACGGAAGACCGGTTCGCCGATCGGCTCGCCCGTCAGGAAGAGCAGGTCGGCGCCGATCGGGCCGCCCTCGACGCGGACCGTGCCGCCGTCGTCGGCGAGGACGGCCAGTTCCCCGTCGGCCAGCTCGCTCGCGGCGACCCTGCCGCTGCCCGACAGGACGTACACCGCCGCGTTGCGGCCCGCCGGCGCCGGGAGTTCCGCGCTCGCGCCGGGCGCGATCGAGGCGTGCACGACCGTCACCGGGACCTGCGTGTCGAACGGCCCGGTCACACCGAGCGCGGAGCCGGCGATGACCTTGAACCAGGAGCCGTCCAGGGTGCGGACCACCGGGATCTCCTGTGCCGTGTGGTTCTGGGTGCGCGGACGCAGCCCCTTGCGGGAGGCCGGCAGGTTCACCCAGATCTGGAGGTTGTGCTGCAGGCCCCCGGCCGTGCGGAAGGCGTCCGTCGGCTGGGCCGAGTGCACCACGCCCGCGCCCGCCGTCAGCCACTGCACCGCACCGGGCGGCACCACGCCGCGGCTGCCGGTGGAGTCCGCGTACTCGATGTCGCCCTCCAGGACGTACGCGATGGTCTCGAAGCCGCGGTGCGGGTGGTCGGGGGCGCCCTTGGGCTCGCCCGGGCCGAGGTCCACCGGGCCGACCTGGTCGACCATCAGGAAGGGGTCCAGCTGTGGGATCCGCGGGGTGGGGAAGGGGCGGCGGACCGGGAAGCCCTCGCCCTCCAGCGTGTGCACCGGCTGCACCACGTCGGCCACCGATCGGAGCGCGGTGGCGGTGGCGGTGGCGGTGGCGGAACCCAGCGTGGTCATGATGCCTTCTCTCGTCGTTCGCGGTCGTCGCTCTCCAGCGGTGATGAGCTGTAATGAACCATACAGTTCAGTTCAGTTCGAGGTCAGTTATACGGGAGGGACCGTCCCCGATCAAGTCCTGCGCACCGACCGGTCCGCCTCCCGCTCACCGGCCGGCCCGCCGACAGATGACAGATACGGCCGTCCGCCGTTGTCGGTGCGCCCCGTGCGCGGACAGACTCCTGCTCATTCACCGACGTTCAACTCGCAGGGGCATGCCGGGCACGGCATTCGCTGCGCATGTCACCTTCGCGGAAGGACAGTTCATGCCCGAGCTCAAGATCCTGGCCATCTCCGGCAGCCTGCGCGGCGCCTCTTACAACAGCGCCCTCGTGCGTGCCGCCCAGAAGTTCGCCCCCGGTGACCTGGCCATCGAGATCTACGAGGGCCTGCGCGACATCCCGCCCTACGACACCGACCACGACGTCGACCCCGCGCCGGTCGCCGTGGCCGACCTGCGTCGCCGCATCGCCGAGGCGGACGGCCTCTTCATCGCCACCCCCGAGTACAACTACGGGATCCCCGGTGTCCTGAAGAACGCCCTGGACTGGGCGAGCCGCCCGGCCCTCGCCTCCTCGCTGACCGGCAAGCCGGTCGCCATCGCCGGTGCCGCGCCGACCAACTTCGGCACCGTCCGCGCCCAGCTCGCGCTGCGCCAGATGTTCCTGTGGACGGACTCCAAGGTCGTCGGCAAGCCGGAGCTGCAGATCTTCCGCGCCCACGAGCGCTTCGACGAGCACGGCAACCTGACGGACGAGACCACCGTCGAGATCCTCCAGCAGCTGCTCTCCGCGCTCGGTACGAAGATCCGCGAGACCCGCGCCATCGCCGAGGCCGGCCTCTGATCCGCAGCCGGTCCGTCCGCTGAAGCACCCCCGGGCCGGAGTCGCCAGCTCCTGCACGCTCCCCCCTCTCCGAAGGGCCGCTCACACCCCCGTAGCGGCCCTTCGGTCATGCCCGGATCAGGGCATGACCACGGCGGCTCCCGGGCGGCTCCCGGACGGCTCCCCGGCGGCTTCCGGGCGGCTTACGCCCCGGTCGCCCCGGTTTTCCGGGAGTTGACGAAGCCTTCGCGACACGGTGCGCGAACACCCCGGGCCCTTGCGAGGATCGCCCCATGCGTGCAGCTTTCATCGAAGAACTGGGCCCCGCCGAGAACATCCGCTACGGCGACGTCGCCCCTCCGGCTCCCGGCCCCACGGACGTCCTGGTCGAGGTCGAGGCGGTGTCCGTCAACCCCGTGGACACCTTCGTCCGGTCCGGGCTCTTCCGCACCCCCGTCGAGTTCCCGTTCGTGATCGGCCGCGACCTGGTCGGCACGGTCGTGGCGGCCGGACCCGGCGCTCCCGGCTTCGCGCCCGGCGACCGCGTGTGGTGCAACAGCCTGGGCCACGGCGGCCGCCAGGGCTCCGCCGCCGAACTGGCCGTCGTCCCCGTCGACCGGCTCTACCGCCTGCCCGCCGCCGTGGACGCCGCCGAGGCCGTCGCCGTCGTGCACCCCGCCGGCACCGCCTACCTCGCCCTCTTCACCCACGGCCGCATCCGCCCCGGCGAGACCGTCCTCGTCGCCGGCGCCGCCGGGAACGTGGGCAGCGCCCTGATCGTCATGGCCGTCGAGGCGGGTGCCCGCGTCATCGCCACCGCCTCGGCGCGGGACGCGGGCCACTGCCTCGAGCTCGGCGCCGAGGCCGTCTTCGACTACAAGGACCCCGACCTCGACGACCGCATACGCGAGTTCAGCCCCGGGGGCGTCGACGTCCACATCGACACCTCCGGGACGAACGACCTGGCCGGAGCCGTCGCCCTGCTCGCGCCCCGCGGCCGGATCGTGCTCCTCGCCGGTGCCCGTTCCCAGCCCGTCCTGCCGGCCGGGCCGCTCTACATGAAGGACGGCTCCGTCGTCGGCTTCGTGATCTCGCACGCCACCTCGGCCGAACTTGCCGAGGCCGCCGGGGCGATCAACCGCCTGCTGGCCAACGGCAGGCTGCGCGCCCGCTCCATCGAGCGGGTCCCGCTGTCCGACGCGGCCCGTACGCACCGGCGCATCGAGGACGGCGAACTGCACGGCAGCCGCGTCGTCCTGCTGCCGAAGGAGTCCTGACGCAGACCCCGCCGGCCGACCTGACGGACTGAGCCGGCGGCGCCCCCTGCCGCCGACAGCGACTGCCAGACTCGCCGCATGGACGATTCCCCGGAGGCCCAGGCCCAGGCCCAGGCCGCCCCGCGCAGCACCTGGGTGCGGTTCGCGATCCTCGGCGCCGTGCAACTCCTGCTCAACGCCTCGGTGTCGGTGACCTTCGCCGCCGGCCCGGCCATGCAGCGGGAACTCGGCCTGAGCCGGATCGACCTCATCCTCGACAGCGCCGCCTACGGCCTCGCCTTCAGCGGCCTGCTGCTGCTCGGCGGCCGGCTCACCGACCGGACGGGGCAGCGCCGGCTGTTCACCCGGGGCACGGCCCTGTTCGCCGTCGCCTCACTCGCCGCGGCGCTGGCCCCCAGCTCGCACACCGTCCTCGCCGCCCGCTTCCTCCAGGGCTGCGGAGCCGCCCTCGCCGCCCCGGCGGCCATGGCCCTCCTGCGGGTCGTCTTCCCCGAAGGCCGGGCCAGGGCCGCCGCCCTGGCCCGCTGGGGTCTGCTGGCCAGCCTCGGCGCCGCCGTCGGCATCGTCCTCAGCGGAGCGCTCGTCACCTGGCTGACCTGGCGGTGGAGCTTCGGTCTGCTCGCCGCCGCGGCCACGGCCGTACTGGCCCTGGCCCCCCGCTCGTTGCCGGCCGGGCCGGCCCCCGTACGGGTCCCCGTGGACCTCCTCGGCGCGGTGCTCGGCACGCTCGCGCTCTCCACCCTCGGCTACGGCCTCGTGATGGTCGGCCCGCACGGCTGGGCCGCCACCGAGGTGCTCGCCCCGCTCGCCCTCGGCGCGGTCCTGCTCGCCGTGTTCGTCGCCGCCCAACAGCGCGTCCGCGCACCCCTGCTGCCGCTCGCCTTCCTCGCCTCGCGCCGCCGGGCGACCGCCCTGGTCTGTGCGCTGCTCGGCCCGGCGATCGGTGCGAGCACCGCCTTCCTGCTGGCCCTCTACTTCCAGCAGGTGCGCGGCTATTCGGCCTTCCAGAACGCGCTGGCCTTCATCCCGTACAGCGCGATGCTGCTCGGCGTCGGCTTCCTGGCGGGGCGCATCGTCGCCCGCCACGGCGTCCGGGCCGTGGCGGTCGGCGGACTCGCCGTCATCGCCGCGGGGCTGTTCCTCATCGGCGGCGTGGGGCTGCGCGCGGGCTCGACCCCCTGCGTCCTGGCCGGGCTGGTCATCCTGTCGGCGGGGATCGGCACACTGATGTCCGCCGCGGTCGTGGGGGCCGTCAGCGGGGTCCCGGAGGAGCAGTCCGCGCTGGCCGGGGCGGTGGTCAACACGGCCATCCTGGCCGGTCCCACCATCAGCCTCGCCCTGATCACCTCCGCCGCCGACGCCCGCACGGCCACCCTGCTGGCCGCCGGTGATCCGGCCGCCGCGACCGGCGGGTACGCGTTCGCCTTCGAGGGGGCCTGCGCGGTGTTCGTCCTGGCCATCGGCCTGGCCGGGTACGGGCTGGCGCCGGACCGCCGCCCGGTCCGCCGGGAGGGGCCGCGGACCGCCGAACGGCAGGCAGAACGCTCCTCCACTCCGGCCTGACCAAGGGGGGCAGGCCGGGGTGGAGGTCCCGGACCCGACAGTGGTCACTAAGGGTGATGCTGGCACGGGTGCAGCAAGCGGGGTGGCTGACGGAGTATGTGCAGGTAGGCGGGGTTTGATCAGTGGTTCTCGGTGTGTCTGGAGGGGGGCGCGGCTGCGTCTCCGGTTGCCGAATGTGACGGCGTGGCGGTGAGTGGACAGGGGCGAACCCCGTGCCCCCCGACTCTGAACAGGAGAGACATCTTGCACCGCATCACCCGCTACACCCTCCCCGCCGCCCTCTGCGTGACGCTCCTCGGCGCGTCCCCCGGTCTGGCCGGTGCCGCCGACGCCCCCACCAAGGCGACCACTCCGGCGAAGAAGGCCGTCCCCGGCGCCGTGGCGCTGACCGCGCAGGTCGAGTCCCTGGGTGCCGCAGGCAGCCTGATCACCCCGGTCACCAACTTCCTCGGGGAGGTCCTGAGGTCACCGGACGGCAAGCTCCCGGAGGCGGACCTGGCCGCGCACAAGCAGAAGATCGAGGCGGCGCTCGCCGGCCTGAGGAAGACCTTCGCGGCGGCGGCCCCGGCGGCCCCCGAGGCCGCGGCCAAGCCGCCGGCGAACACGCCGATGACCCCGGTGGTGGCCCCGGTCGTGACCCCGGTGGTCCTGCCGAACGCACCGGCGGACGAGAACCCGGTGGACGAACCCCCGGCAGAGGCGGCCAAGCCCCCGGCCACCCCGGCCAAGCCTCCGGCGGAGGTCGTGAAGCCCCCGGCCCAGGTCGTGAAGCCCCCGGCCGAGGTCGTGAAGCCCCCCGCTGAGGCTGTGAAGCCCCCGGCCGAGGCTGTGAAGCCTCCGGTCGACGCCGTGAAGCCGCCCGCCGAGGCTGTGAAGCCCCCGACCGAGGCAGTCAAGCCGCCCGCGGAGGTCGTGAAGCCTCCGGTCGAGGTCGTGAAGCCCCCGGCCCAGGTCGTGAAGCCTCCCGCCGAGGCCGTGAAGCCGCCCGCGGAGGCCGTGAAGCCCCCCGCTGAGGCTGTGAAGCCGCCCACCGAGGCTGTGAAGCCTCCGGTGGACGCCGTGAAGCCGCCCGCGGAGGTCGTGAAGCCCCCGGCCCAGGTCGTGAAGCCCCCGGTCGAGGCCGTCAAGCCGCCCGCGGAAGCGGTGAAGCCCCCGGCGGAAGCCGTGAAGCCGCCCGCTGAGGCTGTGAAGCCGGTTGAAGCCGCGCAGCCGGCCGTGCCCCCGGCGGCAGTCGTGAAGCCTCCGGCCGAGGCCAAGCCCGTCACGCTTCCGGCCGCCGTGCCGGCCGTGGCACCGGCCGGGACGAACCGGGCCGTGAACCGCGCCCGCCTGGACGCCGTGACCGCCGCCGTCGACCACCTCAAGGCCTCCGTCGACGAAGTCGCCAAGGCGGCCGGCCCCTGCAACTGCACGACCGACGCCAAGGCCAAGGCCACGAACGTCGTGGCCGACCTCGGGACCACCGTGGTCGCCCTCTTCACCGGCCTCGGACTGCCCGGCATGCCCGCCGCCGCCCCCGCGGAACCGGCCGACTAGCGCCCCCGGCGCCGAGCCGGCCCGGCCGTCCCCCGCATCCGCGGAGGCGGCCCGGCCGGCGCCCCCGGTGCCGAGCCCCCGTCCGCCCCCGGCGCCGCCCCCGGCACCGGGGGCGGACGGGCGACCTCGTACGACCCCTCCGTGCGACCGCGCGACCTCGCGGACACCCTTGACGCGCCCCGCCGCCCGGTGGACGCTCCCGGCTCTCGCACCAGAACGCTTGCAGCTGGGGGGCCGCCATGCCGGAGCAGTCTGTCGGATCAGGGTCAGGGTCAGGGTCAGAGTCAGAGCCGGAACCGGAATCCGAACCCGTCCGGACGGCGGGGGAGCTGCGCGCACGGCTCGCAGCGCACGGAGCGCGCTGGTCCGTCATCGAGCACCTCGCCGACGAGGAGCCCGTGCCACGGCCCTCCCTCGGCCTGGAGCCCGGGGCGAACCTCACACCCGCCGAGCAGGCCGGCTCCGTCGATCTGCGGGGGCTCATCGGGCACGAGAGCGGGAATCCGCACCTCACCCGGCGCCGGGCGGCCCACGGGCTGCTGCCCGGCGTACAAGGGGCGGCCGTCGGGGCCCGGCCCGCCGCCGTCGACTGGCGCAGCCGCTGGGGCTGGCCGTGGATCACCAAGGTCAAGGACCAGAATCCGTGCGGTTCCTGCTGGGCCTTCGGCGCCGCAGGCCTCGTCGAGTCCATGGCCCGCATCGAGCACGACGTCTGGGCGGAGCGCTCCGAGGGGGACGTCCACGACGGTCTGAAGTTCACCTGCGGCCAGGGCTCCAACCCCGAGACCGCCCTCGACTGGATCAAGGGCAACGGCGGCCTGGCCGATCCGGACTGCTGGCCCTACTCCCCGCCCCCGGCGACCGTGCCCGCCGACCGCCGCGACGCCTGGCGCGCCGAGTACACCCCCAGCTGGGACCGGTCCGGCCGTACCGTCCGGATCACCGACTACGTCCGCCTCGGCGACGTGGAGCAGCAGAAGGTCTGGCTCGACACCGTCGGCCCGCTGACCGCCTGCTTCGACGTGTACGACGACTTCTTCGGGCTGGGCTCCGGTGTCTACCACCGCACCAGCGACCGCCTTGCGGGCGGCCACTGCGTGCTGATCGTCGGCTACGACGACGCCGCGGGCTGCTGGCTGTTCAAGAACTCGTGGGGTCCGGGCTACCACGTCGGCGGCTACGGGCGGATCGCCTACGGCGAGGTCAGGATCGACCACTGGGCCAAGTGCGGGCTGCGCGGCACCAACATCGACCCGTGGAGCAAGCGCCGCCTGCACGCCGGCAACGTCTACGAGAGCGGCAACGGCCGCGCCCACCGCAACTTCGAGATGCTCGCCACCGCCGGCGGCGGCCGCCTCCAGCACTGGTGGCGCGAGGGCGATCCCCCCTTTCCCTGGGCCCGCGGGCAGGCCTACGCGAACGACGCCTCCGGCCAGCCCGCCTTCACCGGGACCACGTACAACCGGAACATGGAGTCCCTGCACGTCACCACCGGGGGCCGACTGCGCCACTGGTACTACGAGCAGTCCGCCGGCGTCTGGCGCGACGGCGGCGCCTTCGGGCCGGGCGACGCCGCGATCGGCTCGACCCCGGCGTTCATCCAGAGCGACTACGGCAAGCCGGGCAACTTCGAGGTGGTCGTCCGCACCGCCGACGGGCGCCTGAACCACTGGTGGCGGATCAACGGCGCCCCCTGGACCTGGAACGACGGCGGCCGTTTCGCCTCCGGCATCGCCCACTTCGGGCCGGCCCTCGTGCAGACCCGCAGCCGCCACCTCGACCTCGTCGCCACCCGTGCGGACGGCCGGATGCAGCTGTGGTGGCGCGACGACCCGAACGGGTTCACCTGGCGCCCCGGGGAGGTCTTCGGCAGCGCCATCACCTCCGCGCCCTGCCTGATCGAGGCGCAGTACGGGGCGCTGGACGAGGACACCGCCGGGAACTACGAGCTCTGCGCGGTCGGGGCGGGAGGCCGCGTCGAGCACTGGTGGCGGGGCAACGCCTCCGGTTCCGCATGGACGCGCAGCGCCGAGTTCGGCCACGACGCGCTCGCCGTCACCGGGATGCTCCAGGGCAGTTTCGGGTTCAACCTGGAGGTCATCGTCCTGCGCACGGACCGCCGGCTCCAGCACTACTGGCGGGACCCGGCGGGCTGGCACGAGGGGCCGGTGATCGGCCCCGTCTGAGCGGGAGGTCGGCGGGTTGGAGGTACGCAAGGTCGCCCTCGGCGCCGGTGAGTCGTACGAGCTGCGCCTGACCGGGCGCGGAGCGCGCGGGTACGTGTGGACCTGGCAGGTCAGCGGGGACGCGGACGCCGTCAGCGTGGACGAGGCCCCGCCGCCGCCCGTGCAGGTCCTGCCGGGTGCGCCGCTGGAGCGGACGTACGTCGTCCACGGCCGCTGCCCGGGCGGGCGGGCCCGGATCCGCTTCGCGCAGATCCGCCCGCCCTACCCGCAGGAGGCCCCGTACGACGAGTTCGTCCTGGAGGTGGAGGTCACGGCTGCGGCCGGGGGCGCGGCGCCCGCGCGCTGAGGACCCGGTGCTGTACGGCTTCCAGCGGGCCCCGCTCGAAGCGGCGCAGCCACAGCCGGGACGCGGTGAGCAGGGCGAGGCTCACCGCCGCCCACAGGCCCATCACCCACCAGGGGCCGCTGCCGCCCAGCCGGTCGGCGAGGCCCCAGCCGATGCCGTAGCAGAGCAGCATGCAGAGCAGGTTCTGGCCGACGTAGCAGGACAGGGCGGTGCGTCCGACGGAGCCGAGGGCGCCGGCCCCGGGCACCCGGAACCGGTCCAGGGCGCAGCCGATCAGGCCGATGTACCCGACGGCGACCAGCGGGGCGATGCCGTAGCGGCCCAGGACGAAGAGGTCGGGGCCGCCGAGCGCGGCGGCGGCGCCCAGCGGCAGCCCGAGGCCGAGGCCCCAGGCGGCCATCCGGACCCGGATGCGACGCCCGCCGGCGGTCGGCGCGAAGGCGCCCGCGCGGTGCAGCCGCACGCCGAGGAGGAACAGGAAGACGAGCAGCCCGAAGGAGAAGACGGGCTCGATGCGCAGCGCGAGGGCGTGGTCGAGGCGGAAGCCGACCTGGTCGAGGTAGCCGCGGTGGGCGTACAGCTCGACCGCGGCGGGAACCGGGGCCTTCGGCCCGGAGTCCGTCCGGGCCAGGTCCCCGAGCGTCACGAGGCCGACCAGGGCCAGGTGGAGTGCGCCCGCGGTCCACATCGCGGCCCCGCGCACCCTCTCGGAGCGGGCGAGCAGCCAGGCCACCAGCAGGGCGGTGACCGCGTACCCCATCAGCACGTCCCAGGCGAAGACGAGGACGAAGTGGACGGTCCCCTCCAGGAAGAGGAACGCGGCCCGGCGCGGATAGCGGCCGGGCCACGGCGCGCCGCGGCGGGCGGCGGAGTCGTACTGGATGGCCAGGCCCACCCCGAACAGGATGGTCAGCAGGGACAGGAACTTCCCGTCGGCGAGGAACCGGAACAGGGACTCGGCGATGTGTGCGGCGGACGGGTCGGAGAGCGGGTCGGGTGCGTTCAGGCCGCCCTGGAGCACGGCCCACTCGGAGCCGGGGGAGGCGAAGATCCAGACGTTGGTCATGAGCGTGCCGAGGATGGCGGCACCGCGCAGGACGTCGAGGAGCGGCAGCCGGGTCGCGGTCACGCCGGGGGCGACGAGAGTGGTGTGGGCCATGGGTCCAGCGTCCCGGCGCGCGGCGGCCCGGACGTCCTGCGGGTGGACGAGGCCCGGGTACATCCTTCGATGCAGCGGCCCGGGCGGCGGTCCACATCGCGGACGGGGCGACCGGTGCACCGCTCATGTATCTATCCTGTGCGCATGCCGCCAGCCGCGCCCCCCGCCCCGACCGCCACGGGCACCGCCCCGACCGCCGTCACCGCCGCCGAACGCGTGTACCGGCACGTCAAACAGGCCGTCCTGGTGGACCGCCGCTACGAAGGCGGCACCCTGCTCACCGAAGGCGAACTCGCCGACGCCGTCGGGGTGTCCCGCACTCCGGTCCGTGAGGCGCTGCTGCGGCTGGAGACCGAGGGGCTGCTGAAGCTGTACCCGAAGAAGGGCGCACTGGTGCTGCCGGTCTCCGCGCAGGAGATCGCCGACGTCATCGAAACCCGGCTGCTGGTCGAGGAGTTCACCGTACGCAGGGCCGTGCCGGTAACGCCCGGCCTGCTGGAGCGGCTCGCCGCCCTGGTCGAGGAGCAGCGCCGGCACGCCGCCTCGGGGGACCTGGCCGCGCTGATGGCCGCCGACCGGGGCTTCCACGCCGAGATCGTGCGCAGCGCCGGCAACCAGATCCTGAGCCGGCTCTACGACCAGCTGCGCGACCGGCAGCTGCGGATGGGCGTGGCGCTGCTGCACGCGCACCCCGAGCGGGTCGAGCGGACGCTGACCGAGCACACGGAGATCCTGGACGCGCTGCGGGCGGGGGACGCGGAGACCGCGGCCGCCGCCGTCCGGGCCCATGTGGGCCGGGTCGAGGCGCTGGTGCGCAAGGCCGGCCGGTGACCGGGCAGGTGAACGCGCCGACGCCGTTCAGGGACCCCCCGGGCGGCCGGAAGGCGGTGGCCGTCTGGTCCATCGGCGTCGCCGTCTACTTCGTCGCCGTGATCTTCCGTACGAGCCTGGGCGTGGCCGGGCTGGAGGCGGCGGACCGCTTCCACGTCAACGCCTCCGCCCTCTCGACCTTCTCCCTCCTCCAACTCCTGGTCTACGCGGGCATGCAGGTGCCCGTCGGCCTGATGGTGGACCGGCTCGGCACCAAGCGGGTCCTGACGCTCGGCGCGGTCCTGTTCACGGCAGGCCAGATCGGCTTCGCGCTCTCGCCCACGTACGGGATGGCCCTCGCGGCCCGCGCCCTGCTGGGCTGCGGCGACGCGATGACCTTCATATCCGTACTGCGGCTGGGCACCCGGTGGTTCCCGGCCCGGCGCGGCCCCCTGATGGCGCAGCTGGCCGGCCTGGTCGGCATGGCCGGCAACCTCGTCTCCACCCTGGTGCTGGCCCCCGTCCTGCACGGGGTCGGCTGGGTGCCGGCCTTCGCGGGAAGCGCCGTCGCGGGCCTCCTCGTCCTGGTCCCCCTCACCCTCTTCCTGAGGGACCATCCGGAGGGCCACGAGCCGCCGCCGGCACCGCCGGGCGGCGGGGGCTTCGTGCGCCGCCAGATCCGCGACTCCTGGCGCGAACCCGGCACCCGCCTGGGCCTGTGGGTGCACTTCACGACCCAGTTCCCGGCGATGGTGTTCCTGCTGCTGTGGGGCATGCCGTTCCTGGTCGAGGACCAGGGGCTGGCGCGGACCACCGCCGCGGGCCTGCTGACCCTGGTGGTGGCCTCGAACATGGGCTTCGGCCTCGTCTACGGCCAGCTCATCGGCCGCCGCCAGTCGGCCCGCATCCCGCTGGCCCTGGGCACCGTCGCCGTCACGGCACTGCTGTGGGCCTCGGTCCTCGCCTACCCGGGCGCGCACGCCCCGATGTGGCTCCTGGTCACCCTGTGCACCGTCCTGGGCACGTGCGGACCGGCCTCGATGATCGGCTTCGACTTCGCCCGCCCCGCGAACCCCGCGGAACGCCAGGGCACCGCCTCGGGCATCACCAACATGGGCGGCTTCCTCGCGTCGATGACGACCCTGCTGGCCGTGGGCCTCCTCCTGGACGCCACCGGCGACAACTACCGGATCGCCTTCTCGTCGGTCTTCGCGGTGGAACTCCTGGGCCTCACCCAGATCCTGCGCCTGCGCCCCCACGCCCTGACCCGCGAACGCACCCGCCTGGCCGCCGCCCCCGCCGCGTCCGGAACCCCGTCCGAATCCCCGAGGCCGGCGCCCGCATAGCCCGGAGGGGCCGTTGCCGGATCCCCGCGGCGACGGTCCTACGGGGTCACGGCGAAGTTCGCCAGGATGGCGTCCGCCAGCTCCGCATCGCCCTCGATCTTCACCCGGTCAGCCACCGCGCCCGCACGGACCCGCCCCGCCGCGAGCCGGACGTACGTCTCCCAGTCCGTCGTCAGCGTCACGGCCGGCCCCAGCGAGGGCGCCTTGTCGACCGTCGCACGCCCGTCGGCGTCCACGCGCACCGTCCGCATGAACTCCACCGGGCCGTGCACGTCGACGACCACCGCCGAGTTCGCCGGCGCCCCGGCCAGCTTCGCGACCACCTTCGGCAGCCCGGCGAGCAGCAGGTCCCGCGCCACGTACGCCCCCGGCGAGTCCCAGTTCCCCGGCACGCCCAGCGCCGCCCGCAGGTCCTGCTCGTGGATCCACACGTCGAACGCGCGCAGCCGCAGCGCGTGCTCCAGCGTCACCTGGTCGCCCAGCGGCCCGCGCACCATCGTGGCCGGATCCCGCTTCTCGTTGCGCAGCTGACGCGACCGCCGGATGATCGTGTACTCGAGTTCCGAGGTCATCTCCGGCGCGGTGTGGTGCCGCCGGACGTCGACCTGCACCTCCATGTACCGGCTGAACTCGTCGACCACGTGTCGCAGGTCCCTCGCGACGGTGTGGATCGGCCGCGGATCGCCCAGCTGCTCGCATTCGATGCCGATGATGTGTGACACCACGTCACGGACGGACCAGCCGGGACACGGCGTCGCCCGGTTCCACTCGCCCTCCGCCAGGGGGAGGACCAGCTCGGATATCGCCTCGATGGAATGCGTCCACGCGTCGGCATAGGGCTGGAGGCTGGGATGCGGCTGGACGGTCAACGGGACCCCTCGCGTGCTGTTCAGTGGCGCGTTTTCTGGAAGCGTGTGGACTGCTTCCAAAACTACGCTGCCGGTGAGCGCCCCGGCAGTGCTTTCGTGTGACGATCGTAGGCCCGAGTTGACGGCTTGAAAGCCAGGACGGTGGTACTGTGCGCGCCTCTCTGATCCAAATCGCCGTGACCGACGGGGAGTCGGTCGCCTCACGCCGTGCCCGGGTGGCCGATCTCGTACGGGAACAGGCCGGGTCGGACCTCGTCGTCCTGCCCGAACTGTGGACCGTGGGCGCCTTCGCCTACGAACAGTTCGAGACCGAGGCCGAGCCCCTGGACGGCCCGACGTACGAGGCGATGTCCAAGGCGGCGAGCGACGCGGGGGTCTGGCTGCACGCCGGTTCGGTCGTGGAGCGCGCCGGCGACGGGTCGCTCTACAACACCGCCCTCGTCCTCTCCCCGGCGGGCGAGCTGGCCGCCACGTACCGCAAGATCCACCGCTTCGGCTTCGACCAGGGCGAGGCCGTGCTGATGACGGCCGGTGACTCCCTGACGACCGTGACCCTGCCGGAGCAGACCCTCGGCGTCGCCACCTGCTACGACCTGCGCTTCCCCGAGCTGTTCCGCGGCCTGGTCGACGCCGGGGCCACGACGATGGTCGTCGCCGCGGGCTGGCCGGCCCGCCGCCGGTCCCACTGGACGCTGCTGAACCGGGCCCGGGCCGTCGAGGACCAGTCGTACGTCCTCGCCTGCGGGCTGGCCGGAACGCACGCGGGCGTCGAGCAGGCCGGGCACAGCCTGGCGGTGGACCCGTGGGGCGAGGTGCTGGCCGAGGCGGGCCCCGGCGAGGACGTCCTCACCGTCGACCTGGACCCGGCGAAGGTCGCCGAGACCCGCGAGCAGTTCCCGGCCCTCAAGGACCGCCGCCTGGGCCGCTGAGCCACCACGCCACGGAGCCCTCGCGCGCCCTCTCCGCCACCCGGACACGCACACGCCGACGGCGATCGGCAGCGCGGCGTCCGGGTCCTCCCGGATCACGTCCACGGCGTACGTCTCCCGGATCCGGTACCGCCGGCGCGGGACCGGCGGGGGGGGGGGGCAGCGGCTCCCCCGCGTACCCGGTCCGCGGTCCGGGGGCCGCCCGCTGGCGTCCAGCTCCGGCCCGCGCCCGGCGTCCAACCCGACGTGATGGCCGGGCAGCAGGGACAGCCGCTGGCGGCGGATCACCGCGAGTCGTCGTCTTCGCACCCGCGCTACCGCTGGGGGTGCCCCCGGCGCTCGGCGCCGTCGCGTCCCGCGGGGCGAACAGCCACTTCCCGCGTTTTGTCCCGAACCGGATGTTTCATGCCCGCATCGACACCCGCGGTAGGTTGCCGCCATGCCCCTGCTCTACGTGACCGACCTGGCGTACCCGGCGCGCGGCCGCCGCTACTGCGACGAGGACATCCTCCTCACCTCCCGCCTGCGCGAGCACTTCCCGCTCGCCCTGTGCCACCCGTTGGACGCGGCGGGCATGGCGGCGGGCTTCGACGCGGTGATCGTCCGCAACAGCGGACCGGTCCTGCACTACCAGGAGGCGTACGACGCCTTCCGCGCCTCCGCCCTCGCCGCCGGCACCCGCGTCTACAACCCGCTCACCGGCCGCGGCGACATGGCCGGCAAGCAGTACCTCCTCGACCTCACGGCCGCCGGCTACCCGGTGATCCCCACGATCGACGACCCCGCCGACCTCGCCAAGCTCCCGTCGGTGCCCTCGTACGCGGTCAAGCCCAAGCAGGGCGCCGACTCCATAGGCCTGACCTTCACCCCGCACCCGGCCGGCCCGGCGGGGGAGAACCTCATCCAGCCGCGCATCGACTTCACGTACGAGGTGTCCTTCTACTTCGTCGACGACGCCTTCCAGTACGCCCTCCACGCCCCGGACCCCGCTCGCCGCTGGGAGCTGGTGCCCTACGAGGCCACCCCCGCGGACCTCGGCTTCGCCCGCAGCTTCATCGAGTGGAACACCCTCTCGCACGGCATCCAGAGGGTGGACGCCTGCCGCGCCCCCTCCGGCGAACTCCTCCTGGTCGAGCTGGAGGACCTGAACCCGTACCTCTCCCTGGACCTCGTGTCCGCGGCGCAGCGGGAGTCCTTCATCACCGCTCTCACCGAATCCCTCCACTCCTTCCTCACCGTCTGATGTCAGAGGGGGATGCCAGGCTTTCCCCATGGACAAGCACACGTTCTGGAAGCTGATCGCGACGGCCCGGTCGCAGGCCGGTCCCGACCAAGTGGCCTCGTATGCCTCGCAGTTGCTGGCACGCCGCCCCGAGGCCGAGATAGCCGAGGCCCAACAGGTGCTGTGGGACCTGCTCGCGGAGTCCTACCGCAGTCCCCTGTGGGCCGCGGCCTACGTGATCAACGGCGGCTGCTCGGACGACGGCTTCGACTACTTCCGCGGCTGGCTCCTGACCCAGGGCGAGGAGGCCTTCGCCCGCGCCCTGGCCGACCCCGACTCCCTCGCGGACCACCCCGCGGTCCGCGAGGCGGCGGCGGAGGGCCTGGAACTGTGGGACGAGGAGGCCCTCTCGATCGCCTGGACGGCGTACGAGGCGCGTACGGGCCGGCAACTCCCCTCGGACTCGTTCACGATCAGCTACCCGCCGCTGGACCCGTCCTGGAACTTCGACTTCGACGACACGGCGGAAACCTCCACCCGCCTCCCCCGCCTGAGCACCCTCTTCGCCTAGACCCCGCCGACGCCGAGACCGACCCCGAACGGCTCCGGCAGCCGGACCGTCCCACCGAACGGATGTGACCCGTCGACCGGTGCACCCGAGCCGCGTCGGCCCGGAGAACGGGGCGACGTGTTCAACGGTGACGAGCGCTGCCAGCTCGTCGGGGGTCGCTTCGTACGGCCGTGATCCCGCCTTCACAAGCGGATGGCAAGCTTGAAACATGAACGATGCTGCCCCGGCGCCCACCCCCGCGCCCGCGCCCCGCCGTGCCCGTGTCCGTGCCCCCGAGCTGATCGGCAAGGGCGGATGGATCAACACCGGTGGGAAGGACCTGAAGCTCGCCGACTTCCGAGGTCGCGTACTGATCTTGGATTTTTGGACCTTCTGCTGCATCAACTGCCTGCACGTCCTCGACGAGCTGCGGGAGCTGGAGGAGAAGCATCGCGACACCGTCGTGATCATCGGCGTGCACTCGCCGAAGTTCGTGCACGAGGCCGAGCACGCAGCCGTCGTCGACGCCGTCGAGCGGTACGAGGTGCACCATCCCGTGCTCGACGATCCCGAGCTGGCCACCTGGAAGCAGTACGCCGTACGGGCCTGGCCGACGCTCGTCGTGATCGACCCCGAGGGGTACATCGTCGCGCAGCACGCCGGTGAGGGACACGCGCACGCCATCGCGCGGCTCGTCGAGGAGCTCGAGGCCGAGCACGAGGCCAAGGGGACCCTGCGGCGCGGGGACGGGCCGTACGTGGCTCCCGAGCCGGTGGCGACCGACCTGCGGTTCCCCGGGAAGGCGGTCCTGCTGCCGAGCGGGAACCTGCTCGTGTCCGACTCGACGCGCCACCAGCTCGTGGAGCTGGCCGCCGACGGCGAGAGCGTCGTGCGCCGCATCGGCAGCGGGGAGCGCGGCTTCACCGCCGACAGCTTCAGCGAGCCGCAGGGGCTCGCGCTGCTGCCCGACGGGTCCGTGATCGTCGCCGACACCGTCAACCACGCGCTGCGCCGCTTCGACCCCGCGACCGGCGCCGTCGAGACCGTCGCCGGGACCGGCCGGCAGTGGTGGCAGGGGTCCCCGACCTCCGGGCCGGCCCTGGAGGTGGACCTGTCCTCGCCGTGGGACGTCGCCTGGTGGCGGGACAAGGTGTGGATCGCCATGGCGGGCGTGCACCAGCTGTGGACATGGGACCCGCAGACCGGGACCGTCGCCGTCGCCGCGGGGACGACCAGCGAGGGCCTGCACGACGGGCCCGCCCCGGAGGCCTGGCTCGCCCAGCCCTCCGGGCTCGCGGCCGCCGGGGAGGACCGGCTGTGGATCGCCGACTCCGAGAACAGCGCCTTGCGGTACGTGGAGCCCGAGGGCGAGGGCTACGCCGTGCGGACCGCGGTCGGGACCGGCCTGTTCGACTTCGGGCACCGGGACGGTGACGCCGGCCAGGCCCTGCTCCAGCACCCGCTCGGGGTGACCGCCCTGCCGGACGGCTCGGTCGCGGTGTGCGACACGTACAACCACGCGCTGCGCCGCTTCGACCCGGCGACGGACCAGGTCTCCACGCTGGCGACCGACCTGCGGGAGCCCAGCGACGCCGTGCTCGTCGGCGAGGACATCGTCGTGGTGGAGTCCGCCCGCCACCGGCTGACCCGGCTGCGGCTGCCCGAGGAGGCGGTGCGGGTCGACGCCGTCGCGCACCGCACCCAGCGGGCCGCCACCGAGGTCGCCCCGGGCACGCTCCGCCTCGACGTGGTGTTCCAGGCGCCGGCCGGCCAGAAGCTCGACACCCGCTACGGGCCCTCGACGCGGCTGCTGGTCTCCTCGACGCCGCCGGAGCTCCTGGTGGCGGGCGAGGGGGCCGGGACGGACCTGTTCCGGGAGCTGGCGCTGAACCCGGACGTCACCGAGGGGGTCCTGCACGTCTCCGCGATGGCGGCCTCGTGCGACGACGACCCGGCGAACGAGTACCCGGCCTGCCACGTGCACCAGCAGGACTGGGGCGTGCCGGTGACGGTCACCGCCGAGGGTGTCGCCCGGCTGCCGCTCGTCCTGGCCGGACTCGACGCGTAGGGGTGGACGGACTTCCGGCCGGGGCCGCTCAGCGGGCCCCGGCCGGACGGATCAGCCCCTGGTGCGGCTGTCCTCGCCCTCGTCCTCGTCCTGGTCCGCGTCCTGGTCCGCGCCGTTGTCGTCTCCGGCCTGGTCATCTGCCGGGTCTTGGTCCCGGCCCTGGTCCTCGTCGCGCGCCTGGTCTTGGTCCCGGCCGTGGTCCTCGTCGCGCGCCTGGTCCTGGTCCCGGCCGTGGTCCTCGTCGCGCGCCTGGTCCTCCCGCCCGCCCTGGTCCTCGTCCCTCGCGTGGTCCGCGTCCTTGGCGTGGTCCTCGTCCTTCGCGTGGTCCTCGCGCCGGCCCGGGTCCTCGTCCTTGGCGTTGTCCTCCGTCTTGCCGTGGTCCTCGGCCTTGCCGTCCCCGGTCTCGGGTTTCGCGACGTCCGCGATCAGCAGGTTCGGGTCGATGCCGGTGAGGAAGGCGCCGCTGGTCACGTAGACGCGGTGGTGGCGGATCGCCACCGCGGTGGGTCCGGACAGCCCGTCCGCCCTGGTCAGCAGGACGGTGTGGGTGCCGTCGGGCCGGATCAGGACGAGTTCGCCGTCGACGGTGTTCAGTGCGGCGAGCACCGTCGTGCTTTGGCCGGCGAACGCGAAGTCGTCGATCCCCGTCAGCCCGGTGGCCTGCGTCCTGATCGGGCCCGCGGCCCCGTTCTTCTCGATCGGGATCCGCAGCAGCGTGCCCCGGTCGTAGTTCGACACCCAGACGGCGTTGTCGCGCACCTTGATGCCGTTCGCCCCGATGAACGTGGACGGCTCCAGGGCGGCGCCGGTGGCCCAGGCCGTCACCTCGGGTTGCTTGGCGAGGGAGATGCGCCGCACCGTACCGAGGACGGAGTCGGCGACGTAGAGCCGTTTGTGCTGCTCGTCGAGGGCGAGGCCGTTGGCGAAGCCGTTCGCCGGCAGGTCGACGAACTTGGTGACGTTGCCGTTCGGGGAGATCCGGTAGACGCCGCTCTCGGAGGTGCCGGTGTTGTAGGCGACGTAGAGCGACCCGTCCTTGGTGCGGACGATCCCGGACACGACGGCGGCGCCCACCAGGGGGGTCTGCGGGTTCGCGACGGCGGGCAGGGTCGCCAGGAGCCGGGTGGCGCCGTGCCGGTCCACGCGGACCACCTGGCGGGCCAGGGCGAGGGTCACGTCGGCGGCGCCGTCGGGCTCCAGGGCGATGTTCTCGGGTGTCTGGCCGGCATCGAAGTTGAAGTGGGCGACGATCCGCGGGTTCGTGAGCCGGAGCGAGGGCTTGGGTGACGTGGGCGGCGTCGGCGCGGGGGCCGCGATCGCGCCCGCTGCGGGGGCGGACAGGAGCAGGGCGAGGGCGATGCCCACGGCCCCGCCGGTGCGTGGCGTACGGAGTCTGCGGGCCGTGCGGGGCACGGGGGCCGTTCGGAACAGGCGGGGCACGGGACTCTCCTTGTCGACCGGGAGTGACAGGAGTCCAGAACAACATGACGGAATGTCATCATCGGTTCATCACACCGCACCGGCCCGCAGATCGACCCGCCCGGCCGAAGCCCCGCGCCCGCCCGCCGGAACTTGCGGCGGGCGGGCGCGGGGCGCGGCGCGGGCTGGACCCGTTCGGCGTGTCAGTCCTCCAGGAAGGCGACGAGCGCGTTCGCGAGCAGGTAGGGGTCCTGTGCGCCGCACAGCTCGCGTGCGCTGTGCATGGAGAGGATCGCGACGCCGATGTCCACCGTCTGGATCCCGTGCCGGGCGGCCGTGATCGGGCCGATGGTCGTGCCGCAGGGCATCGAGTTGTTCGAGACGAACGTCTGCCACGGCACGCCGGCCCGCTCGCACGCCGCCGCGAACACCGCGCGCCCGCTGCCGTCCGTCGCGTACCGCTGGTTGACGTTGACCTTCAGGATCGGGCCGCCGTTGGGGCGCGGGTGGTGCGTGGGGTCGTGCCGCTCCGCGTAGTTGGGGTGCACGGCGTGGCCGGTGTCGGAGGACACGCAGATGCTGCCCGCGAGGGCGCGCGCCCGGTCCTCGTACGTGCCTCCGCGCGAGAAGACGGAACGTTCCAGCACGTTGCCCAGCAGCGGGCCGTCCGCGCCGGTGTCCGACTGCGAGCCGTTCTCCTCGTGGTCGAAGGCGGCCAGCACCGGGATGTTGTTCAGCTTGTCGGCGGTCGAGGCGGCGACCAGCGCCGCGACGCCCGCGTGCACCGAGATCAGGTTGTCCATCCGCGGGCCGGCGACGAGTTCGCGGTCGCGGCCCAGGTACGAGGGCGGCTCGATGGAGTGGACCATCAGGTCCCAGCCGGCCACGGAGCCCTGCGGCAGGCCCTCTTCCTCCTCCAGGAACGCGATGAGGTCGCCCTCCTGGACCTCGCCCAGGCCCCAGATCGGCTGCATGTGGCGCTGCTTGTCGAGCTTGAGGCCGTCGCTGTTGACCGACCGGTCCAGGTGGACGGCCAGTTGCGGGACGCGCAGCAGCGCGCGGTCCACGTTCACCAGCCGCTCGGTGCCGTCGCGCAGGCTCAGCCGGCCCGCCAGGCCCAGGTCCCGGTCGAGCCAGGTGTTGAGCAGGGTGCCGCCGTAGATCTCGACGGCGATCTGCCGCCAGCCCTGTGAGCCCGTGTCAGGAAGCGGCTTGACCCGCAGGTTGGGGGAGTCGGTGTGCGCGCCGACGATGCGGAACGGGGTGTGTGCGGAGGCGCCCTCGGGGACGAACCAGGCGATGAGCGCCCCGCCGCGGAGGACGAACCGGCCCCCGCTGCCCGAGTCCCAGGCGTCCGTTTCCGACAACTGCCTGAAACCTGCCTTTTCCAGCCGCTCGGCCGCATTGGCCACGGCGTGGTACGGCGACGGACTGGCCGTCAGAAAGGTCATCAGATCGTCGGTGTGGCCGCGGTCGAAGCGGGCGGGAGAGCTCATGTGGTTCACCTTAACGACGGTCGTGTTCGCCATGGTCGGGCTGCGGCGGATGGCCGGAACGCCGGGGTTACGGGTCGTGTGGTCCCTTTCCCGGCGGTTTTTCAGCCCGGCGGGCGCTCGAAGCGGCGTTGCAGCTGCCTGCGCTCGCCCCGGCGGATGCGCGGGAGCATCTCCGGGGTCGTCGCGGAGCGCTGCGCGCGTCTCTTGCGTCCGGCGCAGAAGATACAGGCCTCGCCGGGCGGCGCATCCGGATCGATGGGCGCGCCGGGGTGCTCGGAGCAGCCGGAGGCGTTGCGGGGGCGGGACAGTTCGCGGGCCACGATGAAGGCCCGGTGGAGGTCGTCCGCGATCCGTACGAAGTCCTCGGGCGGTGAGGAGAAGCCCAGGTGGAAGCGGCGGTCCTCGACGGTGCGCAGGTGCTCGCGCAGCGCCTGGAGGGTGTACGGGGGGTCGGGCACGGGATAGCCCAGCCGGCGCTGTTCCCCCGCGGGCGGGGCGGCGGCTGCGCGGGCGCCGCGGGCGCCCTGGGCGCGCAGGCCGAGACGGCGCCGGTCGTTGCAGATCAGGCAGCGGCCCCAGCCGTCGGGCGCTTCGGGGTCGAGGGCCCCGTTGGGGTGTTCGGAGCAGCCGGTGTAGCTCTTGGCGGGGGCGAGTCCGGCGGCGGTCTGGAAGGCGGTGTAGAGCGCGTCCGCCACGGCCTCGTACTCGGCGGGGTGGGCGCCTTCGTACAGCTCCTTCAGATGGTCGCCGAGGCTGCCCACGGCGGCCTGCAGCTCCTTGAGGGCGTACGGCCGCCCGGTCGGGACGGAGTACCCCCTGCTGTTGCCGTGCTGCTCTGCCGGTCTCATGTCTACGAGCGTCCCACGGACCGCCGACATTCGGGGAATGCCCCAGGCCGGGGCATTCCCCGGGGCACCGTCCCGGGGCCCGTCCGGGGGCTCGTCCGGGGCTTGGCCGGGCGCCTGGTCCGGGGCCGGGTACGACCACGGCCGGGCCCTCCGGGGAGGGTCCGGCCGTCGGTGCGCGGTGGGAACCGGAGGCTAGAAGGCGGCCTCGTCGAGCTCCATCAGGGTGTTGTCCACGGACTCGGCCAGCGCGCGGGCGACCGAGACGTTCGGCAGGACCTGCGAGGCGAAGAACTTCGCCGCCGCGATCTTGCCGGTGTAGAACGGGACGTCCTTCGCGGAAGCCGTGGCGAGCTTCTCGGCGGCGACGGCCGCACCCTTGAGCAGCAGGTAGCCGACGACGACGTCGCCGGAGGCCATCAGCAGGCGGGTGGTGTTCTGGCCGACCTTGTAGATGTTCTTGACGTCCTCGCCGGTGGCGGTGAGGTCGACGATCATCTGGCCGACGATGGCCTCCAGGTCGACGGCGGCCTTGGCGAGCGCGTCGCGGGCGCCGGCCAGCTCCTCGCCGCCGGCGGCCTCGGCCAGGAACTTCTTGATCGTCTCGGAGAGGACGTTCAGGGAGGCACCCTGGTCGCGGACGATCTTCCGGAAGAAGAAGTCCTGGCCCTGGATCGCCGTGGTGCCCTCGTAGAGGGTGTCGATCTTGGCGTCCCGGATGTACTGCTCGATCGGGTATTCCTGGAGGTAACCGGAACCGCCGAAGGTCTGCAGCGACTGGGCGAGCTGCTCGTACGAGCGCTCCGAGCCGTAGCCCTTCACGATCGGCAGGAGCAGGTCGTTCAGGCCGATCTCGGCGGAGGCGTCCTCGCCCGCGGCCTGCTTGAGCTGGATCGCGTCCTGGACGGAGGCGGTGTACAGGACCAGGGCGCGCATGCCCTCGGCGTACGCCTTCTGCGTCATCAGCGAGCGGCGCACGTCGGGGTGGTGCGTGATGGTGACCTTGGGCGCGGTCTTGTCCATGAAGTTCGCGAGGTCCGGACCCTGCACGCGCTCCTTGGCGTACTCCAGGGCGTTCAGGTAGCCGGTCGAGAGCGTCGCGATGGCCTTCGTGCCGACCATCATGCGGGCGAACTCGATGATCATGAACATCTGGCGGATGCCGTCGTGCTTGTCGCCGATCAGCCAGCCCTTGGCGGGGTGCTGGTCGCCGAAGGTCATCTCGCACGTGTTGGAGGCCTTGAGGCCCATCTTGTGCTCGACGTTCGTGGCGTAGACGCCGTTGCGCTCGCCCAGCTCGCCGGTCTCCCAGTCGAAGTGGAACTTCGGGACGAGGAAGAGCGACAGGCCCTTGGTGCCCGGGCCGTGGCCCTCGGGGCGCGCGAGGACGTAGTGGAGGATGTTCTCCTCCATGTCGTGCTCACCGGACGTGATGAAGCGCTTCACGCCCTCGATGTGCCAGGAGCCGTCCTCCTGCTGGACGGCCTTGGTGCGGCCGGCGCCGACGTCCGAGCCGGCGTCCGGCTCGGTGAGGACCATGGTGGAGCCCCAGCGCTTCTCGACCGCTATCTGAGCGACCTTCTTCTGCGCCTCGTTGCCCTCTTCGAAGAGGATGCCGGCGAACGCCGGGCCGGAGGAGTACATCCAGATGGCCGGGTTCGAGCCGAGCAGCAGCTCCGCGTAGGCCCAGATCAGGGAGCGGGGCGAGGTGGTGCCGCCGATCTCCTCGGGGAGGCCGAGCCGCCAGTACTCGGAGTCCATGAAGGCTTCGTAGCTCTTCTTGAAGGACGCCGGAACGGGCGCGGTGTTGGTGGCCGGGTCGAAGACCGGCGGGTTGCGGTCGGCGTCCGCGAAGGAGTCGGCCAGCTCGTTCTCGGCGAGGCGGGCGATCTCGGACAGGACGCTCTTGGCGGTGTCGGTGTCCATCTCACCGAACGGGCCGGTGCCGTACAGCTTGTCGCGGCCGAGCACCTCGAAGAGGTTGAACTCGATGTCTCGGAGATTCGACTTGTAGTGCCCCATGGCGACGGCTCCGTTAAGGCTCGGGAAGACAGGTTCCTCGTACATACCAATCGGTAACGTCATGATGCTACCCGCGGGTAATAAGACGCAACCCCTCGCCGGTCGACTGTGACCAGGGTCAAGCCGCGCGCCGGGCGGTCGCGGCCCGCGATCGGCCGGCGCGCCGTCCGCGACCATGTCGGGAATGCGCGTCCGCGGGGCCGGAGGCGCTCGGTAGGCTTCGCCCTATGTACGGCTACGACCAGAACGTGAGCGCAGGGCAGCAGTACGCCGCCCCGCAGCAGATGGCCGGTGGGTACGGCGAGCAGCCGCTGTACCCCGAGCCCTCGCCGCCGTCGCTCGCCGACGCGGTCCGGGCCTTCACGACCGGGTCGCTGTCCGCGGAGGACTTCCAGCAGATCTTCGCCACGTCGAAGGTCTACTGCCCGCGCGGCGACACCCCCGGCTTCCTGGCGCTGCACAACACGCAGCAGCCGGTGATCCCCATGTTCACCACGCTCAAGGAGCTCCGCCGGTACGCGGGCAAGGAGTCCAAGTACTTCGTGATCACGGGCGCGGAGGTGATCGACCTGCTGCCGACCGGGTACGGCTTCGTCCTCGACATGGAGGGTGACCACCGGATGGTCTTCGACGCCAAGGCCGTGGAGCAGATGGTCGACTTCGCGATGCGCCGCATGTACGGCTAGGCGCCGTTGCTGCGCAGACGGCTAGGCGCCGTTGCTGCGCAGGCGGCCCGCAGCCGTCGCCGCGCAGGGCTCAGGGCCCCGGGGAATGCCCCCGGGGCTCTTTCTGTTCTGTCGGGTGTGGCAGAAAGTTCGAGTTTCAACTAAACTCGACGCAGAAGGAGGTTCCGACCATGCCTGCAGTGACTGTGGAGAACCCGTTGACGCTCCCCCGCGTCGCCGAGCCCGCCCAGGAGACCGCCGCCCGCAAGGTGCTGGCCGTCACGACCGCCCCTGGTGGGTTCGAGGGCGAGGGATTCCCGGTGCGCCGCGCGTTCGCCGGGATCAACTACCAGTACCTCGACCCGTTCATCATGATGGACCAGATGGGCGAGGTGGAGTACGCGCCGGGCGAGCCGAAGGGCACCCCCTGGCACCCGCACCGCGGCTTCGAGACCGTCACGTACCTGATCGACGGAACCTTCGTCCACCAGGACAGCAACGGCGGCGGCGGAGTCATCAACGGCGGTGACACCCAGTGGATGACCGCCGGCGCCGGCCTCCTGCACATCGAGGCCCCGCCGGAGTCCCTCGTCGTGTCCGGCGGGCTCTTCCACGGCCTCCAGCTGTGGGTGAACCTCCCCGCCTCCGACAAGATGATGCCGCCGCGCTACCAGGACATCGGCGGCGGCCAGGTCCAGCTGCTGTCCACCCCCGACGGCGGCGCGCTGCTCCGCGTGATCGCCGGCGAGCTGGACGGCCACTCCGGCCCGGGCATCACCCACACCCCGATCACGATGGTCCACGCCACCGTCACCCCGGGCGCGCAGGTCACCCTGCCGTGGCGCGAGGACTTCAACGCCCTCGCGTACGTCATGGCCGGCCGCGGCAGCGTCGGCACCGACCGGCGGCCCGTCCACACCGGGCAGACGGCGGTCTTCGGCGAGGGCGGCTCCCTCACCCTGCGGGCCGACGAGTCCCAGGACTCCCACACCCCGGACCTGGAGGTCATCCTCCTCGGCGGGCGTCCCATCCGGGAGCCGATGGCGCACTACGGGCCGTTCGTCATGAACAGCCGGCAGGAGCTCCAGCAGGCCTTCGACGACTTCCAGGCCGGCCGGCTGGGGACCATCCCCACCACCGCCCGGGAGCGCACGAAGTCGGCGGACCAGCACTCCTGACGCCGCGCCGGTGCTACGCGGGGCGCTCCGCCCCCGCGTAGCGTCCCCGGAGCTCCGACAGCACACCGAACGCGGCCGCGGTCAGCGGCACGGACAGCAGCATCCCCAGGATCCCGGCGACACTGGCCCCGGCCGTGATGGCGAGCAGGACGACGGCCGGGTGCATCTGGACGGTCCGGCTCTGGATCACCGGCTGGAGTACGTGACCCTCCAGCACCTGGACGGCGAGCACCACCCCCACGGTCCACAGGCCGATGAACCACCCCCGCTCGGCGAAGGCGACGAGGACGGCCACCGCCCCGGAGATGAAGGCGCCCAGGTAGGGGATGTACGCGCCGACGAACACCAGGGCGCCGAGGCCGACGGCGCCGGGGACGCGGAGCACGAGCAGACCGACCGTGATGCAGACGGCGTCGATCAGCGCGATGAACGTGGTTCCGCGCATGAAGCCCTCGACGGCCCTGAAGGCGCGCCGCGCGACCGCCTCGACGACGTCTGCGGCGCCACGGGGCGCGAGCGAGCGCAGGGCGCCGGCGGCGCGGGGGGAATCGCGCAGGAAGAAGAACATCAGCAGGAGGGCCAGGACGGCCATGGCGAGCACCTCGCCGACGACGCTGATGCCGGTGATGACGCCGGAGGCGGCCGTACCGCCGAATTTGCCCAGCAGGTCCTTGGCGTTCGACGCCAGGTCCTCCAGCGAGGTCCCGGCCGGCCCGAAGTGCCCGGCGAGGTACCGCCCGGCCTGCTTGAGGGCGTCGCGGATCTGACCGCCGGTGCCGATCAGGGCGTGGACGACGACGTACGCGGCGCCACCGATCACCACGAGCACGGTCAGACAGGTCAGCGCGGCCGAGAGGGAGCGCTGGACGCCCATCCGCACGAGCCGCCGGTGCATCGGCCCGAGCAGTGCGGTTCCGAGGAGGGCGAGCAGGACGGGCGTGACGGCGGTCTTGAAGACGATGCACAGCCACACGCCGACGGCGAGGACGCCCGTGACGAGCAGGACGACCACGCACCAGGCGGCCAGCCGCCTGACCGGCGGGGGAAGCAGGGGAGTCGGCACCGCTGCATCCAACCACGCGGACGCCCCCGTACCCCCGAGCCCCGGCGCGGCGTCGTCTCAGACCACCCCGGAGCCCGGTTCCACCCGGGAATCCGGGGCCGGGCCGCGTTCGGGGCCGAGTTCCGGACCGAGTTCCGGGCCGAGTTCCGGGACCGGCAGCAGGGCGGTGTCCGTCGGTGCGGTGTCCGGCTTCGACTGCTCGTGGAGCTCGAACCAGATCGACTTGCCCTCGCCGCGCGGGTCCACGCCCCAGCTGTCCGCGAGCATCTCCATCAGCAGGACGCCCCGCCCGCTCGAAGCCATCTCCCCCGGGTGCCGCTTGTGCGGCAGCTCGTCGCTGGGGTCCGCCACCTCGATGCGCAGCCGCCGCGTCCCCGGCTCGCCCGCGGCCTCCGCGACCAGCAGCGCGTCGCCGTCCGTGTGCATGAGGACGTTCGTGACCATCTCGGAGACCATGAGCACCGCCGAGTCCACCTGCTCCGCGTCCGCCCAGTCGTGCAGCAGCTCGCGGATCTGCCGGCGCGCGCCCGCGATCCGCTCCGGCTCCGCCTGCGCCACCGTCAGCATCGTGCGGCGGGCCGGCCGCACCGGCCGTGCGGGCGGCGCCCCGCAGCCGCCGTCCCCGCCGTCCCGGCACAGCAGTACGACGGCTATGTCGTCCTCGCGGCGGTCGGCCAGCGGGCCGGTGGTGTGGTGCGAGGACGGCCCGTGCACGGCCTGGACCAGCAGGTCGGCGAGTTCCTCCAGGTCGTCGGAGCCGTGGGTGCCGGGCTCGTGCGTCTCGGACTCCAGGATCGCCCGCAGCCGCGCCCAGCCGGTGTCCAGGTCGTGGCCGCCGGTCTCGATGAGCCCGTCGGTGCACAGCATCATCGTTTCGCCGGGCTCCAGCGTGAACTGCGTGGTCGGGTAGTCCGTGTCCGCGACGATGCCGAGCGGCAGGCCGCCGGCGGTCGGGCGCATCAGCACCGTGCCGTCCGTCATCCGGATGGCGGGGTCGGGGTGGCCCGCCCGGGCCGCCTCCAGCAGCCCGGTCTCCGGGTCGCACTCCACGTACAGGCAGGTCGCGAAGCGCGGGCTGCGGAAGTCGGACTCCTCGCCAGAATCGGTGATGCCGGCCAGGAAGCGGGAGGCGCGGGAGAGCACCGCGTCCGGCCGGTGGCCCTCGGAGGCGTACGCGCGCACCGCGATCCGCAGCTGGCCCATCAGCCCGGCGGCCCGTACATCGTGCCCCTGCACATCACCGATGACCAGGGCGAACCGTCCCGACGGCAGCGGGATCACGTCGTACCAGTCACCGCCGACCTCCAGCCCGCCACCCGTCGGGACGTACCGGGCGGCGATCTGCATGCCCGGGATGTGGGGGCCCACCGTCGGCATCATCGACCGTTGCAGGCCGGAGGTGAGCTCCCGCTCGGACTCCGCCACTCCGGCCCGCTGGAGGGCCTGGGCCAGCATCCGGGCCACCGTCGTCAGGACGGACCGCTCGTCCGGGGAGAAGGACACCGGGTGCTTGAACGCGGCCATCCAGGCGCCCATGGTGCGCCCGGCGACGATCAGGGGGAGGAAGGCCCACGAGACCCGGCCGAAGCGCTGCGCGAGCGGCCAGGTCGCCGGGAAGCGCCGCTTGTAGTCCTCGGGGGAGGGCAGGTAGATCGCCCGGCCGGTGCGCACGACCTCGGCGGCCGGATAGTCCGTCTCCAGCCGCATGTCCGTGAAGGGGTCCTCGTCCCCGGGGCCGTGCCCGTGGTGCCCGATGACCGACAGCCGGTCCCCGGCCACCCCGAAGACCGCCAGCCCGTCGGGGCTGAAGCCGGGCATCGACAGCGACGCGGCGACCCGCAGCACCTCGGCCGTGGACCGGGCCTCGGCGAGCGCCCGCCCCGCGTCCAGCAGGAAGGCCTCGCGGGAGCGCCGCCAGTCGCCGGTGATCGGGGTGTGCACGGCGGTCGTCCCGGGCTGCGGCTCGGCGATCTCCTGGATCGTGCCGATCAGCTCGTAGTCGACGCGGCCGTCCGGGCAGCGGTTCTCCACCGGCTTGGAGCGGCTGCGCACGGTCCGCAGGACCCGCCCGTCCTCGTCCATGATCCGCAGCCGGGCCTCGGCGAGGGTGTCCTCGGCCACCGCGAGGTTGACGATCCCGTTGATCTCGTTCCAGTCCACCGGGTGGAACCGCGACCGTACGACGACCTCCGGGAGGACGACGGGCTCCGCGGGCAGCCCCAGCAGCCGGGCGGCCTCGCTGTCGAGGGTGACCGTTCCGGAGGCGTTGTCCCACCGCCACAGGCCCGTCGCGATGGCGGCCAGGACGTCCTCGGTGCGCACCCGGTCATCTTTACAGGTCATCCCCGGGGCGTGCCTGTTCACCGGGGCCGGCGGACACGCAGGCACGGTCCCCGGCCCGGACGGTAACCTTGGGAGGGTTGAATCCACCCTGGTATCGCGAAGAACTGGATGACTGATGCATCGGTACAGGTCCCACACCTGCGGCGAGCTCCGCGCCTCTGACGTCAACGCCGACGTCCGGCTGAGCGGCTGGCTGCACAACCGTCGAGACCTGGGCGGCATCCTCTTCATCGATCTGCGCGACCACTACGGCATCACGCAGCTCGTCGCCCGCCCCGGCACCGCCGCGGCCGCCGTCCTGGACAAGCTCTCCAAGGAGACCGTCGTCCGCGTCGACGGCAAGGTCGTCTCCCGCGGCTCGGAGAACATCAACCCCGACCTGCCCACCGGCGAGATCGAGATCGAGGCCGCCGAGGTCGAGGTGCTCGGCGCGGCCGCCCCGCTGCCCTTCACGATCAACACCGACGACGGTGTGAACGAGGAGCGGCGCCTGGAGTACCGCTTCCTCGACCTGCGCCGCGAGCGCATGCACCGCAACATCATGCTGCGCTCCGCCGTCATCGCGGCGATCCGCCACAAGATGGTGGCCCTCGGCTTCAACGAGATGGCGACCCCGATCCTCACCGCGACCTCCCCCGAGGGCGCCCGTGACTTCGTCGTGCCGTCCCGCCTGAACCCGGGCAAGTTCTACGCCCTGCCGCAGGCCCCGCAGCAGTTCAAGCAGCTGCTGATGATCTCGGGCTTCGACCGCTACTTCCAGATCGCGCCGTGCTTCCGCGACGAGGACGCCCGCGCCGACCGCTCGCCCGGCGAGTTCTACCAGCTCGACGTCGAGATGTCGTTCGTCGAGCAGGAGGACGTCTTCCAGCCGATCGAGCGGCTGATGACCGAGCTCTTCACCGAGTTCGGCGGCGGCCGCGAGGTCACCTCCCCGTTCCCGCGGATCCCGTTCCGGGAGTCGATGCTGAAGTACGGCAGCGACAAGCCCGACCTGCGCTCCAAGCTGGAGCTCGTCGACATCACCGACGTCTTCGAGGGCTCGGAGTTCAAGGCGTTCGCCGGCAAGCACGTGCGTGCGCTGGCCGTCCCGGACACCGCCGCGCAGCCGCGCAAGTTCTTCGACGGCCTGGGCGAGTACGCGATCTCGCTCGGCGCCAAGGGCCTCGCGTGGGTCCGCGTCGGCGAGGACGGCAGCCTGACCGGCCCGATCGCCAAGTTCCTCACCGAGGAGAACGTCAAGGTCCTCACCGAGCGCCTGGGCCTGGCGGCCGGCCACGCCGTGTTCTTCGGCGCGGGCGAGTTCGACGAGGTCTCCAAGATCATGGGCCCGGTCCGGGTCGAGGCCGCCAAGCGCGCCGGCCAGTTCGAGGAGAACGTCTTCCGGTTCTGCTGGATCGTCGACTTCCCGATGTACGAGAAGGACGAGGAGACGGGCAAGATCGACTTCTCGCACAACCCCTTCTCCATGCCGCAGGGCGGCATGAAGGACCTGGAGGAGAAGGACCCGCTCGACATCCTGGCCTGGCAGTACGACATCGTCTGCAACGGCATCGAGCTGTCCTCCGGCGCCATCCGCAACCACGAGCCCGAGGTCATGCTGAAGGCCTTCGAGATCGCCGGTTACGAGGCCGAGACCGTCGAGCGCGAGTTCGCCGGCATGCTGCGCGCCTTCCGCCTCGGCGCCCCGCCGCACGGTGGTATCGCCCCGGGCGTGGACCGCATCGTGATGCTGCTCGCCGACGAGCCGAACATCCGCGAGACCATCGCCTTCCCGCTGAACGGCAACGCGCAGGACCTGATGATGGGCGCGCCCACCGTCCTGGAGGAGTCCCGCCTGCGCGAGCTGAACATCGCGCTGCGCAAGCCGGTGGAGACGAAGCCGGCGGAGGCCAAGCCGGTCGCCGAGGCCGTCCACCCGGACGCCGCCCGCTGAGCAGGCACGGCATGACGAAGGGCCCGGGATCCGATCGGATCCCGGGCCCTTCGTCGTACGTCCTGCCTGCTCAGAAGCTCTGGAGCAGGCCCTTGACCAGCGCCGCCGAGGTCAGCTCGGCCGGGGCGGGGCCGGCGTGGAAGAAGCCGGCGTTCTCGGCGTCCAGCTTGCGCAGGAAGTCGAAGGCCTTGGCGTCGTGGTCGCCGAACGCGACGAACTGCCAGTGCACGCCGGGTGCGGAGGCGGCGGCATCGGCGAGGGCCTGCTTGGCGGGCCGGACGCTGTCCGGGGCGCCGTCGGTCTGGAACACCACGAGGGCGGGGCCTTCGCCGCCGTCCTTGTGGTACCGCTCCACGACGGCCTCCACGGCCACGTGGTAGCTGGTGCGGCCCATGCGGCCGAGCTCGGCGTGGCGGGCCTCGACCCAGGTGCCGTCGTGGGCGTCGAGGGCCAGGTCGGCCGTGCCGTCTACGTCCGTGGAGAAGAACACGGTGTGCACGGTCGCCTCGTCGTCGAGGTGCGCGGCGAGGGCGAGGGCGTGGTCGGCGAGGTGCTGGGCGCTGCCGTCCTTGTAGAACGGGCGCATCGAACCGGACCGGTCCAGGACCAGGTACACCTTGGCCCGCGCGCCGGCCTTGCCCTTGCCCCGGAGCACCTGCCCCGCGGCCTTGTACGCCCCCACGATCCCGGGCGCCTGCCGCTTCACGACACCCAGGGCCCGAGCCGGCCCCCCGTCCGCGGCCTCCGCCAGGGCGGCTTCGGCCTCGGCCGGCGGCTCGGTGGCGATCTCGGGCTCGGGTGCGGCCTCGACCACGGGCTCGGCGGCGGCCTCTACCGGGGCCTCGGCCTCGGGCTTCGGCGCAACGGCCTCGGGCTCGGCCTCGACGACCTCGGCCACGATCTCGGGCTCCGCCACGGGCGCGTCGGCCTCGGCGGCCTCCGGCTCGGTGACGGCCTCGGCTTCGGACGCAACGACCTCGGGCTCCGCCGCAGGCGCGTCGGCCTCGGCGGTCACGACCTCGGGCTCCGGCTCGGCCGCAACCTCAGCCTCGGCCTCGGGCTGCGGCTCCGCAGCCGGGGCCTCGGCCACCGGCTCCCCCGCAGGCGCGTCGGCCTCGGCCGATACCACCTCGGGCTCGGCCACAGGCGCGTCGGCCTCGGCCGGGACGACCTCGGCCACGATCTCGGGCTCCGCCACGGGCGCCTCGGCCTCGGCAGCGGCCTCGGCTTCTACCGACGCCTCGGCTTCGGCCTCCGGCGCAACGGCCTCGGGCTCGACGACCTCGGCCGTGACGACCTCGATCTCGGCGGCCTCCGGCTCGGTGACGGCCTCGGCTTCGGGCGCAACGACCTCGGGCTCCGCCGCAGGCGCGTCGGCCTCGGCCGTGACGACCTCGGCTTCGGCTTGGGGGATTTCGGCCTCGGCCGATACCACCTCGGGCTCGGCCTCGGCCGTGGCGACCTCGGGCTGGGCCACAGGCGCGTCGGCCTCGGCCGTGACGACCTCGGGCTCCGGCTCGGCCGCAACCTCGGCCTCGGGCTGCGGCTCGGCAGCCGGGGTCTCGGCCACCGGCTCGGCCGCAGGCGCGTCGGCCTCGGCCGTCACGACCTCCGGCTTCGCCGCAGGCGCGTCCGCAGCGTCCTGCTGGACCGACGGCTGCAACGGGCGCCGGGCCTCCGGGACCGTGGGGTCCGGTGCCGGGGCGGTGAGAAGGGTCCCCGGTTCACGGTCCCGCGGAGCGGACTGCGGGGGAACCGTCGGGTTGTCGAAGGACGCCGCGACCAGTTCGGCCGCCACGTCCAGGGGGGTCCGTTCCGCCTGGCTCGGGACGGAGGCCGACGTGGCATCCGTCATCTCCGGAACCGGCTCGGCAGACCGTCCGAACACCTTGCGCAACAAGCTCCGAATACCCATGGGCCAGGCCTTTCGCATGAGTGCGTGCGTCATTTGTCCGTGCTGCGCGGTTGATCCCTGCCCAGAGTGGACACGTAAGGTTATCGGCCGCCTGGCTGGAACTTCGGCAGGGGCGCCCTTCGTGGCGCCCGGCCCATACAGCACACACCCCATCTTGCCGAACTCCCGCACCGACGTGCCCGGTTCATCACGCGTTCATTTCGCCGCCGCCGCATTGGCGCAACCCGCGCCTACCGTCACGGCTGGATTCGACCGACATGACGTCGGCGCCCGTGCATCTACGGAGGACACTCGTGCGCAAGCTTCTGCCGCTCATAGGGAACCCGCACGGGGGCGGCCGTTCCGCCCTCACCTGCCGCTACCGCTGCGGCGACGCCTGTTTCCACGAGGTCCCGAACACGAGCGACAACGAGTACGTCGGCGATGTCATCGCCCGCGCCTACTCCCGCCGCTCGATGCTGCGCTCCGCCGCCGTCGTCACCGTCGCCTCCGCCGCCGGTACCGCCGTCACCCTCGGCGGGAACGGCTCCTCGGCCACCGCCGCCCCCGCCGCCGACGGCCAGGGCGCGGCCGCGGACGCCGCCGACGCCGCGGGCGCCCGCGGTCTGCGTTTCAAGGCCGTCCTGCCGAACACCGACGACCGGGTCACCGTCCCCGAGGGCTACGAGCAGAACGTGGTCATCCGCTGGGGCGAGCCCATCGTCAAGGGAGCTCCGGCGTTCAACGCCGACAAGCAGACCGCCGCCGCGCAGGCCGGCCAGTTCGGCTACAACAACGACTTCCTGTCCCTGCTCCCGCTCGGCGGCGACTACGAGCGCCAGCAGCTCCTCGTGGCGAACCACGAGTACACCGACGAGAACCTGATGTTCAAGGGCTACGACCCGGCGAACCCGACCCGCGAGCAGGTCGAGGTCGCCTGGGCCGCGCACGGCCTCGGCGTCGTCGTCGTCCAGGAGGACCACCGCAGCGGCAAGCTGACCGCGGTCAACCGCCACCAGCTCAACCGCCGCCTCACCGCGACCAGCGAGTTCAAGCTCACCGGCCCGGCCGCGGGCAGCGCCCTGGTGAAGACCTCCGCCGACGCGACCGGCACCAAGGTCCTCGGCACGCTCAACAACTGCTCCGGCGGCACCACCCCGTGGGGCACCACGCTGCACGGCGAGGAGAACTTCAACCAGTACTTCGCCAACGCCGGCCAGGTCACCGACCCCGTCGAGGCGGCCCGCCTGAAGCGCTACGGCGTGACGGCCGGTGCCACCGAGCGCAAGTGGGAGCGCTTCGACAAGCGCTTCGACGTGCTCCAGGAGCCCAACGAGTCGCACCGCTTCGGCTGGGTCGTCGAGCTCGACCCGTACGACCCGCACTCCACCCCGCGCAAGCGCACCGCGCTGGGCCGCTTCAAGCACGAGGGGGCCCAGCCCCGCCTGACCGAGGACGGCCGCCCGGTCGTCTACATGGGCGACGACGAGCGCTTCGACTACTTCTACAAGTTCGTCTCGTCGAAGCAGATGAAGAAGGGCAACTCGCGCGCGGCGAAGGAGCACAACCTGACGCTGCTCGACGAGGGCACCCTGTACGTCGCCAAGCTGACCGGTGACTCCCCGGCCGCCGAGCTCGACGGCTCGGGCAAGCTCCCCTCCGACGGCCAGTTCGACGGCTCCGGCGTGTGGATCAAGCTCCTCACCTCCTCTCCCTCCGGCAACGTCTCGCACGTCCCGGGCATGACCGCCGAAGAGGTGGCCGTCTTCACGCGCGAGGCCGGCGACAAGGTGGGCGCGACCAAGATGGACCGTCCCGAGGACATCGAGCCCTCGCCGCGCACCGGCCGCGTGTACGTCGTCCTCACCAACAACGCCGACCGCGGCAAGGCCGGCAAGGCCGGTGCGGACGAGGCGAACCCGCGGAACCTGAACAAGCACGGCCAGATCCTGGAGCTCGCCGAGAACTTCGACGACCCGGCCGGTGACGGCTTCGCCTGGCGCCTGTTCCTGGTCGCCGGTGACCCGAAGGACCCGTCGACCTTCTTCGCGGGTTTCCCGAAGGAGAAGGTCAGCCCGATCTCCTGCCCGGACAACGTGACCTTCGACCCGCACGGCAACCTGTGGATCGCCACGGACGGCAACCAGCTCGGCTCCCACGACGGCCTGTTCGGTGTCGCCACGGCCGGTGAGCGCCGCGGGGAGCTGAAGCAGTTCCTGACCGTTCCGCGCGGTGCCGAGACCTGCGGTCCGCTGGTCCAGGACAAGCGCGTCCTGGTCGCCGTCCAGCACCCGGGCGAGATCGACGGCGCGTCCGTCGAGAAGCCCCAGTCGGTGTGGCCCGACGGCCCCGGCAAGATCGTCCGTCCGGCGGTCGTGTCCGTGTGGCGCAAGGACGGCAAGAACATCGGCGTCTGATCGCGCCCATGGCCCCAAGGCCGGTCGGGGGGACGGTGTTTCACGTGAAACGTTCTCGTGGAACACCCTCCGTCAGCCGTCCGACGGGAAGCCGGAGGGTGGTCACCGCCCCACCGTCGGGTGCGTTGGCGAAGCCCAGGTCGATCTCCAGGTCGCCGGTGCTGATGCGGCGGGCCGCCGCGGCCGTGGTGGTCAGGCGCCGGCTGATCCGGTGGGCGAGGAAGAGGCCGGCCAGTGCCACGGCTGCGGCGGCGAGCGCGCTGGAGGCGAGGATCGCGGTGTCGACGTCCCGTAGCCGGTGGCGGGTGCTCTCGTACGGGAGCCGCACGGGGAGGGCCCGGGCGTAGGCGGGGCCGGCGGCCCACATGACGGGCGCCGTCCACAGCCTGTGTACACGGCGCGAGCCGCTGCACGGCCGGGGGTCGACGAGGCGCCCGGTCCCGCCGTCCTGGGCGGTGACGGCCCTGATGTCGGCCCGTACGACCTCCACCGCGTTCACGCCCCGCATGCCGCGGCCGCCCTGCCCTGCCGCCGCCGCGAGGACGGCGGCGAGGACCGGGGCCGCGGCCGCCCTGCGTCCGCGCGGGGAGAGGGGCGGCCTCATGCGCCGATGCTCTCCCGCGCAGGCCGGGCGGCCCCGGCTCCGGGGCATTCGTGCGATGCACGCGCCCCGGACCTCCGGGGTCACGCACGCGCCCCGGACGTCCGGCAGGACCCGTCCCCGGAGGTCCGCGACGGCGGGTCAGTGGCCGGGCGAGGCGATCGCACGCGCCGCGGCGAGCTCCTGGCGCACCGGGGCCAGCACGGAGTCCGCGTCGCCCGAGGGCGGGGCCGAGGGGCGCAGCTGGGAGGGGTTGTCGGCGTTGCGCACCCCTTCGGCGAGGGCCCGCAGATCGGTGATGACGGTCGCCACTTCCTCGGCGCCCGGTGGTTCGGCCCCGTGGTTGACCCGGACCCGGGCGGCGGTGGTCGCGTCCACGATCCGTTCGACGGCGACGACCAGCGGCCACCAGGCGGCTGCCCGCGCCCCCGTCGGGGGCGGCTCGGTCAGCGCCCGCTGGAACTCGTTGCGCACCCCCGACATGTCCCGGTAGATCCGCCGCCGGGCCTGGAGCCGGGCGGTCCGAGCCGCCCGCTGCCCGGCCTCCGTGTCGGGCTGGCCGCCGAAGGCGCGTTCCACGTACCGGGCCGCGTCGTCGACGGTGTCGGCGAGCCGGTCGCCGATGCGGGTGCGCCAGCTCTCGGGCCACAGCAGGTAGCCGAAGACCAGGGTGATGGCGCAGCCGATCAGGCTGTCCAGCAGCCGCGGCCGGATCAGGTCGAAGCCCTGGTGGTTGAGGAGGTCCGAGAGCAGCAGGATCACCGGGGTGATCGCGGCGGTCTGGAAGGCGTACCCCTTGACGGAGAAGGCGGGGATCAGTGCGGCGAGCACCACCATGACCGGCACGTCCCACCAGCCGCGCGGTACTTCGGAGAGCACGGCGGCGGCCATGACCAGCCCGGCCGCCGTGCCCAGGGCGCGCAGCACGGCCCGGGAGAACACCGACCCGAAGTCGGGTTTGAGGACGAAGGTGACGGTCAGGGCGACCCAGTAGGACCGCTCGACCGGGACCAGGGAGACCAGGCACTGGGCGAGCCCGATGCACAGGGCGAGGCGCAGCCCGTACCGCCATGAGGCGCGGGACAGCATCATGTCGCGCACGGCCCGCCGGGCCCGGACCGTCAGCGAGGCGGGCCGGCCGAGCCGGTCGTCGACGTTGTGCAGGTCGGGATCGGGCAGGTGCACGATGGCCGCCGCATGCCGCAGGGCCGCGTCGAGGGCCCGTTCGGCGGGGGTGTGCGGTGCGGGGAGGTCCAGTACGGGCCGCTCGGTGCGGCCCCCTTCCACGGCCAGTGCCAGGTCGCGCACGGCCGCCGGGATTTCGGACGGCAGCGGTGTGCCGCGCAGGTGCATGGCGGGTGCGGCCTCGACCAGCGGGATCACCACGTTCAGCTGGGCCAGCATCCGGACGAGCGCGGGACTGCGGCCGTGCACCCGGGCACGCCGGCCCAGGACCAGGTCGTAGGCGTGGTTCAGGGCGTGCGTGACCCGGCGCCGGCGCTCGTCGTACTCCGGTCCGCCCGCGGCTTCCAGGGCATCGGCGAGGCAACGGTAGGTGTCGGCCACGGCGACGCGCTCCGGCTGCCTGCCGCGCAGCGGCCAGCCCAGCAGCGTCAGCAGGAGGACGAACAGTCCGCCCGCGGTGAGCAGCAGGGGGGCCGTCCACCAGGGCCGGGGGAGCGGCAGGCCGGCGCCGATCACTGCATTGAGGAGCAGCAGCAGTCCGGACACGGACGCGACGGTGCCGATCGAGGAGATCATCCCGGACACGAGGGCGATCAGGGTGAGGGCGCCGACGGCCAGCCATCCGTGGCCGAAGACCAGGGTGCCCAGGGCGACTCCGACCGCGCCGAAGAGCTGGGGCACGGCGATGTTGAGGATCCGCATCCGGTAGGCGTCGGCGGTGTCGCCGATGACCCCCGACAGGGCGCCCATCGAGACGAGGGCCCCGTACTCGGGCTCGTTCAGGGCGAAGCCGACGGCGAGCGGGGTGGCCATCGCGATGCCGGCGCGCGCGGCGGCGGCCCAGGGGATCGGGGCGGGGCTCGGACGCAGTCCCTTGAGCAGCCAGGCGGGCGGAGCCAGCGCATGGTGCCGGGGGCGCCCGGAGGGTATCTGTTCGGTGCGTTCGGTGCTCATTCAGCTTCCGTGCGGCCGCTCGTGAATCGGTTCTTCTGCGCTGTTCCGGGGTCTTGCGTTCGGCTTGTGTTCTTCTCGGGTTCTTCCGGGGCGTTCTGCGCGGGTCGGTACGTTCCGAGCTTATGGGGTGCGGCGTAGTCGTCCCGTCAGCCAGGCGGCCAGCGCGGCGGCGAGCCCGATCGCCAGGACCACCCAGGCGGTCGTGCGCAGGAACGCGGTGAGGGCGTCGTACACCGCCGCGGCGGCCGCGCGGTCGATGTCGGCCGGCAGGTCGTCGAGGGTGAGCCGGCGGCAGACGGCCACCGCGATCCACAGCAGTACGGCGCCGACGGCGACCCCCAGCCCGGTGGCGATCACGGCGCGCCGCCGGTGCACGGCGACCGCGATCGCCGCCGCGGCCAGCACCACGGTCAGCACGGGAAGCCAGACACCGGCGATCTGGAGCATGCGGAATCCCTTCCGGAGCGCGCCGAGGCCGTCGTACTCCATGACCTTCACCGACACGTGGGTCACCGGGATGCGGTCGGCGAACGGCACGCCGTCGGCGACGAGCTCCCCCTTGACCCGCTCGATCACCGGTGCCAGGTCGATGGTGACGGCGTCGCCGTCGCCGGTGGTGAGCGCCTTGAGGAAGGCGGCGTGCGCGGCACGGTTGGCCGCGTCCCAGGCGGTGCGGTAGGCGGGCGTGCCGGCGAAGGAGCGCAGGGCCTCGCCGAGCAGCGAGTCGACCCCGCTCTGGAAGGGGCCGGCGTCGATCTGCCCGGCGAGGGCGCGGCCCGCCTGGCTGACGACGACGCCCTGCACGGCCGGGTCTTCGGCCAGGGGGGACATGGCGGCGGTGTACCGGTCGGCGTTGCCGAGCTCGTGGTCCGTCCAGTACGCGACGGCGCTCGCGGGCACGAGGACGGCCACGAGAACGATGAGTACCGCCGAGAGGAAGGTGCGCACGTCACCAGGGAAAGCCGCGCCGCCGCCGGGCGCGAGCGGTGCTGCTGCGGGCGGGTGGCGGCCGCGCCGCTGATCCACTTGCCGGTCGGGGGTGGCGGGTGTGCCCTGGATGAGGGGAGAGAGGAGCCCTGTCATGGCACATGCGGCACCCGTCGCCCCGAGGCGGCACTGGCAGGCGACCGGCACGGACCACACGATGAAGGGCCAGCTGACGCGGGCACTGCTCCTCGGACTGGTCTACGGGGTCTGGGCGGCCTTCATGAGGCGCGACACCGGCGGGGTCACCACGGGCAACGTCTTCTACGGGATCCTGTGCGGCGTCGTCTTCGCCGGCGTCATGTTCGCCCTCGCCCGCGTCGGCCCGCGGCTGATGCAGGAGCTGCACGCCGCGGCGTACGGCGCGTTCGGCGGGATCGCGGTGGGTTACCTCTACAGCATGGCCGACCACTCGATCATCCGCTCGTGCTGGGTCGGCTTCATCACCGGCATCTGCATCGGGCTGGCGGCGTTCTACCGCTACCACACGCGCGATCCCTGATCCGCTGAGCGCGGCAGGCGCCGGTCCCGCACGGGACCGGCGCCTGCGCGTCGTCCGGCGGCTCAGCTCTCGGACGGGGCCTCGGAGCCGGTGGCCGGAGCGGTCGCCGGGGCGGCGGGGGTGTCCTCGCCGTCGGTCCGACGGCTCGGCGGCCTCGGGGCGGTCGGGGTGCAGCGGGTGACCTCGGCGCGGAGCATGGCGTTCAGGGCGGCGTACGGGTCGATGGGCATGCCGGAACCTCCGGTGTGCGGGGGTGTGTGGGGGACGCGCTGCTGCTCGGCACCCTCAGCAGCGCAGGACCACACTCCGCCCCGTCGCCGCGGACGGCGTCGGCCCGTCCGGCCCGCACACCTCTGTGCGTACCGCCTGACCGGGGTGTTTCACGTGAAACACCGGGCGCGGCAGCTGCCGTACGCCCGGCACCCCGCGCAGGACCGGTCGTACGGCGACCCGGGCTTCGGGATCGGCGGCCGGATCGGACTCCCTCTCGGCGGGGGTTCCGGGCTCGCTCGGCGCCCCGGAGCCGGTGCGCTCGACCGCGGCGGTGGCCGCGCTGGCCGCGGTGACGCCGGGGCCGGCCGCGAACAGGCACAGCAGCAGGACACAGGCGGCCGTGAGGGCCCTGGCCAGTGCCGTGCACGCATGCCGTGTCCCGCTCATGCGAGGGGTCTGCCCCGACACGTCGGCCGAGTCCCCGACCGGCCCGCAGATGCCCCCGACCGGGGGACGAAGACACCCCCCTCGGCTGACAGCGGGCCGGCCCGCCGGATTCAGCCGGTGTGGTGCCGGCCGGTGCGGTGGTGGCCGGTCAGCCGGGCCAGGACGGTGGTCTCACCGCTGAGCAGGCGCAGTTGGGCACGTCCGGGCCGCTGTCCGCGACCGCTGACCGTGGGCGACACCCGGTCGACGGTGAACACGGCGGTACGCCGGTCGGCCCGTGCGATCTCGATGGTCAGCCCGCGCCGCAGCCGGGCGAGGGGCAGGTCGGCGGCGGTGACCACGGCGGTGCCGGCGGAGCCCGGTGCCGGGCCGTCGCGGTCCCAGGCGGCCTCCTCCCCGTCGCCGTCCAGCGGCAGGTCGACCCCCAGGCTGGGGATGAGCAGCCGCAGCGGCCGTACGGACCGCAGGGGTGCGATGGAGGCGGCCCGCGCCGGCCGGGAGCCCTTGCCGGCGGCCGGGGCGTGATGACCCGCGTGCTCCAGCTGCTCGACGAGCCGGCGGTGGCCGGACAGGCCAAGTGCCCGGGAGGGCAGTGCGTCGGCGGCGGTGGCCGCGGTGGGCCGGGCGCCCTCCGTACTGCGCAGCATCACTATGCCGGTGCCCAGCAGAGCCACGGTCAGCACGCCGGCCACCCACTTGGCGCGGGGCATGGAGTCCCTCCTGGTCCGATCCCCCCGGCTCCGGCGGCCGGGTGTCCTGAGAGCAGTGGAACCCTTCTCTGCCCGTCAGTACCGCTTACAACGCCGGAGACTGACATCGCGTCACAGGCGTGTCGGCGTCACCGCCGGGACGTCTTCGCAGATGGCGGCGGTGGACCGGCCGTGGACGGGGCATTGCCCGAGATGCAGCCGAACGGGCGATCAGAGGACCACGAACACGACCGCCGCCGCCCCCATGAGGGCGGCGGCGAGGTGGACGGCCGGGTGACCGTAGTCACCGAACCAGAGGTGGCGGGCCAGGCCGCCGAGGGCGGCCAGAGCCGTGATGACGCCGACCTGGGCCAGGAGCGTGACCGCGGTGAAAGGGGCCAGTAGCAGCAGCACGGTGTTGAGCCATAACGGGACGGCGCCCGTCCAGCCACGCCATTCCCAGATCGCCGTCTGCATGGCCCACCGGCCCCCTCATCGTCAGCTCGCGGGCTGTACAGCCTCCTTGGGCAGGGCGGCGGGGGCAAGAGACCGTTCGGCAAGAAAACCGAAGGCGAGGCCGAAAGTCGTCCACATCGCGATCTGGATGCCCAGCGTCGCGAGGCGGAACTGCCAGATGAGGGCGGCGGGGAAGTCCGCCGGGACCTCGTTGACGCCGGGCAGGGTGGCGTAGGCGATGCCGACCACCACGAGGAAGGCGACCGTGGCGATGATCGACGCGTTCCAGTTCCCGAGCTTGGGCGCCAGGCGCCGGCCCAGGATCAGCGCGGCCGAGGACAGCAGCACGCTCAGCGCGATCATCAGGACGAAGAGGGTGGTCCTCCGGACCACGGTGTCGGGGTCCCCGACGGCCGGCGGGTTGGAGGGGTACTTGAGGAAGGGGACCAGGTTGACGGAGACGAACAGGCCGCCCGAGACCAGCAGGGCCGTGACCCGCGGGCTGAAGCGGCCGATACGGCCCAGGGCGTAGCAGAAGACGAGCGCGGCGATGCCGCCGAGCGCGATTCCGTACAGGAGCGTTCCGGTGCCGAGGCCGGCCGTGGCCTGGAGGGCCCGGCTGACCGGGGCCGCCTCCTCGGCGTGGTCGTGGGCGGCGTGGCCCGCCTCTTCGATGGCGATGGCCGCGTCGACCTTGGACTCACCGAGGACGTACGCGACGAGGAAGGCCGCCAGGCCTGCGAACAGGCCTGCCAGCATGCCCCGGACCAGCAGGACACGGGGTGAAATGGGGTTCATGGTTCGGTTCTTCCCTTGCACTGCCGGAGGTCAGTGGCAGGGGAAGCCGAGGAGGTGGCGACCGTCGTGCATCCACTCGTGGACGGTGTCGCCCTGGAAGATCGCGGTGGCGCCCTGCTCGGCGCCGACGAGGTAGAGCAGGACGAGCATGAGAACGCCGGCGAACAGGGCCCAGGGGGCCAGCGCGGAGAGCGAAATCGGGGCGACGGCAGGGGCCGTCGTGGGCACGGCGGAGTGAGCCATGGCAGTACCTCCAGAGGGAACACGCGTCCCGGTCAGTGGTGCTCGCGACGACATGGCGGGTCTGACTTTCCCTCCCCCTCCGGGAGGATTCACAGTGGCGCGACCGTGCCGGACTCTCACCGGTGCTTCCGTCATACCGTCGTCTTTTTAGGTTGTCGTCCGAGACCGTACCGCGTTTACGCTCCCCTTATGAAGAGCGCCGTGGTACGAGTTCAGTTCGTGAGACGTCCGTTCGACGACGCCGCCCGCCAGGTCCGCTTCGGCCACGGCGACCCGTGCCCGGGCTACGAGGGCCTGCGCGGCCCGGACACGGGGGAATGGGCGGGCCGGACCCTGGAGGAGGTCTCCGCCGAGGATCCGGCCGCTGTGCACCGGTGGCTGACCGACCCCGATTACGCTCCGCCCGGCGGGGAGTCCGTCGCCGCACTGATCGCCCGCGTCGGCGCCGTGCTCGGCGGGCTGGCGGCGGGCACCCATCGCGCGGTGGTCGACCAGGCCGTCGTACGGGCCGCCGTCGTGCACGCGCTTGAGCTGCCGGCCGCCGCGTTCTGGCGCCTGGACGTACGCCCCGGCACCGTGACCACCCTCACCGGGCGGCTCGGCCGGTGGAACCTCCAGCTCGGCCGGCCGCTGGACGAACCGTGAGGACGGCCCCCGGTACTGCCGGTGCCTACGCGACGATCCAGTCGCTCGTCGCGATCACCGGCTGTACGCCGTCGCGGTGGACCGTGCCCTCGATCAGGCCGTACATCCGGTCCGCCGCGAAGTAGACCTCGTTGTCGTTCTTGAGGCCGAAGGGCTCCAGGTCGACGAGGAAGTGGTGCTTGTTGGGCAGGTTGAGGCGTACCTCGTTGACCCGCGGGCAGTTGTCGAGCACCCGCTCGGCCATCTGGTTCAGGGTCTGCTGGAGCGAGTACGAGTAGGTCTCGGCGAAGGCCTCCAGCATGTTCTTGCGGACCTTCTTGTACGACTGGTCCCAGTCGAACGCGTCGTCGTCGCCGGCCAGCGCCGAGTGCGCCCAGCGCGCGGTGACCTTCGTCGCCAGGATGCGGTCGTACGCCTCCTTGAGCGTCGTGTACCTGTCCTTGATGTAGCCGTGGAACTCGGAGTTCGTCGAGTTCATCACGGTCAGGTCCTTCAGGCCCGAGATGACCTGCAGACCGGTCGTCTCGCTGTACGTGATCTGCGCCGTGCGCACCTCCTGGCCCTTGCGGACGAAGGAGTGCTGCTCCTTGCGCGTCGGGACCGGGATCCGCTCCCAGGCGTACTCCTCGATCCGGACCTGCGCCTCGCGGATCGGCGACTGGGAGGAGACGAAGTGCTTCGCGAGCAGGATGCCGAAGGCCTCGGGGGAGGCGATGCCGTGCTCCTTGCCGAAGGCGTACACCGTGTTCTTGGTGGTGTCGGTGGGCAGGCAGTTGGCGTTGTCGCCGGTCAGGTGGACATCACGGAACTCGCCCCGGAGCGCGACCGACACGTTGAGGTCCCGGATCTCGTGCCACGACCCGTCGGCGCCCTTGCGGGTGACCTTGACGATGCGGTTCTCGGCCTTGCCGTACTGGTTCTGCGCCAGGATGTGCTTGCTCATGGCTGTCTTCCTTCGGGTACACGGAGTCCGGCTGACTGGATCCCGTACGCCCGGCGTCCAGCGGTCGGCCCGCTCCCCGCCGTTCGGTCCCACAGGACCGCCCCGGGACTGACGTGCATCCCGGTCCGTAGGTGCTCTGTCGGATTTCAGCACGTTCACGTGCTGTTCGTAATGGCGCGGATCCTCCGAGAGCGGCACCCACGGATTGGGCGACCCCACGTCCGTACAGGTCAGACGGCGTGCGTATCCGCGACCGACAGGGCCTCGTCGAGGATCCTGAGGCCCTTGGCCACGTCCTCGGGGCCGACGTTGCAGGGCGGTGCGACGTGGATGCGGTTGCCGGCGGTCAGCGGCCACAGCCCGCCCTTCTTGCAGGCGGCACCGAATGCGGCCATCGGCGCGTTGTCCGCCCCGGAGGCGTTGTACGGCACGAGCGGCTCGCGCGTGCGCCGGTCCCGTACGAGCTCCAGGGCCCAGAACGTGCCCAGACCGCGGACCTCCCCGACCGAGGGGTGCCTCTCGGCGAGGGCGCGCAGGCCGGGGCCCAGCAGCTCCGCGCCGGTGCGGGCGGACTGCTCGACGATGCCCTCCTCCTCCATGACGTTGATCGTCGCCACGGCGGCGGCGCAGGCCAGGACGTGACCGGAGTACGTCAGCCCGCCCGGGTAGGGCCGGCGGGCGAAGGTCTCCGCGATGGCGGCCGAGATGGCGACCCCGCCGAGCGGGACGTAACCGCTGGTCACGCCCTTGGCGAAGCAGATCAGGTCGGGGGTGACGCCCCAGTGCTCGGAGGCGAACCACCGTCCGGTGCGGCCGAAGCCGACCATGATCTCGTCGAGGATGAAGACGATCCCGAAGCGGTCGCAGAGCTCGCGGACGCCCGCGAGGTAGCCGTCGGGGTGGACGAGCACGCCCGGAGCGCCGCCGACGGTCTCCAGGATGATCGCGGCGATGGACTGCGGGCCCTCGAAGACGATGGTGTCCTCGAGGTGGCGCAGGGCGCGTTCGCACTCCTCGGCCTCCGTGGCCGCGTAGAAGGGCGAGCGGTAGGCGAAGGGCCCCCAGAAGTGCACGACGCCGGCGGTCGCGCTGTCGTTGCCGAAGCGGCGGGCGTCACCGGTCAGGTTGATCGCGGTGGACGTCGCCCCGTGGTACGAGCGGTACGCGGACATCACCTTGGGCCGGCCGGTGTGCAGCCGGGCCATCCGTACGGCGTTCTCGACGGCCTCGGCGCCCGCGTTGGTGAAGAAGATCTTGTCGAGGTCGCCGGGGGTGCGCTCGGCGATCAGCCGGGCCGCCTCCGAGCGGACGTCGACGGCGAAGCCGGGCGCGACGGTGCAGAGCCTGGCCGCCTGCTCCTGGACGGCCGCCGTCACCTTGGGGTGCTGGTAGCCGATGTTCGTGTAGACGAGGGCGCTGGAGAAGTCGAGGTAGCGGTTGCCCTGGTAGTCCCAGAAGTACGAGCCCTCGGCCCCGGCCACGGCGAGCGGGTCGATGAGCTCCTGCGCGGACCAGGAGTGGAAGACATGCTTGCAGTCGGCGTCTTTCACGGCGGCGAGCGCGTCGGCGGCTTCAGCGTTCATGTCCTGAGCGTAGTTGTCCATGATGTGGACTCCGGGGAGGGCCGTCCGGCTAACGTTGCGTCGTGCACTGACGATCACGACACGAGGACGTGACAGGTGAGCGAGCAGGACACCCTGGCCCGGAGGTTCGAGGAGCACCGGCCGCATCTGCGGGCCGTGGCCTACCGGATGCTGGGCTCGCTGAGCGAGTCCGAGGACGCCGTGCAGGAGGCGTGGCTGAAGCTGAGCCGCTCGGACGTCGCCTCCGTGGGGAACCTGGGCGGCTGGCTCACGACGGTGGTCGGCCGGGTGTGCCTCGACATGCTGCGGTCGCGCACCTCACGGCGCGAGGACCCGCTGTACGACCAGGAGGGGTACGTCCGGCTCCCCGACCCGGTCGTCACCGGGCCCGCCGGCGTCGATCCGGAGCACGAGGTGCTCGTCGCCGACTCCGTGGGCATCGCCCTGCTGGTCGTCCTGGGGGCGCTGGGCCCCGCCGAGCGGCTCGCCTTCGTCCTGCACGACCTCTTCGCCGTCCCTTTCGACGAGATCGCCCCGGTCCTCGGCCGTACCGCCGCCTCCACCCGGCAGCTCGCCAGCCGTGCCCGCCGCCGGGTCCAGGAGGCCGCGCCCACCCCCGACGCCGACCTGGTGCGCACCCGCGAGGTCGTCGACGCGTTCCTCAGCGCCGCGCGCGGCGGTGACCTCGATGCGCTCGTCGACCTCCTGGACCCCGAGATCATCGCCCGCTCCGACGGCGGCGCGCTGCGCCCCAGCGCCGTCCGGCGCGGGGCGACACAGGTCGCCTCGCAGGCGATCACCTTCGCCCGGTTCGCCGCGGCGGCCCGTCCGGTGCTCGTCAACGGCCTTCCGGGTGTGCTCGCGCTGGCCGAGGGCAAGCCCCTGTCGGTCATGGCGTTCACCGTCAAGGACGGGAAGGTCGTCGCGCTCGACATCCTCACCGACCCCGAGCGCCTCGCGCGGATCGACCTGGAGGGGGTCCTGGGCGACTGACCCGGGAACCCTTGCGCATCCCGGGCGGCTTGGGCAGGATCTGGTTCCTGTTCAGCCGCCCGGTCGTGCGAACCGCGACCGGCCCGGCACTGCAAGGGCGGGGAACGCCACCGCGAGGCCGCCCGCGCTCCGACGCGCCGGCCACCGCCACGCTCCCGCCCCTCCCGGTCCTCCCGGTCCCGATCCCCCCCGGTTCCCCTCCCCACGTCGCCTCCCCGCCTCCCCTCCTCCGCCCGGCGCGTCAGGTCACACGGCACGGGCGTCGCGGCGAACGCCCGCGCAGTCGGCCCGCTGGTACCCGTCCCCGGAAAGACGTGATCGTGAGCAAGAACTCTGGCGCCGGAGGGAGTCTGCGGGCGGACGCGCTGGGCACGTTCGACTCCGTCGTGATGGCCGTGGCGGGCTGCGGCCCGGCCCACACCATCGCTGGCACGTTCCCCGCGCTGATAGCCGCCGTCGGCGTCGCCGGCCCGGCCGTCCTGCTGTACTGCGCGCTCCCCGTCGCCGGCATCGCCCTCGCCTTCCGCCACCTGGGCCGGCTCGACCCCGGCGCGGGCGCCGCGTACGGCTGGGTGGGCCGCTCGCTGCACCCCTTCCTCGGCTTCCTCAGCGGCTGGGCGCTCGTCGTCTGCGCCACCGTGTTCATGGCCTCGGCCACGCGCCCGGCCGGCGCCGCGACGCTGTCCCTGTTCGGGACCGGGCCGGCCGGGCACACCGCCCTGGCCACGGCCGTCGGGGCGGGCTGGTTCCTGCTCATGGCCGGCGTGGTGATGTACGGCGTCCGCATCAGCGCCCGCGCCCAGAGCGTCATCACCGGCGTGCAGCTCGTCCTGCTCGTCGCCTTTGCCGTCGCCGCCCTGTCGCAGGACGGCAACGTGGCCGAATTCTCACCCTCCTGGTTCGGTTTCGGTCACTTCGACGGCCAACACCACTTCATGACCGGCGCGTTGATCGCCGTCTTCGCCTACTGGGGCTGGGACGTGACCGGCAACCTCGGCGAGGAGACCCGCGGCGGCCGCCCCGGCCCGGGGCCGGGCGGGGTGATCGGCATCGTGGCGTGCTCCGCGCTGTTCGTCGTCTTCGCCCTCTGCGTCAACATCCTCGTCGGCACCGACGTCGTACGGCAGAACCCCGACTCCTTCCTCACCGTCCTCGGCGATGCGGTCTGGCCGGGCCGGGGCGGCCGGCTGCTCGTCCTCGCGGTACTGCTCTCCACCGTCGCCACACTGCAGACCACGCTGATCCAGGCCACCCGCACCCTGTTCGCCATGGGCCGGGACCGCACCCTCCATCCGGCGTTCGGCCGCGTCCACCCCCGACGGCGGACGCCGTGGACGGCCACCCTGGTGGTGGCGTGCGTGGCGCTCGCTTGCACCGTCGCCGCCGGGTCGGTGCCCGGCAGCGGCTCCGGGGCGCTGCTGCTCGCCGACGCGGTCAGCGGCACGGGACTCCTGATCTGCTTCTACTACGGCCTCACCGCGTTCTGCGCCGTCGTCGTCCACCGCCGGGAGCTGTTCTCGTCCGTACGGAACCTGCTCCTCGTCGGCCTGTGGCCGCTGGGCGGCGGGCTGTTCATGGTGTGGATCCTCGTACGGTCGGTGACCCAGCTGAACGGCCTCGCGCTCGGCATAGGCCTCGGCGGCCTCGGGCTCGGCATCCTGCCGATGCTGCGTTCCCGGCGGCACGCCCCCGCGTACCACCGGCGGGTCCCGCTGGATCCGGGGCGGGCCCGCGCCGTCGACGCCGCGTACGGGGGCACCGGCCTCGACCCCGCCTCCAGGGGCGGCTGCGGCGGGAACGGGGAACTGCTGACCGACTTCTGATCCGATGTTCCGAGGAGGGGGTCCCGCATGGTCATGGCCTGGAAACGCCGCCGTTCCGCCGCGGCGCCGCACTATGACCCGGCCTTCGGCGACAAGGCCCTCTCGGAGGCCTGCCAGGACGTCGCCGCCGGCCGCTGGCAGGGTCCGCGCGACCTGCTCGCCGCCGGCGACCCCCACGACTGGGACCGGCGCAGCCACCGCATCCGGCTCCTGGCGAACGCCGCCGCGGACCGGCGGGTCGCGGAGGCCTGGCAGTCCGCCGAACCGCACAGCGCCGACGCGGTCGTGCTGCGCGCGGACATCGAGGTCATGCGGATGTTCGCGGTCGCCCGCCGCGGGACGATGCCGGCCGCGAACCGCCTCGACTGGACGGCCCGGATCTGCCTGCACGCCGCCGACGCGGCCCCCGACGACCCCCATCCATGGGTCTCCCTGGTGACCCTGGCCCGGCTGTACGAGGGCGGACACGCCGAGACGGGCCGGTGGTGGCAGGAGCTCTGCGCCCGCGACCCGCACCACCGGGAGGCGCACCACCAGGGGCTGCGCTACATGTCCGCCCGCTGGCACGGCTCGCACGGCCGGGCGTCCACCTTCGCCCGGGAGCGTGCGGCCGCCGCCCCGCTGGGCTCGCCCCTCGCGGTCCTGCCGCAGGTGGCGCGGGCGGAGCAGTACCGGCACCGGGCGGAGCGGGAGGGCCCGGGCCGCCTGGACCTGCTGCACCACTGGAACGGCGACGCCGAACTGTGGGACCTGCGTACGACGATGGAGCGCTGGATCGGATTCCGTATGGCCGTCCAGGCCCAGGACGTGGCCGACCTCAACCACCTGGCCCACGCCCTGGTCCACGCCGGACTGCTCACGGAGGCGGCCACGGTGTTCGAACTCCTGGACGGCCGGGCCACCCGGGTCCCCTGGTCGTACACGGGCGACCCCGAACAGCAGTACACGCGCTGGCGTACGCGCGCCGCAGCGGCGGGAACGCCCGTCCGCAGCCGGAACAGTTGAGTGCCTGCCCTGACCGCTTGCCCCGGACGTCAGTGGCGGAGCGTGCTGTCGACGTCCTCCATGAAGCTCAGCATCCGGGCGTTGACGACGTCCGGGTGGTCGATCTGCGGTCCGTGGCCGGTCGCGCCGACGATCTCGGCGCGGGCCCCGGTGACCAGGCGCGGCACCCGCTCCAGTTGCCGTCGCGGGTGCACCAGCAGGCTGCGCTTGCCCATGATCACGTAGAGCGGGGTGCGGATGGAGCGCAGCGCGTCCTCGGTCAGCGGCCGCGGGGCGGGGCGGCGTATCCGGAAGGCCCGGGCGCCCGCGTGGATCCAGGTGCGCATCTCGGGCACGACGAGGACGGGCTGCTCCAGCCAGGCGGCGAGCCGCGGACGCAGCGCCTTGGGTGCGAACGAGGCGAAGAGGCTCACGAAGACCCACGCGAAGAAGCGCAGGCCCACCTTCTCCAGGCCGCCCGGGTCGAGGGCGGTGACGGAGGCGAGCCGCCCGGGCCGCAGGTGCGCCTGGTTGAGCACCAGCCAGCCGCCGTAGGACGAGCCGACGAGGTGGACCCGGTCGAGACCGAGCGCGTCGAGGGCCTCGTCCATCCACTGCGCGGCCCGCTCGGGCTGCCACATCGGCTCGCGGTGGACGCTGCGCCCGGCGTCGCCGGGGGTGTCGAGCGCGTAGACGGGCCGGTCGGCGCTGAGCGCGGGGGTGTTGGGGTACCACATCGCCGAGCAGTAGCCCGCGCCGTGGATCAGGACCACCGGGGTGCGGGACTCGGCGGCCGGGTCCGCGGGGCCGTACCGGTAGACGTGCGTGGTGCCGAAGCTCGTCTCGACGTCCGTCTCGGAGCGGAGGGGCGCACCCATCGCGTAGAGGACGTCGGAGGCGGCGAAGTAGCGGTCGCGCAGGGTGTCGTTGACGTAGCGGCCGACGTCGCGGCGCACGCGGGTCGTGGTCTCGGGCACGGGGCACCTCCGGGAAGATCCGTTCTTCGTGATACGACCGTACCATAATGGTGGTACGGCGGTACCATGAAGGGGCCGTGAAGAGACCCGGGAAGGCCGGGCGGCGAACGCGGCCGACGGGCGGAGACACCGGCATGCCAAAGCGCGTGGACCACGAGGAACGACGCGCCCAGATCGCCGACGCACTCATCCGGGTGGCGGGGCGACGGGGACTGCACGCCGTCGGCATGCGCGACGTGGCGGCGGAGGCGGGGGTGTCGCTCCGGCTGGTCCAGTACTACTTCGAGACCAAGGAGAAGCTGCTCTTCTACGGGCTCCAGCACCTGACGGACCGCTTCACCGCACGAGTCGGCGCCCGCCTCGCCGCCGCCGGAGCGGACCCCGGACCGCGCGCGACCGTCGAAGCGCTGCTGCTGGCCTCCCTCCCCACCGACGACGAGGGCCGCACCTTCCACCTGCTCTACAGCTCCTACTCGATCCTTTCGGTGACCGACGAGGCGCTCGCGGCCCAGCCCTTCATCGACAAACCCGACGCCGCGGAGAACGCGGTGACGGGCCTGCTCGAACGGGCCCGGGCCCAAGGCCTGGCCGACCCGGCGATCGCCCCGCGCACGGAGGCGATCAGCCTGCTCGCGATGACGGCGACCCTGGGCACCAGCATCCTGGTGGGCCAGCGCACCCCGGAGTCGGCCATCGCGGTGCTCCACCACCACCTGGACCGCATCTTCTCGCCCCCGGAGCACACCTGATCGCACCGCCTCCGGTGGCCGGCGAGCCGGAGGGCGAGGTGGTCCCCGTCGGCGTGGAACGCCCGGGCGAAGAGCCCGAGGGCAGCGAACACCCCGCCCGGCAGCACCAGTCCAGCCCTGCGATGGCCTGTACGGGAGGGGCGATCGCGGCGAGCGCGGGCCCGGGGGGCCGCTCCCTGTGTCCGGAGATGCTCCCGTCAGGAGGCGGAAGTGGGCCTCGTCCAGCACTCCAGGTCGCTGAGGGCCTTGGTGAAGTCACCGAGCATCGGACGCAGGTGGTCCCTGTCGAGCGGGACGAGGCCGTCGGTGTGGGCGCCGCCCGGCACCGTGACGTAGCGGTGCAGGCCGGCGCGTCCGGCGTCGGCGACCATGCGGTGGTAGGCGTCGCCGAAGGCGGCCGGCGGGGTGAGGGCGTCGAGGCTGCCCTGGATGCTGATGAGCGGGCGGCGGATGTTGCCGGTGAGCGAGATCCGCTCCACCGCCTCGTGCACGGCCCGGGGGCGGGAGGCGAAGTCGTAGTCGGTGTCGCAGCCGGCCCCGGTGCCTGCCGGACAGAGCGGGGTACCTGCCTGGGTGGGCCCGTCGTAGTCGGGGTCGAGTTCCTCGCGGATCACCCGCTGGAGGAGGTCCCACTGGTTGGAGTAGTGCCAGCCCCACTGGGGTTCGGAGCCCTTGGGATAGCCGGCGGCGAGGATGGCGGCCTGGGCGCTCCGGTCGCCCTTGTCATAGCGGGGGTAGGCGCGCAGCGCGGGAGGGAGGGTGGCGAGGAGGCCTCCCTCGGGAGTGAAGGTGAGGGCGTTCCAGTCGAGGCCGCCGGTGTAGAGGTCGGGACGGTGTTCGAGTTGCCAGCGGACGAGGTAGCCGCCCGCGGAGAGGCCGGCCGCGTAGGTGAAGCGCGGGCTGCGGCCGTAGTGCCGGCCGGCCACCTGCTGGGCGGCGACGGTCAGTTCGGTGACCCGGTGGTGCCATTCCAGGATGGCGTCGCCGGGGCGGTCCCCGTCCTTGTAGATCTCGGTGCCGGTGTTGCCCTTGTCGGTGGCGGCGTAGGCGTAGCCCTTGGCGAGGACCTGGTCGCTGATGATCCGGTCGTTGGCGTACTGCTCGCGCAGTCCCGGCGGTCCCGCGACGACGAGTCCGCCGTTCCAGTGGTCGGGCAGCCGTATGACGAACTGGCTGTCGTGGTTCCAGTGGTGGTTGGTGTTGGTGGTGGAGGTGTCGGGGAAGTAGCCGTCGATCTGGACGCCGGGGACGCCTGACGGGGTCGTGGTCCCGGGAGCCTCCAGGCCCGCCCAGTCGTCCGGATCCGTGTGCCCGGTGAGCCGGGTGCCCGTGGTGGTCAGGTCGGTGAGACGGGCCGAGACGGTGTACTCGGCGCCGGGGACCTTCGTGTCGGCGGGACCCGTCCGGGCCGCCGCCGGGGCGGTCAGGACGGTTGCCATCAGCAGGGGTGCGATGGCGAGGGAGCGCAGCTGCATGAGTCCTCATCTCGTGCGGTGGTGACGCCGAGGAATCTAGGAATCGCAGGTCATCGTGGGTAAGTACGCAGCGGCAGGGGAGTGCGGGACCGGAGGGCACATGACCTTCGGCCACACTGCGCACCCCGCCGCCCGCGTGGGGCGGACGGGCCCGTGCACCTGCGTACGCTGCTGGGACCGCGCGTGTGCACGGTGTTCCCGAGGAGGTCGTCCGATGCCGCGTCCCGTGCCCTGGATACCCGCAGTCCTGTACGGGGCGGTGCTCGCGGGGGGCCTCTACTACGCCGCGATCGGTCCGGGCTTCGGCTCCCGCACCGCCGGGTTCGCGGCGCTGCTGTGTGCGCTGGCGGCCCTCGACGGGAGGACGTGGCGGCTTCCCGACGGCGCTGTGTTCGCCCTCAGGGCCGTGCTGCTCTGCGCGGTGGCCGCCCTCGACACGTCCGGCCTGTCGCGGGTGCTGTTCGTGCTGGTGCCGTTCCTGGGGTTCTTCGCGTTCGGGCCGACCGCCGCCGTGTGGCTCGGTGCGGGCTGTGTGGCCCTGCTGGCGGGCGCGTTCACGCTGTGGGTGCCGGGCTGGGAGGTGCGCGCCGAGTACATCTCCGACCTGCTGATGTTCGCGCTGGGCATCGTACTGGCGCTGGCCACGGCGGCGGTCGCCCTACGGGAGCGGAAGGCCCGCGGCCGGCTGGAGGACACCCTCGCGCAGGTGGCGCAGCTGTCGGCGGCCCGCGAGCGCAACCGGCTGGCCCGCGAGATCCACGACAGTCTCGGGCACCACCTGACCGCGATCGGCATCCAGTTGGAGAAGGCCGAGGCGTTCGCCGCGCTCGATCCGGCCGCCTCCGCGCAGGCCGTGTCGCACGCCCGCTGGTCCGCGAACCGTGCCCTGGACGAGGTACGCGCCTCCGTACGCACCCTGGGCCCCGAGGCGGAGTCGGATCCGGTGGGCCTCGCCCGGACGCTGGCCGACCTCGTCCATCACCTGGACGGCGGCGCCCGCCGCATCTCCCTGGACGTGTCGGGCGTCGAGCGGCGGCCGCTGTTGGTGCTGTACCGGGCGGCGCAGGAGGGTCTCACGAACGCCTGCCGGCATTCGGGCGCGACCGAGATCGGTGTGAGGGTCCGCTACGACGACCGCGGCGCGAGCCTCAGCGTCACGGACAACGGCAGCGGTCTGGGCGGGGCCGAGGAGGGCTTCGGCCTGGCAGGGCTGCGGGAACGCGTCCGCCTGGCCGACGGGACGGTGGAGCTGTCGAGTTCGGACCGGGGCACCGCGCTCACGGTGGGGGTGCCGTGGTGAACGGACCCGTGGCACGGGAGCGGGCGGACGTACGGGTCGTCGTGGCCGACGACCAGGACCTCGTCCGCGAGGGCATCGCCGCACTGCTCGGCATCCAGCCCGGTATCGAGGTGGTGGGCAGTGCGCGGGACGGTGCCGAGGCCGTGGAAGTGGCCGGGCGGTGCCACCCCGACGTGGTGCTGATGGACGTCCGGATGCCCGGCACGGACGGGGTGGCCGCCACGGCGCTGCTGCGCCGGCAACTGCCCGGCTGCCGGGTCGTGATGCTGACCACCTTCAACGACGACGAGTACGTCGGCCGGGCGCTGAAGGCGGGAGCGGTCGGCTACTTGCTGAAGAACCTGCCCGCGGCGGAACTCGCCCAGGCGGTCCGGCTGGCGCACGCGGGTGTCGCCCAGTTCGATCAGACGGTCATCGCCGCACTCGCCGCCGGCACCCCTGCTCCGGACCTGCTGACGCCCCGGGAGACGGAGGTGCTCCGTCTCATCTCCGCCGGCGCCACGAACAGGGAGATCGCCGCCCGGCTGTACCTGAGCGAGGGCACCGTCAAGAACCACATCTCCCGCGTGCTGAGCCGACTGGGCCTGCGCGACCGGACCCAGGCCGCCCTCTACGCCCGGGACAACGGCCTGATCTGAGCAGCGGACCGGCCGCGGCTCGTCGCGGGCCCCTGCCACCCTTCGAGCACGACGGGTGGCAGGGCCCCGACGTACGGCGCCGCCGACCACGATGACCATTCCCCTCGATCAGCCCCGGCGGGGCCGCCGGATCTTCATGTCGTCCATGCTGGTGACCTGGGTACGCAGTGCGCCGTGGCCGATGCCGCGTGCTGCGAGAGCCGCGGCCGCCCGGTCGCAGGCGGCACCGGCCGCCGCCTCGTCCTCGTGGTCGGCCGCCTGCCGGACCACGCAGCGGAACGAGAAGGTGCGCAGCTCCCGGTCGTAGATGAGGGTGCCGTCGTCGGTGAACGCGGCCCTGAGGATGTCGTGTTCGTCGGCAGCGGCAAGGAGTTCGGCGCGCCGGCTGTCGTCGAGGCCGGCGAACACGCCGCGGACGATGACCCGGTAGGTGCGCTCACTCATGGGACGTTCCTTCGTTTCGTACGTCGGAGCCCCGCTCCAGCAGGGTGGACAGTCCGTCGAGGAGGCGTTCGAGGGCGAACGCGAAGCGGGCCTCCATGGACGGGTCGGTCAGGTCGTCGGCGAGAGCGACCAGGTTGGGGAAGGTCTCCTGCGGCAGTCGGCGCAGCTGCTCGCCCGCAGCTCTGGCGACCTCCCGGCGGCCGGCACCCATGGCCTCGGACGCCGAGAGGGGCCCCTGCTCCTGGAGCACGAAGCCCTGGACGAAAGCACCGAGCAGGTAATTGATCATGGCGGCGTCGGCGTCGGAGAAGCCGGCCTCCCGCAGGCGGCCGAGCTGGTCCTCCATCAGGCGCAGCAGGTGCGGGCCCGGGGCGAGCCGGCCCGCGACGACCTTGGCGGCGTCGCGCTTGCCGAGCAGGTGCCGGCGGTAGCGCACGCAGTACTCGCGCAACTGCTGCCGCCAGTCGCCGTCCCGGGGCGGCGCCTTCGCGTCGGCCATGAGCGCGTCGGTGAGCAGGTCGAGCAACTCCTCCTTGTTGCGCACGTGCCAGTACAGCGAGGCCGCCTTCACCCCCAGCTCGGCGGCGACCTTGCGCATCGACAAGCCGCCCACGCCCTCTTGCTCCAGCACCCGCAGCGCAGCCTGGACGAGCGCCTGGCGGGTCAGCCCCGGCTGTGACGGGCCCTCGTCGCTCTTGCCCTCCACGTCCATCGGCCTCTCCAGGTCCATCGGCCACCTCCGTCCACGGGTCCCGCCGGGAATCCCGCTTGCCAACTAACACCGTTAGGGGCAGTCTAGCCGCAGCGATCAATCAACTAACACTGTTAGGGAGTGTGACGATGAAGCCGCCCGCCCGACGCAAGGGGCTCGTGCTCGCCACGCTGTGCGCCACGATGTTCATGGCGATGCTCGACAACGTCATCGTCAACAACGCGCTGCCGCGCATCGGGCAGGAGCTGCACTCCGGCGTCAGCGGTCTGCAGTGGGTGGTGGAGGGCTACAGCCTCGTCTACGCGGCCCTGCTGCTCACCGGCGGCACCCTCGGCGACCGGTACGGCCGCCGGCGGATCTTCCTCACCGGCCTTGCCGTCTTCACGGCGGGCTCGGCGGCTGCGGCGCTGTCCGGCTCGACCGGCACGCTGATCGCCGCCCGGATGCTCCAGGGCCTCGGCGCGGCACTGCTCACACCGGGCAGTCTGTCCATCCTGCGCCACGTCTTCACGGACGAGCGGGAGCGGGCCAGGGCCGTCGGCCTCTGGTCCGGAGTCTCCGCGCTGGGCCTGGCGGTCGGCCCGGTCCTGGGCGGGCCGATCGTGGACGCCTTCGGCTGGGCCGCCGTGTTCTGGGTCAACGTCCCCATCGGGGTGGCGGGGCTGCTGCTCGCGGCCCGGGTGCTCCCCGAGTTCACGGCCCGCACCAGGCGACTGGACCTGCCGGGCCAGGCACTCTCCGCGCTGGGATGCGGCGCGCTGGTGTACGCGCTCATCGAGGGCCCCGTCCGCGGCTGGACCGACCACCAGGTGCTCACCGTCGCCGCCGTGGCGGCGCTGGCCCTGCCCGCCTTCGTCGCGGTCGAGGCCCGCAGCGCCGACCCCATGCTCGACCTGCGATTCTTCCGGGACCGGGTGCTCACCGGCGCCGCGGTGAGCGGCTTCATGATCAGCTTCGGCATGTTCGGGGCCGCGTTCTTCCTGCCCCTGCTCATGCAGGGCGTGATGGGCTGGTCGCCGTCGGACGCCGGCCTCGCAGGCCTGCCGATGACCGTGATGATCGTCGTCGCGGCGCCGCTGTCGAGCGCGCTCACCTCACGCCACGGTCCCCGCTTGCCGCTGGTCACCGGCCTGACCCTGTGCGCCGCGGGACTCGGCGCCCTCTCGCTCTACGGCGCCCACGCCCACTATGCGCAGTACGTCTGGGTACTGCTCACCCTGGGCCTCGGCATGGGCATGACGTTCACCCCCGTGTCCATCACGGTCATGCAGCGCGTCGACCCGGCGCGGGCCGGGATGGCCTCCGCGACTCTCAACACCCTGCGCGAGATCGGCGGCGTCATCGGCGTCGCTGCTCTGGGGGCCGTCCTCAGCAGCCGGCTCACGGCCAACCTGACCGCGTCGCCCGGCCGGTTCGGCGCACCCGACGAACTCGGACGCCACCTCCCGGGCGCGGCCCAGGACGGCGCCACCGTCCTCCCCGCCCCGGTCCGCGACGCGGTGAACGCCGCGTTCGTCGACGCCCTGCACCTGGCGCTGTGCTGCGGCAGCGCCGCCCTGGCGGCCGCGGCGCTCCTCGTCGCACTGCTCCTGCGCCGGCCGCGAGGCGCCACCCCGTCGTCGCCCGCCGACGGCCGACCGCCCCGTCGGCCGGAAGCGGCCCATCGATGACAAGTGGCGCGCCGGTGCGCCTCCAGGCAGCGCCTTCACCAGAGTTGGGGCTCACCTGTGATGCCGGACCTGGGGAGACGTCACCTGCGCACTTACCCGCAGTCGCCCAGGATCGACCCCGAGCCGTCGGGGGCGTGCATGGCCCACAGCATGAACAGCTTCCCTCCCCTCACTCCGCCAGAGCAGCAGAACTTCCAGACTTGGCTGAACTCGCCATGCGCGGGTGACGTTTCGGGCGGAACGGGAGGGCCTGTGGCCTATCGGCTGCGCGTGGCCGGCTACCCCGAATACGAAGTCCCCATCGCACCCGGCACCGGCCCAGGGCTCACGCTGATGGTGGACGGCTTCCGCGACAGTGACGGCATGGCCATCGAGGCCAAGCACGTCAACCACCTGCTTGCAGGGGACCCGGACGCCTTCCTTCAGGTCGACGAAGGCCACACAGGCCCAGTGCGCAACACCAGCCTCCAGTTCGGGATCACCTTCGGCGAACAGGAATGGGAGGGCTTCGCACTGCTGTCCCCGGAGGGGGTGGCGGTGAAGAACTGCACAGCACAAGAAGCGGCGAACTTCGTCATCTGGCTCCGGGACCAGGTCGTGCCGCAGAACAAGGCCGTTACCTTCAACACCGAGTGGGGCATTGAGGAAGATGCCCCGGACGAGCCGGTCCCCGACGTCACACGCCCTCGGTTGAGCTCGCCGTGCGGATCACGGAGGCGGCGCCGGAGCTGAACACCGGCCGCCGCGTCGAGGGCGACACCAAGTCGGCGGCGGGCGTCCGCACCATCCACCTGCCCGTCTTCCTCTACATGGAGGTCAAGCGGCACCTGGACTGGTTCGCGGAGAATCGTGGCGGAGAAGGGAGCGCCGTTCCGGCGCACGACCTTCGGCCGCAAGTGGGCCAAGGCCCGCGCGAAGGTCGGCCTGCCGAAGGACTTCCGCTTCTACGACCTGCGCCACACGGGACACACCTGTCGCGCAGTCGGGCGCGACGCTGAAGGACACGATGGTCCGCGCCGGCCAGTCCTCGGAGAAGGCCGCGATGATCTACCAGCACTCCGACGACGAACGCCAGCAGGAGGTCGCCGGAGGCATCGACGCGCGCGTCCGAGCAGCCCGCGACAAGGCAAAGCCCCCGCCGAGGTGGATCCGCGAAGCCTGATGATCTGGGCCGGGGTGGCGGAAACCCATCCCGGCCCCAGGGGCAGGTCGGAGCACAAATGTACGGTTTCAGGCGTGGCCAGGCATCAGGAGGGGGAGCCTTGGAGCTGGAACACCGGACGGAGAACTTCGTCAACGCGTCATGGTCCATGGTGGATCTCCGGGACCTCATCTACGACATGGTGGGCCTGCTCTTCACCGAGCTGAGCCAGCACGGCGGGATGGCGGGAGACGACGGCGCCGGGCGGGCTTTCGCTGCTGTGTACAAGCCGGCGGTGGCGACCGTGTTCGCCTCGGCGGGCCACGCGCACCAAGTCATGGCGAACGGAGCCGGCACCCTCCTCAAGGCCGCCGAGGACTTCGTTCGGCAGAACAGCGAGATCGCTGCGTCATTCCTCGATCAGAGCCCGGCCGCCCCCGGTATCGGCCCGCAGCCGTCCGGCCCGGACTGCAACCCACGTGCCAGTCACAAGGCCGAGGATCTTCCCGAGGTCGTCGGCGAGACGAGCTGGACCGACCAGTACCTCCTCGACAAGCGGTTCCACGGGCAGCGCGACAAGCTGCGCAAGACAGCAGCTGTCTGGAACTCGGCCGCGAAGATCCTCGAAGACGCCTACTGGGACTCCGGGACGGCATGGAAGACCGCGACCACCAACCAGCAGGGCGAGACGGCGACCGCGGTGGAGGACTTCTTCAAGCTGTTCGTTGGCAAGACCCCGCCACCCAGCGAAGTGGGCGGCGAAGAGACCCTGATGGCCAACCTCCCCACCGCCTGCCGCATGATCGCCAATGCCTGCGAGGCGTACGCGGACCACATCGAGACCGCCTTGAAGCGCATCCCCGAAGAGTCGAACCTCATCACGGGTGACACCTTGCTGCCCTGGGACCGCGCCCGCTTCGGCGGTGACGGTCACGACGGCGGGCTGCACGAGCTGGTCTCCGGCGACATGCGCATAGCCAGCTTGGGCAAGATCCCACCCGCGATGGACAGCTCCCAGGCGCGCGTCCCCATGCCGCAGCCCGATGGAGGGGGCTTCCTGCCGTCGCTGCCGCCCTTCCTGGCGCCCCTCGTCCGTGCGCCGCCCCTGGTCCCGGTGGCGTACCGCCCCGCAAACGGGCCCCGGGTCCAGCCGATAGTGCCACCGACGCCGCCCAACCCGCGGTTCCCTCCCCTCACGCCACCGCAGCAGCAGAACTTCCAGACCTGGCTGAACTCGTTGCGAGCGGGCGACGTCTCGGGCGGCAGGCCCGCCGAGGTCGCCTATCAACTGCGCGTGGCCGGCTACCCCGAGTACGAGGTCCCGATCGCCCCCGGCACTGGCAAAGGCACCACCCTGATGGTGGACGGCTTCCGGGACAGCGACGGCATGGCCGTCGAGGCCAAGTACGTGAACAACCCGGGCAAGAAGTGCTACCGATCACTCGAAGAGCTCCGCGCCAACCACCAGACGGGCAAGAAGGAGTTCCTCTTCGACCCCGACCGGAACGAGCTGCAGAAGTACGCCGCCGCTCTGAACGACCCCCGCAACACCGAGATGCGCGGAGTGGAAACGGTCACCAACAATCCCGACTCCGTCGCCTATTGGCGCGTGATGATGGCGGCACACGGCGTCAAGGGCTATGCCCGCTACGTTCCCTGATCCACCCCGCACCGCCGAGGAGTACACCCGTGGACGCGTCCCAGCTCGCCGAACTGCGCACCATGTACGTCTTCACCCCCATAGAGGGGCAGACCTGGGGGCTGACATACGACACCCTGAAGGCCAGGCTCCTGGAGCGCGATCCGGACGAGTTCATCCGGATCCAGGAGGGCGGGCAGATCCGAGGCTCGGCCATGCATTACGGCATCACCCTCGAGGGCGAAGAGCTCGAAGGGTATGCACGGGTCCAGCCGGAAGGCATCTCGATCCTCGACTCCACCGCCCAGGCGGCTGCGAACTTCGTCGCCTGGCTAAGGGAACATGTCGTCCCGGAAGGTGTGGCGATGACGTTCAACACCGCGTGGGGGCTGGAAGAGGATCTGCCTGACGCCGCCGTCCCAGAAGTGACGCGGCCCCGTCTCATCGCGGCCTTCCTCGCCCACCTCGAAGCCACCGGCCTGGAATGAGCGCAGTGCGGCGAGGCAGTAGTGCCCCGCCTCGCACGAAAGGATGCTGGTCCCGGAGGTCGTTCGGCAGGCCCCATCGGTGTGTCGACGCCCGGCTTGTCGAGGCGGTTGCGCTGCCCCTCTCTCCGCGGTCAGGAGAGAGGGGTGGGCCTGCGGGGTGGCGGGACCACACGCAGGAGTTCCCACAGAGGGCGGGAGCCGCTGGCCCATTGCGCGAGGACGTGGCGGTCGACGAGGTGGAGGTGCTGGGACTTGGCGAAGTCGAGGGCGGGTCGGGAGAAGCGGCCGTTGGTGAGCATGACCAGGACGTCGCCGCCGTGTATCTGGCGGCCGGTGCCGTTGAGGACCTGGAGGTCGGGGGTGCCGACCGCGGATCCGGACCAGCCGGCTTTGCGGTGCTTGCACTGGATCACCCAGCGGCGGCCGTAGGGGTCGGTGGCCTTCACGTCGGCGCCGTTGTCGCCTCGTCCGCCGACCTTCACCGCGTCGGTGCAGCCGTCGCGGTGCATGAGGTCCCGTACGGCGAACTCGAAGTCGTTGTGGTGGAGGCTGTCGAGGTGGTCCACGGCGTAGCGCAGGCCCCGGGCCCGCACCTGTTCCCAGCGGGCTGCCTCCTGTCGGCGCCGTATCCAGAAGCCGACTGCGCCGGCTGCGGCCAGGAGCAGGAGGACCACGACCCATGGATGGGCGGCCAGCCAGTTCAGGATCGCCGCGACGAGGCTGATGGCCACCAGGCCGACGAGCCCGAGGAAGACCAGGCCTTCGGAGCCGGAGTTCTTGCGGCGCCGGGTGGTCCCGCCGCGCCTGCGTCGCCTCGCGGGCGGGCGCCGGGTCACCGTCCGCCCCCCGGGCTGGGGAAGACGACGGGGTAGGAGACAGCGGGCCTTGGTTCGGGCTGCGCCTGCTTCTCCCAGGCAGGCCACTTGATCGGGTAGGTCACCGTCGACTGCGGCCGGGGTAACTCCTGGCCGGCTCCGGAACCCGCCCCCGCGATGGTGCCCCCGTTGCCGAGGATGAACGCTCCGATCACGAACAGGCCCAGCAGTGTGGTCTCGCGTCGTGCGCCGGCCGGGAGCCGGAGGTGTCCCTTTACCGGTGTGCCGTCCGAGCGCACGTAGTCCTTGATCCAGGGCACAGCTGCATCCCCCCACCAGTCGCGTTACGCCTCTCCTGCGTAACCCACTCATGAAAGCACCCCGCCACCGACAGCAGGTCACCGATCGGTCGCTACTGGTGATCAACGGTTGAATTGCCGAGCCTTGTTGTCCGGGTCGACCTTGGCCCGCTCGCGGCCCCCGCATCCGGCGGCCGCCCGGTCGACTCCATCAACCGGCCCTTCTCGGATGGCGATTGGTCGCCGCCTTCACGAGTTGGGGCACGCGGAGGGCGCGGCGCCTCTTGAGGGGTCTACAACGACGAAGGCCCAGGTCTGTGACCTGGGCCTTCATGAAAGAGCGGATGACGGGAATCGAACCCGCGCTATAAGCTTGGGAAGCTCATGTTCTACCATTAAACTACATCCGCACGGCGTTCCAGTTTCCTGAAGCTGTACCGTTGCACACTCTACCCCATGATCGACCCCCGGTGAATCCGCCGCGGGGTCGTCGTCGTGTGTGGGGTGCACCGACAGTCGTGGGAGCGGGAGTTGGGGCGTAACGTACCCGTGCGCGGTGGTGGTTCCCGGGTGCTGGAGTGGCGGCTGGAGCAGGTCGCGATCATCCCCTAATGTGGCGATTCGTCGCAGTACGGCAGGTTGGGGAAAGGGACTCGATGGAGAACACCGTCGTCCGTTGTGCCGAAGGGCACGTTTTCAGTACCGCTTCGTTCCCGCTGCAGCACCTCGGTGCCGGCCGGATCGGGCCCGGGCGGCTGCTGCGGTGTCCGCGCTGTGCGCGGCTGAGGCATGCCGTGCCGGTCGGGGCGGCCGTCAAGCGATAGGCGGCGAGGCGCGCGGGCCGCCCCTCTCGATTGCGGGTGGTCCGCGCGCACTGCGTATCCTCGGGACGTGCTTCTCTCAGACAAAGACATCCGGGCCGAGATCGACAGCGGACGGGTCCGCATCGACCCGTTCGACGAGTCGATGGTGCAGCCCTCCAGCATCGATGTACGTCTCGACCGCTTTTTCCGGGTGTTCGAGAATCACCGCTACGCCCACATCGATCCGGCGGTCGAGCAGCCCGACCTGACCCGGATGGTCGAGCCGGAGGGTGACGAGGCCTTCATCCTGCACCCCGGTGAGTTCGTGCTCGCGTCGACCTACGAGGTCATCTCGCTGCCCGACGACATCGCCTCCAGACTGGAGGGGAAGTCCAGCCTGGGCCGCCTGGGGCTGGTGACGCATTCGACCGCCGGGTTCATCGACCCCGGGTTCTCGGGGCACGTGACCCTCGAACTGTCGAACCTCGCCACGCTCCCGATCAAGCTGTGGCCCGGGATGAAGATCGGGCAGCTGTGCATGTTCCGGCTCAGCTCGCCCGCCGAGTTCCCCTACGGGAGCGAGCGGTACGGCTCGCGGTACCAGGGGCAGCGCGGCCCGACGGCCTCGCGCTCCTTCCAGAACTTCCACCGCACGCAGGTGAGGCACGAGGCATGAGCGAAGTACGAGAGAACCTGAACTACGAGGGCTTCGGCCGCGCCGTCCGCGAGCTGGCGCAGACCATCGCCGACGACGGCTACGAGCCCGACATCATCCTGAGCATCGCCCGCGGCGGGGTCTTCGTCGCCGGCGGCCTGGCGTACGCGCTCGACTGCAAGAACATCCACCTCGTGAACGTCGAGTTCTACACGGGGGTCGGGACCACGCTGGAGATGCCGGTCATGCTGGCCCCCGTGCCCGAGGCGATCGACTTCACCAACAAGAAGGTGCTGATCGCCGACGACGTCGCCGACACCGGCAAGACGCTGAAGCTCGTCCACGACTTCTGCCTGGGCCACGTCGCCGAGGTCCGCTCCGCCGTGATCTACGAGAAGTCCCACTCGCTCGTGAAGTGCGAGTACGTGTGGAAGAAGACCGACGAGTGGATCAACTTCCCGTGGTCGGTCGAGCCGCCCGTCGTGAAGCGTGAGGGCCAGGTCCTCGACGCCTGAGCCCCGTCCGCAACGGAGAGGGCCCCCACCGGTTGTGGTGGGGGCCCTCTCCGTTGCGTTGCCTGGCGCGCGGCTCGCGCGGCGGCGCCGCGCCGTGCCGTGACGTCACGCGCCGTGCCTAGAGCGTGCCCAGCTTGATGATCGACAGCAGGGCGACCAGCTGGATCGCGGACGCGCCCAGCGCCTTCGGCCACGGCAGGTCGTGCGACTTGCTGATGAGCGAGGTGAACAGGGCCCCGGCCGCCACCCACGTGGCCCAGCCCAGCACCTGTACGACCATGTTGTCCCCGCCCAGGAACACGGCGAAGAGCAGGCGCGGCGCGTCCGTGATCGACATGACCAGCATCGACAGGCCCACGGTCGGCTGCCACGAGCCGTCGCCGCCCAGCTGGCGGGCCAGCGTGTGCGTCACCGCTCCCAGGATCAGGCCGCACACCACGAAGGCCACGGCCGCGCTGAGGACGATCGGGATGGCGTTGGGGACGGTGGCCTTCATGACGTCCTCGCGGGCGTCGTCGAGGCCGAAGACCGCGAGTAGCCCGTACAGGAACGTCACGATCAGCGCCGGGCCCCAGACCGCGTAGTCGCGCATCTGCAGGAACGTCGGCCCCGGCCGCATCACGATGCCGCGGAGCAGTTCCTTCCACGGCAGCCGCGGGCCCGTGGGTGCGGCCGCCGCGGCGCCCGCGTGGTACGTCGCGCCCTGGCTGTACGGGTCCTCGCCGTACGCGAAGACCTGGGTGTGCCCCGGGTTGTCGTTCGCGTACGAGCCGCCGCCGCCTCCGTGGCCGTACGGGGGCTGCTGCTGGGCCTGGTGAGGCGGCTGCTGCTGTCCGTACGGGTCGAAGTACTCGGGCTCGCCGTGATCCCCGGCGGCGGGCTGCTGAGGCCACTGCTGCTGGGGAGGGTAGGGCTGCTGGCCGTACGGCGCCTGCGGCGGTTGTTGCTGCTGCTGACCGTACGGCTGCTGCCGCGGGGGTTGTTGGGGAGCGCGGTTGTTGTCCCTGCCGCGTCCGATCCTGAATCCAGCCACGTGATCGAACGTACCTGGTCCCGGGGTTCGTCGTGGACGGGCCGCCGGAATAAGCACTGTTTGCGGCTGACCTGTGACATCCCCTAGGGGAACCCCGGGGAGCCGGTTGCCTGTCCGGTTTACGGGGTTGCAGGGCAGTCTGCGGGGGTTCGTTACATGGTCTACGGAATACGTAGATATCGGGTCCGTAGCTTCGTGTCCGTCGCCGTAGACCACGAGCACGAGGAGAGCCCTCCGCATGCGTAGCACCCGCCGTACCACCCTTCGTACCGCCGCTGTCTGCGTCGGCGCGGCCGCCGTCCTGGCCTTCCCGGTCGGCTCCGCGTTCGCGGCCGCGTCGGCCGCGCCGCAGCCGGCGGTCCAGCCCGGGGTCGGGCAACCCGTCACGGAGCCGCCGGTCACGGAGCCGTCGGTCGCGGGGCGGTCGGTCACGGAGGCGCCCGTCACGGACCTGAAGGCCGACCGGACCGCGCCGGCGGTCAAGCCGAAGCCGGCCCGGGTCTTCGTGACCACCGTCAAGCTCGCGGACGGTTCGATCGCCAAGGTCTACAAGATCGGCGACGACCACTTCGAGGCCGACGTCTACGCCGGGTCGACGAAGCGGGACACGCTGGTCAGCAAGGGGGGCGCCACGACGTACGGGCAGAGCAACGGGCTGCACGTCGTCCTCCAGCCGAACGGGACCGTGACCTCGTGGATGGAGGGCGGGCCGAAGCCGAAGCCCGGGGTGGAGAGGGAGAGCTCGGTCCGGATCACCATGCCGGACGGGCGGATCGCGAAGCTGATCGACGGCCCCGACGGCAAGCGCGTGGCGATCTCCATGCCGAACGGCAACCGGCTCGCAGCGATCGACCTGAAGCACCCGAGCGCGCAGAACGACGGCTGGACGTACCGGATCGTCCAGGACGGGAAGCGCGTGAAGTTCGTCGTCATCGACGGCAAGGGCGGCGGGAGCAGCTGGGTGTACCGGTTCGACGGGAAGCTGATCGAGAAGTACACGGCGGAGCGGAGCGCGCCGAAGGCGTAGACGACGGCGCCGATGGCGCCGAAGGGTCGGGGGAGGCGACGGAGCCGAAGGCCGACCCGACCACGCCGGGGGTCAAGCCGACCGGGAAGGCCGGGACGGCGGCCGCGCCGGCGAAGACGGCGGCGGTACGAAGGGTGGTACGGCGGGCTCCGCGACCGACGGCTCCGTAGCGGGCTGCCCGACCCCCGGGCAGGACGTCCGGCTCCGGCACGGCCGGCGAGTCCGCGAACGCCCCCGGAACCCGAAACGCCGGTGCGGCCGGCCCCGCTCAGGGGGCCGGCCGCACCGGCGTTGCGTTGCTCGCGTCGCTACGGGCTACTTGGCGCTTCCGCCCTCGCCCGCAACCTCAGCCTTGGGGTCGGCTGCGGCGCCTGCGGCCGACTCGGCCTCCGCGTCGGCTTCTGCCTCCGCCTTCGGCTCGGCCTCCGCGTCGGCTTCTGCCTCCGCCTTCGGCTCGGCCTCCGCGTCGGCTTCTGCCTCCGCCTTCGGCTCGGCCTTAGCCGCCGGTGCGGCCTCCGGCGCTTCTGCAGCGGCGTCCGCGTCGGCCGGAGCCGGCGCAGCGGCTTCGGTCTCGGCGGCAGCCTCCGCCTTCGGCTCGGCCTCGGCAGCTTCCTCCGCCGCAGCCGCAGCCGGAGCAGCCGCCGCAGCCGCAGCCGGAGCAGCCGCCGCAGCCGCAGCCTCTGCCTCGGCTTCCGCCTTGGCCTTGGCCGCCGCTTCCGCTTCAGCCTCCGCCTTGGCCTTGGCTTCAGCCTCCGCCTTGGCCTTCGCCTTGGCTTCCGCTTCAGCCTTCGCCTTGGCCGCGGCCTCCGCCTTGGCCTCCGCTTCGGCCTTCGCCGCCGCCTCGGCCGCCGCCGCCTCCGCCGCCAGTTCCTCCTCCGTCGGGCCCGGAGCCTTCACCGACTCCAGGAGGAGCTGCGCCACGTCCACGACCTGGACGGATTCCTTGGCCTGGCCGTCGTTCTTCTTGCCGTTGACCGAGTCGGTCAGCATCACCAGGCAGAACGGGCAGGCGGTCGAGACGATGTCCGGGTTGAGGGAAAGGGCCTCGTCCACACGCTCGTTGTTGATGCGCTTGCCGATGCGCTCTTCCATCCACATCCGCGCGCCACCGGCGCCACAGCAGAAGCCCCGCTCCTTGTGGCGGTGCATCTCCTGCTGCCGCAGCCCCGGCACGGCGGACATGATCTCGCGCGGCGGCGTGTAGACCTTGTTGTGCCGGCCCAGGTAGCAGGGGTCGTGGTACGTGATCAGCCCGTCGACCGGCGTCACCGGCAGCAGCCGACCCTCGTCGATCAGGTGCTGGAGCAGCTGCGTGTGGTGGATGACCTCGTACTCGCCGCCCAGCTGCGGGTACTCGTTCGCAATGGTGTTGAAGCAGTGCGGGCAGGTCGAGACGATCCGCTTCGCCGACTTCGGCTTCTTCGTCGAGGGGTCCTCGTCGTCCTCGCCGAAGGCCATGTTCAGCATGGCCACGTTCTCCTGGGCGAGCTGCTGGAACAGCGGCTCGTTACCGAGGCGGCGCGGGGAGTCGCCGGTGCACTTCTCGTCGCCGCCCATGATCGCGAACTTGACGCCCGCGATGTTGAGGAGCTCCGCGAAGGCCTTCGTCGTCTTCTTGGCCCGGTCCTCCAGGGCGCCCGCGCAGCCGACCCAGTACAGGTAGTCGTACTCGGAGAGGTCCTCGGCGTCCTTGCCGACGATCGGGACCTCGAAGTCGACCTCCTTGGTCCACTCCACGCGCTGCTTCTTGGCCAGACCCCAGGGGTTGCCCTTCTTCTCCAGGTTCTTGAGCATCGTGCCCGCCTCGGACGGGAACGCGGACTCGATCATCACCTGGTAGCGGCGCATGTCGACGATGTGGTCGATGTGCTCGATGTCGACCGGGCACTGCTCCACGCACGCACCGCAGGTGGTGCAGGACCACAGCACGTCCGGGTCGATGACGCCGTTCTCCTCGGCGGTGCCGATCAGCGGGCGCTCCGCCTCGGCCAGGGCCGCCGCCGGGACGTCCTTCAGCTGCTCCGCGGTCGCCTTCTCCTCGCCCTCCATGGTCTTGCCGCCACCTGCGAGCAGGTACGGGGCCTTGGCGTGGGCGTGGTCGCGCAGCGACATGATCAGGAGCTTGGGGGACAGGGGCTTGCCCGTGTTCCAGGCCGGGCACTGCGACTGGCAGCGGCCGCACTCGGTGCAGGTGGAGAAGTCGAGGATGCCCTTCCAGGAGAACTGCTCGACCTGGGAGACGCCGAAGACGTCGTCCTCGCCCGGCTCCTCGAAGTCGATCTCCTTGCCACCGCTCGTCATCGGCTGGAGCGCGCCCAGCGCGGTCGCGCCGTCGGCGTTGCGCTTGAACCAGATGTTCGGGAAGCCGAGGAAGCGGTGCCAGGCGACACCCATGTTGGTGTTCAGCGAGACGACGATCATCCAGATCAGCGAGACGCCGATCTTGACCATCGCGGTGAAGTAGATGGCGTTCTGCAGGGTGCCGAGCGAGAGGCTCTTGAAGGCCAGCACCAGCGGGTACGAGGCGAAGTACGCCGGCTCGTACGAGTCCACGTGGTGGATCGCGCCCTCGAGGCCGCGCAGGGTGAGGATCGCGAGCCCGATGGTGAGGATGACGTACTCGACGAAGTACGCCTGCCAGGCCTTCGAGCCGGTGAAGCGCGACTTGCGGCCCGCACGGGAGGGCAGCGACAGCAGCCGGATGGCGATCAGCACCAGGATGCCGAGGATCGTCATGACGCCGATGAACTCGATGTACAGCTCGAACGGCAGGAAGTCGCCGACGATCGGCAGCACCCAGTCGGCCTGGAAGAGCTGGCCGTACGCCTGCAGCAGCGTCGGGGGCAGCGTCAGGAAGCCGATGGCGACGAACCAGTGCGCGAAGCCGACGATGCCCCAGCGGTTCATCCGGCTGTGGCCGAGGAACTCCCGGACCAGGGTGAGCGTTCGTGCCTTCGGATCGTCCGTACGGCTGCCTGCCGGTACGGGCTGTCCGAGCTTCACGAAGCGGTAGATCTGCGCCACGGCTCGGGCGAGCAGCGCGACGCCGACCACGGTCAGGACCAGCGACACGATGATCGCGGCGAGTTGCATGGGAGGGCTCCTCGGGCGGGACTTACTAAGCGGTAACTTATTGAGTCAAGGCTTGAGGTTACCCATTCCCCGCGCCGCAATGTAGGTGAGCGAGCGGTGATCTGTGTCGCTCAGGCATGCCTGTGTCGACAGGCCGCCCGAGGGGTCTGAGCCAGGATCGCGAGATCCATCCCCAGCCAATGGCTCTCCACATAGTGCCGGTCCAGCAGGGCCATCTCCTCCCAGGGGAGGTCGGAGCGTGCGCTGACCTGCCACAAACCAGTCATTCCGGGCCGTACGAGGAGCCGGTCGGCCCGGTCCGTGCGGGCCTCCGGCCGCGGCCCGACCAGTGACATCTCCCCGCGCAGCACGTTCAGCAGCTGCGGCATCCCGTCCAGGGCGCACCGCCGGACCGCCGCCCCCAGCCGGACCGCCGCCCCCAGCCGGCCCGCCGCGTCCGTGTGCAGTCGCCAGGTCCGGAACGGGCGACCGGCCAGCCCGGCCGCCGGCTGTCGTACGAGGACCCGCCCGCCCTGGGTCGCGTACAGCAGGGCGCCGACGGCCAGCAGCGGCACCGCGAACAGCCCGAGCAGCGCGGTGGCCCCGAGGAGGTCGACCACCCGCTTCGCGGACACGTCCGGCCGGCGCGCGGCCGGGCGCGACGGCAGGAGCAGGAGCAGGAGCTCGCGCAACGGCCGGATCGGAGGGAGCGTGAGCGGCGGCAGCGGCATGGGGGCACCCTGCCCGCGTATCCGGCGGTTTCCGCGGTGCCGCGCAGTGGGCCGGTCGAGCATCGCCCGCTCGGCCCCCGGAAGCCGCGGGCGAGCCGCGGGCGAGCCGCGGGTGAGCTGCCGGTGAGCTGCCGGTGAGAGCCCGGTGGAGGCCGGTGAGCTGCGGGTACGTCGCAGTGCGCACAGCGAATGAGCTTAAGGCGGGGATAAAAGTTGAGTCGACCCCACTCACCTCTGTTGACGCGCGCGCGGCCATGCGGCATGGTTGAGTCTGTTCCACTCAAGTCAGCTGGAGGAAATCAAAATGGCACGTGCGGTCGGCATCGACCTGGGCACCACTAACTCCGTCGTCAGCGTTCTCGAAGGCGGCGAGCCCACCGTCATCACCAACGCCGAGGGCGCCAGGACCACGCCGTCCGTCGTCGCCTTCGCCAAGAACGGCGAGGTCCTCGTCGGCGAGGTGGCCAAGCGCCAGGCGGTCACGAACGTGGACCGGACCATCCGCTCCGTCAAGCGCCACATGGGCACTGACTGGAAGATCAACCTGGATGGCAAGGACTTCAACCCGCAGCAGATGAGCGCCTTCATCCTGCAGAAGCTGAAGCGCGACGCCGAGGCCTACCTGGGTGAGAAGGTCACGGACGCGGTCATCACCGTCCCGGCCTACTTCAACGACTCCGAGCGTCAGGCGACGAAGGAGGCCGGTGAGATCGCGGGCCTGAACGTCCTGCGCATCGTCAACGAGCCGACCGCCGCCGCCCTGGCCTACGGCCTGGACAAGGACGACCAGACCATTCTCGTCTTCGACCTCGGTGGCGGCACCTTCGACGTGTCGCTCCTGGAGATCGGCGACGGCGTCGTCGAGGTCAAGGCCACCAACGGTGACAACCACCTCGGCGGTGACGACTGGGACCAGCGCGTCGTCGACTACCTGGTGAAGCAGTTCGCCAACGGCCACGGCGTCGACCTGTCCAAGGACAAGATGGCGCTCCAGCGTCTGCGCGAGGCCGCCGAGAAGGCGAAGATCGAGCTGTCCTCCTCCACGGAGACCACGATCAACCTGCCCTACATCACGGCTTCCGCCGAGGGCCCGCTGCACCTGGACGAGAAGCTCACGCGCGCCCAGTTCCAGCAGCTGACCGCGGACCTCCTGGACCGCTGCAAGACCCCGTTCCACAACGTCATCAAGGACGCCGGCATCCAGCTGTCCGAGATCGACCACGTGGTCCTGGTCGGCGGCTCCACCCGCATGCCGGCCGTCGCCGAGCTCGTCAAGGAGCTCACCGGCGGTCAGGACGCCAACAAGGGCGTCAACCCGGACGAGGTCGTCGCCATCGGCGCCACCCTCCAGGCCGGTGTCCTCAAGGGTGAGGTCAAGGACGTCCTGCTCCTCGACGTGACCCCGCTGTCCCTCGGCATCGAGACCAAGGGCGGCATCATGACCAAGCTCATCGAGCGCAACACCACGATCCCGACCAAGCGGTCCGAGATCTTCACGACGGCCGAGGACAACCAGCCGTCCGTGCAGATCCAGGTCTACCAGGGTGAGCGCGAGATCGCGGCGTACAACAAGAAGCTCGGCATGTTCGAGCTGACCGGCCTGCCGCCGGCCCCGCGTGGCGTCCCGCAGATCGAGGTCTCCTTCGACATCGACGCGAACGGCATCATGCACGTCACGGCCAAGGACCTCGGCACGGGCAAGGAGCAGAAGATGACCGTCACCGGCGGCTCCTCGCTCGGCAAGGACGAGGTCGACCGCATGCGCCAGGAGGCGGAGCAGTACGCGGACGAGGACCTCCGCCGCAAGGAGGCGGCCGAGTCCCGCAACCAGGGCGAGCAGCTCGTCTACCAGACGGAGAAGTTCGTCAAGGACAACGAGGACAAGGTCCCGGCCGACGTCAAGACCGAGGTCGAGGCCGCCGTCACCGAGCTGAAGGACAAGCTCAAGGGCGAGGACACCGCCGAGATCCGCACCGCGACCGAGAAGCTCGCCGCGGTCAGCCAGAAGCTCGGCCAGGCCCTCTACGCCGACGCGCAGGCCGCTCAGGCCGCCGGTGGCGCGGGTGACGCGGGCCAGGCCGGTGCCGCGGACGCCGCCGACGACGTCGTCGACGCCGAGATCGTGGACGAGGACAAGCCGAAGGGCGGCGCTGCCTGATGTCGGAGGAGACCCCGGGCTTCGAGGAGAAGCCCGAAGTCCCCGCCGACGGCACGCCTGACGACGCCGCCGAGCCGAAGGCCGCAGCTTCCTCCGAGGAGGAGGCCGCGGCCCCGGCCGGGGACTCTGCAGCAGCACAGTCCGCCCAGGACAGCGGTACGGCTCTGCTGGCCCAGCTGGACCAGGCCCGCACGGCGCTCGGCGAGCGCACCGCGGACCTCCAGCGCCTGCAGGCGGAGTACCAGAACTACCGCCGCCGGGTGGAGCGGGACCGGGTCGCCGTCAAGGAGATCGCGGTCGCGTCCCTCCTGACGGAGCTGCTCCCGACCCTGGACGACATCGGCCGGGCGCGGGACCATGGCGAGCTGGTCGGCGGCTTCAAGTCGGTGGCCGAATCGCTGGAGACCGCCGCGGCCAAGATGGGGCTGCAGCAGTTCGGCAAGGAGGGCGAGCCCTTCGACCCGACGATCCACGAGGCCCTGATGCACTCGTACGCGCCGGACGTCACCGAGGACACCTGCGTGGCGATCCTGCAGCCGGGGTACCGGATCGGCGAGCGTACGATCCGCCCCGCGCGGGTCGCGGTGGCCGAGCCCCAGCCGGGAGCGGCCCCCAAGTCCGAGTCGGCCGAGGCCGACGCGCCGTCGGACAAGGACACGGATGCCCCCGACAAGGGCTGACGTTGAACCAGTAGCGGTACGAGAGGAGGGACACCGGGGATGAGCACGAAGGACTTCGTCGAGAAGGACTACTACAAGGTCCTCGGTGTCCCGAAGGACGCCACCGAGGCCGAGATCAAGAAGGCGTACCGGAAGCTCGCGCGCGAGTTCCACCCGGACGCCAACAAGGGCGACGCCTCGGCCGAGGAGCGCTTCAAGGAGATCTCCGAGGCGAACGACATCCTCGGCGACGCCAAGAGGCGCAAGGAGTACGACGAGGCCCGCACCCTGTTCGGCAACGGGGGCTTCCGACCCGGCCCGGGCGGAGGCGGCGGCTCGTTCAACTTCGACCTTGGCGACCTCTTCGGGGGCACCCAGCCGGGTGGCGGAGCGGGTGGCGGTTTCGGCGGCGGCGGCCTGGGCGATGTCTTCGGCGGCCTGTTCAACCGCGGCGGCGCGGGCCCCGGGGCTCGTACCCAGCCGCGCCGCGGCCAGGACATCGAATCGGAGGTCACCCTCTCCTTCACGGAGGCGGTGGACGGGGCCACGGTCCCGCTCCGGATGTCCTCACAGGCGCCCTGCAAGGCCTGTTCGGGCACCGGCGACAAGAACGGCACGCCGCGCGTGTGCCCGACGTGCGTCGGCACCGGCCAGGTCTCTCGGGGCAGCGGAGGCGGTTTCTCGCTGACCGACCCCTGCGCGGACTGCAAGGGCCGCGGCCTGATCGCGGAGACCCCCTGCGACGTCTGCAAGGGCAGCGGGCGGGCCAAGTCCTCCCGCACCATGCAGGTCCGCATCCCGCCGGGGGTCTCGGACAACCAGCGGATCCGGCTGCGCGGCAAGGGGGCTCCGGGCGAGCGCGGCGGTCCGGCCGGCGATCTGTACGTCGTCGTCCACGTGGACGGGCACCCGGTGTTCGGCCGCAAGGGCGACAACCTGACGGTCACCGTTCCGGTGACCATCGCCGAGGCCGCCCTGGGCGCCGACATCAAGGTCCCGACCCTGAACGGCCCGTCGGTGACGCTGAAGCTGCCGCCGGGCACCCCCACGGGGCGCACGATGCGGGCCCGCGGCAAGGGAGCGGTCCGCAAGGACGGCACCCGCGGAGACCTGCTGGTGACGGTGGAGGTCGCCGTTCCGGCCTCGCTGTCGGACAAGGCCCGCGAGGCGCTGGAGATGTACCGCGACGCGACGGAGTCGGAGGACCCGCGCGCCGCGCTGTTCGAGTCCGCGAGGGGAGCATGAACATGGACGGCCGGCGCAGGAGCCACTACCAGCTCAACGACGACACTCCTGTCTACGTCATCTCGGTGGCCGCCCAGCTCTCGGGCCTGCATCCGCAGACCCTGCGCCAGTACGACCGGCTCGGCCTGGTCTCCCCGGACCGGACGGCCGGCCGCGGCCGGCGCTACTCGGCCCGCGACATCGAACTGCTCCGCACGGTGCAGGCGCTGTCCCAGGACGAGGGCATCAACCTGGCCGGCATCAAGCGGATCATCGAGCTGGAGAACCAGGTCGCGGCGCTCCAGCAGCGGGTGGCCGAGCTCTCGGCGGCGGTGGACGGTGCGGCGGCCGTGCTCCAGCAGCGCGAGGCCCAGGTGCACGCCTCGTACCGGCGGGATCTGGTCAAATACCAGCCACCTGTTGCGGGCAACGCCCTGGTCGTGTGGCGCCCCGCGCCGAAGCGCCAGAGCGACTGACGCCGGAGCAGCCGGCGGCCCACGCCTCACGGCTCACGGCCGGCGGCTCACGGCCCACGCCTCACGGCCGACGGCCCACGGCCCACGGCCGACGCTGACGTGCCAACGCGCAGGCCCCGCCCGGGAACCCCGGGCGGGGCCTGCGCGTTGTGCCGGGGGGCGTCAGTCGCCCTCGTCCTCCAGGATCCCTGAGCGGGCGATGAGGAAGCCGAGCTGGGCGCGGCTGCCGCTGCCGAGGGTGCCGGCGAGCTTCGCGATGTGCGCGCGGCAGGTCCGTACGTTCATGCCGAGCCGGCGGGCGATGGCCTCGTCGACGTGGCCCTCGACGAGGAGCTGGGCGATGGTGCGCTGCACGCCCGAGATGCCGCCGCGGGTGTGCTGGTACGTCACTTCCTCCTGGAGCGGCACCGCGCGGTGCCACAGCTGCTCGAACACCTTGATGAGGTAGTCGACCAGGCCGGGGTGGCGCAGTTCCAGGGCGACCTGGCGGTCGTCGCTGGCCGGTATGAAGGCGACGGTCCGGTCGAAGATGATGAGGCGCTCGAAGAGCTCCTCCAGCGTGCGCACCTCGACCTTGCCGGCCTTGAGGAGGTCGACGTACGCGAGGGTGCCGCGGCTGTGCCGGACGGTGTGCTGGTAGAGGGTACGGATCCGGACACCGCGGTCGGTCAGCGGCTGGTCGCGTTCCAGGGCCTCGGTGAGCTCCAGGCTGGGCCGGGCGCCGCCGGGCTGGATGGTGAGCATCTCCGTGTGGCACTCGGCCGTGGCGAGGTTGAGGGCGGCATTGATGGGGTCGAAGCCCTCGAGCACGGTGATGGCGTGGGTGCTTGCCGGATTCTGCGCGCTGATGGCGAGAAATGGCTCGAAGGCCTCGGACAGTTCGAGGGAATCGCGGCGTCTGTCGCGGATCTCCCGTTCGATCGGATGCAGCCGCTGTGCGAGTGCCACCGCCGGTGGAACCGGACGGAGCGAATTGGCGTCATCAGGATCCGGCTGCAACAACGCCAGATCGAGCAGACAGGGTGCCGTTTTGACATCCCCACGTGCGATACGTCCCGTCCTCAGCGCGCTCGTGTAGAGCCGTGCCCCCTCGCTGCACAGCTCGGTGACCGAGTGGGGATGTGTCGCTTTTGTTCGGTTTATGGTCAAATCTCCACCCCCCAGGGTCCTGAACATGCAAGAACATGATGCATCGTCCCTGTGGCAGTGATGTGCCTGAATGAGCCATCGTCTGACAGGCGGGGGAGAGGATTTCATCAAGTGAGGACGAAGCCGACCATGAACAAGAGAATGCTTCGCTCGGCGCTTGCCACCGTCATCTTCTCGGCTGTGGCCGGTCTGGGACTTGCCGGGGTCACCCTGGGGGGCGCTGCAGGGGGTGCCGCCGGCCTCCAGGCGGCGCCGCTGGAAGACAGCGGATGGCGCGCGGCACCGATGGACAGCGGGTGGCGTTCCGCCCCCGTCGACGCCGAAGCCGGCGCCCTCGGCACGGAGATCGCGGCATGACCCCCGACGACCGCGGTTTCCGTCGTGAAATGGCCTCTGCCTACCGCTCCGGCTGGCAGTTCATCGATCTTGCCACGGCCATCCCCCACCCTGGCGATTCGTTGATGGTCACCCTGTTCGGACAGCCCATCGTCATCACGCGCGAGGAGGACGAAGACGTCCGGGCGTACCGATGCCTGCGCCGCCCCCGCGGCGCGCCGCAGCCCGTCCGCTGCGAGGTGCGCTACGGAATGGTCTTCGTCAACCTTGATCAGCGCGACCACCAGCTCTTCGAACCCGATATCACCACCGCCACCCCCCGCAGTGCCTGAAGCGATTCCCCCGTCGTTGCAGATCGCTCCAGGTGCTTCCCCCACACAACGGCGCCATCGTGGACCTGACCACGATGGCGCCGTTGTGATGTCCGCGTCCAGTGCTTGAACCGGACAAGGTGAAAACCGAACTTCTCCGCCGGTTCAGGCGCGGCCCATGGCCCGGTCGAGGGTGATCTCCATGACGACGCGGTCGGGGTTGGGCGACGGCGTCCGCCCGTAGCGCTCCGCGTAGCGCGCCACGGCCTCGGCGACCGAGGCCTCGTCCGTACGGACCACCGCGTGCCCCTCCAGGGTCGCCCAGCGGCGCCCCTCCATCTGGCACACCGCGACCCGCGCCGGGCCGTGCTCCGTCGCCTGGGCCGCCAGCACGTTGCGGACCTTCTTGCTGTGCTTGTTGCTGATCACCCGGGCCAGGCCGGCCTCGGGGTCGTACGTGACGCCCACCGGCACCACGTGGGGCGTCCCGTCGGGGCGCGGGGTGGTCAGGGTGCAGACGTGCCGCTCCCGCCAGAAGGCGAGGTACTCGGGCGTCGGGTTGAGTACGTCATGAGCCATGGCCCGAGGGTACGACTGCGGCCTTGAGTGGAATAGACTCAACTTTGCGCACGCTGACATACTCACAGCCGCTCCTGAGAGGAGAAGTCGCCCGTGGATGCCGAGCTGACCAACAAGAGCCGGGACGCCCTGAACGCGGCCACCAGCCGGGCCGTGAAGGACGGCCACGCGGACCTGACCCCGGCGCACCTGCTGCTGGCCCTGCTCGCCGGCGAGGACAACGAGAACATCACCGACCTGCTCGCGGCCACCGAAGCCGACCAGGCGGCGGTCCGCGTCGGCGCGGAGAAGCTGCTGGCCGCCCTGCCCAGCGTCACGGGCTCCACGGTCGCGCCTCCGCAGCCCACGCGTGAGCTGCTCGCCGTACTCGCCGAGGCCGACCAGCAGGCCGGCCGGCTCGGCGACGACTACCTCTCCACCGAGCACCTCCTCATCGCGATCGCCGCCAAGGGCGGCGCGGCCGGTGAGGTCCTTTCCGCCCAGGGCGCGACGGCGAAGAAGCTGCTGGACGCCTTCGAGAACGCACGAGGAGGACGGCGGGTGACCACCCCCGACCCCGAGGGCCAGTACAAGGCCCTGGAGAAGTTCGGCACCGACTTCACGGCGGCAGCGCGTGAGGGCAAGCTCGACCCGGTCATCGGCCGCGATCAGGAGATCAGGCGCGTCGTCCAGGTCCTGTCGCGCCGTACGAAGAACAACCCGGTGCTCATCGGCGAGCCCGGCGTCGGCAAGACGGCCGTCGTCGAGGGCCTCGCGCAGCGCATCGTCAAGGGCGACGTCCCCGAGTCGCTGAAGAACAAGCGGCTGGTCTCGCTCGACCTCGGCGCGATGGTCGCCGGCGCGAAGTACCGCGGTGAGTTCGAGGAGCGGCTCAAGACGGTCCTGGCCGAGATCAAGTCCAGCGACGGCCAGATCATCACCTTCATCGACGAGCTGCACACCGTCGTCGGCGCGGGCGCCGGCGGGGACTCCGCCATGGACGCGGGCAACATGCTCAAGCCCATGCTGGCCCGCGGCGAACTGCGGATGGTCGGCGCGACCACGCTCGACGAGTACCGCGAGCGGATCGAGAAGGACCCGGCGCTGGAGCGCCGCTTCCAGCAGGTGCTGGTCGCCGAGCCGAGCGTCGAGGACACCATCGCGATCCTGCGCGGGCTCAAGGGCCGCTACGAGGCCCATCACAAGGTCGTCATCAACGACAGCGCGCTGGTGGCCGCCGCGACCCTGTCCGACCGGTACATCACCTCCCGCTTCCTGCCCGACAAGGCCATCGACCTCGTCGACGAGGCAGCGTCCCGGCTGCGCATGGAGATCGACTCCTCGCCCCTGGAGATCGACGAGCTGCAGCGCTCGGTCGACCGTCTGCGGATGGAGGAGCTGGCGCTGAGGAACGAGTCGGACCCGGCCTCGATCGAGCGCCTGGAGAAGCTCCGCAAGGACCTGGCGGACCGGGAGGAGGACCTGCGGGGCCTGACCGCCCGGTGGGAGAAGGAGAAGCAGTCCCTCAACCGCGTCGGAGAGCTCAAGGAGCGCCTGGACGACCTGCGCGGACAGGCCGAGCGCGCACAGCGCGACGGCGACTTCGACACCGCCTCCAAGCTGCTCTACGGCGAGATCCCGGCCCTGGAGCGCGAGCTGGCCGAGGCCACCGAGGAGGAGGAAGAGGCCTCCAAGACCGGCAGCGCCAAGTCCGCGATGGTCAAGGACGAGGTCGGCCCCGACGACATCGCCGACGTGGTGGGCGCCTGGACCGGCATCCCCGCCGGCCGCCTCCTCGAAGGGGAGACCCAGAAGCTGCTGCGCATGGAGGACGAGCTGGGCCGCCGCCTGATCGGCCAGGGCGAGGCCGTACGGGCCGTCTCGGACGCCGTGCGCCGCACCCGGGCCGGGATCGCCGACCCCGACCGCCCGACCGGCTCGTTCCTCTTCCTGGGACCCACGGGCGTGGGCAAGACGGAGCTGGCCAAGGCCCTCGCGGACTTCCTCTTCGACGACGAGCGGGCCATGGTCCGCATCGACATGTCGGAGTACTCCGAGAAGCACAGCGTGGCCCGTCTGGTCGGTGCCCCGCCCGGCTACGTCGGCTACGAGGAGGGCGGCCAGCTGACCGAGGCCGTCCGCCGCCGCCCGTACTCCGTGGTGCTGCTGGACGAGGTGGAGAAGGCCCACCCCGAGGTCTTCGACATCCTGCTCCAGGTCCTGGACGACGGCCGCCTCACGGACGGCCAGGGCCGGACCGTGGACTTCCGCAACACGATCCTCATCCTGACCTCGAACCTGGGCAGCCAGTTCCTGATGGACCCGTCGAGCTCGGCGCAGGAGAAGCGCGAGCAGGTCCTGGAAGTGGTCCGGGCCTCCTTCAAGCCCGAGTTCCTCAACCGCCTCGACGACCTGGTCGTCTTCTCCGCGCTGACCCGGGACGAGCTGGCGCACATCGCCGAGCTCCAGATCGCCGGCCTGGCCCGCCGCCTGGCCGACCGCCGCCTGACCCTGGACGTCACGCCCGAGGCCCTGGCCTGGCTGGCGGACAAGGGCAACGACCCGGCGTACGGCGCCCGCCCCCTGCGCCGCCTGATCCAGACGGCGATCGGCGACCGCCTGGCCAAGGAGATCCTGGCGGGCGAGGTCCGCGACGGCGACACGGTCCGGGTCGACGTGGCCGGCGAGGACCTCATCGTAGGCAAGGCGCTCTGACCGCGCCCCCCGGCCCCCGGCCGGCGGATCCCTGTCCGCCCTGCGCGGATCGTGGCCGTCGGGGCTGGACACGAGGAGGGCCGGATGGGGGAGGATGACATCATCCGCACGAAGGGAAATTCACGGTGAGCATCGACCCGGCCTCGATTCCGAATTTCGGTGGGCAGCAGCCCGATCCGCAGGCCACAGGACCGGCGGGCCCCGTCGTCCCCGACCAGGATCTGGTCAAGCAGCTGCTGGAGCAGATGGAGCTCAAGTACGTCGTCGACGACGAGGGTGACCTCGCGGCGCCGTGGGAGGAGTTCCGGACGTACTTCATGTTCCGCGGCGAGGACGAGCAGCAGGTCTTCTCGGTGCGGACGTTCTACGACCGTCCGCACGCGATCGAGGACAAGCCCCAGCTCCTCGAGTCGATCGACGACTGGAACCGCCGCACCCTGTGGCCGAAGGTCTACAGCCACACGCACGACGACGGCTCCGTCCGCCTGATCGGCGAGGCGCAGATGCTGATCGGCACCGGCGTCAGCCTGGAGCACTTCGTTTCGTCCACGGTCAGCTGGGTCCGGGCCTCCATCGAGTTCGACAAGTGGCTCGTGGAGCAGCTCGGCCTGGAGAAGGAGATCGACTCCACCGACGGCGACGACAAGGACGGCGGCGACGACGCCTAGTCGTCGCCCGGTCCGTCACAGCGGTACGCGGGCGATCAGCAGCAGGTACAGCCCGTAGCCGCACGAGAGCCCGGCCAGCCCCGCGGTCGCCACGACCGCGGAGCGCGGCCGGGCTCGCGCCATTGCGGCGGCGACCGGCAGGAGCAGCGGGAACGCCGGGAGCAGGAAGCGGGGCTTCGACTCGAAGTAGCCGGCCCCGCCGTAGGTGATCAGCAGCAGGACGGCCGTGTACGCGAGCAGCGCCACGGGCATCCGGTCGAGCAGCAGGAGCACCGCCAGGAGCCCGGCGGCGGCCAGGACGGCCACGGTCACGAAGGAGGCGAGCGGCAGCTGCGCGCCGGTCAGCGCCCGCCAGACGGTGGCCGTGGTGTACGAGCCGAAGTCGAAGCGTGAGCCCCAGCGCTCCTGCACGGTGAAGTACCCGGCGGGACTCCCGGTGCGTATGCCGACGGCCGCGACGTACGCCGCCCAGCCCGCCGGGGCCAGCAGCGCGGCGGCCCACACCCCGGGCTCGCTGGATCTTCGTACGAGCAGGGCGTGCAGGGCGGCGGCGGTCACGGCGGCGCCGACGGCGATCCCCGTCGGGCGGGTCAGTCCGGCGAGCACGGCGAGGCCCGCGGCCCACAGCCAGCGGTGGCGCAGCACGGCGTACAGCGCCCAGGCGGCGAGCGCCGCCAGCAGCGGCTCGGTGTAGGCGAGGGTCAGCACGACCGCGTGCGGGGTGGCCGCCCACAGCGCCACCAGCAGCACCCCGGCGCGCGGGCCCAGCACCAGCTCCCCGACCCGGTACACCCCGACGGCGGCCACCGCGGCGGCGGTCCAGGCCACCAGCAGCCCGGCCCAGGCGGTGGCGCCGGCCAGCCGCACGAGCAGCGGGTACAGCGGGAAGAAGGCGCGGTCGCTCTGCACGAGACCGGACGAGACCCACATCTGGGTGCGGCCGTAGCCGTGCACGGCGATGCCGAGGTACCAGACGGAGTCCCAGGAGTGCCCGAGCACGCGGACGGGGCTGCGCCCGGCCCACCACGCCCCGGTGGCGAGGACCAGAGCGCCGCCGGCGCGGACGGCGGCGAACGCCCCGAGGGCGGCGAGGGCCGCGGGCACCCTCCCGGTCCGGAGCTCCTGCGAACCTACGGAAACCGACACACTGCCCGTCGCCGCCATGGACCCCCGTCTTTCCCGCGCCGCGTGAAGGAGGCCCTCCCGGCGAGGAGGGCCTCGGGCACCCTAAAGCTCAGGACCGCCCCGCGGGTGTGAATGCCGTCGGAACCTCCGGTGAAATCAGCCATGGGCCGCCGCGGGCCGTGGGCGACACCGCCCTCAGAGCCGCCGCAGCCGCTCGGCGGCCTCTTCGAGGACCTCGGTCTTCTTGCAGAAGGCCCAGCGGACCTGGGTGGCGCCGGCGGCCTGGTCGTCGTAGAACACCTGGTTGGGGATGGCGACCACGCCGCAGCGCTCGGGCAGGGCGCGGCAGAAGGCCAGGCCGTCCTTCTCGCCGAGCGGGGTGATGTCGGTGGTGATGAAGTACGTGCCCTGCGGGCGGAAGACCTGGAAGCCGGCGGCTGCGAGGCCGTCGGCGAGGATGTCGCGCTTGGCCGCCAGGTCGGCGCGGAAGCCGTCGAAGTAGGCGTCGGGGAGGTCCAGGGCCTGCGCGACGGCGTACTGGAAGGGGCCCGAGGAGACGTACGTCAGGAACTGCTTGGCGGAGCGGACGGCGGAGACCAGCTCCGGCGGGGCGGTGATCCAGCCGACCTTCCATCCGGTGAAGGAGAACGTCTTGCCGGCCGATCCGATGGTGACGGTGCGCTCGCGCATGCCGGGCAGCGAGGCGAGCGGGACGTGGGCGCCCTCGAAGACGAGGTGCTCGTAGACCTCGTCGGTGACCACGAGCAGGTCGCGTTCCCGTGCGAGTTCCGCGATCGCGGCGAGCTCGGCCGGGGTCAGGACCGTGCCCGTCGGGTTGTGCGGGGTGTTCAGCAGGAGCAGGCGGGTGCGCGGGGTGACCGCGGCGCGCAGTTCGTCGAGGTCGAGCGCGAACGCGGCCGGGGCGGCCGCCGGGGAGGACCCCGGGGCGCGCGGGCGCAGGGTGACCGGGACGCGGGTGGCCCCGGCCATCGCGATGCAGGCGGCGTACGAGTCGTAGTACGGCTCCAGGGCGATGACCTCGTCACCCGGTTCGAGCAGGGCCAGGAGCGAGGCGGCGATGGCCTCCGTGGCACCCGCCGTGACCAGGACCTCGGTGTCCGGATCGTAGGGCAGGCCGTAGAACCGCTGCTGGTGCCGAGCGACCGCGGCGCGCAGCTCCGGGACGCCGGGGCCCGGCGGGTACTGGTTGCCGCGACCGGACAGCACGGCGCGGGAGGCGGCCTCGGCGATCTCGGCGGGGCCGTCGGTGTCGGGGAAGCCCTGGCCGAGGTTGATCGACCCGGTGCGGGCGGCCAGGGCCGACATCTCCGCGAAGATCGTCGTCCCGAAGGAGGCGAGGCGGCGGTTCAGGAGGGGGCGGCTGCCGCCCACGGGTGCGCTCATGGGCGCAATCCTGGGGGCAACCTCTGGACTTGCTCAAGTGTGCTTTGGCCCGGGTGGCCTGCGGGCATCCCCCCTTCACGCGGGCCACGGCCCGCTCGGGAACAGTCGGCTCTCGGGGGACCGAGGCGTTGGAGGGGGGTTGGGGTCATGTCTGTTTTCGTTCTGCTGCTCGTGGTGGCGGCCGTCGCGGCCTTCGTGTTCCTGGTGGTGAAGGTGGTCCGCGCCTGGACCGGATCCGATGCGGGTTCGGGCTCCGGCTCGGGCTCCGGCTCGTCGTGGTGGGCGGGCGGCGGCGGTTCCTCGTGCGGGAGCAGCTCCTCGTGCGGCTCTTCCTCCTCCTGTGGTTCCTCCTCGTCCTGCGGGGGCTCTTCGTCCTCCTGCGGCGGCGGGGGCTGCGGCTCCAGCTGACACGGGGCAGCCGGCGCCGCGAGCGCAGGGCGCCCGGCGGAGTCAACTTCCGCCGGGCGCCCTCACGTTCGCGCTGGTGGATCCGGATGTTCCGGCTCCTGGAGGCGAAAGTTCCGGCTCTCGGGGCCGGTGTGGCGTGACGCGCGGGACGGCCGGGTTTGAACACGTGAACTGAGTAGCCCCCGGGGGGATGTAAACCCAACCAAGTTGGGTAAAAACGCTGTGAGTGCCGTGCCTTTCATGATTCCCTCGGTTGAGTAGACCAGTCCTCGGACCTCCCTGGACTTCCTTGGACCCGTGCCGGTGTCCCCCCACCCGTTGACTACCGCTGGCGGGCCCCGGCCCATCTCCCTCGCGCGTTTGCGGAGCCGACTCATGCTCACGACCCTCCAGACCTCCTACACCGACACGCGTGCCGCCGATCTCGCCTGGGCACTGGGTCGGGACCGGCTGCCCGCCCTGGCCGTGCTGAACCTCGACCTGGCGGGGGCGAAGCTGGAGTTGCGCCTGCTCGGAGCCTCGCACCAGGTGCTCCTGGAGGAGGGCGCGGTGCTCTGTTCGGAGACGGTCGCCTGCATGCCCGGCAGCCGCACGCCGCTGCCGCTCGGCGTGGCGAAGCGGATGGGTGACTGGGAGTACGAGTTCGCCGCGCGGGTGGAGACCCTGTCGCAGGGCTCTTTCGCGGGGCGCGCGCAGGAACTGCTCGCGCTGGTCGCGGATCACCCGAACGGGTTGGCCGGAACCTTTCCCGGCAGCCCGCACGCCTTCACCGCCATGCTCGCGCAGCGCCACGAGGGGCAGGTGCGCTGGCGGACCTGGCACGCGTACCCGCAGGAAGGCCAGTTGGTGGCCACTCGTACGAGGGTCGGGGCACGGACGGGCGCATCCGCCGGAGCCCTGGAGTCCGCCGCACGGTAGGGGCGGGACAGGGCCTCGGCCCTCCGGGGGGCGCGGGCGTCGTGAGCGCCCCCGCGCGGTTACGCCATCCGGCTGGAACCGTACGTCACTTGCACCCATGTGGGTGACGGGATGCAAGTGGGTGGTGACGTACGGTTCGCTGCATGATCGACCGTTCCGTCCCGCGCCGGGTGCTCCCGGCTCCGGAGCCGCGGGGCGTGGCGACCCTTCCGGCCGCCCTGCCCGTACGGCCCCGGACCGGCCGACTCCTCGTGCTGGCCACCGTGTTCGTCTGTGCCGCCTGCGGGCTCGTGTACGAGCTGGAACTGCTGGCCCTCGGTTCCTACCTCATCGGGGATTCCGTCACCCAGGCGTCCGTCGTGCTGTCCGTCATGGTCTTCGCGATGGGCGTCGGGTCCCTGCTGGCCAAACGGCTCCGCAACCGGCCCGCCGTCGGGTTCGCGGCCATCGAGGCGGGCCTCGCGCTGCTCGGCGGGCTGTCGGCGATGGCGCTGTACGCGAGCTTCGCCTGGCTGGGCGGGTCGAGGCCCGCGCTCGTGGCCTTCTCCTTCGCGATCGGCGTGCTCATCGGCGCCGAGATCCCCTTGCTGATGGTCCTCATCCAGCGCATCCGCAGACAGGACGCCGGCGGCGCGGTCGCCGACCTGTTCGCCGCCGACTACGTGGGCGCCCTGGTCGGCGGGCTGGCCTTCCCGTTCCTGCTGCTGCCGGTGCTCGGCCAGCTCACCGGTGCCATGCTGACCGGCACCGTCAACGCGGTCGTCGGTGGGGGCCTCGTCCTGTGGCTGTTCCGCCGCGACCTGAGCCGGCGCTCGCGCTGGCTGCTGATCATCGCGAACGTCACCGTGCTGTCCGCCCTCGCCTGCGCGACCGTCCTCGCAGACGACTTCGAGCGGGTCGCCCGGCGAGCCGTCTACGGCGCCGAGGTCCGCGTCGCGGAGCAGACCGGCGTCCAGGAACTCGTCCTGACCGGGCCCGCCACCGGCTCCCCCCGCTCCCTCGACCTGTTCCTCGACGGCCGGCTGCGGGTCAGCGGCTACGACGAGTACCGCTACCACGAGGCCCTCGTGCACCCCGCGATGACCGGCCCGCACAGCCGGGTCCTGGTCCTCGGCGGCGGCGACGGGCTCGCCGCCCGCGAGGTGCTGCGCTACCGCGACGTCACCTCCGTCACCGTCGTCGAACTCGACCCCGGCGTGGTCCGGCTCGCCCGCACCGACCCGATGCTCTCCGCGCTCAACGGCCGCGTGTACGAGGACCCGCGCCTCGGGGTCGTCACGCAGGACGCCTTCCGCTGGCTGCGGGGACCCGGCGGCCGGGAGGGCTTCGACGTGATCGTCTCCGACCTCCCCGACCCGGGCATCACGCCCAGCACGAAGCTGTACTCCCAGGAGTTCTACGGGCTCGCCGCGCGGGCCCTGCACCCCGGCGGCCGGATCGCCGTGCACGCCGGACCGCTGGCCACGCGCCCGCGCACGTACTGGACGGTCGAGGCCACCCTGCGCGCGGCCGGCCTGCACACCGCCCCCTACAGCGCGGGCGGGCGGCTCTCCGGCTTCGCCGCCGGCCCCGACCGCAGCCCCGGCACCGCCGAGACGCCACCGCAGGACTGGGGCTTCGTACTGGCCGGCCGGGAACGGGTCCCCGAGCTGCGGGTGGATCCCGGCACACCGGGGCTGCGGTCGCTGTCCACCCAGTCCCTGCGCGACGCCGAGCGCGACGCCGAGCGCACCCGCGTGGCGGGCCTGCCGCCGTCGACGCTCCCGCACCCGCGGTATTCGTAGGTGCCGCATCGGGCGCGGGAGGGTCTCCCGTCGGTAGGCTCGTCCACATGGAGCATCAGGTGTTCGTTCCGGTACCGGCAGACGACCTCCGCGCCGTGCTGCGCGACCCCGCCCGGGTGGCACGCTGCGTACCCGGGCTCCAGCAGGACGCCGACGCGGCCTCCGGGCCCGTGTCGGGCCGCCTCAAACTGCGGGTCGGCGGGAACACCGTCACCTACCGCGGAGCCCTGACCGTCACCGAACGTGCTCCGGACCGCTTCACCGTCTCCGGAGAGGGCGCGGAGATCCGCGGCAGCGGCACCGTCAAGCTGGCCCTCGCACTGCTGCTGACCCCCGTGGACGACGGGACCCGGCTGGAGTTCACCGCCGAGGGAACCGCCGACGGGCGGGCCGCGGCCTTCCCGCCCGGGGCGACCACGACCGCCGTCCAGCGGCTCCTGGACCGGGCCGCCGATCAGCTCGCGGCGCTGGCGGGGCCCCCGGAACCGGTGACCGACGTCATCGCCGAGGCGGAGGAGGCCGAGGAGTCAGAGGCCGGCGCGCCCGGCGCGCAGGACGGAGAGGAGGGCGAAGGCGGAGAGGACGACGGGGTCACGGAGGTCACCGCGTCCGTCTTCGACACCGATGTGCCGCCCCCGTCCCTGGAACCCTTCATGGACGGTGACTTCGAGGGGCTCCCCGACTTCGGCCGGGTCGGCGACCTCGGCGATCTCGGCGAGATCGAGGAGTTCGGCGCGGCCGCGCAGCCCCCGGCCGAGGCCGCCCACGCCCGCCGCACCATGATCGGCCGCAGCGCCGAGGAAGTGGACCACGCACCCCCGCGCGGCCGCTACGCCCCGGTCCCGGCCCCCGGGAACGCGGGCGCCGGCGCGAACCTGCGCTGGATCGCCCCGGCCGCCGCACTGGCTCTGGCCTCGGCCGTCGTCGTCGGCCGAGCCCTGCGCCGACGCCGCTGACACCTCGTTAGAGTCGGTCGCATGAGTACGCAACTGAGCGCGGCCGGCGCCGAGGTGACCATCGACCAGGAGAACGGCTGCCGGATCGGCAGTCTGCGCATCGACGGCACCGAGCTGTTGCGCCAAGGCCCCCACTACGGCGCGTTCCCCATGGTCCCGTTCTGCGGACGCACCGCGAACGGGCGGTTCCGGGACGGGGCCGCCGTCCATCAGCTGCCGATCAACCAGCCGCCGCACGCCATCCACGGCTTCGGCCGTGACGCCCCCTGGCGCCCCGCCGGTGTCACCGACACCACGGCTGCCTTCACGTACGACCTCGCCGAGCCCTGGCCGTACCCGGGCCGGGTCACCCAGATCTTCGAGCTCGGCACCGATGCCCTGACCGTCACCATGGGCGTGGAGACGTACGGCGACTCCTTCCCGGCCCAGGCGGGCTGGCACCCGTGGTTCCGGCGCAACCTCGGCGCCGGCGGTGAGGACGTACGCCTCGACTTCGCGCCCGCCTGGCAGGAGGAGCGCGGGGACGACCACCTCCCCACGGGCAAGCGCATCGACCCGCTGCCCGGCCCCTGGGACGACTGCTTCGGCATGCCGGAAGGCGTCGAGGCCACCCTGACCTGGCCCGGTGCAGTCGAACTGAAGATCACCAGCCGGGCCGAATGGGTGGTGGTGTACGACGAGCAGCCCGAGGCGGTCTGCGTGGAGCCGCAGTCCGGCCCGCCGAACGGGCTGAACACCCTGCCGCGCCTGGTCAGCCCCGTGGACCCGCTGGAGATCTCCATGACCTGGACCTGGCGGCGGCTGTCCCAGCCGGTACCGGCGCGCAATTAAGCTCGGGGCCATGAGTGACGTGCGCCAGGCGCTTCTGCAGCAGATCAAGGACAAGGCCGTCGTGCACGGCAAGGTGACCCTCTCCTCCGGCAAGGAGGCCGACTACTACATCGACCTCCGCCGGATCACCCTGGACGGTGAGGCGGCCCCGATGGTGGGCCAGGTCATGCTCGACCTCACCGCCGAACTGGACTTCGACTGCGTCGGCGGCCTGACCCTCGGCGCCGACCCGGTCGCGACCTCGATGCTCCACGCGTCCGCCGCGCGCGGGGGCCGCCTCGACGCCTTCGTCGTCCGCAAGGCGCAGAAGGCCCACGGCATGCAGCGTCGTATCGAGGGCACCGACGTGAAGGGCAGGCGCTGCCTGGTCGTCGAGGACACCTCGACCACCGGCGGGTCTCCGCTGACCGCCGTCGAGGCCGTCCGCGAGGCCGGCGGCGAGGTCGTCGCCGTCGCCACGATCGTGGACCGCGGGGCTGCGGACGCCATCGCCGCTGCGGGCCTGCCCTACCTCACCGGCTACCGGCTCGGCGACCTCGACCTCGCCTGATCTCGCATTCTGGCCGCCCGGAGAACTGGTGACTTCGGTCCCCGGGCCTCCGGGCACAGGTCCTGACCTGCCCTTTCCCCTCGACGCGGAGTGTTTCACGTGAAACGGTCCACTCGGCACGGGTGGAGTGCCGCGCGGAGTCTGGAAAGATGAGCCCGACGGTTACGTCGCCCCCAGGTCAGGGCCAGCAATCGCACACTCCCCGCACATCCAAGGAGCGGACAGATGCCCATCGCAACCCCCGAGGTCTACAACGAGATGCTCGACCGGGCGAAGGCAGGCAAGTTTGCCTACCCGGCGATCAACGTGACCTCGACCCAGACCCTGCACGCTGCGCTGCGCGGCTTCGCGGAGGCCGAGAGCGACGGCATCATCCAGATCTCCACCGGTGGTGCGGAGTTCCTGGGTGGCCAGTACAAGAAGGACATGGTGACCGGTGCGGTCGCCCTGGCCGAGTTCGCGCACGTCGTTGCCGCGAAGTACGACGTCACCGTCGCACTGCACACGGACCACTGCCCCAAGGACAAGCTGGACGGCTACGTCCGCCCGCTCCTCGACATCTCCGCCGAGCGCGTGGCCCGTGGTCTGAACCCGCTCTTCCAGTCGCACATGTGGGACGGCTCCGCCGAGACCCTGGCCGACAACCTGGCCATCGGGCAGGAGCTGCTCGCCAAGGCCGCCGCAGCGAAGATCATCCTCGAGGTCGAGATCACCCCGACCGGCGGCGAGGAGGACGGCGTCAGCCACGAGATCAACGACGAGCTGTACACCACCGTCGACGACGCGATCCGCACCGCCGAGGCCCTCGGCCTGGGCGAGAAGGGCCGCTACCTGCTGGCCGCCTCCTTCGGCAACGTGCACGGCGTCTACAAGCCGGGCAACGTCGTCCTGCGCCCCGAGCTGCTGAAGGACCTCCAGCAGGGTGTCGGCGAGAAGTACGGCAAGAGCAACCCGTTCGACTTCGTCTTCCACGGCGGCTCCGGCTCCTCCGAGCAGGAGATCGCCACCGCGCTGGAGAACGGCGTCGTGAAGATGAACCTCGACACCGACACCCAGTACGCCTTCACCCGCCCGATTGCGGACCACATGTTCCGCAACTACGACGGTGTGCTGAAGGTCGACGGCGAGGTCGGCAAGAAGTCCACCTACGACCCGCGCACCTGGGGCAAGCTGGCCGAGGCCAGCATGGCCAAGCGCGTCACCGAGGCGTGCGCGAACCTGCGCTCGACGGGCACGAAGCTGAAGTAGTACCCCCTGCCACGGCCGAAGGGCCCGGGCGCCGTCTCGCGACGGCGGCCCGGGCCCTTCGTCGTGTCCGTCCTCGCCCCTCCGGTCGACAGCTCCGGGAGGGTGGGTGAGCATGGATGGGCGGTCGCCTTTCGGCCCTCGGACACCGCCGTGACGGTGAGCGCCGTCAGCTCCGCGGCCCGCACTTCCTGGCTTCTCCCTGATGGGAGCACCTTCATGCATCTGCACATCCGACGCGCAGTGGTTGCGCTGTCCGCGTTTCCGCTCGTCCTGTCCGGCGCGATCGTCCTGGCGCCGGCCGCCGGTGCGGCACCTGCTGCGAGCTGCACGGTCACACCCTCGGCGGACGGGACGTCGGTCACCATCTCCGGCGAGGGCTTCACGGCCCCCCGTAACCTCAACGACGGCGAGAGCACCGAGCGCCTGAACGTCGACAGCACCGGGCACTTCCTGTTGAAGCGCTTCCAGAAGAACGTCGACTACACCGTTCTCGCGGTCAACGAGGACCAGCCCTTCGTCTTCGTCAACTGCAAGCGCGTCAGCGCGCCGAGCACCACGTCGCCGAGCCCCCAGACGCCGAAGCCCCAGACACCCACCCACACGCCCAGTCACCGCCCCCACCGCAGGTGACGGCGGGCGCGCCACGGCCCCGGCCGGGGCCGGGACCACCGGATCCCGGCCCCGGCCGTGGCGTGGGTGCGCGCTCAGCGGCCGGCCAGAACCGCCGCGTGGGCGCGGGCCCGGCGCACCGGGCTGTGCCGCACGCCGGCCTGGGCGAGCGCCGGGGCCGGCGCGGTCGCTGCCGCCGGTCCCCTCCGGGTGGGGCGGCGGGCGGGCGAACCCGTCCTGCCACTGGGGCTGTTCAAGATCCGCACCTTCACCCTCTGCTCGGTGATCAGCTTCGTCGTCGGGTTCGCGATGTTCGGTGCGATG
>LJCW01000034.1 GCA_001298555.1 Actinobacteria bacterium OV450
GACCCCGCCTCTGCCCCCGCGCCCGGCCCCCCCGCCGCGCCCGACCCCGCCCCCGACGGCGTCAGCCGGCGGCGGTTCGTGGCGCGGGCGGTCGGCGGTGCCGCCGCCGCGGCCGCCGTCGGGACCGTCGGGTACGGCACGTACGGGGTCCTGCGCGGCCCGCGCGTCAAGCGGGTCCGGGTCCCCCTGGCCAAACTGCCCCGCGCCGCCCACGGTTTCCGGATCGCCGTCGTCAGCGACATCCACCTCGGCCCGGTCCTCGGCCGCGCCCACACCACCCGCATCGTCGAGACCGTCAACCGCACCCAGCCCGACCTCATCGCGATCGTCGGCGACCTCGTCGACGGCAGCGTGCACGACCTGGGCAGGGCTGCCGAACCGCTGCGCCTGCTCCGGGCGCGGCACGGCTCGTACTTCGTCACCGGCAACCACGAGTACTTCTCGGGTGCCCGGCAGTGGATCGACCACGTCCGCGAACTCGGCCTCACCCCCCTGGAGAACGCGCGCCGGGCCCTCCCGTACTTCGACCTCGCCGGGGTCAACGACGTGCAGGGCGAGTCGGAGGGCCACGGCCCGGACTTCGCGGCGGCGCTCGGCGACCGGGACCGGGCGCGCGCCGCCGTGCTCATGGCCCACCAGCCCGTCGTCATCCACGAGGCCGTCCGCAACGGCGTCGACCTCCAGCTCTCCGGTCACACCCACGGCGGCCAGCTCTGGCCGGGAAACTACCTCGCCGAGCTCGCCAACCCCACGGTCGCCGGCCTCGAACGCTACGGCGACACCCAGCTGTACGTGTCGCGCGGCGCGGGCGCCTGGGGACCGCCGGTCCGGGTCGGCGCGCCGTCCGACATCACGGTCGTGGAACTCGCCTCATACCATTCCTGACCGGGCGCAACCGGCAACGACCCGCCGTGATTCGGCCTTCCCGGGGCCGATTTTCCATGATGGGATGTCCGTTAATCGGACATGGGGATCCGGTTGACGGTATATCCATGGCATGGGTGGGGTGGGGTCAAGGATGAAGTCTGTCCGCTCGAAGGTCATCGCGGCGGGGCTGGTGATCGGCGTGGCCGGTGTCGGGGCCTGGCAGCTGCTGCCCGAGGAGGGCCGCGGCAGCGGGACCGCCCTGCGGGTCGGGACGAGCGACGTCGTCTCCTCCCTCGACCCCGCCGGGGCCTACGACGCCGGTTCCTGGGCCCTGTTCAGCAACATCTACCAGTCGCTGCTGACCATCAGGCCCGGCTCCGACACCCCCGTCCCGGACGCGGCCTCCGCCTGCAAGTTCGTCGGCCAGAAGCTCACCACGTACCAGTGCGACCTGCGCCCCGACCTGAAGTTCGCGAACGGGCGCGCCGTGACGGCCGAGGACGTCAAGCACTCCTTCGACCGGATCAAGGCGATCAACTCCGACCAGGGTCCGGCGCCCCTGTTCAACACCCTCCAGTCGGTCAAGGCCGAGGGCCGCAGCGTCACCTTCGACCTCTCCGCGCCCGACGCCACCTTCCCCTTCAAGATCGCGACGGGCGCCGCCTCGATCGTCGACAAGGAGAAGTACCCGGCGAAGGCGCTGCGCCAGGACGGCAAGGCCGACGGTTCCGGCCCCTTCACCCTCGGCGCGTACCAGGCCGGCGCCAGCGCCGAGCTCAAGCCCAACGCGGCCTACCTCGGCCAGTCCAAGCCCGCCAGGGCGGCCGTCACCGTCCGGTACTACAAGGACTCGGCCGAGCTCGACCAGGCCTGGAAGGACCACAAGGTCGAGGTCGCCCACCGCGACATGCCGCCGGAGGTGCTCGCCGGGCTCAACCCGGGCCTGAAGGACACCCGGTACCAGGCGTCGGGCGGCACCGAGACCCGCAGCATGGTCTTCAACGTCCGCCCGGGCTCCGCCACGGCCCCGCTCGCCGTACGCCAGGCCGTCGCCGCCGTCCTGGACCGCTCCAAGGTGGCCGCGGAGGTCCACAAGGGCACGGTGACCCCGCTCTACTCCCTCGTCCCGGCCGGTGTCGCCGCCCACGGCACGCCGTTCTTCGACGCGTACCCGTCGCCCAACGGCGCCACCGCCAAGAAGCTGCTCAAGGAGGCCGGGATCACCGCCCCCGTCTCCCTGACCCTGGGCGTGAACACGCGCGGCCCCAACGTCGCCGAGGCCGAAGAGATCGCCAAGCAGCTCCGGTCCACCGGACTCTTCCAGGTCAAGGTCAAGGTCGTCGAACAGTGGGCCGACTTCCAGAAGGCCTACGCGGCGGGCGAGTTCGACGCGTACACCATCGGCTGGATCGCCGACTTCCCGGACGCGGACAACTTCCTCGCGCCGCTCGTCGGCGCCGACTCCAGCATGAACAACGGCTTCTCCGACAAGGCCGTCGACGGTCTCATCTCCCGCACCCAGTCCTTCTCGGACCGCGCCCAGGCCTCCGCCGACTTCCGCGAGCTCCAGAAGCTGGTGTCCCAGCAGATCCCGCTGCTGCCCCTCTGGCAGAAGAAGGACTACGTGATGTACCGCGAGGCCGTCTCCGGAGCCCAGTACCTCTCCGACGGCACCGGGGTCTGGCGCCTGTGGGAGCTCAACTGGCTCTAGTCAGTCCGCCGTGCGCCGGCCGCGGCGCCTGCGGGTGCCGGCACCGGGTGCGGAGTCGGTCCCGGCCTCGGCCTCGGGGTCGAAGCCGGGGTCGAAGTCGGCGTCCGGGTCGGAGGCCCGCTTCTTCTTCGACACCGCGGTCTGCGCCATCCCCGGCAGGAAGTCCGCGAACAGCTCGTGGACCTCGCGCACCAGCGGCCGCAGCACCCGGAACCGGGCCAGGACGATGCCCCGCGTCGTCAGCTGCGCGCCGCGCTCGGCGAGCCGCCGCGTCTTCTCGCTGTCCGGGGAGCGGTCGAAGACCCAGTACAGGACGAGCCCCATCTGCGAGAGCCACATCAGCTCGGGCAGTACGTCGGCCAGTTCGTCCGGGACCTTCGTCTTCGCGCCGGCCAGCACCTCGCGGTGCATGTCGATCGCCGACTTGCGGGCGGGTTCCGATTCGGGGGAGAAGGGGCTGAGCGGGCTCTCCGGGTCCGCCGCGTTCTTGAAGAACTGCGAGGCGAACTCGTGGTACGGAGCCGCGATGTCGAGCCAGCTCGTCAGCACGCCCGCGAGCCGCTTCTGCAGGTCGGTCTCGCTGTCCAGGATGGGCCGGACCGCCGCCTGGTGCGCGGCGCCGATCCGGTCGTAGAACCCCTGGACGAGGTGTTCCTTCGACTCGAAGTAGTAGTAGGCGTTGCCGACCGAGACCCCTGCCTCCTTGGCGATGGCCCGCATGGTCGTCTTGTCGAAACCGCGTTCCTGGAAGAGGCGGAGCGCGGTTTCGAGGATGAGCGTGCGGGTCTGCTCGCTCTTGGGAGCCTTCTGATCAGTCACGGTGTACGAGCCTAGCCGGGTACGGCGCAGTGGTCGTCACAGGCCGGTGCCTCCGGGTCCGCCTGCCCCTGCGGTCCGCCCTCGGAACGTACCGCCTGGCGCCATGCCGAGGCCGTGTACATGGCGGCCCGGGCGAAGGGCCGGCCCGCCGGGGTGGCGAGCCAGTTCGCCTTCGGCCGGTGCTCCTCCAGCGCCCACAGGCACACGATGAAGGCATCGGTACCGCGCCACACCTGCCCCGTGTCCCCGATGACGGTGATCTCTCGGAGCGTCGCCGCGTGGTCGAGCTGCGGGTAGCGCTCCCGCGCCACCCGGGACCCGGCCGGCAGCAGCCGGAGCGGCACCAGCTGGCGCCGGCCGAGGAGCCAGTGCCGGATGTGGACGCAGAGCGGGCAGTCGGCGTCGTACAGGACGGTCAGGTACCGGGTGGCCGGCGTGTGCGCTGCCATCGGTCAGGCCCCGGCCGGAGCGGTCCAGGCGTTCGGGGCGACCGGCGGGGTCTGCTGACGCTCCATGATCCCGCGGCGGCGCATCCTGTTCAGCACCCACACGTTGCCGAGGTGCATGACGCCGAGGACCAGCAGGACGACGCCGAGCTTGACCGACAGGGCCTCGAAGAGTTCGCGCGCCGAGCCGATCGCGTCGTCCGAGCGCAGGTACAGGGTCACGAATCCGATGTTGACGAGGTAGAAGCCGACCACCAGGAGGTGGTTCACCGCGTCCGCGAGTTGCTCGTTGCCGTGCAGGACGTCGGCGATGAAGACGCGGCCGTTGCGGCTGAGCGTACGGGCCACCCATACGGTCAGGCCGATGCTGATGAGCAGGTAGATGACGTATGCGACGACGGTGAGGTCCATGCCCTCGCCCCCCTTGAACGTGTTCAACTCGTTGGCAGGACTGACTGTAGACCTCTTTTTGAACAGGTTCAAGCGTTGCGCGACGCCGCCCGCGGTCGGTCGGTTGCGCGGGACGGGGCCGGGTGTCGGGGCCGTGCCGCCCGCCGGTACGCCCGTACGGACCCGGATGGCCACCCGGCGGGCCGGGTGGCAGCCTGGAGGAGAAGCCGCAGTGCCCGGGCCGGGCCACATGTCGGTGCGCCCGCCGCCCGGCCGCCACCGCAGGAGGTGTCCTCCTTGAACAGGCATGCTTCGCTCACCCGGACCGCTCTGGGCCTCGCCGTGGCCGCGGCCCTGTCGACCGCACTCGTACCGGTCACGGCAGCGCCGGCGACGGCCGTCACCTGTGACGCCGCCGCCTCTGCCCGGGCCCCGACCAGCGGCAACGACACCGCCGCACGTGCGGCGCTGATCTGCCTGATCAACGCCCAGCGCACCCAGCGGGGCCTGCCGGCCCTCACCGTCAACCAGGCCCTGACGACGGCGGCACAGCAGCACTCCGCCGCCGCCGTGCAGCTGAAGTGGTGGGGGCCGGGCAAGGACTCGCACCGCAACCCGCAGACCGGTTCGACGCCGCAGAGCCGCATCATGGCCGCCGGCTACTGCCCGAACCCCAGGTCATGGGCGGTCGCCGAGATCACGTACACGGGGTGGGGTGGCTCGGGAACCCCGCAGGCGGCCGTCAACTGGTGGGTGAACGTCAGCACGTACGGCCACCGCCAGATCGTCCTCGACCCCACGCTGAAGGAGATCGGCGCCTGGGCCCAGCCGGGAGCGGCCGACCCCGCCGGAGCGGGCGCGAGCCAGGCCGGCACCTACGTCGTGACGTTCGGCCGCTGCCAGCAGTGACCGGCGCCCGCCCCGCCGGTCCGGCGATTGCCCGTCAGATGCTGAGGGAGCGGGCGTAGTTGACCTGGTTCATCACCCAGGGGAAGGTGCTCGCGTCGACCGCCGGGATCATCGTGGAGTGGTGGCGGCCGCCGCTGGTGACCGTCACCTGGATGTAGCCGGTGGTGGTCTTCTCCTTCATGAGGAGGAAGAGCAGGCCGAGCAGGCAGAACAGGAAGAAGACGATCGCGAGCACCACCGCGTGCGTCGGGATCTTCGTCTCGGTGCGCGAGAAGTCCGTCGCGTTCCACATCGCGCCCTTGAGCGGCATCGGGCCGGACGGGGTGATGATCTGGTCCCCGGCGATGGTGATGTCCCCGAGGGCCAGCCCGGAGCCCCCGCCCGCCTGCGGGGCGCCCGGGTACGCCGGGGGCGTCATCGGGGGCTGGGCGGGGAAGCCCGCGCCGCCGACGGTCGGCTGGTACCCGGGCGCGGGCGGAGTGGCCGGGTACCCGTAGCCGGGGGCCCCCGGAGTCGCCGGATATCCCTGCGGATAGCCGTAACCCGGGCCCCCGGGAGCCCCGTTGTCACCTGAGTACGGATTCGGTTGCTGCTCGCTCATGCGCTCGATCTTTCCACAGCCCCGCCCGGGCACGTACCCGATCGGGCGAGGCCGTGCCTCCCGTGGGCTGCTGTCGAGAGCATCGTCGTAGGACGGGTGGGGGCCCCGCGGCCGGAGGCCGCGTGATCACCCGAACGGGCGAGGGCCCCGCCCCCGGTGCCGGACCGGGGTGCGGGGCCCTCGTGCGAACGCTGACCGGTCAGGTCAGAAGCGGCGCGTGATCAGGGCGCGCTTGACTTCCTGGATCGCCTTCGTGACCTCGATGCCGCGCGGGCACGCGTCGGTGCAGTTGAAGGTCGTGCGGCAGCGCCACACGCCGTCCTTGTCGTTGAGGATCTCCAGCCGCTGCTCGCCGGCCTCGTCACGCGAGTCGAAGATGAAGCGGTGGGCGTTGACGATCGCCGCCGGGCCGAAGTACTGGCCGTCGTTCCAGAACACCGGGCACGAGGACGTGCACGCGGCGCACAGGATGCACTTGGTGGTGTCGTCGAAGCGCTCACGGTCCTCGGCGGACTGCAGGCGCTCACGCGTCGGCTCGTTGCCCTTGGTGACCAGGAACGGCATGACGTCGCGGTACGCCTGGAAGAAGGGCTCCATGTCGACCACGAGGTCCTTCATCACCGTGAGGCCCTTGATGGCCTCGACGGTGATCGGCTTCTCCGGGTTGATGTCCTTGATCAGCGTCTTGCAGGCGAGCCTGTTCTTGCCGTTGATCCGCATCGCGTCGGAGCCGCAGATGCCGTGCGCGCACGACCGGCGGAAGGTCAGCGTGCCGTCGAGCTCCCACTTGATCTTGTGGAGACCGTCGAGCACGCGCTCCTTCGGGTCGATCTCGATCTGGAAGTCCTGCCACTGCGCCTCGTCCGAGATCTCGGGGTTGTAGCGGCGGATCCGGAACGTGACCGTGATGTACGGGGAGGCCGCAGCCGCCTCTTCCATCTTGTCGAGGGTGGGGGTAGCCATCAGTACTTACGCTCCATCGGCTGGTAGCGGGTCGTCACGACCGGCTTGTAGTCGAGCCGGACCGAGTCCGAGCCATCGGCTCCGACCTCGCGGTACGCCATGGTGTGGCGCATGAAGTTGACGTCGTCGCGGTTCGGGTAGTCCTCGCGGTAGTGACCGCCGCGGGACTCCTTGCGCGCCAGCGCGGACACGGCCATGACCTCGGCCAGGTCGAGCAGGTTGCCCAGCTCGATGGCCTCCAGCAGGTCCGTGTTGAAGCGCTTGCCCTTGTCCTGGACGGACACGTTCTTGTAGCGCGCGCGCAGCTCCGCGATCTTCTCGACCGCGGTCTTGATGGTCTGCTCCGTACGGAACACCATCACGTTCGCGTCCATCGTCTCCTGGAGCTCCAGGCGCAGGTCGGCGACCCGCTCCTTGCCCGTGGAGTTGCGCAGGCGCTCGACGAGGTCGACGACCTGCTGCGCCGGGTTCTCGGGGAGCTCGACGTAGTCGTTCTCCTGCGAGTACTTGGCCGCGGCGATGCCGGAACGCTTGCCGAAGACGTTGATGTCCAGCAGCGAGTTCGTGCCGAGACGGTTGGCGCCGTGCACGGAGACGCAGGCGACCTCGCCGGCCGCGTACAGGCCCGGGACGACGGTGGTGTTGTCCGCCAGGACCTCACCCTCGACGTTCGTCGGGATGCCGCCCATGGCGTAGTGCGCGGTGGGCTGGATCGGGATCGGGTCCGTGTACGGCTCGATGCCCAGGTACGTGCGCGCGAACTCGGTGATGTCCGGGAGCTTCGCGTCGAGCTGCTCCGGCGGCAGGTGCGTCAGGTCCAGGTACACGTGGTCACCGGCCGGACCGCAGCCGCGGCCCTCACGGATCTCGGTGTAGATGGAGCGCGAGACGACGTCACGGGACGCGAGGTCCTTCATGACCGGCGCGTACTTCTCCATGAAGCGCTCGCCGTCCTTGTTGCGCAGGATGCCGCCCTCACCGCGGGCGCCCTCCGTCAGCAGGATGCCCATGCGCCAGATGCCCGTCGGGTGGAACTGGAAGAACTCCATGTCCTCCAGCGGCAGGCCGCGGCGGTAGCAGGCCGCCTGGCCGTCGCCCGTCAGCGTGTGCGCGTTGGAGGTCACCTTGAAGAACTTGCCGGTGCCGCCGGAGGCGTAGATGACGGCCTTCGCCTGGAACACGTGGATCTCGCCGGTGGCGAGCTCGTACGCGACCACACCGGCCGACTTCTTGACCCCGTCCTCCTCGACCAGCAGCTGGTCCAGGACGTAGAACTCGTTGAAGAACTCCACGCCCTCCTTGACGCAGTTCTGGTACAGCGTCTGGAGGATCATGTGGCCCGTGCGGTCCGCGGCGTAGCAGGACCGGCGCACCGGGGCCTCGCCGTGGTTGCGCGAGTGGCCGCCGAAGCGGCGCTGGTCGATGGTGCCGTCCGGGGTGCGGTTGAACGGCAGGCCCATCTTCTCCAGGTCGAGGACCGCGTCGATGGCCTCCTTCGCCAGGATCTCGGCGGCGTCCTGGTCGACCAGGTAGTCACCGCCCTTGACCGTGTCGAAGGTGTGCCACTCCCAGTTGTCCTCCTCCACGTTCGCCAGCGCGGCGGCCATGCCGCCCTGCGCGGCGCCCGTGTGGGAGCGGGTGGGGTAGAGCTTCGTCAGCACCGCGGTGCGGCTGCGCTTCGTCGACTCGATGGCGGCGCGCATGCCGGCGCCACCTGCGCCGACGATGACGGTGTCGTACTTGTGGATCTTCATTGTTTCGCCTCAGCCCCGTTGCCTAGCGGATGTTCGGGTCGAAGGTGAAGATCACCAGCGTGCCCAGAAGGATGGTGAACACCGTGGCGGTGTAGAGCAGGCCCTTCAGCCACAGCCGCGTGGTGGCGCGCTCCGCGTAGTCGTTGATGACGGTACGCAGGCCGTTGGCGCCGTGCAGCATGGCCAGCCACAGCATCAGCAGGTCCCAGCCCTGCCAGAACGGGGAGGCCCAGCGGCCGGCCACGAAGGCGAAGCCGACCTTGGAGACGCCGCCGTCCAGCACCAGCTGGATGACGAGGTGTCCGATGACCAGGACGACGAGGACGATGCCCGAGAGGCGCATGAAGAGCCAGGCGGCCATCTCGAAGTTGCCGCGGGTCGAGCGCGGCGTCTTGCCCGTGCGCTTGCGCGGGGCCTCGATGTACGGCGCCGGGTTGTCGACGTCGTAGAGGCTCACGCCCTCCACGTCACCGATGGCCTGGGCGGAAGAAGTGTCAGAAGACATGCGTGTCACTTCCCGAACAGTTCAGCAGCTGCGTGGCCGAGGACGGGGTACAGGGCCCCGCCCATCAGGATGATCCAGATGATCATCACGCCCCAGAGCATCTGCTTCTGGAGGCGGGGGCCCTTGGACCAGAAGTCCACGGCGATCACACGGAGACCGTTGAGCGCGTGGAACAGGATGGCGGCCACGAGGCCGTACTCCATCAGCGCGACGATCGGAGTCTTGTAGGTAGCCACGACATCGTCGTACGCCTCGGGGGAGACGCGGACGAGAGCGGTGTCGAGGACGTGTACGAACAGGAAGAAGAAGATGAGGACGCCGGTGACTCGATGAGCCACCCAGGACCACATTCCTTCCCGGCCGCGGTACAACGTTCCAGCCGGCACGGAAAACCCTCCGGAAGCGGGGCGGGGGCCAGCCGGCTTCTTTGTCGGTCGGGCCCGGCCGGGTACGGTCCTCCGGCCCCGGACATCGTAGCGACGCTTTGTCGGTTCCCTCGCGCCGGGTCCAGCGGTGTGATCAAACAGGCACGGACGGACTATCCCACAGGGGCGAATAGCCCGGAATCGGCGGCGGACGAACCGTCCGGTGAGTTCAGCCAGTGCGTCAGGTCGGCGAGCCGCACCTGGGCGAGCCGGCGCAGCTCGTCCGCCGAGATCGACCGCTCCTCGTCCGCCTCCAGCCCCATCCGGCGCCGGATCGCGGCCAGCAGCTGGCCCGCCTGCTCGTCCGGAGGGTGCCCGTCCAGACAGATCACGAAGGCGTGGCCGAACTTGCGCTCGTACTCCGCATGGGCGGCGTCCAGCGCCAGGAGCGCGGCGTACGGCGCCCCGTGGTCCAGCTCCACCGGGAACTCCGAGGCCAGCGCCTCGCTCAGATCCGCCTGGGAGAGGTCGTACGAGGCCTCGTCGGCGGCGGCCAGCAGTGCGCCCGGGTCCGGGTACGGCCGGTGGGCGGCCACCCGCTGCGCCCAGCGCCGGCTCCCGCAGCAGTGCAGCAGGACGGCCTCGGCGGCTTCGGCGGAAAGGACGTTGAACCGCGCGAGTCCGGAACCGTGGGAGGGGTCGCAGGATCCCCCGGGCTCCTCTCCCAGGCGCGGCCCCGGGGAGTTGCGCCCATGGGCCTGTGCCGGAAGGTGGCTGGACAGCTGGGGCTCCTCGGGGCGTGGCGCGGGTGCACCGCCACGCTAGCGACGCCGGGCCCGGTGTGTCGTACCCATCTGAGGTTTTCACCCGGAAGTGAGCCGAAAGGATGACGGCGGCAGCGCCGGTGAGGGGGCGCGCCGGGCCGGGAGGGGGAGGAGGAAGACGACCGAGGCCGCCACCCCCCACAGGAGAGGCCCCGGTCGCCGTCCGATACGGGCTCGTGCGACAAGCCCGTATTTTTGTCAGCGTCACGAGTGCGTTTTCTGTCACACCCCGCTTCGCGCACGATCGGTTGCTCCCCGTACAACTCGTGGACGAAGGTACTTGAAAGCCGTAACGTGCTGATTTGCGCCACACGTACAGGACAGTGAACGGGTTGGGGACTTTGCTGGGGGACGACGCGGAGCTGACCGCCGCGGTGCTCGCGGCACAGGGCGGCGACGAGAGCGGGTTCCGTGCTGTGTACCGCGCCGTGCACCCGCGCCTGCTCGGTTACGTACGCACGCTCGTCGGCGACGCCGACGCCGAAGACGTGACCTCCGAGGCCTGGCTGCAGATCGCCCGCGACCTCGACTCCTTCACCGGTGACGCCGACCGCTTCCGCGGCTGGGCCGCCAGGATCGGCCGCAACCGGGCCCTCGACCACATCCGCATGCGCGGACGCCGTCCCGCCATCGGCGGCGACGAGACCGAGCTGACGGGCCGTGCGGCCGACAGCGACACCGCCGGCGAGGCGATGGAGGCCCTGTCGACCGGCCGGACCATGGCGCTGATCGCCCAGCTTCCGCAGGACCAGGCCGAGGCCGTGGTGCTCCGCGTCGTCGTCGGCCTCGACGCCAAGAGCGCCGCCGAGACCCTGGGCAAGCGGCCCGGAGCGGTACGCACCGCAGCCCACCGGGGCCTGAAGAAACTGGCCGAGCTGCTCTGTGCGGAGGGCGGCTTCCCGCCGGACTCCGGTACGGGCTCGGACGGGGCCGGTCCGGTCGGCCATAATGCCGGTGGCCCGGCACGGGACGGCGGGGGCGCGAGGGATCTCGACGCCGTGCCCGCTCAGCGCGGCCGGGGGGGTGGCCTCGTGGAGAAAACCGGTGTGACGCATTCACGTTGGCGGACGCAGAAGGACATGTGATGGCCGACGAGCGCAACAGGTGGCTGGACCGGGCGGCGGCGGAGCGAGTGCTGCGCGGCGGTCAGGGCGTACCCGGCGCCGACCCCCGTGCCCAGGCGGCGGAGGCCCGCCTCCGGGCAGCCCTCGACATGCTGGCCGGGCCGCGGCAGACCGCCGGAGCGGAACTGCCCGGCGAGGCCGCCGCGGTGGCCGCCTTCCGCGCGGCCCGCGCGGGCGCCGCCGCCCCCGGGGTGACCGGAACAGCCGGGACGCGCGGTATGCCCGCACCGGCCGGAGCCGACACCGCCCCCCTCGTCGAACTCGGCAGGATCATCCCGCTCAGCGTCCCCGCCCCCGCGCCCCGGCGCACCCGCCCCGTGCGGTTCGGGCTGGTCGCCGCGCTGGCCGGGGTCGCGGTCGGCGGCCTGGCGGTCGCCACCGGGGCCGGGCTGCTGGACCGGGACACGCACGACACGGCCGGCCCCGTACCGGCGGTGTCCCTCAGCGCCGACGTGAGCCCGTCGCCGGCCGGTGACACCGCGGGCCCGACGCAGGCGCCGGTGCGCCCCGAACCGCTCCGCAGCGCCGACGGCACCCTGCCCGGTCCGGGCGGCGGGCAGACGCAGGGCGCGGACTCGGGCGCCGTCCAGGGGTTCGGAAACGGAACCGGAACGGGAACCGGCCCGGACGCGTCCGGCGGCGCCGCGGACGCGGACGTCGCGGGCGGCAAGGACGAGAAGGACGGCAAGGACGCCCAGCTGGGCGGGGCGTCGTCGCTGAAGGACACCGACAAGCAGACCCGGCTGCGGGCGGTGAACCTGTGCGAGGCCTACCGGTCGGGGCACATGACCTCCGACCGCCGGACCCGGCTCTCGAAGCTGGCGCAGGGGCTGTCGCGCATCCCGCACTACTGCGAGGCGCTGCTCGACGGGCCGCCGCCCCCGGGCGCCCCGCGCACCTCGGACGACGGGGGCGAGGTACTCAAGGCGCCGACGCTGCCCCAGGCGAGCCCGGTGGTGTCCCTGCCCGCCGGCCAGCCGGCGCACTGACGCACCGGCGGCCATCGTCCGGGTGGTCCGTGCCCGCTCCGTGCGCGGGCTCCCGGCTTCTGCACGAACAGCCTGTAACACTTTTCGAACCTGCGGCGCAGTACATAACGAGCCGACTGGTCATCGGCCGCGCACGAGCCGGGGTTCCCCCCGTACCCCTGGGCTCTGCGCACCCGGCGCGGGCGGGGTTCGTTCCCCCGGCCCTGCCCGCGCCCTTTACCTCTCCGACCGGATCCCCGGGTCACCGGCAATCGCCCGGGAGCGCCGGGCAGGCACCGGGATCCCGCGGTCACCAGTAGACGACGACCTTGTCGCCGACCTGAACCTGCTCGAACAGCGTCGCGAGCTTGCCCTTGTCCCGTACGTTCACGCAGCCGTGCGAGGCGCCGGCGTAGCCGCGGGCCGCGAAGTCGGCGGAGTAGTGCACCGCCTGGCCCTGGCTGAAGAACATCGCGTACGGCATCGGCGTGTGGTAGATCGTCGAGGTCCAGTCCTTGGCCTTCCACTCCACCTTGAACTGGCCCTCACGGGTCGGAGTGTTCTCGGAGCCGAAGCGGACGTCCATCGTGGAGACGACCTTGCCGTCGATCATCCAGGCGAGCGTGCGGCTCTCCTTGCTGATGCACATGACGCGGCCCGTCATGCAGCGCGGGTCCGGCGCGGCGACCTCGTTGACGGTCGGCGGACGCAGCTCGTCGGCGGTGGGCTTCTTGCTGAGGCTCTGGATCTTCTTCCAGGTGGCCTCGTCGACCGAGCCGGAGGCGGGCAGGCCGTTCTTCTCCTGGAAGGACCTGACCGCGGCGGTCGTCTTCGAGCCGTAGAAGCCGGTCGGCGCGACCGTCATGTACTTGAGCTGCTTCAGGCGCGCCTGGAGCTCACGCACCTGCTCGCTCTCGTCGCCGTTCGCCATGACCGCCTTGACGGCCGGGGAGGGGGACGCGGACGGCGAGGCCGGCTCCGGGGCGGACTGCGAGGGTGAGGGCGAGGCGGAGGGCGAGGCGTCGGCGGGCTTGTTGTCCGCCGACGGGGAGGTCTCGGGGGTGGAACCCGCCGCGGACGCGGACGGAACCGAAGAGGCGGAGCCGGCCGGCTCCGCCTTCTGGGGCCCGCAGGCGGTCGCGGCGAGCGCGACGGCGGTGGCCACCCCGAGCGTGCGGATTATTACTCTCTGGCGGTGCATGGCAGTCCCCCGATTTCTACGTCGTTTTACCTAGGTGATGCCTGGCGGGCGTGGAGAGTTGCAGACGATCCGGGGATGTTGCGCCATTGTGACCAGCGGCCGTCAGGGAACGTCCGCAGCCGTCGCGGGGAAGGCCGTGTCGGCCCGGGGGCCGTCTGCTCGATGGAGGGCGTGGTCGCATGGCGAGTACCGAGAGCGGGTTCCCGATCGAACCGGTCTACGGGCCGGGGGATCTGACGGGGTGGGATCCCGAGGGCAAACTGGGAGAACCAGGGGCGTATCCGTACACGCGCGGGGTCTACCCGACCATGTACACCGGCAAGCCGTGGACCATGCGGCAGTACGCCGGGTTCGGGACGGCGGCCGAGTCCAACGGCCGCTACCGGCAGCTCATCGCCGGCGGCGGCACCGGACTGTCGGTCGCCTTCGACCTGCCCACGCAGATGGGCCACGACTCCGACGCGCCGCTCGCGCACGGGGAGGTCGGCAAGGTCGGCGTCGCGATCGACTCGGTCGAGGACATGCGGGTGCTGTTCGACGGGATCCCGCTCGACCGGGTCTCCACGTCCATGACCATCAACGCGCCCGCGGCGCTGCTGCTCCTCATGTACCAGCTGGTCGCCGAGGAGCACGGGATCGACGGCGGGCGGCTGACCGGGACCGTGCAGAACGACGTGCTCAAGGAGTACATCGCCCGGGGCACCTACATCTTCCCGCCCGGGCCCTCGCTCCGGCTGACCGCCGACACCTTCCGGTACTGCAAGGCCGAGATCCCCCGCTGGAACACCATCTCCATCTCCGGCTACCACATGGCCGAGGCCGGGGCCTCGCCCGCGCAGGAGATCGCCTTCACCCTGGCGGACGGCATCGCGTACGTGAGGACGGCACTCGCCGCCGGGATGGAGGTCGACGAGTTCGCGCCGCGGCTCTCCTTCTTCTTCGTCGCCCGCACCACCCTGCTGGAGGAGGTGGCGAAGTTCCGGGCCGCGCGGCGGATCTGGGCCCGGGTCATGCGGGAGGAGTTCGGGGCGCGGAACCCGAAGTCGCTGATGCTCCGCTTCCACACCCAGACCGCCGGGGTCCAGCTGACGGCGCAGCAGCCGGAGCTGAACCTCGTCCGGGTGGCCGTGCAGGCGCTCGGGGCGGTCCTGGGCGGCACGCAGTCCCTGCACACCAACTCCTTCGACGAGGCGATCGCCCTGCCGACGGAGAAATCGGCGCGCCTGGCGCTGCGGACCCAGCAGGTGCTGGCGTACGAGACGGACGTGCCGCACACCGTCGACCCCTTCGCCGGCTCCTACGCGGTGGAGCGGATGACGGACGACGTGGAGGAGGCGGCGCTCGCGCTGATGCGACGGGTCGAGGACCTGGGCGGGGCGGTGGCCGCCATCGAGGCCGGCTTCCAGAAGGGGGAGATCGAGCGGAACGCGTACCGCATCGCGCGCGAGACCGACGACGGCGAGAGGGTGGTGGTCGGGGTCAACCGCTTCGCGCTGGAGCAGGAGGAGCGGTACGAGCCGCTGCGCGTGGACCCGCAGATCGAGGAGCGCCAGCGGGAGGCGCTGGCCGCCCTGCGCGCGGACCGCGACAACGGGAGGGTGACGAGCGCGCTGGACGCGCTGCGCGAGGCGGCGGCCGGGACCGCGAACGTCCTCTACCCGATGAAGGAGGCCCTGCGCGCCCGGGCCACGGTGGGCGAGGTCTGCAACGCCCTGCGGGAGGTGTGGGGGACGTACGAGCCGACGGATTCCACATGGTGAAATCCAGCCACGTCAGGAGCGTCCCTATGGAACACTCCTGCCCATGCTGGGTGTCACCGATCTGCCGACCTATCTCGTCGGGCTCATACTGATCATTTTGCTGCCGGGGCCGAACTCGCTGTACGTGCTCTCCGTCGCGGCCCGTCGCGGCGTGCGCACCGGGTACAAGGCCGCCGCCGGGGTGTTCACCGGCGACGCCGTGCTGATGGTGCTCGCCGCCGCCGGGGCGGGGGCGCTGCTCCAGGCCAGCCCGGTGGCCTTCGGCATCGTCAAACTGCTCGGCGCCGGGTACCTGACCTGGCTCGCCGTCGCCATGTTGCGCGGGGCGTGGGCGCTGTGGCGTTCGCGGACCGAGCGGACGGAGCCGACCGAGCGGGCGGGGCAGGCCGATCACGCCGGAGCCGGCACGGCCGACGTGCCGGCCGCGGACGGCGGCGAGGGGGAGAAGCCGTACCGGCGGGCGCTGCTGATCAGCCTCTTCAACCCCAAGGCGATCCTGTTCCTCGTCTCCTTCTTCGTGCAGTTCGTGGATCCCTCGTACGCCTACCCGGCGCTCTCGTTCCTCCTGCTGGGCACGCTGCTCCAGCTCGGCAGCTTCCTCTACCTCACTCTGCTGATCTTCAGTGGAACCCGGCTGTCCGCAGCGTTCCGCCGCCGCAAGCGGCTCTCGGCCGGGGCCACCTCGGCCGCGGGCGTCCTCTTCCTCGGCTTCGCCGCCAAGCTCGCCGTCAGCTGAGGCCGCGCGCGGCCGCGCTCACCCGGTGCGGGCCGCCCGCAGCCGGCGCAGCCGGCGGACCACGCGGCGCACGGCCGGGCTCGCCGGCAGGAAGGACAGCTGGGCCGGGATGCCGCCGGGCAGCCCGAGCGTGGTCAGCCGACGCCGTTTGAAGTAGCGCCAGGTCCGGTCGTCCAGACGGGCGGCCAGATACCGTTCGGCCTCCGCGCGGCGCGACGCCAGGATCTGCGGCTGCATGGTGAACCCGACCGCGGTGAGCAGCCCCTTCAGCGTCCCCCGGACCTCCTCGGGGCCGGGCGCGCTCCAGCGGGCGACGGCCCGGGCGTCGGTGAGCGCGGGGAGCAGCGCGTCGACCAGCGTCAGCGGGATCCGGTTGCTGTTCTGGTACGGGGTGAGGCGGGCCAGTACGGCCTCGGTCCCGGTGCGCGCGACCGGCAGCCCGTACAGGGTGGCGGCGGTCAGCAGCCCGGTGGAGAAGCAGCCGACGACCAGGGCCGGGCGCAGCCGCTGGTAGAGGGTCTCGGCGAGCACCGGGGCGGTCACGACGGTGAGGCGGGCGCCGAGCCGCCCGGCCTCGGCCTCGGCGCGGCGGGAGTACTCGGCGGGCGCGCTGGGGTGGGGTTTGAAGACGAGTTCGCGATGGCCGAGGGCGTGCGCGCCGCGGACCATCTCCACGTGCAGGTCCTCCTCCTCCTGCGGGGAGAGGAGTTCCAGGGCGGAGAGGTACTGGCCCAGCAGCAGCGCGGGGGCCTCGCCGGCGCCGGCCGCCGGGCCCGGCCCGGCGCCGGCCGCCTCGCACGCCCCGGCGTCGGCCGCCTCGCACGCTCCGGCCGGCCCGGGTCCGTCCGAGGGGAGTTCGGCGAGGACCTTCAGGAACTCCGGGGCCGGGACGAGTTCCGGCCGTACGTCGAACTCGGTGAGCAGCAGCGGTTCCAGTCCCGGCACCAGGTCCAGGTGCAGGACGCGGCGCACGCGCATGCCGAGCTGCGGGTCGAGGCGGAAGCGGGTGGGTCCGTAGCTCATCAGCCCGTCGGCGTAGACGTCGACGGCGGCGCCGGGGAAGAGCGTGCACAGGGTCCGGGCGGGCGGGACCTGGATGGACTCCACGATGAGCTCGACGCGGTCCTCCCCCAGTCCCCACACGGCCCGCAGCTGCCGTTCCCACAGGGGGACGTCCTCGGGGCGGGGCGCCCAGGCGCTCGGGTGCTGCGGGGCGATGGCGGCGTTCCAGTCGAGCACCTCGTCGAAGCGGGTGCGCAGGGCGGCGAAGCCCGGCATGTCGGTGAGGCCGGGGGAGATCTCGGCGGTGAGGGAGTGGTTGCTGGTGAGCAGGATGCGGCGGCCGGCCGGCGGGAAGCTGCCCGCGTCGATGCCGGCGGCGAGCGTGGCCGTGCCGTAGAGGGTGGAGGCGAGGAAGATCTGGGTGCACGCGGTGCTCGGAGCGGCCATCAGGCAGCGGCTCCCGTTCGCGCCGGGCGGCGGCGCAGACGGCGCAGCAGGCCGGACCGGTCCGCGTCCATCGAGTTCAGAACCTGGTCCAGGACGTCCTGGGGCATGCGTTCGAGGGCGGCCGCGCTCATCGAACGGAGTTTCTTGGCCACGGCCGGTTCGAACCTTTCGATGGACCCGATATGGTGCGCGATAATTGCACAATATGTTCGGACGGCTTTCGGCAGGAGAAGATCGCGATCGTGATCCTCGGCCGTATCCGCCAGAACCTGGTCGAATGCCTTGATGAAATCGAGCTGGCGCTCGTCCTTGATCTGTGTCAATGAGGTCGGGACGCCGCGCCGGTAGAAGATGCCCGGCTGTCCGATCGCCGCGAACGAGCGGGCCTCCCGGTGCAGCCGCCAGATCCACGGCCGGTCCTCGGCCGTCCGCAGCCCGCCGGTGAAGTGCAGCAGCCCGCGGTCCAGCAGCCGCCGGTGGTACATGCCGGCCCAGGCGTACGGGTAGTCGACCGAAGTCGCCCGGGAAGCGGGCGGGATTCCGGCGCGCGGATCGCCGACGACCAGCTGCGGGCCGTAGGGGACACGCTGCACGCTGCGGCTCCGGCCCGTCACCTGGACATGGTCGTTGCGGACGAAATCGCAGTTCAGGGCCTCTATGATGGCCAGCGTGCGGGCGAGATGGCCGGGCGCCAGCCAGTCGTCGCCGTCCAGGAAGGCGAGGTATTCGCCCCGGGCCGCGTCCAGGCCGGTGTTCCGGGCCGTGGCCAGGCCGCCGTTGCGTCCGTGGCGCAGGAGCACCGCCCCCGGCAGCTCGCGCGCCGCCCGCTCCAGGAGTTCGGGCGTCCCGTCCGTGGAGCGGTCGTCGACGAGCAGGAACTCGAAATCGTCCCGGGCGTTGAGTTCGAGGCTTTTCAGGGCATCCGGCGCGTATGTCTGCACGTTGTAGAACGGCACGACAACAGAGAGCTTGGGCACCTGCGAGACATTAAGGCGCCGTCCGGCATTCACTGTGGCCCGTATGCGGATTCCATGTGAACGACGCAGGGCGGGCGCGTTAACCGGTGCGGTTTCGCATTAAGTCGACGGGTTGTTAACCCGCTGTTGTGCGCTCGTTGGGCCGATCACCGAAATCGCGGAATAGCTTCTGCCGGGTGCCAGCCAGCAATCGCGCAGCATCTCGTACTCATCCGGGTTCTGCCCTTCGCATCGCCGTACTCGCCGATTCCGATACGCGTTGGAAATGGGGCGCACTCACCGCCCGCCGCCTCGCGACGCAGCCGCACCTCACCGGATACCTGCTCCGCGGCCGGGCCACCCCGACCGCGCGCCAGCTCGGCGAAGTGGGCGTCCGGGCGGACCGGCTCTCCGAGGTGACCTGCGCACAGTTCCTCGCGGAGATCGAGCGCGAGCGGTACGACGTCCTCGTCCTCGCCCTCGTCGGCGGGGCCGTCCAGGCCGTGCTGCACGGGGTCCGCGCCCTGTGGCCCGAGCCGGCCGCCCGGCCCGTACTCGTCACCGGGTACGTGGGCGTCGTGTACGAGAAGCTCGCCGACGGGCTGCTGCTGCGGCACGGCGCCGACCTCGTCCTCGCCAACTCCCGCCATGACGCGGGACGCTTCCGCGCGGTGTACGAGGGCGTCGGCGCCGACGCCGGCGCCGTCACGGAGACGGCACTGCCGTTCCTGGACGGAGCGGCGTACGAGCGGGCCGGCGACCGCGCCCACACCGTCGTCTTCGCCGTCCAGCCGTCCGTGCCCGAAAGCCGCACCGACCGCGCCTACCTGCTGGAGCGCGCCGCCCGGCACGCCCGGCTGCACCCCGGGCGCGAGGTGCTGATCAAGCTGCGCAGCCGCCCCGGGGAGCACACCACGCACCTGGAGGAACAGCCCTACCAGCGGCTCGCCGAGCGGATCCCCGGCGGACTGCCCGCCAACTGCCGGCTGGTGTACGGGAACATGGGCGAGGTCCTGGACGGCACGGACCTGCTGGTCACCGTCTCCTCCACGGCCGCCCTGGAATCCCTGCACCGCGGCATCCCCACGGCCGTCCTCACCGACCTCGGCATCCGCGAGGTGCTCGGCAACCACCACTTCCTCGGCTCGGGCTGTCTGGCCTCCTGGGACCAGCTCGACGCCGGCCTGCTGCCGCAGGGCGACCCGGACTGGCTCGCCGACCAGGGCGTGACCGGCGCCGAGGGCTCCTTCGGAGCCGCCCGCGCCCGCCTCGACGAACTGCTGGGGCGCGGGGTGCTCCCGGCCGTCGCCCCCTACTACACACGGGTCACCGCGCCCGGGTACCTGCCGGGGATCCTGGCCCGGCACCACCTCGCCCCCGACGGGACCCCGCTGCCCGGCGCCCTCCGCGAGAGCGGTGGCCGGTCCCGGCTGCGCCGCCGGCTCCGCGCGCACCTGCGCGAGGCCGCCCGCGGGGTGTACCGGCAGGGCGTGCAGCGCGTGGCCCCGATGATCCGCCGGCTGGGCGAACTGTGACCGCGCCCGCGGGCACGCCTGCGACGACCGCCGGGGGCACCACGGCGAGCACCACCGTGCACCCCGCCGCGGACCCGGCCGCCAACCCGGCCGGGCGCGCCGCTCCGGGTCCCGCCGCGGACCCGGCCGCGGGCACCGGCGTGCGGCCCCGGGTGCTGGCGGTGATCCCGGCCCGGGGCGGGTCCAGGGGAGTCCCCGGCAAGAACCTCGCCGAGGTGGCCGGAGTCCCCCTCGTCGTACGGGCCGTGCAGGCCTGCCGGGGCGCCGCCACCGTCACCGACGTCGTGGTCTCGACCGACGCCGGGCCCATCGCCGACGCCGCCCGCGCCGCCGGGGCCGACGCGATCCGGCGGCCCGCCGCGATCTCCGGGGACACCGCGAGCAGCGAAGCCGCCGTACTGCACGCGCTCGACGCCTTCGAGGAGCTCCACTCCGTCACCGTGGACGTCGTCCTCCTCGTCCAGTGCACCAGCCCCTTCCTGACCTCCTCCGACGTCGAGTCGGTCGCCGCCGCCGTCGCCACCGGCGCGGCCGACTCGGCCCTGACCGTCGCCCCGTTCCACGGCTTCCTCTGGCGCGAGGCCGACGGCGACGCCGCCGGCGTCAACCACGACAAGGCCGTACGCCCCCGACGGCAGGACCGCCCCCGGGACCTGCTGGAGACCGGCGCCGCCTACGCCATGGACGCCGCCGGCTTCCGCAGCGCCCGGCACCGCTTCTTCGGGCGCACCCTCCCCGTCGCCACCGACCCCGCCCGGGTCCTGGAGATCGACGACCCGCACGACCTGGCCCGGGCCCGCCTCCTCGCCCCCCTGTTCACACCCCCCCCGCACCCCCGCGCCCCGAACGAAGGACCTCAGCTGCCATGACCGCCGCCACCCCCAACTCCCGCCTGCGCACCTTCGGCCCGCGCACCGCCGGCCCCGGCCGCCCCGTCTACGTCGTCGGTGAGATCGGCATCAACCACAACGGCGACCTCGGCAACGCGTTCGCCCTCATCGACGCCGCCGCCGAAGCGGGCTGCGACGCCGTCAAGTTCCAAAAGCGCACCCCGGAGATCTGCACCCCGCGCGACCAGTGGGACATCGAGCGCGACACCCCCTGGGGCCGGATGACGTACATCGACTACCGGCACCGCGTGGAGTTCGGCGAGGCCGAGTACCGCTCCATCGACGAGCACTGCGCCAAGCGCGGCATCGACTGGTTCGCCTCCCCGTGGGACACCGAGGCCGTCGCCTTCCTGGAGAAGTTCGACGTCCCCGCCCACAAGGTGGCCTCCGCCTCCCTCACCGACGACGAGCTGCTGCGCGCCCTGCGCGCCACCGGCCGCACCGTCGTCCTCTCCACCGGCATGTCCACCCCGCGGCAGATCCGGCACGCGGTGGAGGTGCTCGGCAGCGACAACATCCTCCTGTGCCACGCCACTTCCACGTACCCGGCCAAGGCTGAGGAGCTCAACCTGCGGGTGATCAACACCCTCCAGGAGGAGTACCCCAACGTCCCGATCGGCTACTCCGGCCACGAGACCGGCCTGCAGACCACCCTCGCGGCGGTCGCCCTCGGCGCCACCTTCGTCGAGCGGCACATCACCCTCGACCGCGCCATGTGGGGCTCCGACCAGGCCGCCTCCGTGGAGCCCGGCGGCCTGACCCGCCTGGTCCGCGACATCCGCACCATCGAGACCGCCCTCGGCGACGGCATCAAGCGCGTCTACGACTCCGAGCTCGGCCCCATGAAGAAGCTCCGCCGGGTCCAGGGCGTACTCGCCTCGGTCTGAACCCGCGGCCCGTCCCGCACGACGCCCGCCCCGCCCCAGACGAGGAGTACGTGGTGACCCCTTCAGCCTCCACCCTGGCTTTCGTCGAGAGTCCGGTCCAGCTCCTGAACGTGCTGGAGTGGGCGCACACCGAAGCCGTGTCCCCGCCGGGCGGTGCCCCCCTGCTCGACGCGGTCCCCCGCCAGCCCAGCCGCGCCGCACGCGGCCCGGCCCCGCAGCCCGGGGGCGACGCGGGCCCGGCCGCCGGCGGGACGGATCACAGGGCCCCTTCCCGC
>LJCW01000035.1 GCA_001298555.1 Actinobacteria bacterium OV450
CGTCGAGCTCCACGACGAGTGGATCGCCTTCCCCCGCCGCTACCTCTCCATCAAGAGCATGGACAGCCTCTATCCGGACACCACCACCCACCTGCCCGGCACCACTGGTTGATCAGCTACACCACGCCAAGGGACATGACCCTGGACGCCTAGACGCGACTCCTCCTCCTGCACGACGAACCCGAACTCGCCGCCGCCGAACCGGAGATAATCCGGACCAAGCACTACCACCAGCCCGCCCGCCTCACCACCCACCCCCGCCGGCGAACCCTGCACCTCGACCGCACCTGGCCTTGGGCGCCCGCGTTCGCCACCGCCTGGCAACATGCAACCGACCTCCCGGCTGACACCTGACGATCGGCTCCGCCCCAGCGACACCGGAGAGGAGAGAACCCGCAGCACTCTCGGGCCCGTGGAACCCGACGCCCCGCAGCGTCACGCGACGGCCCGCCCTCGAACGGCAGGGGACAATACAGGCAAGCCGCCGACCCGACCGACGTCACACCGCCAGCGAAGAATCCAGGTCAATGGCCTGTCATAACGAAAAATCAAGGTTAACAGCCCCCGCAGTTTAACGAGCGCCAGATCCACCTAGCGTTGTCAGCGACCTCATGCCTCCCCCACCATGAATGGGGTTCGCGGTACCGGCAACCCAATAGGTGTTCCGGCTCGTGATTCCTTTCGAACTGTCCTCCGGTGCGACTCCGCCACGGCACGGTCTAAGTGCACGAAGGGGTCGACTGTACCTCTCACAGTCGCCATAAAGTGCTGGAGGCGACCAGTATCGTATGGCTGCCGAGAGCCCCGTGGTGGCCGTTGGGACACAGCAGCGATGCGCCGAGCCCGGAATTAACTAACAAGCACCGCATTGGTGGTCAGGTCTGATGCCACGGTTTTCTGCTTTTGCCGACGAGCACGGGAAGATGCCCTACTGGGTTCGGATTGTAGTGGGCCTCGTTCTGGGCGTGTTTTTGGGATGGCTGGCTCGGTACGCCCACCTTGACTGGCTCGTAGCCACACTGGGAAAGATCGGCAGCCTTTTTGTTCAGTTGCTCAAGCTGGTAGTGCCACCGTTCCTGTTCACCGCGATCGTGTCGAGCACAGCGGCGTTGCGAGGTCTGGCTGACGCGGCCAGGCTGGCGATCAGTACTCTCCTGTGGTTCTGCGTCACGGCGCTCTTGGCCGTCGGTGTGGGCATTGGGCTGGGGGTGCTCAGCGCTCCGGCGCGCGGGGCCGCGGCCATCGATACGGGCTCGGAGCCCCGGCAGGGCTCCTGGCTGGGCTTTTTGGCTGGCTTGATTCCCACCAATGTGGTCGAGGCGTTCGTTCAGGGGAACGTGCTGCAGATTGTGTCGATAGCTGTTGCGACGGGTGCGGCAGCGGTTGTTGTGGGGGACAAGGGGAAGCCCTTCCTGATGGTTAATCAGGCGGCGTTCGAAATCGTTCAGAAGGTGCTGTGGTGGCTGATTTGGCTGTCGCCGCTAGGGACATTCGGCCTTATGGGCCACGCAGTGGCAACGATCAGCACGCGTATCATCGACTCGCTTGGGCGTTATGCCGTGGCAGTCAACGTCGGCTCGGCGATAGTTCTCTTCGTCGTCTACCCGCTGGTTCTGGTCGCCGCCACGCGCCTAAGCCCCTTGCGGTTCTTCCATGTCGCGTGGCCGGCGATGTGGCAAGCATTCATCACTCGGTCCTCGATCGCCGCAATGCCGGTGACGCTGCGTGCCGTGGAGCGTCTTGGAGTTCCCCGTGATTATGCTGCGTTTGCCGTGCCACTTGGGGCAACCACCAAAATGGATGGCTGCGCGGCGATTTCTTCGGCGATCTCAGCAATTTTTATCGCCCAGGTTTCCGGAATCGAGCTTCACCCCTCCGACTATCTCCTGATCGTGTTCGTCTCGGTGGTTGGGTCAGTCGCCACCGCCGGTCTCAACGGGGCGGTGGTCATGCTCACGCTGACGGCTAGCATGCTTGACCTTCCGTTCGCTGCTTTAGGCCTGCTCTTGGCGGTGGACCCGCTTCTGGACATGGTCAGGACGGCCACCAACGTGGCTGGTCAGGCTCTGGTGCCTACTATCGTTGCGGTGCGCGCTGGGATCCTCGACGCATCTGCTTACCGGTCCGCCGTTGCCGACCCGCTGGCGGCCTCATCTGTCGGGGTCAGCGATGGAGTTAGGTGACATACCGCCCGAACCAACCATGATCTCCTTGAACACAGCCATGATGCACATCTACGAGCAGGCCAACGCGCGCTTCCAAAAAGACCTTCTCGATCGGACACCGGTCATTCTGGCGCTCTTCAGCGGCTCGGGCGGACGCATGCTCTTGTACGTTCCAGGTGCCGATCCGCAGGAGGCCGGGTGTGTCCCTGCCGGCTACGAACACTTCAAGGCAGTTGGGCACAGTCCAGTCGGCGTCTACGAAATCGTGGCTTCCGCCCTGGCTTCCCGCGACTACGACTGGCGCCAGCCTCTGGCCGGCTATGCGGACGTCTGCCGAGCCGCTCTGGAGAGCCTGTGCCGCCTTCGACTGCCAGATGCCGACATCGCGTTGCTCCGCAAGATCCTCGGCCGCAATATTTCTTTCGCCGCCCGCTGTCTGGTCGAAGACACCGTGGACCAGACAGGGCTTCGGGAGTTCGGGCGCTCAATCGCCCCATACCTTGCACTGGCGGTGGACAAGGCTGCCGACATCCAGGTCCGCCACTGGATGCATGTGCTCAGTGCCTGGCGAAGCGAACTGGGGCCGGGTTGGGCACACGTCTACGCCGTCAGCAACACTTTGTATGTCACCCGCCGCAACAACATCCTCTTCAGCGTCCTGGCCCAATTCATGGGAGAGGAGGCGATCGGTGATCGTCTACTACTGTTCGAGACACCGCAGTTCACCACCACCCCGGAAATGATGCTGAGCGGGTTGGCCCGAGTTCTGTCCGACCGGCAACTCGGCGAAAATTTCTTCGGCTGCTACCACCTCACTGACACTGAGGTGCTCGGCGGTGCCGCCCGAGCAGCCATCAGCCGTGAATCCGAGCGGCGAGGTATGCAAACCGTGCTCCCCTCGCTTTCTCCGGTAAGAACGCATGAATGGCCGTGGCAAACCCAACCGGGCGACCCGATGTGCCCCAGAATCCTGGCCGATGCCGTCGCACACCTGCCCAGATTGGAAGATAACACGTGACCTCCAAAATTGGACGGCACAGATTTGGCGAGTCCAACATCGAGTTTCTTGCGGTCAACCGCAGAACACCACGGCACAGCGTCCGAAGGTTTAACGTAAAAATCGATTTCGTAGGAAATTTCCAGAGAGTCTACACCAGAGGCGAAAACACCGAGCTCCTGCCCAGTAGCGCGGTGAACAACACAGTACTGGCCTTCGCGCAGCGCCATATTTCCGACGAGCCCGAACGCTACGCGACGGCACTCGTGGATCATTTCCTCGCCGCCTGCCCTGCAGCACAGGTAGTGGAAGCACACGTAGCGGTATCAGGTTTTGAACCGCTCCGACTTTCGGGCGGTGACAGTTTCACAAATTTCTCCCCCCCAGGACAGGAAAGACAGAGCGCGCGCGCCCGGATCAACCGGGAGGGAAATATCTCCATCAGCGGTGGCATACGAGGGATGCAGCTGTTCAAGACCACCGGCTCGCATTTTAAGGGGTTCCGGCGCGACCAGTACACCACCACGCCAGTATTGGATGACCGCGCCCTCGGGATGGAAATCGACGTGCGCTGGTTCACAAAAAGATCTGGCATAGACTTCGCCAGCTGCAGGCAGCGAGCCCGGCAGGCCGTGCTCGACGCGTTCGCTGTACATGTCAGCCACTCGAGCGAGCACACGTGCTATGTACTTGGTGACGCGGTTCTGGCCGCATGCCCGGAAATTTCCCGATCAATTATTACAGGAGCGCACCAGACGCGTCGCCTCGCGGACATGTCTGCATTCGGATACAAGAACCCGGGAGAAATTTATATGGTCGATGACGCTCAAGCCACAACCGTGGCCGCAGAGGCTGTCAGGTCCACATCCCACCCGGGAAAGGCATGCTGCGGTGAAGGCTGAACGGTCAGGGTGGCCGGGCGACGAAATCCGGGCCCGGGGATGGCCCATCGGCCGTAATTCGATCCCACCCGTTCTAAAACACCGGCGAGCCGATTTCCGAGTATGTGAAGCCCTAGTCCTTCCCCTTGCCGTGTCCGCTGCCGAGTATTGCTGCACCTACTTACTGCTGAGTAAGCAAGGTTTCAGCACATTGCAGGCTGTTGCGGCGATCGCGGATTTCCTGGACGTGCCCGCAGAAGAAATCGGCTACGCATACTCAAAGGACGATGATGGCATTACCCAGCAACATCTGTCTGTCCCGCCGACGTGTAACAGCCTCGCAGTCTCAAAATTCAATACCCATCACCATCAAGTAAACCGCTGGCTGCATTTGGCCTGGCTAGGCCGGGGTGAACGCCACATAACAGGAGGCATGGCGCGCGGTAACAATTTCCGAGTAAACGTCCGAAACCTTGACAAGGAAGCCGTAGGATACCTGGGTAGGTATCAGCAAATTACTCACTACCTTCTCAATTACTTCGACTCTCAATACTTTACCGGCGCAGCATCACCCGGGACATCTGAGGTCCGATCCGCGTCACGTTGGAATGAACATCTCCGGGCCGCAGTGCGTGACATGGCGGGAAGTGACGTTGCAGAAGTAAGCCGGGCCGGCCAGCAGTACACCTTTACCCGGGCAACAGATCCCCTGATTGGCCTCCTACGCAAAGTTCCCGACATCCCCGACCTCGCGCACGGGCGCCCCACCGTGACACAAACCCAGATCCACGTCGGATCACCAACCACCGATGACACGCACCCCCACGCCTTCCAATGCGAACTGTCGTTCTTCTTACCCGACGGCGTCTACGCCAGCAGCGCCCTGGCCCAACTGCTCGGACCCGTACTCGACTACAGGTACGCCCAGAGGTAAACCGTGGGGAGTGAGGTATGCGGATGGGGCGGGCTGACGGGGAGGGCGCGTCAGCGCCGCGAGAGTGTGAGGGTGCGATGAGCCGCTCGACCACTCTCCGCAGCTGGGCGGCAGTGACCGCGGTCGCGTCGTCCACCGGTCCCAGCCGCACCCAGGGCTAATTCATAGTCGGGCGGATCATGTCGCAGGTCAGTCCCTCTGATCCCTTCGGGTGCGCCTTGCTGGCGTGAAAACATGGGTGCGGCGCCTGCCCGCCGATGCCGGTAGCTCGTTGGGACGTTGAGCCCGTAGGTCAGTCTGGTGCTGGGGCTGCGGAGGGGCCACGCACTGTTGCCATCGAGCACGCCGGTCAGATTCTCGCTCCCCCCGCGGCCCCTTGGGCAGGCGTCGGCCCGTACGGATCGATACCAGGGAGTTGCGTATGGCGGACAACGGCGACAGCGGTGGCGTCGAGGAGATCGAGCAGGCCGAGGAGCTCGTGGCCCGTGTCGCGGCGATCGATATCGCCAAGGCGTCGGGCATGGTCTGTGTGCGGGTTCCGCATGAGGACAGGCCCGGCAAGCGCGTGCAGCGGGTCTTCAACACCGTCGCGACCAGCGGCGCGATTCTGGACCTGGCTGACCACCTGGTTTGCCAGGGCGTGACCCGGGTGGTGATGGAGGCGACGTCGACCTACTGGAAGCCGTACTTCTTTCTGTTGGAGTCGCGTGGTCTGGAGTGCTGGCTGGTCAACGCCCGTGACGTCAAGAACGTCCCGGGCCGGCCCAAGACCGACCGCCTGGACGCGGTCTGGCTGGCCAAGCTCACCGAGCGCGGCATGCTCAGGCCCTCGTTCGTGCCCCCGAAGCCGGTCCGTGAACTGCGCGATCTGACCCGGGCGCGGGCTGTGATGACGCACGAGCGCACCCGCCACAAGCAGCGCACGGAGAAACTCCTCGAGGACGCCCAGATCAAACTGTCGACCGTGATCGCCGACATCTTCGGCGTCTCCGGACGCGCGATGCTGGAGGCGCTGATCGCGGGCGAGCGCAGCCCCAAGGCGTTGGCGGACCTGGCCCACGGCACCATCAAGGCCAGCCACAGCACCTTGGCCGAGGCCCTGACCGGCCGGTTCGAAGAGCACCACGCATTCATGTGCCGGATGCTGCTGGACACCGTCGACTACCTCACCGTGCAGATCGACAAGCTCACCGCCCGGATCACCCTGCGCCTGAGCGAGCTGTCCACCACCGAGGACGACCAAGGCCCTGGACAGGGCACCCTGATGCCGATCACCAACACCGAGCGCCTCGACGAGATCCCCGGCGTCGGCCCCAGCACCGCGCAGGTCATCCTCGCTGAGATCGGCCTGGATATGTCGGTCTTCCCCACCGCCGGCCATCTCGTGTCCTGGGCGAAACTCTCCCCACGCACCCTCCAGTCCGGAAACAAGAACACCTCCGGCCCCACCGGCAAGGGCAACCCCTGGCTCCGCGGCGCCCTCGGCGAAGCAGCGATCTCCGCCGCCCGGACCGACACCTTCCTCGGCGCCCGCTACCGCAGAATCATCAAACGCCGCGGCCACATGAAAGCCCTGGTCGCCGTCGCCCGCTCCATCCTCGCTGCGTCCAGACTGGCGGGGGTGGTCAAGGCTGTGTGGGCGGCGGTCAGTTCCAGCAGCGCGACGAGCCGGTGGTGGAGGGGGCCGGCCACCACCAGGCGGCCGCTGCGGTGGAGCCGCAGCAGGATCTTGAGCAGGGACGAGTCGGCGAAGGTCACGCCGGACAGGTCCAGGACGATGCGCTGCACCGAGGAGGTGTCTGAAGTCCAAGGTCGATCTGTGCGCGGCGATCCGCCGTGATGTCCGGGCGGGAATGTCGAACCGGGCCATGCAGCGCAGGGGTGGGCTTCCGGAAAACGGTGAAGGCGGCCGTGGAGTCCGTCTAGCCGGAGCCGCGCAAGCAGCAGCCGCCCCGCAAGACGTGGCTGGATGTCTCCGGCAAGCGCAGGCAGAACACCAAGAAAGCCACCGTGATCAGCGACGACACGGGCCGCACGCTGTGGACCGGAGCCGTCCGCCCGGGCCGCATGCACGATCAGACCGCGTTGAAGACCGAAGGGATCTGGGACCTGTTCGAGCGGTGCCCCGAGGTGAAAGCCCAGGTCGATGCCGGGTACCGGGTAATCACCCACCAGCCAACCCACCAGGCCAGCACGCCCCAGCCCCAGTCGTGCACCATTGTCGTTATGTCGCGCTCCGGTGGTGTAGGCGAGGATGGACGAATCCGGTGGCGGGATAACAGCATGGGGAATGCGAGAAGCCGGGGCGAGTCAGAGGGGATGGGGAGTGCTGGTGAGCGTCGAGGATGCTGGTGTGGGAGGACTTGTTTGACCGTGAGGTTGACGAACGGTCCGTGCAGTTCGTACGGCCTGCCGACACCGATCGCCCCACCTGGGCTGTCTACGAAGGCGGGAACTATCTGGGCACCGTGAATGCACAGCCGACCGGCGACACGGTTATGTGGCGGTCGCAGACCACCCGTGAGCCCCACCGCCGGCTCGACGATGCCATCAGGGCGCTGCGGCGCCCGCCTTCCTGGTCCCGGGAACGCGAGCAGGTCTGTCAGTGGGCTCGCCGCCTCCTCGACGACGATTCTCTGATCGCTCTTGATGTGGAGACCACCGGCCTGCAGAACGCGTTCGCGGTGCAGATCGCCGCAGTGGCCCGAGGTGGCTCCGTGGTGTTCAACGAGTACGTTAACCCGGACGCGGACATCGAGCCGGCCGCCGCCGCGGTACACGGGATCACACCGGAACGTCTTGCCTCGGCCCCGGCCTTCGGCGATGTGCTGCCCGCCCTCACCGATGTTCTCCACGGCCGGACCGTTCTCGCCTACAACATGCCCTTCGACCGCGACGTCCTCGAGCGTGAACTCGTCCGGCATCAGGGGGCCCTGTGGCAGCCGGGCAATGGCTCGCCCGCTGCCGGTGGGAGGATGTGATGGAGCCGTACGCGGTCTGGAAGGGCTTGTGGTCCGCCAAGCGTGGCGCCTACCGCAATCAGCGACTCGACGGCTCCCACGATGCTGTCGCCGACTGTCGCGCCCTACTCGCGAAAACCGAACAGATGGCCTCACCTGCACCCCCCAGCCACTGGTGATCACCGAGCTGGAGACGGGGACCAGAAGCGAAGCGAAGCATGCCGCCGTGAAAGCACGACAGCCGCCGGTCTTCTGCCGTCGCAGGGTCCAGGCCCACGCCGTGCTGCCGGCCGCTGCCACACCCCTGTTTCCACGGGTTCAGCCGAACCGGTGGCCGCCGGAGGCGGTCTGCCGTGATCATGGCGGGACCGCTGTACACACGAGGAGGTATTCCACTCATGTCCCACGAGTCCCCGGTCCGTCGGCTATTGCCCGGACCGGACCGCGACCGGGTTGCCGCCGACCTCAAGGCTCAGTACGAAGCAGGGGCTTCGGTCCGCTCCCTCGCCCAGGCCAGCGGCCGCTCCCACGGAGCGGTGCACCGCCTCCTCTCCGACGCCGGAGCAGACTTCCGCTCACGCGGCGGCGTCCGGCTCAAGCCGCCTACCCCGTGACCGGGCGCGGACGGGCCGGCTCACCGAGCACCTCGTCCCCAGCCGGATCTTCTGCGGCGGTCCCGTCCTCCTCCATGGAGTCACCGAGCGCGCGGAGTTCGGCCAGGACCGCGCGGGCACGGCCGCGACTCACCTCCGCAACAAGCGGCAAGGCCGCCACCTCGGCGATGGCACCCGATGACCGGCAGGCAGGCCGCCCCTCTTCAGCAGAGGCACGCCGTCGAAGCGACTGAACGGCAACGAACCGGGCGACGGCCCCCACCGACACGCGAATATCCACACCCAGCGCAACGAGCATGCCCTTCCTCCCGCAATCGCCCGACCGAGGACCCACCCGGCCCAGTTCTCGTATACCTGCCGCTTGTCCGCTACCCGACAAGTAACGCCGAGTAGTATCCGCTACTGTCCGCGTTCGCTATTTTGAGCTGGCTTCTCGCTGTCCCGCTCAGGTGCGTTGGTGGGGCGGGGCCCGGTTCGTCTGTGGTGTGGGTCTCCTCTACGATCGGCTGGGTGAAGAGCGCAACTGCCCTGAAGAACTGGCTTGCCGAGCGCACCCCTGAGCAGCTCAGCGTGTTGTTGGAGTTGCGGTCGTTGCCGCAGGCCGCCGGATACGGGCAGAGCCTGCGTACGCTGGGCCAGCTCGCCGATCACCTGCTGTCCGATGTCTCCGTCAGCCGTGCGCTGGGCTCGCTGAACGCCGGTGAACTGCGGCTTCTGGCCGCTGTCGCGCAGATCTCCGACAGGGAGTACGGGCCCGCCCCCACCAGTTCGGTGCCGTCTCACAGCTATATGTCCCGTCAGGAGCCGGCACTGGATCCGGCAAGCCGTGCTGTGCCACGCGCCGAGGTCCTGCGGCGGCTGGCACCCGACGCGAGGACGCGGGCCGCCGTCGAGGAGGCGCTGGAGCGCCTGACCGGGCAGGCACTGATCCTGCCCCCACACGGGGGCAAGGTCGCGGTACCCGCGCTGCTGCACCACCGCTCGGCCGAGTTCCAGGGCTATGGCCGCCCCGTCGGCCCGCTGCTCACCGCCGCGTTCAACGCTCCCGAGGTCCATGCGATCGCCGACCGGCTGGGTGTGGGCAGGGACACGACCCGGGACAGTTCCCAGCGCCGGGTCGTCACCTTTCTCCAGGACGCCGGGAAGGTGCGAGAGCTTGCCGCCCGGGCCCCGTCCGCGGCCCGTGATCTGCTCGACAAGCTGGTGCCCGGACCGCCTCTGCTGCGGACGCACTGTTTCGTGACACGGTACGGCTACTACTCCGGCCCGAACAACAAGTTCACCGTCCGCCCCGGGGGTTCCGGTGACGCGGGGACCGACTGGCTGGCCGAGCACGGTCTGCTGCTGCCCGTCGGCACCGACCTCGCCGAACTGCCGTACGAGATCGCCCACGCCCTGCGCGACGACACCACCCCCGACCTGCACCTCACCCCGCCCCTCCTCACCCGCACCACGCCGCTGCCCGGCAGCACCGACGGCCAGGCACAGGCGGCAGCAGGAGCCGCCGCCTGGCACGCCGAACTCGTCCTGCGCGCCGTCGCCGCTCAGCCACTGGCCATCCGCAAAGCAGGCGGCATCACCGTCCGCGACACCAGAAGGGTCGCCAAGGACGCCGGAATCAACGAGGAACAGGCCCGCCTGTGGCTCGACCTCGCCTCCAACGCAGACCTACTCGCCCCACACCAGGACCAGTCATCCCTCCCCGCCCCTCGCGGACGCGGACGCGGCCGCAAACAGATCCCCGAACCCCCGGTGCGACTGCTGCCCACCTCCCGCTACGACACCTGGATCACCCTGCCCCCCGCCCAGCGGCTCCTGCCACTGCTGGCCACCTGGGGCGTCGTACCCGAGATCTTCACCTACTGGCCCGCCGACAACGACCAGAGCCCCGTCGCACTCATCTCACCCACCGACACGATGGCAGCGGTACTGCGCCGAGGCATCCTCGACGCCCTCGCCACCCTCCCCACCGGCCATGGCACCACCACCCGCGGACTCGACGAACTACTCGACTGCGCGGCCTGGTTCAAACCCGCACTCACCCCATTCCTGGGCACCCAAGACCTCCAGTCGCGCGCCAAGGCCACCCTCTCCGAAGCCGAACTGCTCGGCGTCACAGCCCACGGCGCCCTCACCACCACCGGCCACGCACTTCGTGCCCTGCTGCGCACAGGGGCCGTCCTCCACTTCCCCGCCATCCCGGGCGCGGGCCCGGACCTGACCGGCCACCCCCTACTCGCCGACGCTGTCCGCGACTTGCAACTCGCCCTCGACACGCTGTTGCCCGCCCCGCGCACCACCGCCCGCTTCCAAGCCGACCTGACCGCCACCGTCACCGGCGCCGCAGCCCCCGATCTTACGGACCTCCTCACCACCTGTGCTCAGCGCGAATCCGAGGGGCACGCCACCGTCTGGCGGATCACCCCCGCCTCCCTGCGCCGTGCCTTCGACACCGGCCTGGACGCCGACACCGTCCTGGAACGCCTGACCGACGTCAGCGAAGGCGGCACCCCCCTGCCCCAGCCCCTCACCTACACCGTCAAGGACATCGCCCGCGCCCACGGCCGCCTGCGCGTGGTCCGCTCCGCCTGCTGCATCCGCTCCGACGACGAACACCTCATCACCGAGGTCGCCCACACCCGAGGCCTCACCAAACTGGGCCTGCGCAAAATCGCCCCGACCGTACTGATCAGCACCGCACCCCCCAAGGACACACTCACCGCACTACGTGCGGCCGGCTACACCCCAGTACTGGAGGCCGAGACCGGCACGACCGTACTGGAGCGAGCCCCCCAGGAACGCGCCGAACCCCGGATGCCCGAATTCGCACAGGCCCACCCCCACTACGCGCCGGGCCCGGCGACCGCCACCGCCCTCGCCGCCGCGCTACTACACACGCAGGACAGCCGAAACGACCGGACGGGACAGCGACGGCCTCTCTTCTGAAGCACGTCCGGATCTGTTCGTTAGGCGAACCCCGAACAGACCGTCGTGATCTTGGAATGTCCGCGAGGCGACCGGCGCCGATGCCCGCTCGGCGTCCGGGTGCCGTTACGGCGGTCTTCGAGGCCGCCCGGGAATTCGACGCGGCCGTCGGCAGCGATATGGCTGCCCCGGCCTTGCCCCGCCCCATCCTTCTTGTACAATTTCCTGTACAGGAGGTGGTGTGTGGTGAGGACGATGTCGTATTCGGAGTCTCGTGCCAGGTACGCGGAGGTGCTGGACGCGGTCAATGACGACCGTGAGGAGGTGGTGATCACCCGGGCCGGGCATGATCCGGTGGTGATCGTGTCTCTTGAGGAGTACGAGTCTTTGAAGGAGACGGCCTACCTCCTGCGGAACCCGGTGAACGCCCGGAGGCTGCTGGCCTCCATCGAGAGGCTGGAGAGCGGCGCGGGCACCGTGCGGGAGATCCTGGAGTGAAGCTTGTATGGGATGAGTCGGCCTGGAGTGACTATCTGTGGTGGCAGGCCCAGGACCGCAGGGTCTTGAAGAGGATCAATACCCTCATCTCGGACGTGACACGCAACGGGAATGAGGGTATCGGCAAGCCTGAGCCCCTCAAGCATGGTTTCCACGGGTACTGGTCGCGCAGGATCAGTGACGAGCACCGTCTCGTGTACAAGATCGTGGACGATGAGGTTCGTATCGCGGCCTGCCGTTATCACTACGAGAGCTGACCCTGCTGAAGTTGTGGACCTGGCGCGTGATGGGGGGTCGCGGGTTCTTCACTGGTTGGCGACATGGGTGTTCACCAGCTTGTGGGGCTGCGAGATGGGCCTGGGGTGACGTTCGACCGGTGCAGGTCCGTGTGGTTTCTTGGGTAGCCGGCGTGGCGCCCGTGTAGGGCGCTTGCGTGGGCTGCCGGGCCTACTGTTCCCAGTGGATGCCGAGGTTGGCGAGGGCTTCGAGTTGGTCGGGGTGGAGTCGGTCGCGGCGTTGTTTCTGGTTGGCGATCCATACACCCGTGCGATGTTCCGTTCCGTCGGGGAGGTGCTCGACATGCGACCGGCCAGGGAGGCTGTCGCCTTCCCGCTCCAGGTACTGCGCCAAGGCCTGGACGCCGTTTCGGAAGGCTTCTGCGCTCTGACCGGACGTGGTGGTCGCGTCCGGCTCGGCGGCTGCCTTACGCGCTCGTGCCGCCCGGGCCGGCTTCACCCCGAGCACGCTCAGGCGCTGCTGCTGCTCGTTGCTGAGCCGGCGGTAGTCGCGTCGTTGGGTGGCGAGCCAGCGGCCGATGTCCTCGCCGTGCCACGTCACCCCGGGCACCACGGCCGTCAGGCGCGCCCCGCCGCCCAGGAGGTTCTTCAGGCCCGTGTACTGGCGTTGCCAGTCGACGGTCCATCCGAGCGCGCCGGGGTTCCAGTCGGGATCGATCGCGGCGAGTGCGGCGGCTCGCCGCTTCGCGCGGTCGGGGTTTTTGCCGAGCCCGTCGACTCTGCTGCGCAATTCGTGAGGGTTACGCGGTGAGGTGGTAGGCGAGGCGTTCGAGGCGGCTGGTGCGGGTGCGGCGGAGTGGGCTGTCGGTCCGTACGCGTCGAGCTGTGAACGACGGCGTAATTCCCCAGGGGTTGGTGGTGGTCAGGTAATTCGGCTCTGTCGGGGATCTTGTGATGTCGCAGGGTCAAGGGCTGAGGAGTACGCGTTGGCGTAGGAGGTCGAGATTGGCTCGGCCGTAGCCCATGCGTTTGAGGAGCTTGACGCGGGTGACGTGGCCTTCGACCTGGCCGGAGCTCCATGGTGTGGAGAGTCCTGCGGTGACGGCGTCGAAGTCGCGTCGCATGCCGGTGACCAGGGAGTGCAGGGCGGGAAGGTCGTCAGCCAGATCTCGTTCCATCCAGTCGGGAAGCTGGTCTCCGCGGAGGTGGTGGAGCATCTCGGCGAAGTCGTGGACGTGACGGGCCGCGGCGTCGAGATGAGGACAGACCGTGCGGATCTCCTTCAGCTTCGCGGCGTCCGCGGCAGCGAGGTGCTGGGGATTCATCATGATCCAGCGGACGACTCGTCGTGGCTTCGGGGCCGGCCTGGGCTGTGGCCGGGAGACGGATTGCTGCTTCCGACCTGGCTGGCGGGCTGGTCGGAAGGCGCGGAAGTAGCGGCGGAGGCACTGGATGCTCCCGGCGAATCCGCGCTCACGCAGTTCCCGGTGGAGCTGGGGAATGTCGTGACAGCCCTCCAGCCAGCGGCCGTGAAGGTAGGCCTTGTGCTCGTCCAGCACTGACAGACGGCCGGTGGCTTTGACCAGGAGTTCATCGAGGCTTTCGGCGCGGGCGAAGCGGCGGACGGTGGAGTGGTCGAGTCGCAGGGTCCGGCCGATCGCAGCGAGGGCCTTGCCCTCGGCCAGCAGTGCCTGGACCGCTGTGTATCTCTCTGTCGTGCGGACCACCAGGCGCCTGGGCTGCCCCAAGACGTCGAGCGTCCCGTCGGGCGGGACGAACGGCACGGCCACCGGCTCGGGTGGCTCCGGCGTGACCGGGGTCCTCGCGGGGGCCTCCGTAAGGACCGGGGTCTCGGCGAACGCGGCCCGGATGCAGCCGTGGTGGGATCCGACCGTCTTCTCCACCGCCTCGGCGATGTTCCGCCACAGATGCCAGGCGTCGGCGACCTGCACCGCCTGTGGGGCACCGTTTCGAGCTCCCTCGGCGTAGGCGCCCGGCCCGGTCTCGGCAGATCGCCTCGACTTCCGGGTGCCGGCGAAGCCATGCGGCCAACGGTTCGGCGTCCCGGCCGGGCAGGACATCGACCGGGCGGCGGGCTTCCAGATCAACCAGAATCGTCGCGTAAGAGTCACCCTTGCGCAGAGCGAAATCATCCACGCCCAGGAACCTGACCGCGCCGACTGGCTGCTGCGGAACAGAGCGAAGCAGATCCAACAGGGCGTCCTTGGCGATACGTATCCCGAGCAGTCGCGCCAGGCGGGCGCCGGGGCGGCCCGCCAGCGTCAAGGCGATAGAGGTGAGCATCGACCGCAGTAGCGGGGTATGCCGGGCATACGGCCTGGTCAGCTGGGTGACTTGTTCGGCGAAGGTAACCGCCGAACACCGGTCGTTCAGGCACTTGAAGCGCCGCACGGCCAGTTCGATCACCACCGGCCTGCCGGCGACGGGCGCGTCGCCGAGCCGACGCACGTACCGGCCGTGGACCCGCCACGACGGCATGCCGCATCCCTGGCATCTCACTGGCAACGTCTGACACCCCGCGCGAAGCGTGATGGCCTCGGCCGTTCGCTTGATCGACTCAATTACAACACCGGACAGATGCGGCAACAACCGCCCCAACACCCCTGAACCGCACACCTGGAGGCTGCCCGGCTCAGCCCTGCGACATCACAAGATCCCCGCCAGAGCCGAATTATGCGACCGTCCACAGCTCGAGCAAAAGCGCTGGCTACGGGCGGAGGGCGCAGTGACCGGAGCGCCGTCGTCGGCGGCGGGCAGGTGCCTCCCGTTCGTGAACATCCCAATTGGCGGCATCCGGGTGCATGCGTACGCCCTTTCGGCCGTGCCGCCTCCTCAGACCGGGCCCCTGTGCCTGGCCTGCCGGGCCAGGCCGTAAAACTGGGCTGGGAAGGGCAAGGGAGGGAGAAAGAATATGAGTATCGCTGGAGATAGTCCGGAACGGGCTGTGCAGGTGGCCGGCCTGCGGCCGGTGTCCGGGGGTTCGGGCGTGCGGCCGGTACGTTCGCGAGTCCGCCACGGCAGCCCTTCCTGCGCCGGCTACGGATGTACGCGCCCCGAGTGCAGAGCTGCAGCCCGCCGCGACCGGGTCCGGCGTACCAGGGACCTTCAGGCGGGGCGTCCCGCCAGGGTGCCTGCTGCCGAGGCCGCGGCGCGGGCTGTCCTGCTGCGCGAGGCGGGGTTGTCGGCCGGGGACATCGCGGCGCTCTCAGGGGTCTCCGTCACGCTTGTCCGCCGTCTCCTGCGCTTGCCTGCGGACCGGCAGCCACCGGTCCACCGCACCACCGCCGAGGCGATCTTGGGCGTGCCTCTGGCCGGTGTATCCGGGCGACGGCGCCATCCGGGGCTGATCCCAGCCCAGGCAAGCGCTGTGTGCCTGCAGGAGCTTGCGGAGCAGGGCTGGCCGACCGGCTTCCTGGCAGGCCAGCTCGGAACGAGTACCCACACCCTCGCCGCCATCCGCGCCCGCAAGCGCCCGCGCATCAGCCTCGGCCTCGACCGGGCCATCCAAAGATTCCATGGGGAACTGACCACAAGCACCCCTGCCGAGTACGGCATCACGCCCCACCGCAGCCGCAGAGCCCGCGCAGCAGCCCGCCAGCGTGCCCAGCACCTCCTGCACACCGGCTGAGCACACCTGCGGCCCGGCCGACGCACCGGCGGCCCGGCCGCAGGCCCCGGCATGCTGCCCGCTGCTGCCGGGGCCCAGAGAGGAACTGGCCCTGCCTGCGCCCTGTCTGGGGGCCGGTCTGCGGGATGGTGCGGCAAAGAACCCCCAGGCTGCTGAGCAAGGGGTCGAACTCAACTCTTCAGCCTGGGGGCCTGTGCATGAGCTTACTGGGCTCTTTGCAACTTGGGTTTCAGCTGTGAGCCCTGAACGGCTGTGACCTGCAGGTAGGGGAGCCCCCGAGGCTGCTATATCGAGTCAAGCTGTTCGGGGGAGGTTGTTGGGCTGCCCGCCATCGTTCGGTTCGACACGTTCGAGGACCTTGAACAGCTGCCTGGAGATTGCGCGCTTCAGGCAGCGTTGTGCGTCTCGGGAGGACTTGCCCTCGCTGATCCTGCGCGCGACGTAGGCCTTCGTGGCGGGGTCGAGGCGCATGCGGATCAGGGTGATGGTGTGCATGGCCCGGTTGAGTTGCCTGTCTCCGCTGCGGTTGAGTCGGTGCCGGTTGGTGAGTCCGGAAGAGGCGGGGATCGGCGAGACGCCGGCGAACGAGGCAAACGCCGCTTCCGAGCGGAACCTCCCCTGATGGGACCAGCTGACCAGGACCTGGGCCGCGGTGATCGGGCCCACGCCAAGGAGGCCGAGAAGCTCCGGGGCGACCTCCCTCACCAGAATCAGGATCTCCTTTTCGAGATCTTTGGCCTCCGCTTGCAGGCTCTGGATGCGCTGGGCAGTGGACCGGAGGGCCCGTGCTGTCATCGGGGTGTTCAAGGTCCTGGGCGGGGCGGTCGCGGAGCTGGGCACAGTGGGTGACCTGGGCACGGCGCTTGAGTTTGCGCAGTTCGGCGCGGAGGTTGTCCGGTGCGGAGACGATCAGGGCCTTGAGCTGGTTGATCGCCGCCGTGGAGGCGAGGACTGCGCCCTGGCGGGTGGCGAGAAGGACTCGCAGTGCCTCGCGTTCGCCGCGGAGTCGGGGCTGTATGAGGTGCTCGGTTGCCAGGGCCTCCTTCGCGGCCCGGATGGCGTCGAGCATGTCGGTCTTGCGTCCGCCGCGGTTGGCTGCCCGCTTGGGCCGGCAGACTTCGACGACCTGTTCGCCGGCCTCGTCGAGGAAGGCCGCGAGGCCGGCGCCATAGCTGCTGGTGCCTTCCAGGGCCCAGCAGCGGCGGCCCGGGATGTGCTGGCGGGCGAAGTCCAGCAGGCGCCGGTAACCGCGGGCGTTCGCAGGGGCATCGGTGCTGGTCAGGACTGCCCCGATGGGACTGACGGCCGCTGCTGCGAGGGTGTCCCGGTGGGTATCGACGCCGATGACGCCGTCGACTTGTTCTGCGAGTATGGCCACGTGGTCGTTCTCCTTGCTGGGCGGACGGCTGTTGTCGGCGTCGGCCTGGGTGGAGTCACCGCGTGGCGGAACTGTGATGAGTCACGCCGCAAGGCGGACAAGCTGCTGATCAAGCCAACGGGTGGGCCAGGTCGGCGCCGATGTCCGGCAGACATCTCGGGGGAACGGCAACCCCTGACGGGGCGCCAGTTATGTTTCGAGTCATGCCGGATCATCGGCGCCGAGCCTGGCAGCAACCCATCCCGGGCCGCAGAAGAACTCTCACAGTTATGTTTTTCGCGGTCCTGCAATGGGGCCGCTGGCCTCCGGGCCCGGTATGACTGTGTCCCCTCTGTCGAACGGATGACCTGGGGGGGTGTCGCCGGGTCCGTGGGGTGCCGTCGGAGACGCTGATGAGAGACCCGGCCACCGCCCGGTCCGGCGCAATGCCGGGCAGCTCGCGGGCGGCAGGTCTGCATAACGTGGATGCGCGAGCACGGTGCCACCGCCGAGGCCGGCACGGTCAACACCTGCGAAAGGGTGCAATGTTAGACACCGAAGGCATAGGCGTCTTCCTCGGGCTGGACGTCGGCAAGACGGCCCACCATGGCCACGGGCTCACGCCGGCCGGGAAGAAGGTCTTCGACAAGCCGATGCCCAACAGCGAACCGAAGCTGCGGGCCGTGTTCGACAAACTCAAGGCCAAGTTCGGCACGGTCCTGGTGATCGTGGACCAGCCCGCATCGATCGGCGCCCTGCCCCTGACCGTCGCCCGCGATGCGGGCTGCGAGGTCGCCTACCTGCCCGGACTCGCGATGCGACGGATCGCCGACCTCTATCCGGGAGAGGCGAAAACGGACGCGAAGGACGCGGCGGTCATCGCGGACGCCGCCCGGACGATGCCTCACACTCTGCGGTCGCTGGAGCTGACCGACGAAATCACCGCCGAGCTCACGGTGCTGACCGGCTTCGACCAGGACCTCGCGTCCGAGGCCACCCGCACCTCCAACCGGATCCGCGGGCTGCTGACCCAGTTCCACCCCAGCCTCGAGCGGGTGCTGGGCCCGCGCCTGGACCACCCTGCCGTCACCTGGCTCCTCGAGCGCTACGGATCCCCGGCCGCACTGCGCAAGGCCGGCCGTCGCAGACTCGTCGAGGTGATCCGGCCCAAGGCCCCGCGCATGGCCGCCCGGCTGATCGACGACGTTTTCGACGCCCTCGACGAGCAGACCGTAGTGGTCCCGGGAACGGGCACCCTCGACGTGGTCATCCCGTCGCTGGCCCGCTCGCTGGCCGCGGTCCACGACCAGCGCCGGGCCTTGGAAGCCCAGATCAACAGCCTGCTGGAGGCTCACCCTCTTCACCAGGTCCTGACTTCGATGCCGGGAGTCGGAGTCAGGACCGCCGCCGTCCTGCTGGTCACCGTCGGCGACGGCACCGGTTTCCCCAGTGCCGCCCACCTCGCCTCCTACGCCGGCCTCGCTCCCACGACCAGGTCGTCGGGAACCTCGATTCATGGTGAGCACGCACCACGAGGCGGAAACCGGCAGCTCAAACGCGCAATGTTCCTCTCCGCCTTCGCCTGCATGAACGCCGACCCTGCCTCCCGCACCTACTACGACCGGCAACGAGCCCGCGGCAAAACCCACACCCAGGCCCTCCTCCGACTCGCCCGCCAACGCATCAGCGTCCTGTTCGCCATGCTCCGCGACGGCACCTTCTACGAATCCCGGACCCCCGACGTCACTCTCGCCGCATGACCACCCCAAACACCCGCATACCAGGCACCACATCCTTGACGAAGGACATAGAGACACCCCCCCCGCACCCGTCCAGGCCACCCGGCAAACGGGTGAATGCCTGGGAGAGGGTCTGTACGGTCAATAGCCCTGTCTCACATTCGGCGGTAACGCGTGGTGATGGTGGGTGGCCCATCGGCAGCCGAACCCCAGGTCCGTACGTTGGTGCAGCTGAATCGGGGACCTGCGTAGTCGACGCCGACGCGAATCCGCCCAAGTCGAGCACCGAGCAACGCCGCCGAAAAACAACGCGGGCAGAGTGTCAACTGCACCCTCGGCAACTGGTTGCAGCCGATCCTCTCCCGTCGTCGGCTGACACGGGGCGGCTCTCGGAAGTGCCACGGTCTCCGGAACTGGGGCGTGAGCCTGAAGTACGCCAGCTTTGAGGAGGCCCTTCCGATCACCTCGCGGCCCTGGAGCCCTTTGCGTCGTCTCCTCAGCCGAGGCTGGGGTCGCCGGACCTGTAGAACGGACCTGTCTGGGCTGCATGCCGGAGGGCCGACGCGGGTCGTCGCCCGGTTGCGACTCCTTTACGCGGAGAGCTGTAGTCGCGGCGGTCCTGAAACAGGTCCGTGCGGTTGTCGCGGCCGTTGCTGGTGTGGATGCGGATGATGGCACGGCCGCCGATGCGGACGTTGTCGAAGCGGTAGCGGTTGCCGTCGTCGTCGCGCAGGGTCCAGCCGCGGAGGTTGACGGCGTCGCGGGTGGTGTTGGTGATCTCCACTCACTCCGCGTTCAGGGAGCGGGTGGAGCGGTCCTCGCGTCCAGGGCTGTCGGCCTGGACCCGGCTGATCTCCACCCGCGGGTGCCGCTGCCTGTGACCGGGGTCCTGACCGAACTCGCCAGCCAGCTCGACGGCCCGGCCGTCGAGGAGCCGCTGGTCGCGGGGGCGCGACGTGTGGTCGGGGTTAGCAGATCATGGAGCGGAATCTTTGATCGTTTACTCGCCCTGGTGGCTGCGTACGTGCCGGTGCACAACTTGACCACGGCGCCTTCGATACCACCACAGCCCCGCTCCGGGACGAGCCACTTCTCAGTGATCGCCCGGTCGTTCGCGTCCGGACCGCCACTGCCCAGGACGGCCCGAGCACGGGACGACAAGATGAGCGAGCCCCTCGCGGGCGGCTTTGGTCGCGCCCCCGCCGCGCCGACGGGGCCCGGCGCTGAAGCACCGTAAGGTCCAGGCGCCCTTCGTGGAGTGCGACCCCGGTCGAGTACCAGGGCCGCCACCTTGACCTCGGGGGCTGCGGCCTCGGTGAACTCCGGGAACACGGGCAGCAGCATTCGCGGCGCTCCCTGCCGCCTCGCACCATTCCGGACTCAATCGAGCCATCGGGAAGCCAACCCGGCGAGGTACGAGAGGGACAACGCTGTCGCGGTGATCTGGAATCCGATGGTCCCTCCGGCCCAGTGGGCAAGCGAGGCCGTGGCGGAGATGGTGTCCCTTCTCGTGGTGT
>LJCW01000036.1 GCA_001298555.1 Actinobacteria bacterium OV450
CACCCCGTCGACCCCGACCCTCGGAGCCCCCATGCACCACTCCACCCCCGCCACCCCCTCCACCCCGACCACCCCCACGCCCACCCTCCACCCGCCCCGCCCCGCCGTTCCCGACGACATACCGGAGTTGGTCCGGCTTCGCGGGGTGGCTCTCGCCGCCCTCGGGGTGGATCCCGGGCCCCTGGATGCGGCCTGGCGGGGTGTCGCCCGTGGGTGGTTCCTGGAGCGGATCAGCGAACGCGCCGACGTGCACTGCCTGGTCGTCGGCGGAGCTCCCGGCGAGCCCCTGGTGGCCACCGGGATGGCCTGGATCACGTACCACCTGCCCAGTCCCCTGTGGACCGACGGGCGCCGCGGCTACCTCGACGGAATCGTCACCGATGAGGGCGCGCGCGGGCAGGGCCACGGCCGGCGGATCGTCGACGGGCTCACCGCCTGGCTGAACGGCAACGGGATCCACTACATCCAGCTGCACGCCAGCCCCGACGGCGAGCCCGTGTACAGGGCGGCGGGATTCGTCCCGGGCCGCTACCCGGGAATGGACCTGTTCACCACCCCGCTCACCACCCCGCAGGACACCCCCCAGGACACCCTTCAGGACATTCCGCCGGACACCCCGCGGCACTGACGGCCCTTCAGGAGCGCTCCATCCGTCCCACCCGGCCCTTCTCCCCCGCGGCCCAACAGGCGCCGTCGGCCGTGCAGTCGACCGTGTCGAACGAGCCCGTCTGCAGCGGCCTCCAGCTCCTGCCGCCGTCCGTCGTCACGTCGGTGCCGGTCGGGCCCACCGCGAGGGCCGCGCCGCGCAGGTGCGTGAGCCAGGCCGCGCCCGAGCGGTAGGCGGGCGGCGGGGTCGGCGACGGCTGCCAGGTGCGCCCCGCGTCCGCCGACACCGCGGCGGCGTGCGGCGAAGCCTCGCCGGTGCGGTAGTCGCCGCCGACGGCGAGACCGGTCGTACGGTCGCGGAAGGCCAGGGCGAAGACCCCCTTGGCGGGGTCGCCCGCCGGAATGCCCGATTCGGCGACGCGCCACGTACGGCCGCGGTCCGCCGAGTGCAGGATCCGGGCCGACGCTCCGCCGCCCGTGGCCAGCCAGACGTCCCGCGGTCCGGCGCTCACCAGGCACTGGCCGCTCGCGGCGAAGCCCGCCTCGCCCGGCAGGGCGTCCGGCATCCCCGCGCCCGGAAGTACCGTCCAGTTCCGGCCGCCGTCGTCCGTGGAAAGCATCCTGAACCTGCCGTCCACGGGGTCGCTTACGGCCAGCCCGTGCCGGGAGTCGAAGAAGGTGAGGCAGTCGTAGAAGGCCCGCGGGTCGGGGTTGCGGAAGGCCTCGGTCCATGTGGCGCCGCCGTCGTCGGTGCGCAGCACCCGCGACGCCTCGCCCTCGCCGATGGACAGGGCCACCGCGCGCCGCGCGTCGAAGGCTGCGATGTCGCGCAGCTCCAGGCCTTCGGCGACCGCTCCCGGCGGTGAGACGTCCCGCCAGCTGCGGCCGCCGTCGACGGTGCGCAGCACCGTGCCCTTGGAGCCGGCGACCCAGGCCGTGGTGCGGCTGACGGCCGCCAGCCCGCGGAAGCGGGCGTCCTTGCCGGTGTCCTTGACCGCCCAGCCCATGCCCCGTAAAGCGTGCACGTCCGCCGCGTCCGTCCCGGCCGTCCCGTCCGTGCCGTCCCTGCCGTCCGTCCCGCCGTCCGCGTGGGCCGGGGCGGCCAGCAGACCCAGGGCCAGGACCGCCGCGCACATGCCAACTCCCAGAAGTCTCATGGCGCGGGAAGCTAATGCACCCCGGATTCGGCGTCCAGGGTGCGTCGCTGCCGCCGCGTTCCTAGGCTGAGGCCATGCCCTCCAAGGAACCCAAGGCCTACGACGGCAAGCGCATCACCGTCACCTATGACACCGGGCGGTGCCTGCACGCCGCCGAATGCGTGCGCGGTCTGCCCGAGGTGTTCGACTCGGGGAAGCGCCCGTGGGTGCAACCGGACGGCGCCGAGCCGGAGCGGGTCGCCGAGGTGATCCGCCGGTGTCCCTCGGGCGCATTGCAGTACCGGCTCTCCGGGGAGGGACCGGACGAGGAGCCGGACCGGCCGACCACGGTCGTCCGGTCGGCCGCCGGCCAGCTGGTGGTACGCGGCGATCTGCGCGTGACGACTCCCGACGGGAGCGTCCGGCGGGAGACCAGGGCGATGCTTTGCGCTTGTGGAGTGAGCGGGAACCAGCCGTTTTGTGATCACTCGGGAGCTTGCGGCGCCGACTGAGTCCCCTGAGCCCACAGCCCTCGCACTGTCACTCTGTGCGATCAAACGGACGCGTTCCAGCCAATCGGTGACACAGCTCACGTCGGTTCGCATGCACGGATTTGCCGATTCCCGCGTCTATCCGGTTGCCGGGTCCCACCCACGCCCGGCAGCAGATCCGCCGCAAGGGAGCGAGCCTTGATCACTGTTATCGAGCAGGCCGTAGAGGCCCGTCTGGTCGCCACCGCCCCGAAGGTCGAGACCGTGCCCGTCACGCTCTGCTACGACCGTGCGGATCCCTTCGCCGTGCGCATGGCCTTCCCGGCTCTCGCCACCCTGGAGGGCGTCGAGGTGTCGTGGACCTTTGCGCGCGAGCTCCTCGAATCGGGGCTGGACCGGCCGACGGGCTGGGGTGACGTGCGGGTGCGGCCGTACGACCTGGACCGGACGACGATCGAGTTCCACGCGCCCGAGGGCGTGGCGATCGTGCTGATGGTGACGGCCGAACTGCACCGGTTCCTGGAACGGGCCGCGACGGTCGTGCCGCCGGGGCTGGAGCACCTGTACCTCGACATGGACCACAGCCTGGCCGAGCTGATGCGCGACCCCCACTGAGCGGGCCGCTTTTATTCGTTTGCGGGCGGCCCCCGGCCGCCCGTAGCTTCGTTGACGCCCCATTGCCGTCGAACGGAGCAGGACGTTGCTCTTCCGAGGTTGAGACACCGACCGGCCTTCCCTCACCCTTCCACGTGACCGTCCGTCGGTTGTCTCCCCGCGTTGCACGCACCACTCACGCAACCTGGAGGCCTCCATGAGTCATGCCCCTGTTTTCCTCACCTGCTCCACCCTGTCCTTCGACTGGCCCGACGGCACTCCCGTCTTCGACGGCTTCCAGCTGGCGGTCGGTCCCGGCCGTACCGGCCTGATCGGGCTCAACGGCTGTGGCAAGTCCACCCTGCTGAAGCTCCTCGCGGGTGAACTGACCCCGTCCGACGGCCAGGTGGCCGTGGCCGGCACCATCGGCTACCTCCCCCAGAGCGTCACCCTCGACACCGCGCTGCGCGTCGACGAGGCGCTCGGCATCCACGCCACCCGCGCCGCCCTGCACGCCATCGAGGCGGGCGAGGCCACCGAGGCCAACTTCGCCGCGGTCGGCGACGACTGGGACGTCGAGGAGCGGGCGTTGGCCACCCTCGACCAGCTCGGCCTCGCCCGGATCGGCCTGGACCGCACGGTCGGTGAACTGTCCGGCGGCGAATGCGTGTTGCTGCGGCTGGCGGCGCTGCTGCTCGCCCGGCCCGACGTCCTGCTGCTGGACGAGCCGACGAACAACCTGGACCTGCGGGCCCGGCGCCGCCTGTACGCGGCGATCGAGTCCTGGTCCGGGGTGATGGTCCTGGTCAGTCACGACCGGGAGCTCCTGGAGCGGGTCGACCAGATCGCCGACCTGCACGACGGCGAAGTCCGCTGGTACGGCGGGAACTTCACGGCGTACGAGGACCAGCTCGCCGCCGAGCAGGACGCGGCCGAGCGGATGGTCCGGGTCGCCGAGGCCGACGTGCAGCGGCAGAAACGCGAACTGTCCGACGCTCATGCCAAGTTGGCCCGGCGCAAGCGGTACGGCCAGAAGATGAACGACCAGAAGCGCGAGCCGAAGATCGTCATGGGGGCCCGCAAGCGGGCGGCGCAGGAGTCGGCCGGCAAGCACCGCATCCTGCACACCGAGAAGCTCGCCCAGGCGAAGGAGCGTCTCGACCAGGCGGTGGAGGCCGTCCGGGACGACGACGAGATCCGGATCGAACTGCCCGCCACCCAGGTCCCTCCGGGTCGCCGGGTGCTGACGCTGAGCAATGTGCACCTGGCGCACGGGGCCCGGGTGGCGGGCGAGTGGGAGCTGCGCGGCCCGGAGCGGATCGCGCTGGTGGGCGGCAACGGTTCGGGCAAGACGACCCTGCTGCGCACGGTCGCGGGACTGCTCGCACCGGTGTCCGGGGAGGCGGTGACCCATGTGCCGACGCGGTTCCTGCCGCAGCGCCTGGACGTACTGGACGAGAGCCGTTCGGTGGTGGAGAACGTGGCGAGGTTCGCGCCGCACGCCTCGAACAACCTGATCCGGGCGCGGCTCGCGCACTTCCTGTTCCGGGGCGCCCGGGCGGACCGGCCGGCCGGCACCCTGTCGGGCGGCGAGCGGTTCCGGGCGGCACTGGCGGCGCTGCTGCTGGCGGAGCCGGCTCCGCAGCTGCTGATGCTGGACGAGCCGACGAACAACCTGGACCTGGCGAGTGTGCGGCAGTTGACGGGCGCACTGGAGTCCTACGAGGGCGCGCTGCTGGTGGCGAGCCACGACGTGCCGTTCCTGGAGTCGATCGGGATCACCCGGTGGCTGCTGCTCGACGGCGAGCTGAAGCCGACCACGGCCGAGGAGGTGCGGGCGGCGCTGTGGCACGAGTGACGGCACGGGCGACGGCGCGACCGCGGCGGCCGGCCGGACACGCCTAGGGGGCCGGCGGCAGCGGCAGCACGGCCCACGCCTTGGCGCCCCCCACGGGGCTGAGGACGGGGGTGAGTCCCCAGTCGCCGCCGCACGCGTCGACGGCGGCGGCGAGGAGCCACATCCCGCGGCTGCGCCGGCCGCGGCACTCCTCGCTCGCTTCGGGCGAGGAGTGCACCGGGTGCTGGTCGTAGAGCACGACGCGCAGGGCGTCGAACTGCCAGCGGACGTTCAGCAGCATCTCCTTCCCGGGGGTGAAGCGGTGGGCGCACGCGACGAGCTCGGAGGCGGCGAGGGCCGCGGTGTCGCAGAGGCAGGGCAGCCCGTGCCGGGTGAGCAGGGTTCGTACGCCGGCACGGGCACTGCCTGCGCAGTGCGCGTTGCCGGGCAGGCGTATCGAGTGGTTCAGCTTCGCCGCGTCGCGCGGGATCCGCCGGATCTCGCGGGCCGGTCGCAGGTCGCGGAGGGTGCCCGTCATCGTGCTGCTCCAGGATTGCGGGTACGTCGGGGCGGGCACGGTTTGCCCGCTGTGAGGCGTGCACTACCGACCGTAGCTCACCGCCCCGTGCGGCGCGCCGGACCCTTCCGCGCGGCCCACGCCGTCAAGGCGGGCATCGCGGGCCACCTACGGGCGTGACTTTCGCGTGGCCGGGCCCTGCTGGCGCCCCTTCCAACTGCATAGATAACCGGACGTAACCGGTCATATGAACGCCTGGGGCTTGGCTGGTACTCACGCTCCGCTTAACCTACGGATTCGTAGGCTACGGAACCGTAGGTAATTCGCTTTGTCCCCAGGAGCACCCGTATGACGATCACCTCTCCCCTCCTCGGCAGCTCGGAGGCGTGGACCGGCGCCAAGCTGCTGTACGCGCTGGAAGAGGTGGTCGAGAAGGAGCTCAACCGCCATCTGAAGGTCACCAAGGACTGGATGCCCCACGAGTACGTCCCGTGGAGCGACGGCCGGAACTTCCCCGGCTTCTTCGAGGACGGCGAGGCCTGGGACCCGGAGCAGTCCAAGGTCACGGACATCGGCAAGATCGCGCTGGTCGTGAACCTGCTGACCGAGGACAACCTCCCGAGCTACCACCACGAGATCGCCACGCTCTTCGGCCGCAACGGCGCCTGGGGCACCTGGGTGCACCGCTGGACCGCCGAGGAGGGCCGCCACGGCATCGTGATGCGCGACTACCTGCTGGCCTCGCGCGCCGTGGACCCGGACAAGCTCGAAGCGTTCCGCATGCAGCACATGTCGGAGGGTTTCGAGTCCGACAACCGCCACTCGATGCTGCACTCGGTGGCGTACGTGGCCTTCCAGGAGCTCGCGACGCGCATCTCGCACCGCAACACCGGCCACCAGTCCGGTGACCCGGTCTGCGACCGGATGCTGGCCCGCATCGCGCAGGACGAGAACCTGCACATGATCTTCTACCGCAACCTGCTGGGCGCCGCGTTCGAGATCGCCCCGGACCTGACCATGCAGGCCGTGCGGGACGTCGTGGTCAACTTCCGGATGCCCGGACACGGCATGCCCGGCTTCGAGCGGATGGCCGCCCAGATGGCGATCGGCGGGGTGTACAACCTGCGGATCCACCACGACGACGTGCTGAGCCCCGTGATCCGTTTCCTGAAGATCATGGACATCGACGGTCTCGGCCCGGACGGCCGGAAGGCGCAGGAGGAGCTGGGCCTGTTCATGGACGGCCTGGACTCCGAGGCCCGCAAGTTCGACGAGCGGCTGGCGGCCCGCGCGGCCCGCATCGCGGCACGCAAGGCCTGACCGGCCGCACCCCCACCCGTCGGCGCCCGCTCGGGCAGCCGGCTTCGAAACCCCGGCGGAGCCGTACTCCGCCGGGGTTTCGTGCCGTCGGCCCGCGTGCGGTCAGCTGCGCCGGCGCAGGGCCAGCCGCTCCGACTCGGAGAGGCCGCCCCAGACGCCGAAACGCTCGTCGTTGGCGAGCGCGTACTCCAGGCATGCCGCGCGGCCCTCGCACGCCCCGCACAGCCGCTTCGCCTCCCGCAGGGACGAGCCGGGCTCCGGGAAGAAGAAGCCCGGCCCCGTCTGGGCGCACAGCGCGAGGTCGTACCAGTCGGGCGCGGTGGTGGCGGTGGTGGAGACGGTGTTCATCGACATGCCGGTGATACTCACCGCCGCCGATGGACGTCCGATCAACGACTGATCAACACCGGTTCACGGCGGGCACCGGCCACCGGCGGCGGCCGCTGCGCAACGGTTTCACTCCTCGGGCGGGGCGTCCTCGTGCTTGGCGCGGCTCGGCTGGACGCGCCTCGGTTCGCCGGGCATCTTCGGGTAGTCCGGCGGGTACGGCATGTCGCCCAGGCCGTGGTCGTGTTCGTGGCGCTCGGCCAGCTCCAGGGCGGCGTCGAGGGAGAAGGCGTGGTCGTCCATGTCCGCGTGCAGGTCGCCGAGTTCGGCGTAGCGCGCGGGCATCGTGGTGATGTCGAAGTCCCGCGGCTCGGCGGAGTCGATCTCGCCCCAGCGCAGCGGGGCGGACACGGGGGCGTGCGGGCGGGGGCGTACGGAGTAGGCGGAGGCGATCGTGCGGTCGCGGGCGGTCTGGTTGTAGTCGACGAAGATCCGCTCGCCGCGTTCCTCCTTCCACCACGCCGTGGTCACCTTGCCGGGCATCCGCTGTTCCAGCTCGCGGCCGATCGCGATCGCGCAGCGCCGGACCTCGGTGAACGTCCAGCGCGGCTCGATCGGGACGAAGACGTGCAGGCCCCGGCCACCCGAGGTCTTGGGCCAGCCGCGCAGGCCCAGGTCCTCCAGCACGTCGCGCAGTTCATGGGCGCAGATCACCGCGTGGTGGTAGTCGGTGCCGGGCTGCGGGTCCAGGTCGATGCGCAGTTCGTCGGGCCGGTCGGTGTCCTCGCGGCGCACCGGCCAGGGGTGGAAGGTCAGGCAGCCCAGGTTGGCGGCCCACAGGACGGCGGCCGGCTCGGTCGGGCAGATCTCGTCGGCCGTGCGTCCGCTGGGGAACTCGATGTGGGCGGTCGGGATCCAGTCGGGCAGGTTCTTCGGGGCGCGCTTCTGGAAGAAGGACTCGCCCGCCACCCCCTCGGGGTAGCGCTCCAGGGTGGTGGGCCGGTTGCGCAGGGCCCGGGTGATCCCGTCGGCGACGGCCAGGTAGTACCGCGCGACGTCCAGCTTCGTCAGGCCCCGCTCGGGGAAGTAGACCTTGTCAGGGCTGGACAGCCTTACGGTCCGCCCGCCCGCGTCCAGCTCGATCGCGTTACCGGATGCACCCATGTGCGCCACGGTAGGCGGCCCCCGCCAGGTGCGCATACCGGGCGGCCCGGGACGTACCGCCGCAGAATCTAAGACATGGATCTGCCCGTGATGCCGCCCGTGAAGCCGATGCTCGCCAAGTCGGTGGCCAAGATCCCGCCGGGTATGCAGTACGAGGCCAAATGGGACGGTTTCCGGGCCATCGTGCACCGCGACGGCGACGAGGTGGAGATCGGCAGCCGCACCGGCAAGACCCTGACCCGGTACTTTCCCGAGTTGGTGGCCGCTCTGCGGGAGAACCTGCCGGACCGCTGCGTGGTGGACGGCGAGATCATCATCGTCCACGAGGGGCGGCTCGACTTCGACCGGCTGACCGAGCGGATCCATCCCGCGCAGTCCCGGGTCGACCTGCTGGCGCGGACCACCCCCGCCAGCTTCGTCGCCTTCGATCTGCTCGCCCTCGGCGACGGGGCGCTCCTCGACACCCCGCTCGCCGACCGCCGCAGCGCCCTGGTCGATGCCCTGTCCACCGCTTCGCCCCCCGTTCACCTCGCGCCCGCGACCACCGATCGCGCGCTCGCGCAGGAGTGGTTCGAGCGGTTCGAGGGCGCCGGGCTCGACGGGGTGATCGCCAAACCGCTCGATCTGCCCTACCGGCCCGATGCCCGCCTCATGTTCAAGATCAAGCACGAGCGTACGGCCGATGTCGTGGTCGCGGGATTCCGTTTCCACAAGAGCGGTCCGATTGTCGGATCGCTGCTCCTGGGCCTCCACGATGCCCACGGCGCCCTCCAGCACGTGGGGGTCTGCGCCGCCTTCCCCATGAAGCGCCGCGCCGAGCTGGTGGACGAGCTCGCTCCGCTGCGCATGGCCGACGCCACCGGCCACCCCTGGGCCGCCTGGGCCGAGGAGTCCGCCCACGAGAGCGCCCGGCTGCCCGGCGCGCAGAGCCGCTGGACCGGCAAGAAGGACCTCTCCTGGGTGCCGCTGCGCCCCGAGCGCGTCTGTGAGGTGGCGTACGACCACATGGAGGGCGACCGCTTCCGGCACACCGCCCAGTTCCGCCGCTGGCGGCCCGACCGGGCGCCGGAGAGCTGTACGTACGCCCAGCTGGAGGAGGCCGTCGGCTACGACCTCGCCGACGTCCTCGGCCCGCCCGCCGGCTCCTGAGCCCGGCCCGTGAGCGGCGCCCCTGAGCCAGCCCGTGAGCCGGCGCCCCTGACCCGGCCCGTGGAGCCGGCGCCCCCGAGCCAGCCCGTGAGCCGGGGCCCGTGAGCCGCCGCGGTCCCCCTCGGCGCGTCCTCAGCCCGCCGTCAGCTTCTCCCACTCCTCCCGGTCCGGCCCCACCGCGTTGGGCGCGTAGTGCGGCCGGGCCGCCAGCCAGCGCGCCACCCGGACCCGCACCTCCGGATCCGCGTACGCCCGCTCCGGCGGCTCGGCCAGGTGCCGCACCCGCGCCCGGGCCCGCATCACCTCGGGGTCCTCCAGGGCGCATTCGAACAGCGCGGCCACCTCGCGCGCCGTCCCCGTGCGCCCGGCCCGCGTCGCGAACCGCTCCCCGATGGCCGCGTCGGCGACCACCTGGAAGTCGAACCAGGGCTTCAGGGTGCGCACGGCCCAGGCGTGGTAGCCGGCGGCGAACCGCAGCGATCCCGGGTCCCGGTGCGCCGTGCCGGCCACCCTGCGCGCCGCCCACAGCGCGAGCGAGGTGCCCTGGCCGAGCGTCGGATTCGTGTGCGTGATCGCGTCCCCGACCGGCACCAGCCCGGTCACCACCGGCCCCTGTTCGTCGACCGGTGCGCTCCACCGGTTGTCCAGGCTCGCCGTGGCCAGTACGCCCGACAGGGGGTCGGCGCCGAGGTCCAGCCACGCCGCACCGGGCGGGAAGGACCGGGCGGCGGCCTCGAAGACGGCCGGATCACGCAGCGCCGAGCGCGTGGTGTCGGTGGTGTGGACGAACAGGGTGACGGCGAACACCCGGTTGTCGGCGGGGAAGACGGCGCACCCGGCGAAGGCGCCGCCGGTCACCGTCCAGGGCCGGCGCGGGCCCTCGTCCATCCCCTCGGGCAGCCGGTACCAGCGGCAGAAGTACGCCAGCCCCGTGCGGTGGCGTTCCACGCGCGCCGGCCGGCAGCCCGCCCCGGCCAGCAGGCGCTCGACGCCGCCGCGCCGCCCGCCCGCGTCCACGACGAGGTCGGCCGGGTACGCACCGGCCGGTGTGCGCACGCCCGTCACCCGGACCGCCGCCTCTCCCGCCCCGGTCAGCAGTTCGGTGACCGGCTCCCCGTGGTGCATGACGGCCCCCGGTTCGCCGCGCAGGGCGGTCGCCAGGGCGCTCTCCAGCACGATGCGCCGGGCCTGGAGCATGACGAGGTCCTCGTCGCCGGGCCGCTCCGGCGGGCGTGCGTCGAACCAGTCCAGCTCGTGCCGTTCGCGGGCGCCGAGCCGCAGCATCTCGGCGTGGACGTCGGGCAGATCGCGGCGCAGGAGGGTGCGGGCCGCGCCGAGCAGGGCGTGCGGCTGGGTGGCCTGGGGGACGCCCGGCCGTTGCCAGCCGAAGAAGTCCCGGTCGAGCGAGTCGCCGGGAGCGCGCGTGTCGCGTTCGAACAGTTCGGCGGTGTGTCCGTGCCGCGCCGCGAGCAGCGCGGTCGCCAGCCCTCCGCCGCCCCCGCCGATGACCACCACATGTGCCATTGCGTGCCCCCGAGCCCCTGAGCCGATGAGTACGAAGATCAGACCGCTCAGAGCCTGCACGGACGCACCCTGGCCGAAACCCGCACGTCTGTCCGACAGGCCGCCCCCGCGCTACGCCGGGCCCGCGCCCCGGCGGGCACGGTGGGCTTCGAGAGCCCGGCGCGCCTGCGCCTCGCACAGGTCCGTGTTGATCGCCACGGCCGCCCGCACACCGGCCGCCGCCGCGCCGGCCAGCTGCTCCATGGGGCCGGACACGTTCCCGGCCGCCCAGACGCCGTGCAGGGCGGTGGCGCCGGTCTGCGGATCCGCCTCGACACAGGTGCCGACCGCGACCCCGTCCCGCTCCACCGTGACGACGGGCAGCCCGAGACTCCTCGGCACGCCGGCGCGGGCGGTGAACCGCGGGGCCACCACGAGGGCCGTGCAGGCCACGACGGCACCGCCGGCCAGGGTCACTCCGGTCAGCCGGTCGCCGGTGACGTCGAGGCCGGTCACCTCGCCCTCCGCCACCGTGATGCCCAGGGCACACAGCAGCTCCCGGTCCTCGCCGGTGAGCGGCCAGTCGTGGGAGAGCACGGTGACCTCAGCGCTCCAGTTCCGCCACAGCTGCGCCTGGTGCACGGCGAGCGGGCCGGTGGCCAGCACCGCGAGCGGCTCGTCGCGGACCTCCCAGCCGTGGCAGTACGGGCAGTGCAGCACGTCCCGCCCCCAGCGCCCCCGGATGCCCGGCAGCTGCGGCAGCTCGTCCACCAGACCGGTGGCGATCAGCAGTCGGCCGGCCCGCACCACGGACCCGTCGGCGCACCGGACCAGGAAGCCGCCGTCGGGCAGCCGGTCGGCGGCGAGGACGGTGCCGGCCGGTCCGGAGCGGAGTTCGCCCCCGTGTCCGGCGACCTCCGCCCGGCCCGCGGCCAGCAGCTCCGCCGGGCTCGCGCCGTCCCGGCCCAGGTAGCCGTGCAGGTGGGCGGCGGGGGCGTTGCGGGGGCTGGCGGAGTCGAGGACGAGCACCGAGCGGCGGGCCCGGGCCAGGGTCAGCGCCCCGGCGAGTCCGGCGGCGCCGCCGCCCACGACCGCGACGTCGTACGAGTTGTCCATAGCGGGAGGGTGGGGCCGGGCCCGCCCGCTTGACAAACCCTGTTGCCGAACCGGCAAATGGAGCGGTGGCCGCCGGGGAGCGGCCGCAGCCCGTCCGGGCCGTGCCCGACACCCACCGGATCAGGAAGCGGATCAAGCGATGACGACGCCGAACGACCGGCCCGAGCGCCCGGTACGGGCCGTCCCGCAGCCCAACGGCGTCGTCGGCGTCGGGCTGGTCGTGGCCGGCGCCGACGGGCGGGTGCTCCTCGGGCAGGCGCACGACGGCCGCTGGGAGCTGCCCGGCGGGAAGGTCGACCCCGGGGAGAGCTTCGAGCAGGCCGCGGCCCGCGAACTGGCCGAGGAGACGGACCTGCGGGTGGCGCCCGGGGACGTCCGGATCCTGGCCGTGCAGCTGTCACCGGAGACCGGGGTGACCCGGCTGACCGCGGCCGCCGTGACCTCCTCGGCCGAGGGCACGCCCCGCGTCACCGAGCCGCACAAGATCCTGCGCTGGCAGTGGTTCGCCCCGGACCGGATCCCCGATGCCCTCTACGCCCCCTCCACGGCGGTCCTGCGCGCCTGGCGCCCCGATCTGGGGCCGGCCCTGCCGCCGGAGCCCTCGTACGACTACCCGACGTCGTAGCGCCGGCCGGGGCCTCCGGGCCGCTGTGACGTCTCCCACCCCCTCTTGCCACGGGAAAGAAGGCATACCTAAGTTCTCTCGTATGCCCCCACACCACCCCACTCCGCCCACCGGCCCGGAGGACACCCCGGCGCTGGCCGACTTCACCGTCGACCTCACCGCGCAGGAGGTCCTGCGGCGGGCCCAGGTCATGGACGCCCTCGGCCCCGACTGGGACCCGATCGAGGTACTGCGCGGCGAGGAGGCGGCGTACGACCTGCTGTACTCCGGGCTCGACGCGGAGCAGCAGCGCGTGTACGACGCCCTGGTCGCGGCCGGCGTCCTCGCCCGGCGCGGAGACGGCCATGCTGCCGCTTGATCCGCACGCGGACCTCGGGCGCCGCGCCTGGGTGGCCTGCCCGGCCTGCGGGGACAGCCGCGGTTGCGCACCGTGCGGGGAGCGGCGCACCTGTTCCGAGCACTGGCGCTACCTGCTGTCCAACACCGGCAGCCTGCTGCATCTGCAGTGCCCGTCCTGCACGCACGTCTGGGTCCACGAGAGCGGTTTCGGCGCCACGCGTTCCCTGTGGAGCCGCATCACCGGCGGTCGCGCCGGACTCTGACGGCGACGCGGGCAGAGGCGGCCGCAGCCGCCGGGATCACACCCCCGCGGGAGCCCTCTGCGCGAAGTAGCCCTCGCCCAGGTCCTCCGCGAGCAGCCGTTTCGCGATGGCGTCGGCCGCCGCCCGGAGTTCCTTGCTCCGCGGGCGGCCGCGGTCCTTCTCCAGCTGGTCGCCGAGCCAGTCGCCCCATGCCTTGGAGATGGTGGCCGCCTCCCGCCGCCCCGCCGCGGTGAGCGCGAGGAAGCTGCCCTCGCGGCTGAGGTAGCCCTCCTCCGTCATCCGGTTGAAGACCGGCAGCAGGACCTCCGGGGGCAGGGAGCGGCGTGCGGCGATGAGCCCGAGGCTCGCGTGGCCCACCGTGCGGGTCAGGAGCTCCACCTGCATCACCGCCCAGGCTCCGGCGACGTCCAGCCGGGTGTCTGAGGCGTTCACGATGGCGCGCGCCGTCTGCGGCTGCATGTTCCGTACGAGCTTGCCCACCGCCAGCTCCAGCAGACTGGCCGAATCGCCGGAGGCCGTGACCGGCGAGGCGAAGCCGTCGCCCATGTCGGTCGAACCCGCCCTCGCGGTGTCGCGCAGCCGGACCTGCTTGAGGAAGAGCGCGACGACGAAGCCGGTCCCGGCCACCGGCACCGTCCACAGGAACACCGTGTGCAGCGCGTGCGCGTACGCCTCCACGATCGGGGCGGCCGCCGCCGGGTCGAGCGCGTGGACCCCCTGGGGGCTCTGGGCCGTCTTGGCCAGCTGCGCCGGATCGGCGCCGGTGGCCCCCGCGGCCTCCGCGACGGCCCTCTCCAGCGCGGGGCCCAGGGTGTTGGCGTAGATCGTGCCGAAGACGGCGGTGCCGAACGAGCTGCCGAGCGTACGGAAGAACGTGACACCGGACGTGGCGGTGCCGAGGTCGGCGTAGTCCACGGTGTTCTGCACGGCGATCGTCAGGACCTGCATGCACAGGCCGATCCCGGCGCCGAGTACGAACATGTACAGCGATTCGAGCCAGGCGGCGGTGCCCGGGCCCATCAGCGAGAGCAGGTAGAGGCCGATTCCCATCACCAGGGAGCCGACGACGGGGAAGATCCGGTACCGCCCGGTCCTGCTGGTGACGTTGCCGCTGAAGACGGACGCGATCAGCAGGCCGATCACCAGCGGGAGGGTCCGTACGCCCGAGACGGTGGCCGAATCCCCGTCCACGAACTGCAGGTACGTCGGCAGGAACGTCATCGCGCCGAGCATGGCGAAGCCGACCACGAAGCTGAGTACCGAGCAGACCGTGAAGACCGGGTTCCGGAAGAGCCGCATCGGCAGCATCGGCTCCGCGGCCCGGGTCTCGGCCAGGCAGAACAGGGCCAGGGCCAGTACGCCGGCCACGAACAGCCCGATGATCACCGCCGAGTCCCAGGCGTACTCGTTGCCGCCCCAGCTGGTGGCCAGGATCAGGGCGCTGGAGCCCACCGCGACCAGGGCGATGCCCGGGTAGTCGATGCGGGTGCCGCTGGCGGCGCGGACCGAGGGGATCGTGCGCGTCGCCGCGAGGACCACCAGGATCGCGATCGGGACGTTGACGTAGAACGCCCAGCGCCAGGTCAGGTGATCGGTGAACAGGCCGCCGAGCAGCGGTCCGATGACGGTCGCGACCCCGAAGACGGCGCCGATCGCGCCCTGGTACTTGCCGCGTTCGCGCAGCGGGACCACGTCGGCGATCAGTGCCATGGAGGTGACCATGAGGCCGCCGGCGCCGACGCCCTGGACGCCCCGCCACAGGATGAGCAGGGACATGTTGCTCGCCAGGCCGCACAGGAACGAGCCCGTGATGAAGACGATCGCGGAGATCTGGAAGATGAGTTTGCGGCCGAAGAGGTCGCCGAACTTGCCCACCAGCACCGTCGCGACGGTCTCCGCGAGCAGGTAGGAGGTCACCACCCACGACATGTGGTCCCCGCCGCCCAGATCCGCCACGATCGTGGGCAGGGCCGTGCCGACGATCGTCTGGTCGAGGGCCGCGAGCAGCACGCCCAGCATGATCGTGCCGAAGACGACGTTGCGCCGCCGCCGGTCGAGCACGGGAGGAGCCCCGGCGACGACGGGGGCTTCGGCGGGGGCAGTGGTCACACCTCGCACTCTCACAGCGCCCCCGTCCGGCCGCATGCGCACCGGGCCGTCCGGGGGACCCCGGTCAGCGCAGGTGGGCGAGGCCGGGGTGCGCGGCCGCGTAGCCGTCGAGGAGCCGCCTGGCCACCGTGACGGAGTCCACCAGCGGGTGCAGTGCGAAGGCCTTGACGGCGTCGGCCCGGGAGCCGCTCGCGGAGGCCGTGAGGACCTCCCGCTCGACGGCCTTGACGGAGGTCACCAGGCCCACCGCGTGCAGCGGCAGCGGGTCCACGGCCACCGGATGGGCGCCGTTCGCGTCGACCAGGCAGGGCACCTCGATCACCGCCTGCGCGTCGAGCACCGACAGCACTCCGCGGTTGCGCACGTTGAGGATCAGCGTGGCCCGCTCGTCCCGGGCGATGGCCCGCATCAGCGCGAGCGCGACCTTCTCGTACCCGCCGGACTCCAGATCGCTCTCGTCGCGCTCGCCCAGGCCCGCCGCCTCGCGGTTCTCGGCCATGTACGTGGCCTCCCGCTCGGCCCTGGTCCGGTCCCAGGCGGCCAGGGCCGCACCGGCCGGCCGGTCCGCGCGGCCCGCCTCGGCGTAGAACCCGCGCTGCTGGTCGCGCAGGAACGCCCCGCGCGTCTGCCCGGCCCCGGTGTACGTCCGTACGGTGTCGCGGTTGAAGTAGTAGTAGTGCAGGTACTCGTTGGGGATCGCACCGAGCGAGCGCAGCCAATCGGCGCCGAACAGCCGCCCCTCCTCGAAGGACTCCAGCGCCTCGGTGTCGGCCAGCAGCCGGGGCAGCACGTCACGGCCGCCGATCCGCAGCCCGCGGATCCAGCCCAGGTGGTTGAGGCCGACGTAGTCGATCCAGGCCTCCTCGGGGCGGGCCCCCAGCAGCCGGGCGAGACGCCGGCCGAGCCCCACCGGGGAGTCGCAGATCCCGATCACGCGGTCGCCGAGCTCCTCGGCCATGGCCTCGGTGACCAGCCCGGCCGGGTTGGTGAAGTTGATGACCCAGGCCTCGGGGGCGGTACGGGCGATCCTGCGGGCGATCTCCCGGACGACCGGCACCGTCCGCAGGCCGTACGCGATGCCGCCCGCGCCGACCGTCTCCTGGCCCAGCACGCCCTCGGCGAGGGCCACCCGCTCGTCGGCGGCGCGTCCTTCGAGTCCGCCGACGCGGATGGCGGAGAAGACGAAGTCCGCCCCGCGCAGGGCCTCGTCGAGGTCCCCGGTGGCGGTGACCGCAGGGGCGTCGGACGCCCCGGAGGCGGCCGCCTGGTCGGCGAGCACCCGGGCCATGGCGCTGAGCCGGGCGGGGTCCTCGTCGTACAGCGTCACCCGGGACACCCGGCCCTCGGCGTGGTCGCCGAGGAGTGCCCCGTAGACGAGCGGAACCCGGAATCCGCCTCCGCCGAGGATCGTCAGCCGCACGCCCTACCGCCCTTCACCGCGCCACGATCGGTGCCACGATCCGTGGCATCCGCTCCGCGGCCCGCGATCGACCCGTGCCGGAGGTCACCAGTGTCCCCCGCCGCGCGGCGGGCGGGGGGTCAGTCCAGCGACGGCACGGCGCGCAGTCGCGGGCCCTGGTGGAGCGGGGTGGCGCCGGAGCCCCGGGCCGGGCCCGTCGCCGCGCCCAGCGGCGTCGACAGGATCATGGTGATCCGGGTGAGGCCCATCGCGTCGAGCATGCGGCTGGATTCGGCCACCATGCGGCAGCGCACGTGACCCCAGCGGGGGTCCCAGTGCCGGACGGTCCGCACGGCCCCGTCGCGCTCGGCGGCATCGGCCCCGTGGGTGCTCAGCCAGTGCGGCACGCCGTAGCGGTAGGCCGCCTCCATGAACGGGTCGCGGGCCACCTCCTGGCGGATGCTGCTCAGGCCCTCGTCGTCCGGGGCCGCGGCGAGCGCGTTCGCGAACTGGGCCAGCAGCGGTACGCACCAGGCCGGTTCGTGGTCCTCCAGCACGGCCGCGGCGTCCGGGTGGAACAGCACGAAGCGCAGGAAGTTGTCGTCCGGCAGGGCGGTCGGGTGCGGGCGCACCGACTGGAAGAGCTTGTCGAACGCCGAGTTGGTGAGCGCCACGTCCCAGCGGTGGTCCACCAGGAAGCTCGGATAGGGCACGGCCTCCATGAGGGCCGCGTAGTCGCACAGGTAGTCGCGCTGGGCGGGGTCCTGGGGCAGGCGGTTCTCCTCGGCGGCGCGCCAGGTGGGCGGCGGGTCGCGGTCGACCATGACGCGGAAGAGCCAGAAGCACTGCCGCTCGCTCATCTCCAAGGCCTCGGCCAGGGCGAGCAGTTTGCGGTCCGTCCACTCCTTGACCAGGCCGCGTTCCCAGTTCCCGTAGGCGCGGACGCTGATGTGCAGGCGGGCGGCGACGTCCTCCTGGCTCAGGCCCAGCTCCTCGCGCCGCTGGCGCAAAATCTCCTTGCGTCGCTCCGACCGCACTGCGCCGCGTGCGGAATCTTCGCCCGGCAGGCGCTCCTCACCGGCTCGGGCGAGGCCATCGGACGGGCCCACCGCTGCGAGATGTGGCACCGAGAGCTCCCCCTCTTCACGGTCTGGATCTTCAATTACCTCTGGCGATCCTGCTACCGACTTCATTCGAGTGTCAACTATCGTGGCAATTCCAGCCTCTTGACAGCTCATTCCCGCCACAGCTGTGGCAAGTTCTGGCCCTGCGGCAGCTCCTCGGATAGATTCCAAAAGCCGACCATGTGCCCGTACCGACCCGCCGCGATCTAGGAGAACCACTGGTGACAGACGGCTTCCCGGCTCCCGTCGCGGTGGCCAACGCGCCCCTGGCAGCCACCGTCACGCGCGTCGCCGAACTCGCGGGCAAGATGGGTCACGACCTGAACAAGGTCTTCGACCTGCGCCGCCTGTCCGAGGCCTCCGGCGTCCCCGCCGACGTGGTCAGGACCCTGCTGGACGGCCGGCCCGCCGGCGAGCCCTGTCTGCAGACCCGCTTCCTCCAGCGCCTCGACCTGCTCCGGCGCACCCGGCTGAAGCCGAACGGACGCCGCTACACGCAGCAGGAGATCGCGGACGGCGCCGGCATGTCCCGGCAGCAGGCGGGTGCCCTGATCAACGGCGACCGCAGGCCCACGATGGAGCACTGCGACGCGATACAGCGCTTCTTCGGCGTGCACGCCGGCTTCCTCACCGCGCACGACGCCGACGCCCTCACCGACGCCCTCCAGCGGACCGAACAGCAGCTGCTCCAGGACTACGCCGGCCGCGCGCGCGAAACCGTACCCGCCGCGGCCGCTTCGACCGGCGATCCGCTGGCAAGACTTCTGCAGAACCACGGCGTCCGGGGCATCGCCTGGCGCGCCGCCCAACTGCCCAGCGACAAACACCGGGACAAGGTGACCGAATGGCTGGACATGCTTCTCGAAAGCGTCAAACCGAATGAATCCTGACCCAGTCGAGAGTCTGGGTCTGATCCTTGAGTCCTGATCCGGATCCGCGCCGACGGGGAGAACGGTGAGCATAGGCAGAGAGCAGCGCCGGTTGTGCGGCGAACTGGTGGCCGGGCTCCGGCTGACCGCGCCCGCGGAACCCGTGGACCTCTACGCCGCCCTGTGCGAGGGCATGAGCAAGCACCGCGGTCGCCGGGTGGACTTCCGGATGGCCTCGTTCCCGCCGGGGACGGCCAGCGGCCTGTGGCTCGACATGGCGGACCGCGATCTGGTGGTCATCGAGGAACGCACGGCGCCCGACCACCAGCTGGTCATCCTGGGTCACGAGCTGTGGCACATGAAGGCCGGCCACTGCAGCCACCACGTCGACGGAGCCGCCGTCGCCGCCCGGCTGCTGTCCGACGGTGCCGACCTCGGCGAGACGGTCCGGCGCGTCGCCGCGCGCACCCGCGCCGACGTCTCCGAGGAGACCGAGGCGGAGACGTTCGGTTTACTGCTGGGCAGCCGTTGCCGCAACTGGCTCGCCGGTTCCGCGGGCCACCGGGCGCCCGCACAGCGTGACCAGTTGGCGGGCCGCATCGAGGCCTCGCTCGGATACCGGGGGCACAGGAACGACCGTTGAACGGCCAGGACTACTACATACCGGCAGCCGCCCTCGCGGTCTCACTCGCCTTCAAGCTGCCGGCGCTACGGAACAACTGGCGCGACCCGCTCCTGCGGTCGGTCTGCGCCCTGCTGATCCTGGCCGGATCGGTGTTCACCTTCGCCGCCCCGCCCACCATCGTGGCGGTCAACCGCTGGACCGGTGTCACCAACGTCTCCGCCCCGCTCGTCTACTGCCTGATCACCCTGTTCAGCGCCGCCTGCCTGGTGCTCATCGTGAACTGGCGCGGCGGTCCGCCCGAGGAGACCCGGCGCATCTCGCGCCGCTGGATGCTCGGCTACGCCGGCGTCGTCATGGTGCTGGTGGCGCTCTTCGCGCTCGGCGAGACCCCGGTCGAGCGGCTGCGCGACTTCGACACGTACTACGCCAACACCCCCTACATCCAGCAGATGATCGCCCTGTACCTGACGGCGCACCTGGTGGCGGCCGTCGTCATGGTGGCCATGTGCTGGCGCTGGTCCCTCCAGGTGCACGGCTGGCTGCGGGTCGGCCTGATGATCATCGTCTCGGGCTACGTCTTCAACCTCAGCTACGACGCCACCAAGATCTCCGCGGTCATCGCCCGGTGGACGGGCCACGACCTCGACGACCTGAGCACCTACATCGCCCCGCCGCTCGCCTCCGTCGGCGCGCTCATCAGCGCGATCGGCTTCGTACTGCCCCTCGTGTGCCAGCGGCTGTCCGACAGCTGGCAGACCTGGACGACGTACCGGCGGCTCGGCGCGCTGTGGCACGAGGTGCAGATCGGCGCCCCCAGCGGCACCCCCTGCGTGCAGATGTCCTGGTGGGCCCCGGCGGAACTGCGGGTGATCCAGCGCGAGTCGGACATCCACGACGGGTTCCTGCACCTGGGGCCGTACTTCGACCCGAACCGCCGCGAGGACGCGTACGCGCGCGCCCTCACGGGCGGTGCGGACGAGGAGACGGCACGCGCCGTCGCCGACGCGGCGATGGTGGCGGCCGCCGTCCAGGCCCGTTCGGCGGACCCCGAGGGCGCGGTCATCGGGGCCAGCGAGGAGAGCGTCCCCGACACCCTCCGGGGGCCGCGCGACCTCGTTCGGATCTCCCACGCGCTGCGGCATTCGCCGGTCGTGGCGGCCGTCCGCCGGGAGGTCGCGCTCACCGGGAGCGGGCCGGCCTGAGGGCCGGGCCGCCGGGGCCGGTGGTCCCGGGCCGGGCCCTCACCGGTCCCGTGGGCCTGTTGAGGCCCTCACCGGGCCCGGGCGTGGGCCCGGGTGGGCTCGGGTGTGGGCCCGGGTGGGCCCGGGTGTGGGCCCGGGGGGTGTCAGCGCTGGGCCGCGGCCAGCGCCACCTTCGGGAACAGGTCCTGGAACGGGCCGGCGGAATCGATCCCCTCCCGGCCGTACGGTGCGTCGAAGCTCCACACCATGAACAGCAGGAACACGATCAGCGCACTGAACAGCCCGGCCAGCAGCAGCTCCCGGCCGGACCGGCGGATCTGCAGGGCGAAGATCAGCCCGACCGTCACCACCCCGCCGACCAGCAGCCCGAACCACACCACGCTCGGCAGGGTCGACTCGTCGGCCTGCACGCGTGAGTGCCGGGCGTCGTCGGCGGCCGCGATGTGGTCCAGCAGCGGCTGGTAGGCCTGCGCCTGGAGCTCGTTCGCCGGGCTCTGGTGGGTGACGTCCGTGCGCAGCTTGCCGAGCAGCTCCGCGCCCTGGGACGAGGCGCCCCGGCCCGCGGTCAGCAGCGGCCAGTCCACGGCGACGGTGTGGGAGACGTACGCGTCGACCTCGCCGCGGATCCGGTCACGGACGGGGGCCGGGTAGACGTCGGCGCGCTGGGTGACCTCGTACAGCGACTGGGCCTCGCGGCGCACGCTGTCCTCGGCGGCGCCGCGCGCCTCCCAGACGCCCGCGATCGCCAGACCGAGGACGATGGCGTACACCACGCCCACCATCATCGTCATGTACTCGATGACGTCGGGGGTTTCGCTGGTGTCCTCGTCCTCCGCGACCCGGCGGTGCCGGAGCGCGGTGAAGGCGAGGACGAGGGCGCAGACGAGCGCCATGGCGACGGCCAGGACCAGCCATTCGGACACGTGGGTTCTCCCGTGGGTGGATCGGTGGGTGGATGCGGGACGCGGGATGCGGGGCTCAGCTGCGGCTCTTGGAACGCGGCCGCAGCGCGGCGGCGGCGAGTACGGCCGGGGTGGTGACGACGACCATGAGCATCACGGTGGACATGCCGGCCGGGCTGCGCCGCTCCAGGGCGACAGAGCGGTACGGACGCACGTGGAAGGCGCTCACGCGCGCGGCCGCGGCTGCGGCCCGGGGCGGGGCGGGCGCTTCGGCCGGAGCCGGCCCGGCAGGCTCCTCGGGACCCGGTGCGGGCGGCGCGGGCTCCGGCCGTGCGGCCCCGGCC
>LJCW01000037.1 GCA_001298555.1 Actinobacteria bacterium OV450
GTTTGTTCCAAGGAGACGCGGGCATGGTGTGGGTGGCCGTGACTGGGTTTCGGTCGTGTGCTCTTCCGATCTCGGCCCGGCTTCGGCTGCGGCGGTGGCGGGGCCCGGCGGGCCGGGCCACGGTCGGGCGGGGGGCGCAGCCGTGGCGCCCGCCCCCGGCGGACACGCACCGGCTCCGGGTGCTCCGAGGCCCCTGGGGGAGGTGCGGAGCTGGCCGCGGTCCTTCGCCGACCGGCTCACCACCCCGCTGCCCGGCATCCGCGCCTACGCCCGGCTCGCCCGCGAGGGCGCCTTCCGCCCCGGCCCCGACGGGCTCCGCGGCATCCCCGACCTGCCGTACGCCCCCGCCCCGCTGCCCGCCGCAGCCCCCGGCACGCTCTGCGCCACCTGGGCGGGCCACGCCAGCTGGGTCCTGCGCGTCGGCGGGCTGACCGTACTGACCGACCCCGTCTGGTCCCGGCGCATCCTCGGCACCCCGGCGCGGATGACCCCCGTCGGCGTGCGCTGGGAGGAACTGCCGCCGGTGGACGCGGTGGTGATCAGCCACAACCACTACGACCACCTCGACGCCCCCACCCTCAAGCGGCTGCCCCGCCACACCCCGCTCTTCGTTCCGGCCGGCCTGGCCCGCTGGTGCCGGCGCCGCGGCTTCACCCGGGTCACGGAGCTCGACTGGTGGGAGTCCGCGGAACTGGGCGGCGTCCGCTTCGACTTCGTCCCGGCGCACCACTGGTCGAAGCGGTCGCTGCTCGACACCTGCCGGAGCCTGTGGGGCGGATGGGTGCTCACCGCGCCCCCCGCGGGAGCCGCCGGGACGCCGAGGAAGGTGTACTTCGCGGGCGACACCGGGTACGGGCACTGGTTCGGCGAGATCGGCCGCCGCCATCCGGGCATCGGGCTGGCCCTGCTGCCGATCGGGGCGTACGCGCCGAGGTGGTGGCTCGGCGACGTCCACGCCGACCCGGAGGAAGCGGTCCGGGCGTGCATCGACGTGGGGGCGCGGCGGATGGCGCCCATGCACTGGGGCACGTTCGTGCTGTCCGCGGAGCCGGTGATGGAGCCGCTGCACCGGGTGCGGGAGGCGTGGGCCCGGGCCGGGCTGTCTCGGGAGGACCTCTGGGACCTCCCGATCGGCGGTTCCCGCGCCTGGTAGCGCCCGGGCCTCCGCCCCTGGCATCGCGTTGCGCGGAGCCGGGCCACGGGGTGGTCCGCTGCGCGGGGCCGTCCCCTACCCGCCCTTCCCCCGTTCCCCAGGACTCCGCCCCGGACCCCGCCCTGGAACGCCCGCGGAGCTGAGCCGGGACGCCGCCCGGGTCCCGTGCCTCGCATGCCGACGGGGTGGGCCTCCGCCCCCGGACCCCGCGACCAAGCGCCGACGGGCTGGGTGGGGGGCTCCGCCCCCGAGCCGCGTGCCTCGAACGCCGGCGGGCTGAGTCGGTACGTCGTCCCGGGTCCCGCGCCTCGAACGCCGGCGGGGCAGTCGCCCCAGGCTCCGTGCCTCGAATGCAGACGGGGTGGGGCTCCGCCTCCGGAAGCGCGGGCGGGGCTGCGGTGGGGCGGTCGCCCCGGGTCTCGCGCCTCGATTGCCGACGGGGCTGGGGTGGAGCTCCGCCCCCGGACCACGTGCCTCGAACGCCGGCGGGGCCGAGTCGGGACGTCGCCCCCGGCCCCCGTAGCTCGAACGCGGGCGGGGCTGGGGCTCCGCCCCCGACCCCTCGACCAAGCGCCGGCTGGGGTGGGGCTTCGCCCCCGCAGCCCCGCGCCTCAAGCGCCGGCGGGGCTGAGTCGGGACGTCGCTGGTGGTCAGTGGGGGTGGAGGCGGCGCCAGAGGGCGGGGGCCGCGCTGATCAGGAGGGTCAGGGAGACCGCCAGGGCCACGCCCTTCCACGGTTCCGAGAACAGGGAGCCGCCCAGGATGCCGATCAGGCCGTACGTCGCCGCCCAGGCGAGGCAGGCCGGGGCGTCGCCGCGGGCGAACCGGCGCAACGGGAGCGGGGCCAGCAGACAGGCCAGCATGACCGGGATCCGGCCCGCCGGCACCAGCCGGGACAGCACCAGGACCAGGACCCCGTGTTCCTCCAGCCCGACCTGCGCCTGCGCGAGCCGTTCCGGTGTCGCCCGGCCGCGCAGGGTCTCCAGCCACCGCGAGCCGCCCCGGGACCGCACCCCGCGCTGGCCCAGCCAGTACAGCGCCAGGTCCCCGAGGAACGCGGCCACCGACGCCACCGCGAACACCGTCAGCAGCCCGAACGGCAGGGCCTGGTGGAACGCGACCACGGCCGCCGTGCTCACCAGCGCCCCCGTCGGGATCACCGGCACCAGCGCCCCCAGCGCCACCAGCAGGAACAGCGCCGGGTAGCCCACCGCCTGCCGGGTGGTCTCCGGCGGCACCTGCCCGACCACCGCCGCCACCGCGGCCCCGGTCACCGCCGGCTCGTGCCAGGTCACGGCAGCCGCACCCGTTCGCCGTGTCCCGGCACTCGTACCGCCACCTTCGGCGCCAGCCGCCGGGCCCGCCGTACGAACTCCTCGCCCGGCGCGTGGAATTCGTGCGGCCGCACCGCGTCCAGCCCGATGGGCCAGTACGTCCCGTAGTGCACCGGCACCGCCGCCGCCGGAGCCAGCGCGGCCAGCGCCTGCGCCGCCCGGCCCGCGTCCAGGTGCCCCGGCCCCAGGTACGGGCCCCAGCCGCCGACCGGCAGCAGCGCCACGTCCACCGGCCCGACCTCCTCGGCCATGGCGTCGAACAGCCCGGTGTCCCCGGCGAAGTACGTCCGCACCGAGCCGTGGACCACGTACCCGAGCGCCGGCGCCAGATGCGGCCCGAACGGCAGCCGCCGCCCGTCGTGCCGCGCCCGGACAGCCCGGACCCGCACGCCGGCCCGTACGCCGACCTCGTCACCCGGAGCCACCTCCGTGACCGCCAGCCGGCGCACCGCCGCGACCCGTGCCAGCCCCGGCACGGCCCGGCGCGCCCCGGCCGGCACCACCAGCCGGGTCCCCGGCGCCAGCCGGGCCAGCGACGGCAGGTGCAGATGGTCGGCGTGCAGGTGCGACACCAGCACCACGTCCGCCTCGGCCGCCTCGGGCGGCGGGAGCGCCCCGCGCCTGCGCCTCAGGTGCGCGAGCCGCCGGGCGAACAGCGGATCCGTCAGCAGCCGCACCCCGGAGTCCTCGACCGTGCACGTGGCATGGCCCCACCAGGTGATCTCCACCGGCAACCGGCCTCCCCGTCCCCGTCGTGTCCCCGGACCCTCAAAGCCTAGGCCCTGTCGTCAAACTGCCGTCTGCCCTCCGGGCGACGACGGGAGTCTGACGACAGGGCCTGATCCTGCCCCGCCGGTGCGCCCCGAACCGAAGCCCTCAGTCCCCTCCTCCCGGGCGGCGGATCGGAGTAGGGTCGGGCGGCATGGATGAGCTGCGCGTGGCCGCGATCGCCAGCCTGGCCCCGCTCGAAGACCTGGACACCGACCCCTTCGCCGTCGACACCCGCAGCCAGCACGCCATGTGCGCCCGCTGGGCCGCCGAACGGGGTTACGTCGTGACGACGGAACTGCTGTTCTACGGACTGCGCGCCGACCACTGCGGGCTCTGGTGCGACGTCGACGCCGGGCAGGTCGACCTGTTCGTCGCCCCCAACCGCCGGGTTCTGGCCCGTGCGCTGCGCTCCGTCGAGGAGTTCACCGCCGAGTGCCGGCGGCGCGGAGTCCGGCTGGAGACCGCCGGGCTCGCCGAGCCGCAGTACACCTCCGCCATGAAGGCCGAGGTGCACCGCCGCCTGTCCATGCCGACCGCCGGCTACGACGGCACGTAGGTCCTGGCGGCCCGCCGCCCCGCCACCCCCGCCCCCGCCCCCTCGCCCCGGCTCGCGGTCGGCCCCCCCGTACGTCCGTGCGCCACCCGCTCCACCCGACCGCGCCCGCCGCCCTGTGCGACGCTGGAGGGTGCGGCGGGACCGCGGGCGGGGCGCGGGTCCGGGGGAGACACGAGGCGGTACGGCGTGCGGCGAGGACGGTGGCGGACCACGGGCAGCGCCCTGGTACGGGTGATCCTCGTCTGGGCGGTGTCCACCCTCACCATGCTCGTGCTGGCCGGCATCCTCCCCGACTTCCGGCTCCGGTCCGGTGACGGCGACAGCGTCACCGAGATCGGGCTGACCGCCGCCTGGGGCGCCGGGGCCTTCGGCCTGCTGAGCGCGCTCGTGTGGCCGGTGCTGGTCCGGGCGCTGCTGCTGGTGCCCGCCCTCGTGCTCGGCCTGCTCGTCTTCTTCCTCAACGGCTCGCTGCTGCTGCTCGCCCTCAGCCTGGTCCCGTCCGGCGGCGGCGAAGTGGCCCCGGAGACGGCCGTGGTGGTGGCCGCGGTCATGTCCGCCGTCGCCTCGGCGACCTCGACGGCGCTCGCCGTACGCGACGACGAGGCCTACCGGCGCCGCCTCTACCGGCTCGCGGACCGGCGCCGTCGGCGGCGGCGCGGCCGGCCCGGCAAGGGCGGGCCCGGCTCCGGAGCGAGCGCGCCGGGCCTGGTGTTCCTCCAGCTCGACGGCGTCGGGTACGAGACCCTGCGCCGCGCGGCGGACGGCGCCCTGATGCCGACGGTGGCCGGCTGGCTGGACGCCGGCCACCGCATCACGCCCTGGCGCACCGACTGGTCCAGCCAGACGGGCGCCAGCCAGCTCGGCATCCTGCACGGCTCCAACCACGACGTGCCCGCCTTCCGCTGGTACGAGAAGGACACCGGCGAGGTGGTGGTATGCAACCGGCCCACCAGCGCCGCCGAACTCCAGCGCCGGGCCATCGCGCGCACCGGCGACGGCGGGCTGCTGACCCTCGACGGGGCGAGCCGTGGCAACCTGTTCAGCGGCGGCGCCGACCAGCTGGCCCTGGTCCTGTCGGTCTCGGCGCGGCGGGGCCGGGCGAACCGTTCCCGCGCCGGCTACTTCGCGTACTTCTGCGACCCGGCCAACGCCGTGCGCACCGCGCTGTCCTTCACCGCCGAGGTCGCCCGGGAGATCGGCCAGTCGGTGCGGGCCCGGGTGCGGGGGGAGCAGCCGCGGGTGGCCCGGGGCGGGCTGTACCCGCTGATCCGGGCCTTCGCGACGGTGGTCGAACGGGACGTCGTCGTGGCGGCGGTGATCGGCGACATGCTCGCCGGGCGTGCCGCGGTCTACGCGGACCTGGTCGCCTACGACGAGGTCGCGCACCATTCCGGGCCGCACGGCCGGGACACCGACCGGGTGCTGGCCCGGCTGGACCGGAGCCTCGCGCTGATCGCCCGTGTCGCCGAGCACGCGCCCCGGGAGTACCGGATCGTGCTGCTGTCGGACCACGGCCAGAGCCCGGGGGAGACCTTCCTGGGCCGCTACGGGCTGACGCTGAGGGACCTGGTCCGGGCGGGCTGCGGGCTGCCGGTCTCCCGCCGGGCCGGCCGTACCCGCAGCGGCGCCGAGGCCCGCGCGGCGGTGCTCGCGGCCCTGCACCGGCCGGTGGAGGAGGGCGCGGAGGCCCACCCCGGGCGGGGCCCGGACCCGGTGGTGCTGGCGTCGGGCAACCTCGGGCTGATCTCCTTCCCGGACCTGCCGGGCCGGGCCTCGCGGGAGCGGATCGAGCGGGCGCACCCGGCCCTCCTGGCGACCCTGGCCAACCATCCGGGCATCGGGTTCCTGCTGGTGGACGGGCAGGTGCTGGGGCCGGGCGGGGCGGTGGCCCGCCTCGACGAGCCCGGTGCGGCGGAGGAGCTGCTGGCCCGGTACGGCCCGGGCGCGGCGCAGGCGGTCCGCCGGACCGATTCCTTCCCGCACGCGGCCGACGTGATGGTGAACTCGGCGTACGACCCGCGGACGGGTTCGGTGCACGCCTTCGAGGAGCAGATCGGCTCGCACGGCGGCCTGGGCGGGGAGCAGGGCCGGCCGTTCCTGATGTGGCCGGCGGAGCTGTCGGAGCCGGACGGCGACCTGGTGGGCGCGGAGGCGGTACACGAGGTGCTGCGCCGCTGGCTGCGGGAGGCGGACGGCCCCCAGGTGCCGTTGGCTCCGCCGGTGGGCGGGTCGGTCGCGGACCGCGCGGGGCTGCCGGTGGAGGAACCCCCGCGCAGGGACGAAAAAGGCGGAAGCTTTCCTTCCGCAGGGGTGTCCGCGCAGGACGAAAACCGCTGATTTGGTGCGGCTTTGGGCTTGCCCGACGATATGTCGACCTGTCCAGCATATGAAACACCCGAGGCGCACCACCCGTGAGCTCCACCCTGCACACCCCCGCCCCGACCCCCGCCCCGACGCCGGAACCGGCCGCGACGCCGGAACCGGCCGCGACCCGGGGACCGGCCGAGGCGGCGGCCGGGCCCCACGCCCGGCGCTTCGGCCTGCCGATCGCGACCTGCCTGGTCATGGGCAACATCATCGGCGGCGGCATCTTCCTGCTGCCCGCCTCGGTGGCGCCGTTCGGCACCATCAGCCTGGTCGCCTTCGGTGTGCTCACCGCCGGCGCGATCGCCCTCGCCCTCGTCTTCGGCCGGCTCGCGCAGCGGCTCCCGCAGACCGGCGGGCCGTACGTCTACGCCCGCGCCGCGTTCGGTGACTTCGCCGGCTTCCTCGCGGCCTGGAGCTACTGGATCACCGCCTGGGTCTCGAACGCCGCCCTCGCGGTGGCGGCCGTCGGCTACCTCACCGTCCTCTTCCCCGCCATCGGCGGCCACAAGGTGACGATGTGCCTGGCCGCCCTCGCCGTGCAGTGGCTCCCGGCGCTCGCCAACCTGGCCGGCACCCGGTACGTCGGCGCCGTCCAACTGGTGGCCACCGTAATGAAGTTCGCCCCGCTGCTGCTGGTGGCCGTGGGCGGGCTGTTCTTCTTCGACCCGGCGAACCTCGGCCCCTTCCGGGCCACCGGCCAGAGCCCCGTCGGCGCGGTCTCCGCCGCCGCGGCCATCCTGCTCTTCAGCTACCTCGGCGTGGAGTCGGCCGCGGTCAGCGCGGGCGAGGTCCGCGACCCGGCCCGCAACGTCGGCCGGGCCACGGTCCTGGGCACCGTCGGCGCGGCCGCCGTCTACCTCCTGGGCACCCTCTCCGTCTTCGGCCTGGTCCCCCACGAGAAGCTGATCTCCTCCGAGGCACCCTTCACCGACGCCGTCGACGCCATGTTCTCCGCGGCCGGAGGGGCCGGCGTCACCTGGGGCGGCACCCTCGTCGCCTGCGCGGCCGTGATCTCGATGCTCGGCGCCCTCAACGGCTGGACCCTGCTCAGCGCGCAGACCCCGTACGCCGCCGCCCGCGACGGGCTCTTCCCGAAGTTCTTCGGGAAGAGGAAGCGGGGCGTCCCGGTGGCCGGCGTACTCGTCACCGTCGTCCTGGCCTCCTGCCTCACGGTCTACAACTACACGTGGGGCTCGGCGGGCGTCTTCGAGATCCTCGTCCTGGTCACCACCTTCACGGCGACCGTCCCGTACCTGCTCTCCACCGCCGCACAGATCCACTTCCTGCTCTCCGGGCAGTCCGAGCGCGTCCACCGCGGCCGCCTGGTCCGCGACGGCGTCCTCGCCTGCCTGGCGTTCGGCTTCTCGATGTGGCTGGTCGCCGGCTCTGGGTACGCGGCCGTCTACCAGGGCGTGCTGTTCCTCTTCGCGGGCGTCCTCTGCTACGCCGTGATGTCCGCCCGAAAGCACCGCGTCACCGCCTGACCCCCGCGCGGTAGCGTGGAAACAGAGGACACGCAGGGGGCAGTAAGGGGTCGCCATGTCCGCGATCAGAGGAGCATCGATCAGAGAGAGCATCGACATCTCCCGCAGTCCCGAAGACGTCTTCGCGTACATGACGGACCCCAGGCACCTGCCGGAGTGGCAGAACAGCGCCGTCTCCGCCCGCCCGCTCGACGGCGCCCCCCTCCACGTCGGCTCGAAGATCGCCGTCACCCGGCGGGTGGGCAGGCGCAGGTTCCCGATGACCATGGAGGTCAAGGAGCTGGACCCGCCGCACAGCTGGCGTCTGCGCGGCGTCGACGGACCCGTACGCGGGGACGTGCGCGCCACCGTCGAACCCCTCGGCGGCGGCACCCGCTCGCGCGTGACCCTGGACCTCGACTTCGAGGGGCGCGGCATCGGCAGGGTCATCGCCCCGCTCGTGGTCAAGCCGTACGCCCGCAAGGAGATGCCGCGCAACGAGGAGAAGCTGAAGCACCTCCTGGAGCACTGAAGGATGCTCCGGGGTACGCGGAAGCCCGCGCCGTACCGGCGCCACGCGTCGAGTTCGACACGCGGCGCTGTACGACGCGGGCTGGCCGCCCCGGGGTGTTCACGCCCGGGGCGGTGTTCCGGCCGACCCGACGGTTTAGTCGAGGTAGTCGCGCAGCACCTGCGAGCGGGACGGGTGGCGCAGCTTCGACATCGTCTTGGACTCGATCTGACGGATGCGCTCACGGGTGACCCCGTACACGCGGCCGATCTCGTCCAGGGTCTTCGGCTGGCCGTCGTTCAGGCCGTAGCGCATCGAGACGACGCCCGCCTCACGCTCGGAGAGCGTGCCCAGGATCGACTGGAGCTGCTCCTGGAGGAAGGTGAAGGAGACCGCGTCGGCCGGGACGACCGCCTCGGAGTCCTCGATGAGGTCACCGAACTCGCTGTCGCCCTCCTCACCCAGGGGGGTGTGCAGGGAGATCGGCTCGCGACCGTACTTCTGGACCTCGATGACCTTCTCGGGGGTCATGTCGAGTTCCTTGCCCAGCTCCTCCGGAGTGGGCTCGCGGCCGAGGTCCTGGAGCATCTGGCGCTGCACGCGGGCGAGCTTGTTGATGATCTCGACCATGTGGACGGGGATGCGGATGGTGCGCGACTGGTCGGCCATGGCACGCGTGATCGCCTGCCGGATCCACCAGGTCGCGTACGTGGAGAACTTGAAGCCCTTGGTGTAGTCGAACTTCTCCACCGCGCGGATCAGACCGACGTTGCCCTCCTGGATCAGGTCCAGGAAGAGCATGCCGCGGCCGGTGTAGCGCTTGGCCAGCGAGACCACGAGGCGGAGGTTGGCCTCCAGCAGGTGGTTCTTGGCGCGGCGGCCGTCCTCGACGAGGATCTCCAGCTCGCGCTTGAACGCGGGCTTGTGGTCCTCCTCCTCTTCGAGCTTGTACTCGGAGAAGAGACCCGCCTCGATGCGCTTGGCGAGCTCGACCTCCTGCTCGGCGTTGAGGAGCGGCACCTTGCCGATCAGCTTCAGGTAGTCCTTGACGGGGTCGGCGGTGGCGCCGGCCACCATGACCGTCTGTGCCGGGGCGTCGTCCTCGTCGTCGTCGGACAGGACGAAGCCCTGGGTGCCGCCGGCCTTGGGGGCCTCCTCCTCGACGTCGTCGACGAGGTCCTCGGCGGCCCAGTCCTCACCCTCGGCGGCCGGGTTCTCACCCTCGTCGGCGTCCTTGGCGCTGGTCTTCTTGGCCGCGGCGGTCTTCTTCACCGCGGTCTTCTTCGCGGCGGTCTTCTTGACCGTCCGCTTCTTCGGCTCGGCGACGGCACCGGCCGCCACCTCGTCCTCGGTGGCCGCGGCCGGCGACGTGGATATCGGCGCCGCGGTGGCGGGGACCGCGCTGGTGGCCGAGGCCTTGCGGGCACCGATGGGGCGCGGCGCGGCGGCCGCCTTCTTCGTCACGGTGCGGGTGGGCGCGGCGGCCGCCTTGCGGGGCTTCTTCGCGGCAGCCTTCGTGGCGGGGGCGGCGCTGACGTGCAGCGCCACACCCTCCTCGTCCAGGACCTGGTTCAGGCTGCGCAGGACCCGCTTCCACTGGTCCACCGGGATGCGGCCGGCCTCGAAGGCCTGGCGCACGTCGTCACCGTTGATGTGACCCTGCTCGCGGCCGCGCTCGACGAGCGCGACGAGGGCCTCCGATTCGGCGATCTCCGGAGGGAACGTACGGGACGGGCTGAGCGACACAAGGAGCCTCTCGTTGCGAACAGATAAGGAGTGAGCGGGACATCATCGCGCGGACTCGGGAAACAGACCCGAGGGGGGTCTGTATTCCGGGCCGCGCGAGGACACCTGTCGGTTCATCGCATGCCCGAGTCGATTCGTTACGCGCTGAATTGAGTGACCTGCGCCACGCTGTGGGCGGGCAACCGATCGGCCGTGGATCCGTCCGCGCCCCGGCCGCCGTTCCCGTCAGCCCGTTTTGCGGGCTTCGATGAGGAAACGGGCGGTGTGCGCCACGAACGGACCCTCGCGTTCGATCTGTTCGTGGAGCTCGCGCAGCCGGTCCCGGTACTGCCCGACCGTGAAGCCGGGCACCATCCAGATCACCTTCCGCAGAAAGTAGATCACGGCTCCGATGTCATGGAACTCCGTTCGCAGCCTTTCGGAGCGGAGATCGACGACTTCGAGGCCGGCCTTGGTGGCGTCGGCGACCGAGTCGTCGGGGTGCCGGCCGCGCCGGACCTCCTCCGGCTGGGGCCCGAGTAAGTACTCGACGAGTTCGAAGACGCTCGCCGGACCGACCTGCTGCGAGAGGTACGTGCCGCCCGGCCGCAGGACGCGGGCGATCTCCTCCCACCAGACCGTCACCGGATGCCGGCTCGTGACCAGCTCGAAGGCCTCGTCGCCGAACGGCAGCGGTGGCTCGTCGGCGTCCGCGACCACGACCGCGCCCAGCGGGTGCAGCAGCCGGGTCGCCTTGTCGATGTTCGGCGGCCAGGACTCGGTGGCCGCCGTCAGCGGGGGCAGGGGCCCCGCGCCGGCCAGCACCTCGCCGCCGCCGGTCTGGATGTCGAGGGCCGACCGGACCCGGGCCAGGCGCTCGCGCATGAGCCCCTGGTAGCCCCAGGAGGGACGCTGCTCGGTGGCCCGGCCGTCGAGCCAGGAGAAGTCCCAGCCGTCGACGGAGACCGACTCGGCCTCGGCGACGTGGGGGTCCCCCCGGACGGAGTCCGGGGGAGGTCGAAAGTACGCGTCATGTCTCGATCGTCCCAGGTGGGACGCCGGTGATCCACCGATTTGGCCGGATCTCCGGCTCACGGGGTCCGCCGCGGGCCCCGGATCCGTCGGCGAGGTCCCTCACGGGGGTCCATTACAGTGGGGGCGGGCCGTGACTGGCGTTCGGGTGGATCACCACCGGGGAGCGGCCCGGCGCACCTCCCGTGCGCCCGGCGTACCCCGAGTACGCCGGCTGCCGCGCGCCTGGGCGAACCGCGATCCCGCAGCGACGCCCAGGAGACCCCCGTGACGACCGCCCAGACCGTTCAGCCGGCCCAGACCGCCCGTCTCATGGACGGCACCGCCCTCGCCCGCCGCATCTCGGAGCAGACCGCCGTCCTCGCGGCGAAGATCACCGAGCGCACCGGTACCGCTCCCTGCCTCGCAACCGTCCTGGTCGGCGAGGACCCGGCCTCCGTCACGTACGTGCGGATGAAGCAGAACCGCTGCGCCAAGGCCGGGATCACCTCCCGCCACGTGGAGCTCCCCGCCGAGACCACCACCGAGGAGCTCGTCGCCGCCCTCACCGCCCTCTCCGAGGACCCGGAGATCAGCGGCATCCTGCTCCAGCACCCGGTCCCGCACCACATCGACGAGCGCGCCGCCTTCGAGGCCATCGCCCCGGCCAAGGACGTCGACGGCGTCACCATGCACTCCTTCGCCGCCATGGGCTTCGGACTGCCGGGCTTCGTCTCCTGCACCCCCGGCGGGATCATGCGGCTCCTGGCCGAGTACGACGTGGACCTGACCGGCAAGCACGCCGTCGTCGTCGGCCGCAGCGCGATCCTCGGCAAGCCGGCCGGCATGCTGCTGCTGGAGCAGAACGCCACCGTCACCTACTGCCACTCCCGCACCGTGGACCTGCCCTCGATCGTCCGCCAGGCCGACGTGCTGGTCGCCGCCGTGGGCAAGGCCGAGTTCATCCGTGGCGAGGACATCAAGCCGGGCGCCGTGGTCCTGGACGCCGGCTACAACGAGGGCAACGTCGGCGACGTCCACTTCGAGTCGGCCGCCGCACGCGCCTCCCTGATCACCCCCGTCCCCGGCGGTGTCGGCCCGATGACCATCGCCGTCCTGCTGGAGCAGACCGTGCAGGCGGCCGCCGCCCAGGCCGGGCTCGCGCTCGCGGAGCTCTGACCCGCCCCGCACCACCGCCGTACGCGAACGCCCCGGGCCGATCGGCCCGGGGCGTTCCGCATACCGGGGTTCCGCATGCCGGGGTGTCCGGTTCCTTTCGGTGCAGCGGCCTGCCGGGGGCCGGGGAAGGGGCGGTATCTTTGCGCCGGGGCGCGGGATGACACGTGCAACACGTTTCCTGGGGGAACTGTCGATGGACCTGTTCACGCCACTGCAGTTGCCGGGCGGGACGACCCTGCCGAACCGGCTGGCGAAGGCCGCCATGGAGGAGAGCCTCGCCGGGCCGGGCCAGCTGCCGGACGAGCGCATCGAGCGGCTCTACCGCCGCTGGGCACGTGGCGGCGCCGGCCTGCTGATCACCGGCAACGTGATGGTCGACCGCCGGGCGCTGACCGCGCCGGGCACGATCGTCCTCGACGCGAGTTCCCCGCTCGGCCCCTTCCGCCGCTGGGCCGAGGCCGCGTCCTGCGGCGGCGGCCGGGTCTGGATGCAGATCAACCACCCGGGCCGCCAGGTGGGCTCCGAGATGCCCGGCACGGCCTGGGCGCCCTCCGACATAGGGGTGAGCCTGGGCAAGCACACCAAGCGCTTCGCCCGCCCCACCGCGATGACCGAGGCCGACATCGAGGCGACCGTCGCCCGGTTCGCCGTCACCGCCCGGCGGGCCGAGGAGGCCGGCTTCGACGGGGTGCAGATCCACGCCGCCCACGGCTACCTCCTCAGCCAGTTCCTCTCCCCGCTGGTCAACCGGCGCACCGACCGCTGGGGCGGCAGCCTGGAGAACCGGGTCCGGCTGCTCACCGAGGTCGTCCGGGCGGTCCGCGCGCAGGTCGGCTCCGGCTTCGCGGTCGGGGTCAAGCTGAACACCGCCGACTTCCAGCGCGGCGGCTTCGACACGGAGGACGCGGCGCGGGTCCTGGCCGTCCTCGGCGGGCTCGGCGTGGACCTGGTCGAACTGTCCGGCGGCAGCGTCGAGAGCCCGGCGACCCTGGGCCGCACCGCCGACCTGCGGAGCCTGGAGCGGGAGGCGTACTTCCTCACCTTTGCCGAGCAGTTCATGGACTCGGCCACGATGCCGCTGATGCTGACCGGCGGGATAGGCCGCCACGAGACCGCGCGCAGGGTCCTGGCCCGCGGGGTGTCCGTCGTGGGACTCGCCTCGGCCCTGGCGTTCCGTCCCGACCTGCCGGCCCGGTGGCGCGCCGGGGAGGACGTGCGGGTGCGGGTGGAGCGGCTGCGGTGGAAGGACCAGGACCTGGCCGGCGCCGGGCAGCTGGCCTTCGTACGGTTCCAGCTGCACCGGCTGGCCCGCGGCCTCGAGCCGCGCCCGGAGGCCTCGCCGAGGGCCGCGTTCGCCCTCGACCAGCTCCAGCACTGGCGCCGGGTACGGGCGTACGGAGCCTGGCTCGCCCGCAATCCCGAGCCGGGGGAGGCCCTCGTCGGCTGACACCGGGCGCCGCCCGCGCGGCTCACGGAAGGGCCGGGTCCCGGCGTATCGCCGCCACGATGGGCGAGGTGCGGAACTCCCGGGCCAGGGCGGCCAGCGGCCGGGAGTCCAGCCGGTACGGCTCGGGCAGCCCCTGGTCGGCCCCGGCCGGGTGCCGCCCGGCGCCGTGGGCTCCCGTCCGGTCCGCGGCCTCGGCGGCCTCCGCCGCCTCCCGGCGCCGGCAGGCCGCGGCGAGCATGGCCGCGTCGGCCACGACGGAAGCCTGCGGTTCGGGCAGGCCCTGGCGCAGCGCGGCCTCGTGGGCGGCGCCCCGGACGGCCGGGTCGAACCAGCGGCCCAGGGCCAGGATCCCGTCGTCGATCACCGATTCGCGGTGGATGAGCCGGATCCCGATCGGCGACCACCAGGTCAGGGGGACCGTCGTCACGCTCGACGCGGCGAATCCGCGCAGCGCCTTCCACAGCGGGTGCAGCCCCCGGTACCGGCTGAAGTCCCGCCAGGCCGCCGAGCCGCCGACCAGCGGCACGATGAACCCCGAGCCCACCATCAGGGCCGCCGCGGAGGCGAAGGGCGGGGCCACGTACGTGGACAGCCCGTCCCAGTCGCGGCCCGTCCAGCGGGCTCCCACCGCCGCCCACTTGGAGACCAGGTAACCCAGGTCCAGCACGCCGCCGAGCACGATCAGGGCCAGTCCGGTGCGCAGCGGGCGCAGCGAGGGGCGCACGCGCAACAGCCACTTCCAGCACAGCAGGGTGAGCGTCGAGCTGCCCACGGTGTGGGCGAGCAGGTAGCAGACGATCATCTCGCGCAGCCAGGGCGTGTTGGCGTAGTAGGTGTCCAGGTCGCGCAGCCGCTCCACCGGCGCGTCGCCGCGTACGAACAGGACGACGATGAGCAGCGTGACGGCGCTGAACGCAGCCACCGTCAGCCGGGTCGCGCGCCGCACCACCGCGGGCGGCCCGCCGCCCCACTGCAGGACCAGGACGATGCACGAACCCGAGAACGCGGTGAGCACGCCGTACACCAGCGGGGCCGAGAAGTTGACGATTCCCGTGAGCCGGTTGACGGCGGCGATCGTGGGCGGCGCCGCCAGGAACATGACGAGGCAGCCGACGACCAGCAGGGTGCACACGGCCCGCATGAGCGGCTGGTCCCAGCCCCGGCGCAGGGTCGGCGCCTTGATCAGCAGCGCCAGGATCATCACCGACCCCGGGACGTAGAGGATGAGACCGTCGGTCATCGCGCCTGACCGACCGGATCGACAGGGCCGACGGGACCGACAGGGCCGACGGGACCGGCCGGGTCCACCGGGTCCACCGGCCCCGATCCCTGGTCCAGCCCCGCGACGGCCCGCTCGGCCGCGGTCAGCGGCGGCGCCTTCAGAGCACCCCGGTCCGAGGCGCGCAGCACGTGCCAGACCACGGAGGGGCGCAGCCAGTACGCGGGTGTGCTGCTCATGGTGATGACCTGGAGGAACGCGGCGGTCAGCGCCTCCCGCGTGGTGGCCCCGGTCATCAGCCGGTTGACGTAGGCGTTGAGCAGCCCCACCCCGGCGCGCGGCTTCATGCCGGTGGCCCCGGGATAGAGGATGTCCTGCGAGGTGGCGAGCTCCCAGGCGGTGGCCACCTGCGGGACGAGCGCGCACTGCGCCTCGCGGCCGAAGCCGGGATGGCCGAGCCCCTTGGCGCGCAGCAGGGCGCGTACCGCCAGCAGGCCCTGCGCGGCGACGGTCATGCCCTGGCCGTACAGCGGGTTGAAGGTGGCGACGGAGTCGCCGACGGCGAAGAACCCGTCGGGCAGGTCGGCCTTCTCGAAGTAGACCCTGCGGTTGGCGGTGCCCTGGGTGACGGCGACGTCGGTCAGGGGCGTGCGGCCCTCGAGGAGCTCGCCGACGATCGGGTCGCGGATGCCCTTGGCGAACGGGATGAACTGATCGGGGTCGCCGGTGGGCTGGCCGCCGCGCGTCCCTGACAGGGTGGCCTGCCACTGGCCGTTTTCGATGGGGACGATCGTCGCGGTCTGGCCGGGCACGTACATCCGCGGATCGGACTGCACGTTGACGATCGGGAAGCCCATCTCGTGTGCGCCGGCGGGGGCTTCGAAGATCCGGGTCGCGTACACGAGACCGGAGTCGACCTGGGCCCGTCTGATCCCCCCGACGCCCAGTTCCTGGAGCCAGGCACGGGCCCGGGAGCCGCGCCCGCTGGCGTCGACCACCAGGTCGGCGGTCAGCAGCCGGCCCTCCTCGCCGGGGGTGTCGACGCGGACGCCGGTGACACGGGCCGCGGTACCCTCCAGGGCCCTTACGCGGCTTCGCTGGAGCGTGGTGACGCCGCGCAGTCCGGTCACCCGGGCGCGGACCACCGCATCGAGCAGGTCGCGGCTGCACGAGATGTTGAACTGCTTCTCCCCGCAGCGCGGGATCCAGCCCTGGGCGGTCTTGGTGACCAGGTCGGTGGGCAGGCTGCGCCGGATCGCGCCCGCCGCCGTCCAGTCGTCGGTGATGCCCGGGAGTATCTCCTCGATGGCGCGCGCCCCGCCGGACCACATGACGTGGACGTGCCGGGCCTGCGGGAGGCCGCGGCGCGCAGCCGGGCTGTCGGGCAGCGTGTCGGCGTCGATGATCGTGACCGTCGCATGCTCGGCGAGTACGGCCGCGGCGAGCAGGCCGGCCATGCTGCCACCGATGACGATGGCGTGGCGGGGCGGGGAGGACTGGGTCATCGTGGTGCTCTCTGTCAGGGCCGTGCGGGGGCAGCGGCGCGCGTGAGGTGCGTCGGGAGGGGGAGTGCGCCGGTCGCCGGGCATCATGGGTGCGCCGCGGGGGCGTGCCTCAACGGCCCCAGCCGAGCGAGGACTTGATGCGCTCGATCGCCTCCGGGGACCGCTCCTCGCGGGGACCCGGCAGGAACGCCTTCAGGAGCTGGCCGAGGTACAGGCCGAAGGTCTCCGCCCGGATCTCCGCCGGATCCTCCCGGTCGGCGCGGGCGGCCGCCTGCCGGACCACGCTGCCCAGTCCGGTCTCCGAGCGCAGCAGCTCCGCGAGGTCGCCCCGGTCCCCCGTGAGCCGGGCCGCCACGGCCATGCCGGGACCGTGGCTGTCGCAGGTGCCTTCCTCCATGTGCCATAACTCGTGGCAGGCGATGACCAGCTGGTGCTCGGGCCGGGTGCGCTCCTCGATGACGAGCAGGTCGCGCTCCGCCATCTCCAGCCATAACCCGCTGGCCGTGTCGGGCGGGAACGCGGCGAAGCGGAACTCCACCGGCCGCCCGCCGCGGCGCCGGCCGTACGCGGCGCACAGGCTCCCGATGATCCCTGCTGCATCGGCCGGCTGTGCCAGGCGTGCGTCCGCCAGCAGATCCCCGCCGAGTCTCCGCATGGTCCGTGTGGTCCTCATGGCGCTCCCCCCTCGGCAGCGTTCCGGTCGTCCGGCACCGCCACCCGGTGCGTGCGTCCGGGCCCCGCGCCCGGCCGCCCCAGCACCCCCTCGCGGGCCAGCAGGTCGTCGAGGTGGTCGGCCAGCGACTTCCAGCCCGCCGGCGAGAGCCGCCCGGCCCGTGTGACGATGCTCCGTACATCGTGCGCCCGCAGGACGGCGAGCATCGGATTTTCCGTGTTCCGGCCGGCGGTTTCCAGCTCGCGCTCGATCCCGGCGAGGGCCCCGGCGAGCGCCTCGGTGTCGTCGGCCAGCAGGAAGCCGCCGTCGACCCCGTAGAAGCGCTGGATCCCGGCGGCCGCGGCGAGGTTCGGCAGTCCCTCGGCGCGCGCGAGGCGGGTCAGCGACTGCCCCGACGCGTCGAAGGACCGGGCGATGGCGGCGAGGGAGTGGGGCTGGCCGTCCGCCCGCAGCCGGGTTCGGCGCAGGTGCTCGAACCGCTGGTGGACCTGCTCCTTCAGCGGGAGCCGGGGCGGTGCGCCGGCCAGGGTCAGCCGGATGTCGCGCGGGGTCATGCCCGTCAGGTACGAGAGGCGCTCCAGGTCCGGCGCACCGCCGGGGCCGGCGTCGGGGGCGGTGGCGGCGAGGGCGCGTTCCACCGCGCACTGGCTGTCGGCGAGGAGGAAGCCCGCGTAGACCCCGAAGAACCGCTGCACCCCGGCGGCGTGGCCCAGCCGGGGCAGTCCGGTGCCCGCGTTGAGAGGGCCCAGGGAGGCGCCGGGCGCCCGGAAGTCCTCGGCGATGGCGGCGAGGGACCACTCCCGGCCGTGCTTGTCGCGGCGGGTGGCCCGCAGCCGCAGGAAACGCCGGTGCACCCGCAGGCACAGGGGGGCTTCGGGAGCGGTCCCGGCCACGACGCGGGGGACGAGCGTGGGGTCGACCCCGCACAGGCGGCTCAGCCGCTCCGGGCACAGCACCTCGGCCGGGTCGCGGCCGCTCCGCTCGGCCAACGCCTCGACGCGGGCCCAGGTGGAGGCCAGGTCGGGTCGGGCGGCGGCTGGCACCGTGAGGTTCTCCGTATGTCGACAGGACGTTCGAGAGCTTCGGCTGGGTTGAAGCGTAGCCCCCGGCCCGCCGCCGAGACAGGCGATTCCCAACCTTTCTTGCGATGTGAGTCAAGGAAGGTTGGCACGACCGCCCGGGGACAACGGGCATGACCCCGGGGGTAATCGACCCCGGCACGGCCCGGCGGCACAGTGGAGCCATCGGGTCCCGAGGCCGCGCACTCGGCCTCGGAACCCGTCCCCCCGGCACGTTCGACCGCGACCGCCACGTTCGGCCGCGCCCTCTCGGCGATCCGTACCCCGACCACCACGGAGGTTGATCCGTCATGTCCGCGACCCTGCTCGGCAGCATCGCCCGCACCACCGTCCCGCAGACCGCGCTGCGCCGCTTCCTGGCCCTCGACGCCGTGGTCACCGCCGGGAACGGCCTCGCGTACGCCGCCTTCTCCGTCCCCCTCGGCCGGCTGCTCGGCGTCGGCCACGCCACCCTGTTCGAACTCGGCCTGTTCCTGACCCTCTACGGGACGGGTGTCGGGTGGCTCGCCGTCCGCCGCAGGCCGCCGGTCCCCGCGGTCAGGTGCGTCATCGAGGCCAACTGGGCCTGGGCGGCCCTCAGCCTGGTCTCCCTGTTCCTGTGGAACGCACCCACCGCCGCCGCCCTGGTCTGGATCCCGGCGCAGGCGCTCACCGTCGCCGCGTTCGCCCTGTGCCAGCAGCCGGCGCTGCGCTCCGCCTCAGGGACCCAGTGAGCGCAGGTACTTCACCGTCGCCGGGTCGGCCGGGAGCAGGGTCTCGATGGCCAGCTCGGCGACGGTCACGTCCATCGGCGTGTTGAAGGTCGCGATCGAGGACACGAAGGAGAGCAGCTGCCCGTCGTGCTCGATCACCAGCGGCAGCGCGATGGACGGGACGGCCTCCTCGGGTCCGGCCCCGGCGTCCCCGGGCCGCGCGGCGACCGGATAGCCGGCCACCTCCTCGTACAGCGCGCGCAGCGGCGCGGACCGCGACAGGGCGATCTGCCGCTCCATCTGGGCCAGGAGATGCCCGCGCCACTCGGTGAGGTTGTGGATCCTCGGCGCCAGTCCCTCCGGGTGCAGGGTGATCCGCATGGCGTTCAGCGGCGGGGTCAGCAGGTGCGCGGGCAGGCCGTCGAGCAGCATCGCGATGCCGCGGTTGGCGGCGACGACGTCGTACGTGGCGTCCACGACCAGCGCCGGATACGGCTCGTAGCCGGTCAGCAGCCGCTCCAGGCCCTGGCGCAGCGTCCCCATCGAGGGGTCGTCCAGCGGGGTCTGCGCGTAGTGCGGGGCGTAACCGGCCGCCAGCAGCAGCGCGTTGCGCTCGCGCACGGGTACGTCGAGGCGGTCCGCGAGCCGCAGGACCATGTCCTTGCTCGGCCGCGACCGGCCGTTCTCGATGAAGCTGATGTGCCGGGACGAGGAGTCGGCGCGGCCCGCCAGTTCCAGCTGGCTGATGCCGCGCCGCTCCCGCCAGGTGCGCAGCAGGGCTCCGACGGACGGGGAGGAGGTCATGCCCCCGACGTTAGCCGAGGCCGCGCACACGGCTGCTCAGCCCAGGTCGAATACGTTGCGCAGGCCGAGCCTGTGGCGCCACAGGTCGTGCCGTTTGAAGGACTCCAGCTCAGGGGCCCGGTACATCGGCAATACCGCGCACCGCTGCGCCGTCGAACCGTCCCGGTCCAGCAGCGCGTTGACCGCCGCCCGGGCCGAGGCGTTGGCGCCCTCCATCGTCGCCAGGTCGATGTCGACGGCGACGTAGTCCCCGCTGAGGAAGAAGTTGGGGACGCGGGTGTCCGCGCTCGGGCGGTTGTGGAAGGTGCCGGTGGGGTGGATGAGCAGCTGGTCCTGGTTGGTGGGGTCAGGGGTGCCGAGGCCGTCGACCCCCGGGTCCAGGAACCACGAGTGCAGGGTGCGGTCCGTCAGCAGCGTCTTCCCGGTGTCGTTCAGGGAGGCCTTCAGCTGTGCCCACACCTCGCGGGCGACCTCCTCGCGGGTGCACTGCTTGGCCGTCTTGCCGTACAGGATCCCCGGCTTGTCCCAGTCCGAGATGTCCACCGACAGGCAGTCCACGGCCACGCCGTCGCCGTAGTGGGCCGGGAAGTCGCGGGCCGGCCAGTGCTCGGCCTGCTGGATCGCCGTCAGCGACCAGGGTGAGTCGATGCAGTTGAGGTGTCCGTGGACGAGGGGTGCGCGCTCGGTGAGGTAGAACTGGATGCCGGTCATCCAGTCGGTCTGCAGGAGGTCGCAGCGGCCCAGCATCGGGTCGGCGGCCCGCAGCCCCGCGCTCCAGGTGCGCCGGGCGTGCTCGACGGGCAGGGCGCTGACGTAGTGGTCGGCGGTGACGGTCTGCCGGGCCCCGGCCGGGTCCAGCACCGCGACGCCGCTCACCCGGCCGCTCCCGTACTGCACCTCCGTCACCGTCCAGCCGAGCTTGAACTCCACTCCGAGCGCCCGCAGATGTGCCTCCCAGGGGTCGATCCAGGCCTCGTTGGTCGGCAGGTTGAGGATCCGGTCCGGCGGCCCGTCCGCGCCGCGACCGAGCGCGTTGAGTACGAAGGCCTCGCCGAGGGTGCCGACGGTACGGGTGGAGGCCTCCTCGGCCTTGGTCGCGACGATGTTGCGGGTGATGCCGACGGCGAGGATGCGCTGGTACTCGTTCGACATCTGCGCGGCCCGTACGAACTCCCACCACGGGGTCTGCTCCCAGACCTCGTTGCGGCGCTCGTCGCAACTGGTGAGGAAGACCAGGACGCGGTCGGCGAAGTACGCGCTCTCGTGCACCGGCAGCCGGACGAGCGACTGCAGGAAGCCGGTCAGGGCGCGGCGGATCTCGTCGGGGGTCAGCCCGGCCGCGGAGTGGCCGGGCCAGGGGATGGGGGCGCGCAGGTCCTCGCGGCCGGCGGCCCGGGCGAACATCATCTCGGGCGGTGCCACGAGGTTGTCCCACACGCCGTGGGCGTTGCCGGGGAAGGGGATGCGCCGCATCGTGTCGGGCAGGTTGTGGTAGATGCCGGGGATGAAGCGGAACCCGTGCTCGGCGGGCAGGGGCCGGCGGCCGCCGCGGGCGGAGCCGGGGACGTCCATGCTGCGGGCCTTGCCGCCCAGCGCGCGGCGCTCGTAGACGGTGACGGCGTAGCCGCGTTCGGCGAGCTCGTGGGCCGCGGTCAGCCCGGCGACCCCGCCGCCGAGGACGGCGACCCGGCGGCCGGCGGCCTCCGGTGCCGCGCGCCCTGCCCGGGCGGGGGGGGCCAG
>LJCW01000038.1 GCA_001298555.1 Actinobacteria bacterium OV450
GACATCCGAGCATGGCTCGCCGACTGGAACGACCAACCCCGCCCCTTCGTCTGGACCAAGACCGCCGACGAGATCCTCGACAAAGTCGCTGCCTACTGCCACCGAATCTCTGACTCAGGTCACTAGGGGCGGGCGTAGGGGCGGGTCATGATCTCCAGGTTGTGGCCGTCCGGGTCGGCGAAGTACGCGCCGCGACCGCCGAACAGGCGGTTGATGCACCCGGGTTCGGTGTGGTGGGGGTCGGCGAAATAGGTGACGCCGACCGCCTCCAGCCGGGCGATCACCGCGTCGAACCGCTCGTCGGGCACGAGGAAGGCATAGTGCTGCGGCTGGATCGGCTCGCCGGTCAGCGCGTAGTAGTCGAGTGTCACGCCGTTGCCGAGGTCGACGGGCAGGAACGGCCCGAACGGGGCCCCGACCTCCAGCCCCAGGATCACGGCGAGGAATTCGGCCGACAGTCGCCGGTCCCTGGCGTGGACGACGGTGTGGTTCAACTGGACGGCATCGTTCGGGTACTGCTGGGTGTCGGACATGGGAAAGGTGTGTCTCCGGTTTCGGTATCGCTGGACGGGCGCCGCACGGCGCCGGACGCAAGAAACGCGGAGAAGGGGGGCGGGCTCCTGGCCCGCCTCGGGTTCACGCCGAGGCCGGGAACCCTGCTCGTACATGGCCCAAGGCCGACCCGGCAGTCATGTCGGCAACCTTAATGATCATCATGGTCCGGCGCAACGCGGAACTCCCGCCGCCTCAGCGCCGCGTCCTGGCCACCGCCCGCACCAGCCCGCGCTCTTGCAGCCGCAGGCGCGGCGGCACCAACAGCCCCGGCGGTCGCCAGGCAGCGAGCGCCGCCGTGGCCGCCGACGCCCCCGTGACCGCGGCGAGCGCATAGGACCAGGTGGGCGCCGAGCCGCTGGGCAGCACCAACGCGACCAGCCCCAGCGTCGCGAGCCGCGCCCCGGTGCTCTCCAGCAGCCGCCAGGCGACCGCCGCGAGCGGCACCGCCCCCCACAGCACGTACCAGGGCTGTACGACCGGAGCCGTCACCACCAATCCCAGCAACGCCATGCCGGTGGCGTACTCGGGGCCCGTACGCGGGGCACGCCATGCGCAGAACGCCACCGCGCCCACACCCAGCAGCAGCCCCACCGACCGTGCGGCGGCGATCGCACCGGCCGCCGTACCCACACCGAACGTCTCGGACAGCAGCCCGAGGATCCGGCCCACGTCCGTACTGGGCGAGAGCACCGTGTACACCTGTGCCGGGCCCCGCAGCGTCGACAGCCATCCCCAGCCCCGGCCGCACACCCCCGCGCCCACCACGAGAGCCGCAAGGCCCGTCAGCGCGACGGCGGCGGCGCGCAGCCACCCCGACCGCCGGTCCGGCCGACCACCCACGGACCAGGCGGCGGCGCACACCAGCGCCACGGCGGCCGGCACCTTGACCAGTGCGGCCCAGGTCAGCACGACGGTGCCCAGCGCCCAGTGGCCCCGGCGGAAGGCCACCAGCCCCGCCACCGTCAGCCCCAGCATCAGCGCCTCGTTGTGGGCCCCGCCCACCAGGTGCACCAGGGTGAGCGGGTTCAGCACGGCCGCCCACAGCGCCCCCGCCTCCTCGCCGCGACCCCCCTCGGACGGCTCGGAACCCCGGTCGGACACGAGCCGCCGCACGCCCCACACGATCAGCCCCAGTCCGCACAACGCCACCAGCCGCATCCCCAGCACCGCCGCCACCGTGTGGTGTTCACCCGTGACGGCGACCACGGCGCGGCTCGCGGCGACGGCCAGGGGCCCATAGGGAGCGGGCGCGTCCTGCCACATCTGCGGCACGTTCTCCGCGAGCGGGCCGCCGAGCACCGCCGGCCCCTGCCGGTACACGTCCCAGCCCCGGCCCGCCAGCCCCCCCTGCGCGACGTAGCTGTACGCGTCGTGGCTGAACAGCAGCGGCCCCGGTACGAGCGGCAGGACCCAGGACCACAGCACCGCGCGCAGCTGCCCGCGGCCGACCGCTTCCCCCTGCCGCAGCAGCCCGCCCAGCCGCCACCAGGCGGTCACCAGCAGCACCAGCCCGGCGTACGAGGCCGCGGCCCCCAGCACCGTGTGGGCCGGGCTCCGCTGTGCCCACACCCCGTCGGGGACCCCGAAGGGCAGTGCCCCGGCGGACCAGCTCCCGCCGGCCAGCAGCACCGACCCGAGCGTTCCGAGCAGCCGGCAACCCCGGACCGTGACCCCCACCTCAGCCATGGCGGCAGCCTAGGGTCGCCAGGCCCGGTGATCGGCCCGCGCGAGGCGTCGGGCAAATGAACTTCGGGCGGCGTTCGCGCTTCGCGCGGGCAGCCCGCTTCCGGACCGGAAACCGCGGGCCCGCACCGGGTGCGGTCAGCGGGTCAGGCGGGCGGCCCCAGCCGGACGGGCAGCGTCCGGTGGCCGTTGCTGATCAGGGAGGTGACGGGCCGCAGCTCCTCGGCGGGAACAGCCAGCCCGATGTCAGGGAAGCGGCGGAACAGCGCTTCGAGGGCGGACGCGACTTCGAGCCGGGCCAGCGGCGCGCCGAGGCAGAAGTGGACCCCGTGCCCGAAGGCGAGGTGGTCCTTGGTGACCCGGGTGACGTCGAAGACGTCGGCGTCCGGGCCGTGCCAGTCGGGGTGCCGGTTGGCGGCGGCGTACGAGGCGAGGATCGCCTCCCCCTTGGCGATGGTCCGTCCGTCGGGCAGGGGCAGGTCGGCCAGCGCGAAACGCATCGGCAGGTGCTTGACCGCCGACTCGTGGCGCAGGGTCTCCTCGACGACGTCACCCCAGCTGCTGCGCCCGGACCGGACGTGCTCCAGCTGGCCGGGGTGCGTGAGCAGGGCGGTGACCGCCTGGTCGATGACGTTCACGGTCGTCTCGTAGCCGGCACTGATCATCAGGAACAGGGTGTCGGCCAGCTCGGTGTCGGAGAGCGCGGAGCCGTCGCCCTCCTCGTCACGGGCGGCGATGAGGAGCGAGGTCATGTCGTCGCCGGGCTGGGCGCGCTTGGCGGCGACGAGCCGGCCGAGCATCTCGTAGGCCCGGACCGCGTTCGCGGCGGCCTGCTCGGGGGTGAGGGTCGTGTCGAAGACGCCGTCCACCACGGAACGGAACTCGCCGCGCTGCTCCCGGGGGAGCCCCATGAGGTGCCCGATGACCGCGATGGGCAGCGGGTAGGCCAGTCGTTCGCGCAGGTCCGCCACCTCGCCGGGCGGCAGGGCCGCGAGCTCGTCGAGGAGGCCGGCGACGATGCCCTCCACGGTCTCGCGGAGCAGCGCGACACGGCGCGCGCTGAACGCGGGGGCCACCATCCGCCGCAGCCGCCGGTGATCGGCTCCGTAGGCGGTGAACATGTTGGTCACGGCGACCCAGAGGGCGAGCGGCCACGTCTGCACCGCCTGCTCGAACTCCGGCCAGTGCGCACGGGCGTCCTTGGACACGTCCGGACTGGTGAGCAGTTCCTTCAGCAGGACCGGGTCGGTGACGGCCCAGGCCGCCACCCCGAGGACGTCGACGCGGGCCGCGGGCCCCTGGGCGCGCAGCAGCAGGTGCTCGGCGTGCCGGTCGGCGCCGGCGGGATCGAGGACCAGCGGGGCATCGGACTGGTTCACGCGTAACTCCTTCTGGATGCGGGCGTGGCGGTGCTGGGGATCCTTCATCTCCCGCACAACGCGCGTCGTGGACAGGGTGTTCCACGGCTCGCGGCCGCGCCGTCCCCCGGCGGTGCCGTGGCCGGGGGACGGCCGTGATCCGGAGTCCGGCCGGTCAGCCGATACGCCACCGCTGGTAGCCCGAACCGGAATCGGGCTGCTGGGTGGCCGGGGCGCCGTCCGCCGCGGATGCGGTGGTCAGCAGGAGCGTGCTCCCCTTGTTGGCCACCGTGTACTCGCCCCCGCCCACGGCGGTGATCAGCCAGCGCTGGCTGTCGCCGCCGGTGCAGTTCGCCTGGACGACGGCCGCACCGGCGGCGGTGGAGCCGCCCGCGACGTCCGCGCAGAGCCCGGACGAGCCGTTGGCCATGGAGTAGGCGCCGTCGCCGCCGAGGACCAGCCGCCACTGCTGGTTGGGGCCGCCGTGCGGTGTCCAGGTGATCAGCTGGGTGCCGGAGGCGCCGGAGCTCGCCGGGTCGTCCAGGGCCTTGCCGGCCGCGCTGAGGGTCCGGGTGCCGCTCAACGGGTCGCCGTACACCTCGAACTCGTACAGCGAGTAGCCGTACGCGGTGCCGCGCGTGGTCCCGTACACGCGGACGTAGCGGCCCGATCCGGAGAGCCCCGTGAGTTCCTGCACCCCGCCGGCGCCCGTCGTGGTGGAGTACACGGTGCGCCACGTGACGGCGTCGTCGGAGAGCTGGATCCGAAATGCCCTGCCGTACGCAGCCTCCCAGCGCAGCACCACCCGGCCGACGGCCTGGCTCGATCCCAGGTCGACCTGGAGCCACTGCGGGTCCGCGTACGCGCTGGACCAGCGGGTGCCGCCGTCCCCGTCGGTGGCCGCGGAGGCGGGGAAGGCGGCGGTCTCGGTGCTGGAAGCGGTGGTCGGCCGGTTGCGGGCGAGGTTGCCGGGCTGGGCGAGCCCCGGCCACGCGGGGTTGTGCCCGACTGCGGCCGCGATCGGGGTGAACGCGGCGTACGCGGCCGCGGGCTTCGGTGAGCCCCAGGTCTGCTGGGCCAGGGCGCGCAGCGGGTACATGATGCCCGCGGCGATCTGGTCCTGCGTCTCGGCGGCGGGGTTGTCGCACCACACGTGGAGCAGCGAACCGGGGTTCTTCGAGGGGTCGGTGAGGGTGGCGCCGCCCTCGAAGCGGTCGGGGGTCCAGGTCTCGTACATCCACCTGGTGTCGGGTTTGGCGCCACCGAGGACGTAATAGGTGGGTGTCCAGGACGCGTTGGCGACGGTGTGGCCGGCCGCGGCCAGCTGCTGCGGGGTGAGTCCGTAGCTGTACCAGTACTCGACGAGGATGCCGGCGTGCGGAGTGACGGTCCCGTCGCCCGCCTTGATGCCGTCGTTCCACATCCGGGTCGTCTTGCCGCTCGCCCGGACCAGGTCGTCGGCCCAGTTCACGAACCCGTAGTAGGTGTCCTTGGCGGTGGCACCGGCTCCGTAGTGCGCGCGGGCGTAGCCGAGCAGCTGCGGGTACGCGGTGTAGTCGGTGACGTATTCGTCCGCGCCGATGTGCCAGTACGGGGCGGGGAACAGCGGCAGGTACTCGTTCAGCAGGTCCTTGACGAGGGCGTACGAGGCCGGCAGCGAGAGGTTGATGAACTCGGGGCTGGCCGCGCCGGAGCTGTTCTTGAGCCTGAGCTCGGGGTGGGCCGCCAGAACGGCGTTCATGTGCCCCGGAGTGTCGATCTCGGGAACGATCGTGACGTGGTACTTCTGCCCGAGCGCGACGAGATCGGCGATGTCCTGCCGGGAGTAGTGGTCGGCGGAGACGATTTCCGGGTGGGTGGAGCTCTCCAGGCGGAATCCGAAGGTGTCCGACAGGTGGAAGTGGAAGTAGTTGAGTTTGAGGTAGGCCAGCTCCTTGATGTGCTGCCTGACCCAGTCGACGGTGAAGAACTTCCTGCCCTGGTCGATCATGAGCCCGCGTTCCGCCTTGGCGGGCCAGTCCACCGCGGTGCCGGCGGGCACGGAGGCCGACTGGTGCAGCAACTGGAGTGCGGTGCGGGTGCCGTAGAAGGCGCCGGCGCCGGTTCCGGCCCGGATGGTGAGGGACGGCCCGACGGTCAGCCGGTAGCCCTCGGCGGGCAGTCCGGACTCCCCGAGCCCGAGCGCGATGTCACCGGGGGAGGGGACTGCGGTGACGACGGCGACGGGACGCCCGGCCATCGCCTCCAGGTCCTCGGCGAACGTGGCGGCCTCGTCGGACAGTTCGGCGGCGGAGGCGGGATCGACGACGATCCGGGTCTGCGCGGTGAAGGTGTAGGCCCCGGTGCCGGCCGTCCACTGCCGCAGCGCCGGAACGGTCTGCGGCGGCCCGGTGGCGGCACCCGCCGGCGCGGGTCCGGCGACGGCGACACCGGGTGAGGAGAGTGCGGACACCGCGCAGACGGCGGCGATCAGCAGTCCGAGCACACGCATGGCAAGCCCCAGGTCTCGGGAGGGATGGGGGTCTCAGGGGTGCTGCTGCGTCCGGCGGCGGACGCCGGGGGACGTGGGCCACAGTGCAGCGTAGTGGCGCGTGCATGTCAAGAGTTGCTCGAAACCCCGGCGGACCGAGCAGGATCGCGCATCCGGCCGCCGGCGAGGGAGGCCCGCGCGGATCCGGCACGCCCCGCGCGCACGCGTGCTAGCGTCGCGCCATGTCCAAGGCCGAAATAGACGCGCTGGCCGCCGAGTTCTTCGGCGCCTTCGACAACCGGGGCGGCAGGGCTGCCGACGTGGAGCGGATCCGGCGGCTGACCCTGCCGGGCGCAGTGATCGTCAAGACCGGTCCGGAGCTCACGGTCTACACCGTCGACGAGTTCGTCGAACCCCGCCGCAAGCTCCTCGGCGACGGCCGGCTGGTCGAGTTCTCCGAGTGGGAGACCTCCGAACGCACCGACATCGCCGGGGACATCGCGTCACGGTTCGGCGAGTACCGCAAGTCCGGGATCCTCGACGGCCAGCCGTTCGAAGGGGCCGGGACCAAGACCATCCAGTTCGTCCGCACCCCGGACGGCTGGCGGATCACCGCGTTCTCCTGGTACGACCGGCCCTGACGCGTCAACGGCGGCGTCCGGCGGCGCCGAGCGCACGCCTGCGCACGACCGTGACCACGAGCACCAGCAGCACCGCGAGACCGTACGCCGTCGCACTCACCGCCTCGCGCGAGCCGAACACCCGGCCCGTCACGTAGACGGCGGGGCCCGCGACCGCGATGCCCAGCCACTCCCAGCGCCCGTCCAGCGCCACGAGCGCGACGAGCAGCAGGGCGTACCACGAATATCCGGGCGTGAGCAGCGCGAACGCCCACCCCGTCACCAGCAGCGCGCCGCTCCACGGCCGCCGGGGGTCCCCGCGCCACAGCACGTACCCGGTCACCGCCGCCATCGCGGCGAGCAGCACCGGCAGCGCCCAGGCGTCCGGGAGCACCAGCCGCAGCAGTGCGTAACGGGAGCCGGAGGAGGGGTCCTCGTACCCCTCCTCCGCCACGTAGCCGCCGAGGTAGCCGAAGACGGAACCGTGCGAGAGCAGGACGTACGGCAGGTACGCGAGCAGCGTCACCACGGCGGCCGGCAGCAGCACGGCGACCGCGTCCCGCACCCGGCGCACCCCGGACAGGGCTCCCGGGAGGACGACCGCCGGCATCAGCTTGGTGGCGACGGCGGCGCCGAGGACCAGCCCGCCGCCGGCCCGGCGGCCGAGTCCCGGCGCGGCCACCAGCCCGAGCCCGGCCACCGCGAGCAGCACCCCCAGTACGTCGACGTGTGCGTTGTTGACCGCCTCGATCGGTACGGCGGGGCACCACGCCCAGTACGCGGCCCTGCGCGGGTCCGTGCCCCGGCGGCGCAGGATCAGCAGCAGCGCGCCCGTCACGGCGAGGGACAGCAGCCCGGCCCCGGTCTGCAGCGGCTTGTGCCGGGCGCCCGCGGGGGAGAGCCGGTCGACGGCCAGGAAGTACACCTCGGCGACCGGCGGGTAGATCGTGTGCACGGCGGGCCGGTTGATCCGGGTGCAGAGCGCCCTGCGGCCGGTGTTCCCGGCGTCGTCCGTCGTCCCCGGGTGCTCCGGGGCACCGGTCTGCGGGATGCGTGCCCGGTCCGGGCCCGCGCAGGCGGCGGCTCCCGTGGGGAACAGCCACGCATCGCGGAGCCGGCTCAGCGCGGGGTCCTGCGGTGCGTGGTCGTACGGGGAGTTGCCGGCGGACTGGACCCGGCCGTCCCAGGCGTAGCGGTACGAGTCGGTGCTGGTCCGGGGCGGCGCCACCAGCCCCGTCGCCGTCACCGCGACGGCCCCCGCCAGCACCAGCGGCACGACGGCGGCGGCCGGGACCCGGCGCAGCGCGAGCAGGGCGACGGCGAACAGCGCCCAGCAGGCCGCGTACCGCCAGGACAGTCCGGCGGGGTCGGAGAAGTAGCCGTCGTGGCGGACGGTCCACACCAGGGCGGCGACGAGGGCGGCGAGGAGGGCGGCGACGGCGCAGACGCCGGGGGAAGTACGCAGGTTCACCACTGCAGCGTTCCAGGCCACGGCCCCGCAACGGGGCCCTGAGCCTCCCATGTCCGTGTTTCGTAAGGTGTCCGAACCTCCCGCAGACGCCGACTCGGGGGTGTCATGGCTGCATGCGCTTCCCCCTCCGATTCCCTGCCGGCCCGCCCGTCACGTTCAAGGCGCGCTTGCACGACGCCCGTACCGCGACCGTCCTCGGCCGCCTGCTCGGGCTCGCCTTCGCCGTCTGTTTCACGACCGGAGTGCTCAGCCACTTCTTCCAGCACCCGCCGGTCTGGCTCACCGACCGGCTGCCGAGCCGCCCGTACTGGGGCTACCGGTTCACCCAGGGTCTCCACGTGGTCTCCGGGATCGCGGCGATCCCGCTGCTCCTGGCGAAGCTGTGGGCCGTGTACCCGAGGCTGTTCGCATGGCCGCCGTTCCGGTCGGTGCGGCAGGCGCTGGAGCGGGCCGCCGTGGCGGTGCTCGTGGCGGCCGGGGTGTTCGAGCTGTTCAGCGGGCTGCTGAACACCTTCCAGTGGTACCCCTGGCCCTTCTCCTTCGTCCCCGTGCACTTCGCACTGGCCTGGCTCCTGATCGGCGCGCTGATGCTGCACGTCGCGGTGAAGTGGCCGCAGATCCACGCGCATTGGACCCGCCGTTCCCCGGGGACGCTCGCCCTGCCCGAGGCGGACGGCCCGGACCGCCGCACGCTGCTCGCCGCGGTCGCCGCCGGCGTGGGGGCGGTGACGCTGACGACCGCCGGGCAGTCCGTCTCCGCGCTCGGCCGGCTCGACCTGTTCGCCCCGCGCGATCCCGCCGCAGGACCCCAGGGGCTGCCGGTGAACCGGACGGCGGACGCGGCCCGGGTCACCGAGGCTTCGCTGCGCGACTGGCGGCTGACCGTCGCCGGCCCGCGCCCGTACACCCTCGGCCTCGACGAACTGCGCGCGCTGCCGCAGTACGAGGTGACGTTGCCCATCGCGTGCGTGGAGGGCTGGAGCAGGAACGCCCGCTGGACCGGGGTGCGGGTGCGTGACCTGCTGGAGCGCGCCGGGGGCGGCCCCGACGCCCGGGCCCGGGTGGTGTCGCTGGAGGCCGCAGGGGCGTACCGGGTGATGGAGATGGGCCGCCACCACGCGCAGGACCCGCTCACCCTGCTGGCGTTGCGCCTGAACGGCGAGGAGCTCTCCCTGGACCACGGCTACCCGGCGCGGATCATCGCGCCCGACCGGCCCGGCGTGCTCCAGACCAAGTGGGTCGGCCGACTGGAGGTGGCGTGATGGGTTACCGCTACGTGGTGGCCGGGCTGGGGCTGGCCCTGATGGGCGTCGGCGGCGCGCTGCTGGTCCAGCAGCCCTCGCCCTGGCGGATCGCCCTGTGGCTCGCGGGCGCCGTGGTCCTGCACGACGCACTGATCGCGCCGCTCGTGTTCGCGGTCGCCGCCCTCGCCGGCGCCGCGGGCCTGCGCCTGCGCGGGGTCCCGCGCGCCGCCCTGATCGTCGCGGGCTCCCTGACGGCGATCGCCCTGCCGCCGCTGCTGCGGCCGGGCGGGGTGGCCAACGCGACGGTGCTGCCGCTGGACTACCTGCGCAACTGGCTGCTGACCATGGCGGCCGTCGCCGTGGCCGCCGCGTTGTACGCCGGGGCGCGCGCGGCGCTGCGCGGGAGGCGCCAGCGGCCCTGAGCCGCGGGACACGCGCAAACGGCTGACGCGGTGTCGCGTCAGCCGTTTCCGCATGCCCCGCCCGCATGCCCCGCCCGCATGCCCCGCCCGCATGCCCCGCCCGGCGGCAGCCCGCATGCCCCGCCCGCATGCCCCGCCCGGCGGCCCCGGGCGGCGGCCAGGGCCGCCGGTCAGCGCCGCAGCTGTACGAACGTGCGGCCCTCGGCCTGCCAGGTCAGCGTCCGGGTCCAGCCCGCGTCCGCCGCCTCGGCGCGCAGCGCACGCGCGCCGAGCCGGGCCCAGGCGAACGGCGCCCCGCGGCCGCCGTGGCCGTCGTCGACGTGCACCTCGACGCGTTCGTCGACGTCCACCGCGGCCACCTCCACCAGCAGGGAACCGTCCGGGGCGGCGAGCCCGGCGCCCCGGCGCAGCAGTGCGCCGGGATCCCCGCCGATGCCGATGTTCCCGTCGATCAGCAGGACCGTCCCCCAGCGGCCCTCGCGGGGCAGCGGGTCGAACACGGACCGGCACAGCGCGCTGCCGCCGGTGCGCACCGTACGGGCCACGGCCTCCGGGGTGACGTCCACACCCAGCGCCGTGTGCCCGAGGCGGGCGAGGGCGGCGACCAGCCGGCCCGGGCCGCAGCCTATGTCGAGGACCGGGCCGCGGCAGCGGGCCAGCACGGTGGCATCGGCGCCGTCGGGTTCGGCACACCAGCGCTCCACCTCCAGCGGCAGCAGCCAGCCGTCGCTGCGGCGCAGGTAGAGGGGCCCCCGGCCGGTGCGCAGGGCGTCGGCGTAAGGATCGGCCCGCCAGGCCCCGGCGGGCTCCGCCAGCTGCGCGGTCACCGTACGGCCGCGCACAGTTCGGCGTGCAGGGCGGCGAACCGGGTCCCCGGCGCGCGGGCCGCGACCCGGACGGCATCGTCCGGAGTGTCCACGTCCCGCAGCGAAGGGAGGTCCCGTACGGTCCGGCCGGACTCCGTCAGCCGCAGGCGCTGCACCCGACCGGTGTGCGGGACGGACATGGGGACGCCCAGCAGCAGCGCCGGGTCGGGCTCGGCGAGCCCGAGGGCCCAGAAACCGCCGTCCGGGGCCGGACCGAACCAGGCGTCGGCACCGGTGAAGTCGAGGCCCTCCGCGAGGAGCTCCGGGGTCACCTGCGGGGTGTCCATGCCGATCAGCAGCGCCGGACCGTCGCACAGGGCGAAGGCCGCGGCCAGCCGGGCGTCGAGTCCGCCCGAGCCCTGCGGCACCACCTCGATGCCTCCGGGCAGCCAGGGCCCCGGCGCGCCGTCGAGGCAGAGGACGCGCCGCCCGGCCGGAGCGGCCAGCACCGCGTCCAGGGTGTCCCGGAGCGCGGCGCAGGCCAGGCCCGCGGCCTGCTGCGGGGTGAAATACGGGGTCAGACGCGTCTTGACCCGGCCCGGGACCGGCGCCTTGGCGACGACGAGGAGGGTGCCCGCGGGTTCCGTGTGCGTGCTCATGCGGGGATCCCGCCGTCCGGGACGGGCCGGGCGGCGGGTGCCTCGGCCAGCACCCGCCGCATGTCCCGGACCGCCTGCCAGGTACCCCGCCAGGTGCCGGTGACCTTCGACTTCCCCGAGCGCGGCCGGTACGGGACGTCCGTCTCGGCCACCCGCCAGCCCGCGTCGGCGGCCCGGACGACCATCTGGAGCGGGTATCCGCTGCGCCGGTCCGTCAGTTCCAGGCCCAGCAGCGCCTCGCGGCGCGCGACCCGCATCGGTCCGAGGTCGTGCAGCCGCAGCCCCGTACGCCGGCGCAGCATCCGCGCCAGCGCGAGGTTCCCGGCGCGGGCGTGCGGCGGCCACGCCCCGCGCCCCTGCGGGCGGCGCCGGCCGAGCAGCAGATCGCTCTCGCCGGCCGCGACCCGGGCCGCCATCGGGGCCAGCAGGCCGGGATCCAGGGAGGCGTCGCAGTCGCAGAAGCAGACGAGGTCGGCGCGCGCGGCGAGCAGCCCCGCGTGGCAGGCGGCGCCGAAACCGCGCCGGGGTTCGTGCACCACGGTCGCGCCCAGCCGACGGGCGATGTCGGCGGAGCCGTCGGTGGATCCGTTGTCGACGACGATGGCCCGCCACCCGGCCGGCACCCGCGCCAGCACCCAGGGGAGCGCCTCCGCCTCGTCGAGGCACGGCAGTACGAGGTCCGCCCGGGGCGGCACACAAGCAGAATCAGTCACGCTCCACACCGTAGGAACCGGACGCGGACGAAAGGGGCTTCCAGTCCTTACGAAACGCGGACGCCGTGCAGGATCGGGGGAACCCGCGGTACCCGCGGACCGGCGCGGATGTCAGGCTTGGGCCATGGCAGTCAGCAATGCGCACAGCACGGACGAGGGCCGCGGCTCCGTCGAAACCGGTGGGACGGACGCCCCGGACCGGGCCCTGGGCAGCGTCCTGGTGGTGGACGACGACCCGACCGTCTCGGAGGTCGTGGCCGGATACCTCGACCGGGCCGGCTTCACCGTGCGTCTGGCCGCCGACGGACCCGCCGCGCTGCGCGCCGCCGAGGAACAGCGCCCGGACCTGGTCGTCCTCGACCTGATGCTGCCGGGCATGGACGGGCTGGAGGTCTGCCGGCGGCTCCGGGCCCGCGAGCGCGGAGCCGGGCAGCCGGGGCTCCCGCCCGTCCCGGTCATCATGCTCACCGCCCGCGGCGACGAGGACGACCGGATCCTGGGCCTGGAAGTCGGCGCGGACGACTACGTCACCAAGCCCTTCAGCCCGCGCGAGCTCGTCCTGCGGGTCCGGTCCGTACTGCGCCGGGCCGTCCCCGCCGCACCGGCCGCAGCCGGACCCCGGCTCACCGCGGCCGGCCTGAGCCTGGACCCGGCGGCCCGCCGGGTCACCAAGGACGGCGCGGAACTCGCCCTCACCCTGAGGGAGTTCGACCTCCTCGCGTACTTCCTGCGACACCCCGGGCAGGTCTGCGACCGGGAGCGGCTCATGCGCGAGGTCTGGGGGTGGGACTTCGGTGACCTGTCCACCGTCACCGTCCACATCCGCAGGCTCCGAGGCAAGATCGAGGACGATCCGGCGAGCCCCCGGCTGATCCAGACCGTGTGGGGCGCCGGCTACCGCTTCGACACCCACCCCGCCCCCGCCGCACCCGCCACGACTCCCGGGACGGCGGACGGCCATGAGTGACCTGCTGCTGATCGCCCTGTACGCGCTCCTCGGCGCGGGCGCCGCCGGAGCACTGGGCGCGCTCGCCCTGCGGATACTGCGGCGGCGCAGCGTCGCCGTCTCCCTCACCGTCGTCGCCGCCGTCGCCGTGTCCGCGATGCTCGCCGGGACCCTCACCGTGGCCTGGGCGATGTTCCTCTCCTCCCATGACCTGGCCGTCGTGACCACGGTCACCGCCGTGGCCGCCGCCGTCTCGCTGGGCACCGCCCTGCTGCTCGGCCGGCAGGTCGTGCTGCGCTGCCGGGAACTCGTCCGCGCGGCGCGGGCCTTCGGCGAAGCGGGCACGTTCACCACACCCACCGTGCCCGCCCCCGCCGAACTCACCGCGCTCAGCCGCGAACTGGCCCTGACCAGCGAACGCCTGGCCGCGTCCCGCGAGCGCGAGCGGGCCCTGGAGACCTCGCGGCGGGAACTGGTGGCCTGGATCTCGCACGACCTGCGGACCCCGCTCGCGGGTCTGCGCGCCATGTCGGAGGCGCTGGAGGACGGCATGGCCGCCGACCCGGCCCGCTACCACCGGCAGATCCGCACCGAGGTCGACCGCCTCAACTCCATGGTCGGCGACCTCTTCGAGCTCTCCCGCATCCACGCGGGCGCCCTCAGTCTCAGCCCGACCCGGATGTCCCTCTACGACCTCGTGGGCGACGCGCTGGCCGGCACCGACGCCCTGGCCCGCGAGCACGGCGTACGGCTGGTCGGCGACGGCATCGCTCCGCTCCCGGTGCAGGTCGACGGCAAGGAGATGACCAGGGTCCTGTCGAACCTGCTGGTCAACGCCATCCGCCACACTCCGGCCGACGGCACGGTCGCGATCGCCGCCGAATCGCGCGAGGGATCCGTGGTGCTCTCGGTCACCGACGCCTGCGGCGGTATTCCGGAGGAGGACCTCCCGCGCGTCTTCGACACCGGCTGGCGCGGCAGCGCCGCCCGCACCCCTCCGGCCGGCGCGGGCCTGGGCCTGGCGATCGTCCGGGGCATCGTCGAGGCCCACGACGGGCACGCGCACGTCCGCAACGTCTCCGGCGGCTGCCGCTTCGAGCTCACCCTTCCGGCGCCGGCGTAGCGCTCACGGCTGCTCCGCGCGGGTGAGGGCCACCTGGTCGCTGCGCGCCGACACGTTCTGGTCCGGCACGTGCGGGGTGACGTACCCGGACACCGTCGTCGTCCCCGCCGCGCCTCCCGGTTCCGTGCGGGCGGGGCGTCCGTGGCAGGGTGAACGGATGACGAGCCACCGAGAGCGTCCCGCCGATCACCCGCCCACGCCCGGTCACCGGCCATCCGCCGGTGTCCGGCCGTGGCCGGACACGACCCGGGTCCACGACGATCTCCTCGTGGCCAAGGCACGGGTCTACGACCCGTTCGGATTCACGTGCTCGCAGCCGGTCCCCGAAGCCGAGGGCGCGGAGTACGCCGCGTGTGCCTTCGCCCTCGACGGACGGCCCGTCCGGTTCCGTGCGGCCAAGACGACTCCCGCCAAGGCCGGCCAGTTCGTCACCGTGTGGCAGAGGTCCGCGGACGGGCCCATCCGGCCCTTCGACACCGCCGACCCCGTGGACCTCTTCGTCATCGGCAGCCATGACGACGACGGCTTCGGCCAGTTCGTCTTCCCGGTGGACGCGCTCGTCCGGCACGGGGTCGTCTCGGTCGACGGAGCCGGCGGGAAGCGGGGCCTGCGCGTCTATCCGCCCTGGGTTTCCACCACCAACCGCCAGGCCGGCCGCACCCAGGCGTGGCAGGTGGAGTACTTCCTCCACCTGCCGCCGGACCGTCCCCTCGACGAGGCCCGCGCCCGGGAGCTCTACCGGCGCTAGCGGACGACCGTGGAGGCCTCGCGCTGGTGCGGCACCGGCGCCGGCACCTGTACGGCGTCCTGCTGGAGGGCGACCGTCCGGGTGGGAGCGGGGATCGAGATGCCCTCCGTCCGGAACCGCTGGTGCAGCCGCTTGATGAACTCGTGCTTGATGCGGTACTGGTCGCTGAACTCGCCGACGCCCAGGATCACCGTGAAGTTGATCCTGGAGTCCGCGAAGGTGTGGAACCGCACCTTGCCCTCGTGGTCGGGGACCGCGCCGTTGATGTCGGCCATCACGGTGTCGACGACCTCCAGGGTCACCTGCTCGACGTGCTCCAGATCGCTCTCGTAGCCCACGCCCACCTGGACCAGGATCGACAGCTGCTGCTCGGGCTGCGTGAAGTTGGTCATGTTCGTCCGCGCGAGACGCCCGTTGGGAATGATCACCAGGTTGTTCGACAGGTTGCGGACGACGGTGTTGCGCCAGTTGATGTCGACGACGTACCCCTCCTCGCCACTGCTGAGGCGGATGTAGTCGCCGGGCTGCACGGTCTTCGAGGCGAGGATGTGCACGCCGGCGAAGAGGTTGGCGAGCGTGTCCTGCAAGGCCAGGGCCACCGCCAGACCGCCCACGCCGAGTGCCGTGACCAGCGGCGCGATGGACACGCCCATGGTTTCGAGTGCCACGAGCACGCCCATCACGAGCACCACGATCCGCGTGATGTTCACGAAGATGGTCGCGGATCCGGCCACTCCGGTCCGCGCCCCCGCCACGGACTGGACGAGCCCCGCGACAACCCGGGCGGCGCCGAACGTGGCGATCAGGATCAGAATGGCGGTCAGCGACTGGTTCACGAAGCCCAGGACCCGCGTGGTGAGCGGCAGGGCCGAGGCGGCCACCGCGACGCCGGCGATGAAGGCGGCCCACGGGGCGAGGGTGCGCAGCGCGTCGACGATGATGTCGTCCCCGCTCCACCGCGTCCGCTCGGCGTGCCGGCCCAGCCAGCGCATCAGGGCCCGCAGGAGCAGTCCGGCCACGGCACCCGCGGCCAGTGCGATCCCGGCCACCAGCCAGTCGTGCAGGACGAGTTCCCGGTTCAACGGACGCCCTCCGCTCGGCGCGGGACCGGGGGAGCGGCGACGGACGCTGCGGGCCGTCGTATGAGGTGTGTCGTCACCTTGTCACCTGTCAGTTTGTCGTGCATGGAGCCGCGTTCGGGCACGCGTGCGCATTCCGGAACGGGCTGCCATCCTGCCCCATGGGGCGCGGTCCCCCGGACGGCGGGCCGGTCGAGTGGGTGCCGGGCCTACCGCGGGGCGGGGAGGGTGGTGGCGGGGGTGTTCCACCCGGTGAGTCTGATGTGGGGAGCGGAGCCGTGCAGGTCGGCGGTGCGGTAGGTCGCCGTCAGCGTCGCCGACTCGCCGGGCCACAGACTGATCTGGTTGTCGGACCACCGGACCGGCAGGACCGGGGTGTTCTTGGCATCGACCAGGTGGAGGTCGGTGAGGAGGGCCGGGGTGCCGCCGGTGCCGGTGTTGCGTACGGTGACGGTCGTCGTGGACGTCGCCGGCGACCCGGGGTCGACGGTCGTCGTCGCCGTGGCGGACACGGACGCCTGCGCCATGGACCGCAGCCCGGTGAGGTCGGCGTAGGCCGTGGTCGGCGTGTGCCACCAGTCGCTCTCGTCGTAGTCGAGGACGTCGCGGCGCGTGGAGAGCCAGTACACGTTGCGGCTCACCTCACGGCCGGCGGCGTCGGTCAGGACCAGCCGTGCGAGATGCGTGGTGGACAGCCCGTCGACCGTGGCGGGGAGCGTCAGCGCGACGGCCTTCGCCCCGTCCCCGCCGACACCGAGGCCGGTCACCGTCCGGTCGTACTTCTGCGTCCCGTCCGTGTTGAAGAGGGTGACCCGCGCGGTCAGCCCCGATACCGGCGCCGCACGGCGGTTGACGACGGCCACGGTGCGGTCGTCGTAGGAGTACTGGATGTGCAGCGGCTCGTTCGCCTTCTTCGCACCGAAGTACGCACCGCCCTGGTCGAGGAAGCGGTCCACGAGCTGCCAGTGCAGCGAGGTCCAGCCGCTGTTGAACATCCAGTACACGACCCCCGTGGACGGCTTCGAGGCGTCGGTGGCGTTGCGCGCGTACGCCTCGTACTGCGCGCGGACGTTCTCGTACTGGGCGAGCTGCGCCTTCGCCACGTAGTCCTCCAGGCTGGCCGGCGCGCCGTACCGGGCGGACAGCGCGTCGTCGTACAGCTTGAGCGTGGCGTACGTGCGCGAGGGGGAGCGGTGGTACTGCGGTGCGGCCGGGTCCTTCCAGAGGGCGGTCAGCTCGGCCGGGGACATCATGCGGCGCAGCGTGTCGAGGGTGGGGACGTCGGGGCCCGCACTGGTCTCGGAGTTGAAGCCGGTGGCCCCGCCCTCCCGTTTGTCGTACCAGTAGCCGGGCGGCACCCAGTCGTACGGGCCGGGCATCCGCATCCCCGAAGGGCCGGTCAGCGGTGCCGACTTGGCGGAGGCCGCGGGGATCACGGGGGTGGGCCAGTCGGCGGCCTTCAGCGCATCGACGTAGCCCTTCTCGATCTCCGCGTCGGGGGCGAAATCACTGCCGATGAGGAAGGAGATGACGCTGGGGTGGTCGCGCAGGCGTGCGGCCTCGGCCGCCATGGAGGCCTTGGCGACGGGGTGATCGGCCTCGGTCCAGCTCTCCCCCGCCTCGGTGCCGTTGACCTCGCCCTCCCATTTGGTGCAGCACTGCCAGCCGGGCAGGGTGAGGATCCCGTAGCGGTCCGCGAGGTCGAAGAACTCGTCCTGTTCCAGATGGCCTTCCAGTCGCAGGGTGTTGAGGCCCAGGTCGCGGGCGTACGCCAGCCGGTCCTCGGTGTAGACGGGGTCCCAGCGCAGCAGCTCGTCAGGAGACCAGCCGGCGCCCCGGATCAGCAGGGGCTTCCCGTTGACGGAGTACTGGCGGGCGCCGTCCTTGTTGAGGGGGGCCTGCACGCTGCGGATGCCGAAGCCGTGGCGGGCCCGGTCGGAGACGGCACCGGCACCCGCACCGGCACCGGCCTCGGCATCCGCCCCGGCCGCGGTCCCGGCTCCGGGGACCGTGACCGCCAGGTCGAGTGCGTAGAGGTGCTGCGGGCCCATCGCGGCCGGCCACCACACGCGGGGTGAGACGAGGTGCAGCTCCGGGGTGTCGGCCGGGGCGAAGACCACCGTCCTCGTCTCGTGCGCGCCCAGGGGAACGTCCCGGCGCAGGGCGATGGACGTGCCGTCGTCCGAACCGATGGCACCGGAGACCGTGGCGGTGACGGCGTCCGCCGATTCGTTGCGGACCTGCGCCTTGACGGTCAGGTCCGCGGTGGCCAGGGAGGGCAGGGCCAGGCGGGTGAGTACGTGGGCGTCGCGCAGGGCGACGGGGCCGCCGCGCCGGACGAGTACGTCGCGGACGATGCCCATGTTCTCGTCCGGGGGAGGCTGCAGCCAGTCCAGCCAGCCCATGGTGAGGTGCTTGCGGGGGTTGTTGGGACTGATCCGGAAGGCCACCGCGTTGGCACCGGCCCGGACCAGGCCCGTCACGTCGATCTCGTGACGGGTGTACGCGCCGGCCACCGCGGCCGCGGTGGCGATCTGCTTGCCGTTGACGAACACGTCCGCCGCGGAGACGACCCCGCTGAAGTCCAGGTACGTGCGCGCTGCGGTGTCGTCCACGGTGAACTCGGCGCGGAACCACCACGGCACGCTGAACTCGGCGGCCGGGATGCGCTGCTGGTCCGTGGAGTAGAAGGGGTCGGGATGTCTGCCCTCCGCGACCAGTGCGGCCAGCACGGTGGAGCGCGGCCCGGCCGGGTGCCAGCCGGTCGTCCGGTAGCCGGGGGCGGAGACGACCGCCGCCGCCTCGCCGACCTCGGCGGTCGACCGGATGGCGTACCCCGACAAGGGGGTGGCGCTGCCCGGTGTCCCGGGCACGGCGGTCACCGCCCGTACGTGCGCCGCCCACGGGGAGGGAGCGGCGGCCGGTGCACCCGCGACGAGCGCACCCACCAGGGCGAGCACACCCAGGGCCGCGGTCTTCCACCGGGCGAAGCGGGTGAACCGGCCCAACCGGGCGACGTGAGCCGCCCGGGGGCCGTGGGCATGGCGACGAACACGGACAGGAGAGGGGAACACGGTGGTCTCCGGGGGGTGCTGGCCGGGAATCCGCGTCATACGCGCTGGAGGAGCGGCCCTCAACCTAACGGAACCGACGCTCCGGATCGCCGGACGCGCCGCACGCGTCCCCGCCGATTCCCGGCACCGCCGCCGCGCCCGCCCCGACCGGAGCCGCTACGGGCCGAGTTCGTAGTCGAACCAGATCCGGTGGGTGCCGTCGGCGTCCACCGCCATGCCGCCCGCCCCCGCGATCCCCGCCAGCGCACCCGTGCCACTGGACGGGACGATGGCGAAGAACTCGTCCTGTCTGCCCTCGCCGAGGGTGGTCGCCCCATGCGCGAAGTTGAAGGCGCCCTCCAGCCCGTTCAGGGATCCCTCGAAGGACTCCATGGCGACGTACGTCCCCGTCCCGCTGGAGTGGTCGAACGCGGAGGTGAACAGCGTCGCGGACCGGCCGGCCACCTCGCCGTCGTACCGCTTGCGCATCGTGGCGACACCGACGGGCATCGCGGTCTCGATCTCCGGGCCCGGTACGGGCGCCGGGGTGAACTCGGCAACGGTGAAGGTTCCTGAGGCTCGCATGCCGGCCAGCGTAGGCGCCGCCACCGACAACGCCCTCCGCCCCGCCCTCAGGCCGCTCAGGCCGCGAGGGCGGAGCTGATCACGAGCGGCGGTGCGGCCCGCTCCGCCGTCCAGGGGTAGCGCTCCACGAGCTCGGGGTCGGCCAGGGCCGACGCCTCGTCCACCGTCGGCCGGCGCTGGCCGACGGCGCGGAACCCGGCGCTTTCGAGGAGCGGCGGCAACCGGTCCACGGGCCAGGCGTGGTTGAGCACCTCCTGCCAGCTGCCGTCGGTGCGCCGCAGCCGCAGCGGCATCTCGTCGCCCGGCCCGTACGAGGCCCCCGCCGTGCCCACGCGCAGTGACGTGTACTCCAGGTCCGTGCACGCGGGGTCGCTGGTCAGCAGCACGAACGGGGCCCCGGGCCGCAGCAGCCGGCGGATCTCCGCGAACACCCCGAGCACGGCCTCCTCCGTGGGCAGCGAGGCCAGGACGTGGTTGCACATCACCGCGTCCGCGCACCCGTCGGGCAGGCCGGTCACCCGGCCGTCCCTGACCAGGTGGAACTCCGCCACCATCGGCGCCGTGCTGCGGGCCATCGCCAGCATCTCCGCCGACGTGTCCACCCCCAGCACCCGCGCGCCCAGCACCCGCGCCGCCCGGTCGCGCGCCCGCCCCGGCCCGCAGCCGTAGTCCACGAGCACGTCGTCCTCGCCGATCCGGCCGGACAGCGCCTCGAACACGAACGGATAGCCCAGCAGCCAGTCCGTGGCCGCCTCCACCGCCGCGAACGCCTGTGCCCCGGCGGACCCGGACCAGGCGCCGCCCTCTTCGCTGTGTTCCTCTGACCCGTTGCTCACAGCTCCCCACTATCGGCCCGGCGGGCCGGGGGCGGGGGCAGCGGCGCGCCCGTCGTGCACGCCTGCGTCCGCCGCGCCCGGGGCCCCCGAGCGGCGGGTCGGCCAACCGGGGCGTGTGCGGCCGCCCCCCGGGGCGGCTGACGTTTGCGGCCCGGGACGCCGGGCAGGGCGGGGGCCCCGGCCGCAGCCCGGCCCCCCCGTCGGCCCGTCGGCGCCGCGCCCGCGTCGCACGGCACCCCCCGCCGCCC
>LJCW01000039.1 GCA_001298555.1 Actinobacteria bacterium OV450
GCACTGCGCGCCGTCGCAACCGCCGTCCGGCTGCACCGCGGACGCGCGGGCGCGGTGGCGCAGGCGTCGGGGGCGGACGCGGGCGCGGGCGCAGTGACGGATGCGGCGGGGGCAGGCGTCGGCGCGGCCGAACGGTCGGCGCTGATGGAGCTCTTCCAGGTCGCCGCCTGGATCCTCTTCGACGCGGAGCGGCACGGGACCTCGCGGCGTTGCAGCCGCCGGGCACTGGCCCTGGCCCGCACCCTGCCCCGGGAGAGCCGCTCCGTCGAACTGCTCGTGCTCTCCGTGCTCTGCCTCCAGGAGGACCACCTCGGGCGCCCCGCCGCGTCGCTGCGCATCTCGTCGTCCGTCCTGGCCGGCCGGGAGCTGCCGGCGCGGGTGGCCGCCATCTTCCACGTGCGCGAGGCGCGCGCCCGGGCCCGGCTCCGGCAGCGCCGCCGGGCGCTGCGGTCGCTGTCCGCGGCCCGCGAGCTCCTGGCGGACGGGCCCTCGGCGGGCGATCCTGCCTGGACCTGGTGGTTCGACCGCTCGGAGCTCGACGGTCACCACGGGCTCGCCCTCGCCGACCTCGGCGACCTGGACGGGGCGGCCGCCCTCCTGTACGAGGCGACCGCGGCGGACGGGGCGCCCGCCTACCGGTCTCTCTTCCCCGCCGAGCTGGCGTCCGTACTGGCCCGGGCCGGCGCGTGGCGGGAAACGGACGCGTGGCTGTCCGACCTCGTGGACCGCGTCCCGGACATCGGCTCCGTCCGCGCCCTCAACGCCCTGGCCCGCACGACCCGCACCATCGGGTCGGGCCCGCGGATCCCGCGTGCCCTGCGCCACACCACCGGACACCTCGCGCAAGCCCTCCGGAGGGAGACGGCCCTCTAGCACCTCCCCCACACCCTGCGCACCCCCGCTCACCCCGCCTTCCGCGTGCTCCGGGCGCCGTGAGAGGGTCGGCGCTGCCTGCGACGACGCCGCGCGAGGAGGACAGGGTGACCGGCAGCACATCCACCGGACTGGTACTGGTGGCGGACGACGACGCCGCAATCCGCCGTTCCCTGGAGCGCGGGCTGCGGCTGAGCGGCTTCACCGTGCTCCTCGCCGAGGACGGGCCCGGCGCGCTGGCCGCGCTCGCCGACCGCAGCCCGGACGTGCTCGTCCTGGACGTATCGATGCCCGGCCTCACCGGTACCGAGGTGTGCCGCACGCTGCGCGCCGGGGGGGACGAGACTCCCGTGCTGATGCTGTCGGCCCTCGACGAGGTCGCGGACCGCATCGCCGGACTGCAGGCCGGGGCCGACGACTACCTGGTCAAACCGTTCGCGCTGGAGGAGCTCGTCCTGCGCCTGACCGCCCTGTTGCGCCGCCGCCCGGACCGGGCACCGGCGGACGTGCTGCGCGCCGGCCCGCTCGTGATCGACGAGGCGAGCCGGCAGGTGCGCCAGGACGGGGCCGAACTCCACTTGACCCGGCGCGAGTTCGAGCTGCTGGTCCAGCTCGTGCGCAACGCCGGGATCGTCCTCACCCGGGACCAGCTGCTCGACCGGGTGTGGGGTTACGACTTCGAGGTCCGCAGCGACGCCGTCGACACCTTCGTCAGCTACCTGCGCCGGAAGCTGGAGGAGGGCGGGCGCCCGAGGCTGATCCACACCGTGCGCGGGGTCGGCTTCGTCCTGCGCGTGCCCGAGCCCCGGAGCGGATCGTGAAGCTCGCCACCCGCATCGCGCTCTCGGTGACCGTGGTGGTGCCCCTGCTGGTGCTCGCCGCGGGGCTGCTGGTGCTCGGCCTGGTCAGCCGCGATCTGCACCAGCAGCAGGACACCCGGCTCCAGGACCGCGCCTCGGCCGTCCTCCCCGACGTCAAGACGATGCTCACCGCCGACCTGAACGGCCGGCCGAAGGCCGAGCAGAACCAGCACCGCAAGGTCCTCGGCGACGTCCTCGACGCGGGCATCCGGGTCCGGGCGGCGACCGGCGCCACCGTCCTGGAGGGCGGCCCGCAGCCCGCCGAACCGGTGCGACTGCCCGAGCAGACACCCGACGGGCCCGTCACCGTCCGGGCCAAGGGCCGCGCCTGGCGGGTGCTGACCGTCCCGGTGAAGGGGCCCGCGCCGGGCACGCTGTGGCTGTTCACCCCGGCCTCGGCCGCCGACCCGCAGGTCGTCGCCGTACGCCGCCGCGTGCTGCTGGTGGCCCTGCTCGCGGCGCCGGTCTCCGGACTGCTCGCGTACGGGCTGGCCGGCCGGGCCACCGCGTCCGTCCGGAAGCTGAGCCGCCGGGCCGCCGAGCTCGACCCGGGGGCCGGCGCGGCCGCCTTCGCCAGCACACCCTCGCACATCACCGAGGTGGACGAACTGTCCTCGGCCATCGGCCAGCTGCTGACCCGGTACGAGGAGCAGGCCGCCCGGACCGCGCAGGCGCTGGACACCGCCCGCTCGTTCTCCTCGGCCGCCTCGCACGAGCTGCGCACACCGCTGATGAGCATGCGGACCGACCTGGACGTCCTCGCCGCCCATCCCGACCTGCCGGCCGCCGAACGGGCCGAGATCGTAACCGACTTGCAGAGCGACCACGCCCGCCTGCTGGACCTGCTCACGGCCCTGCGGATGCTCGCGCGGGGCGATCTGGTGGAGGTGTCCGCCTTTGCCCCGCTCGACCTGTGCGAGCTCGTGGACACCGTGGCCGGCGAGACCGCCCGCCATCACCCAGCGGCCCGGCTGGACGTGGAACTCCCGCCGGAGTTGCGGGTGTTCGGCTGGGACCCCGGGCTGAAGATCCTGCTCGCCAACCTGCTGGGCAATGCCGTGGTGCACGGCCGGCTGCCGGACGAGCCGCCCCGCATCGCGGTACGGCTGCGCGCGGAGGCCGGCTGCGCGGTGCTCACCGTGGACGATGCGGGCCCCGGCATCCCGCCCGGCGAGCGGGAGGCCGTCTTCCGGCGGTTCCACCACCGCCCGGGCAGCCCCGGGTCCGGGCTCGGGCTGACGCTCGTCGCCCAGCAGGCGGCCCTGCACCGCGGCACGGTCGCCGTCGGGACGCCGCCCGGGGGCACGGGCACCCGCTTCGAGGTGCGCCTGCCCCTGTCGGCGCCGGAATCCCCGACGCTGCGGCTGCCGGTACGGCGGGACTGGATCTCCCGGGCCGACTGAGCTTCGGCGGACCCGCCCGGACTCACAAAGATTCCACAAAGAGGCCCCCTACCGTCCTGTCCGGTCGGCCGCCAGTGAGCCGGCCCGCTCGTACCGAAGGGGATACAGCCATGCTCCCGAACCGTAGGACCGCTGCCGTGATCGGCGCCGTCGCGCTGGCCGGCGCCCTGTTCGCCGCCGCTCCCGCGCAGGCCGACAGCGCCAGTCCCGCCCCCGCCGCCCCCAAGACGGCCAAGTCCGCGCCGAAGGGCGACGGCGCCAAGGCCATCTGCAAGCGCCTGCCGAAGACGCAGACGCGGATCACCACCGCGATCAACCGGCTGAACGGTGACGTCACCGTCCCCGGCTCCGTCGCGCGGCTGGAGCAGCGCGTCGCGAACGCCCAGACCGCCGGCCACACCGAGGTCCACACCTACCTGAACGACCGCCTGACCTTCCGCAAGAGCCTGCTGCCCACCCTCCAGAAGCGGCAGGACGACCTGAAGTCCGTCAGCACCTGGTGCTCCGCGCAGGGGTCCAAGTGACCGTCCCGCGCCGCGCCGCGCTGGGGCTGGCGGTCCTGCTCACGGGGGCGGCGCTGGTGCTCACCGGCTGCATGCCGGGCGCGAGCGCCTCGCCGAAGGCCACCCAGTCCGTGGGCGGCGCCGACGACGCGACCGTCCAGGACATGCAGAAGAAGCTGGACGACGCCGAGAGCGCCGCCGCCGAGGCGGACTCGGACGCCACCCAGAACAACTGACCCGCCCCGTGCGCGCCCCGGCCCGCCCCCGATGACGGGGGCGGGCCGGACCCGTCACGGGTCAGCCGCGCTTCGCCCGCAGGAAGCGGTGCAGCCGCGTCCACGGCCAGGCGTTGACGACGTCGTCCTTCGTCAGCCAGCCGCGCTGCGCCGTGCCCACCCCGTAGCGCAGGTAGGGCAGGTGGGTGGTCGCGTGCGCGTCCGAGTTCACGGCGAACTTCACCCCGTGGCGTTTCGCCCGCAGGATGTCCTCGTCGCCCAGGTCGAGGCGCTCCGGATGCGCGTTGATCTCCAGCGCGGTGCCCGTTCGCGCGCAGGCCTCGAAGACGGCGTCGAAGTCGGCGTCCACGCCGGGCCGGCGTCCGATCCGCCGGGTGGTGGGGTGGCCGATGACGGCGACGTTCGGGTTCTCGCAGGCCCGGATGAAGCGCCGGGTCATGGCCTGCCGGCTCTGGCCGAAGTGGGAGTGGACGGAGGCCACGCACAGGTCGAAGTCCGCCAGGAACGCGTCGGGCCAGTCCAGGCCGCCGTCCGGGCCGATGTTGAGCTCCGTGCCGTGCAGCAGCCGCATCCCGCGCACCGTGCGGTCCAGTGCCCGGACCCGCTCGCGCTGCGCCAGGATCTTCTCCTGCGTCATGCGCTGCATCGCGAGGTCCGGCGCGTGGTCGGTGACCGCGTAGTACGCGTAGCCGCGGGCGGCAGCGGCGGCCACCATGTCCTCCAGGGAGGCGAGCCCGTCGGTGAGGTCGGTGTGGGTGTGCAGGTCGCCGCGGATGTCGTCCTCCGCCACGAGGGCGGGCAGTTCGCCGCGCAGGGCCGCCGCGACCTCGCCGCGGTCCTCCCGCAACGGCGGCGGGATCCAGGGCAGTCCGAGCCGGGCGTAGATCTCCTCCTCGGTCTCCGAGGCGAGGTTCTCGCCGCTCCCGGCGTCGAAGAGGCCGTACTCGGAGAGCTTGAGCCCCTGGCGCACGGCCAGCGCGCGGGTGCGGACGTTGTGCGCCTTGGACCCGGTGAAGTACTGGAGTCCCGCTCCCCAGGAGGCGGGCGGAAGGACGCGCAGGTCGACCTGGAGGCCGGCGCCGGTGCGCACGGAGGTCTTCTTCGCCCCCTGCACGACGACCTCGGCCGTGTGCGGGAGCTCGGTGAGCGCCGTCATGAACGGGGCGGACCGGTCGGCCGCCACCAGGACGTCGATGTCGCCGATGGTCTCCCGCATCCGGCGCAGCGAGCCCGCGTACGTGCACCGCACGCACCCCGGGATCCGCTCCATCTCGGCGACGATCTGCTCGGCGATGTCCGTTGCGGCGCCGAGCAGGATCCGGCCGTCGGCGTGGCGCAGGACGGAGATCCCGTGGAGGATGTTCTGCTCCGTCTGCTCGCCGAACCCCTTCAGATCGCGCAGCCGCTCCTCCCGGACGGCCTCCTCCAACTGCTCGACGGACGAGATGCCCAGCCGGTCGTACAGGACGAGGGCTTTCCTGGGCCCCAGTCCGGGGATGGCCGTCAGCTCGCGCACCCCGGCCGGGACGGCGGCCCGGCTCGCCTCGATGTCCGGGACGTGTCCGGTGTGCAGGAACTCCACGATCTTGTCGGCGATGGACTTGCCCACGTGCGGTATCTCCCGCAGCGCCTTGGCGTCCAGCCCGGCGACATCGGCCGGGTGGCCGCCGACGGAGCGGGCTGCCTTTTCGTAGGCGCGCGCCTTGAAGGCGTCGCCTCCGCTGATCGCGATCAGGTCGGCGTACTCGCGCAGCAGTGCCTCGACCCGTTCGTTGGCCCTGGCCATGCCTCCAGGGTACGGGCCGCGCGCCCCGCCCGAAGAAGTAGAGGATTGTTCACTTTCCATTGACAGGGCGGGCTCCGGGGCCAAAAGTGTGGCCGTCAGCGATGCATCCGACGGCGGCCGGACACCGCCCCGTCGGCGACCCGTACCGTGCGCCACCGCGACCGAAGCGAGCCCGTATGACTGCGCCCGTACCCCAGTTCCCCGCCGATTTCCTCTGGGGCGTCTCCGCCTCGGCGTTCCAGATCGAGGGCTCACCCACCGCCGGCGGCCGGGGCCCCTCCTCGTGGGACGCGTTCACCAGGGAGGCGGGCCGCATCAAGGACGGCTCGCACGCGGACGTGGCCACCGACCACTACCGCCGCTACCGCGAGGACGTGGCCCTGATGGCCGGTCTCGGCGTCGGCGCCTACCGGTTCTCGGTGTCCTGGTCACGGGTCCTGCCGGACGGCCACGGGCGGGTCAGCCGCGAGGGGCTGGACTTCTACGACCGGCTCGTCGACGCGCTGTGCACCGCCGGGATCGCGCCCGTGCCCACGCTGTTCCACTGGGACACCCCGCTCGCCCTGGAGGAGAAGGGCGGCTGGCTCAGCCGCGACACCGCCGAACGGTTCGCCGCTTACGCCTCCGTCGTCGCGGAGCGGCTCGCCGACCGCGTCCCGATGTGGATCACCGTCAACGAGCCCGCCGAGGTCACCCTGCTCGGGTACGGGCTCGGCGAGCACGCCCCGGGCAGGCGCCTCGTCTTCGACGCCCTGCCCGCGGCGCACCACCAGCTCCTGGCCCACGGCCTCGGCGTACAGGCCCTGCGCGCCGCGGGCGCCCGGCAGATAGGCATCGCCGCCTCGCACAGCCCCGTGTGGGCCGCCGGAGACGGCGAGGCCGACCGCGGCGCCGCCGAGCTGTACGACGTGCTGACCAACCGCCTCTTCTCCGACCCGATCCTGACCGGCGCGTACCCCGACGAGGGCCTGGCCTCACTGCTGCCCGGCCCGGTGGCGGAGGACCTCGCGACGATCTCCGCCCCGCTGGACTGGTACGGCGTCAACTACTACAACCCGATGCTCGTCGGAGCCCCGCAACAGGGGCGGCCGGCGGGGGAGTTCGGGGGCATCGGGATCCCGGCGGACCTCCCGTTCGCGATCCGGCCGATCGAGGGGTACGCGCACACCGACTTCGGCTGGCCGGTGGTCCCGGACGGGCTGCGCGAACTGCTCGTCTCCCTGCGCGAGCGCTACGGTGACCGGCTGCCGCCGCTGTACGTGACCGAGAACGGCTGCTCGTACGGAGACGGTCCCGATCCCGTCACGGGCCGGATCGCCGACGACCGCCGGATCGCGTACCACGCGGGCCACCTCGGCGCCCTGCACCGGGCGATGGAGGAGGGGGTCGACGTCCGCGGCTACTTCATCTGGTCGATCCTCGACAACTTCGAGTGGGCGGAGGGCTACCGGCAGCGGTTCGGGCTGGTCCACGTCGACTACGAGACGCTGGAACGGACTCCGAAGGACTCGTACGCCTGGTACCGCGACGTGATCAAGGGCCGCGGATGACCGTCGGCCGGACGGCCGAGGAGGACGCCGACCCCGCGGGCGCAGAACCCGCCCCGGGCGGCGCCCCGGCCGGAGGCGGAGCGGCCGGCGGGGAACCGGTCGCGGGGCGGTGGGTGGGCGCGCTGTCCCTCGCCGGTCTGGGCGTCTGGGTGGGCTGGTTCGGGCCGCTCCAGCTGCTGCTGGCCCGCCAGGCCGAGCAGCTCACCCCGGACCACAAGGCGTCCACGCTCGCGCTGGTGACGGGCGTGGGCGCGGCCGTCTCGATGGTCGCCAACCCGGTGTTCGGGGCCCTGTCGGACCGTACGACGGCGTCGGTGGGGCGGCGGATCCCCTGGGTGGTGGCGGGTGTCGTGGGCGGGGCGGCCGGGCTGGTCCTCCTCGCGCGGGCCTCGGGCGTCACCCTGGTGATCGCCGGCTGGTGCCTGGTCCAACTGGCCCTCAACGCGGCCTTCGCCGCCCTCACCGCGGCGGTGCCCGACCAGGTCCCGCCCCGGCAGCGCGGCCTGGTCGGCGGCTGGCTGGGCGTCGCACAGGTCTGCGGCATCCTGGTCGGCACGGCGCTGGCCACGGTCGCGGGCGGCGTCGGCGCCGGGTACCTCGCGTGCGCGGCGTTCTCGGTGCTCGCGGCCGTCCCGTACGTGGTGATGCGCCGCGACACACGGCTCTCCCCCGCCGCCCGGCCGGCCTTCCGGTGGCGGGCGTTCCTCACCGGATTCTGGATCGATCCGCGCCGGCATCCGGACTTCGGCTGGGCCTGGCTGACGCGGTTCCTGATGAACCTGTCGTACTCCGTCAGCACGATGTACCTGCTGTACTACCTGACCGACGCGGTGCACTACGAGCGCGACGCGGACACGGGCGTCCTGATCCTGACGGCGCTGAACGCGGTGACCCTGCTGGCCACGGTGGTGGCCGGCGGCGTCCGCTCGGACCGCACGGGCCGGCGGAAGGTCTATGTCATCTGGTCGGGGCTGGTCATCTCGGTGGCCACGCTGCTGCTCGCCGTCTGGCAGACCTGGACCGGGGCGGTCGTCGCCTCGCTGGTCCTCGGGGTCGGCTTCGGCGTCTACACGTCGGTGGACTTCGCCCTGCTGACCGACGTGCTGCCGACGGCCGAGGACCGGGGCCGGGACCTCGGGGTCATCAACATCGCCAACGCGCTGCCCCAGGTGCTGGCTCCGGTGATCGCGGCGCCGGTGGTCACCCACTTCGGCGGGTACACGACGCTCTACGCCCTTGCGGGCGCCCTCGCGCTGGTGGGATCGGTGCTGGTCCGCCGCATCCGCGGGGTCGCGTAGCGGCGGGCACCGGCACCGGCACCCGACGTGCACCCGCGGTGCCACCGGACGGGCCGGTGACACCGCGGGCAGGGTGGGTCAGGAGTTGACGCAGACGTTGCCGGCGGCCGGGTTCAGCAGACCGACGAGGTTGATGCTGTTGCCGCAGGCGTTCAGCTGGAGGTGGATCGGGATCTGGACCACGTTGCCCGAGAGAATGCCCGGCGAGCCGATGGCGTAGCCTTCGGCCCCCGCGTCGGCGGCGGCGCTGCCGATCCCGCCCAGCGTCGCACCGACGACCAGAGCGGCTCCGGCCAGCAGGGTACGGATCTTCATGTGGGTCTCCCATCGCATGAGGGTGTGCCGGGCCATCCCATACCAGCGCGGCCCGAACCCGCCCGATTCACCCGGTCGTGGGCGCTGTCCGCGTCGTGTCCCGGGAGCCCGCGAAAGATTTACGACCGAGAACTTTCCGCGAAGGGCAATCTCCCGGGCACCCTGCCGCGTATGCCCCTGTGGAAGTCTCTCCAGGAGGAAAGCTCATGGCGATCTTCACTCACCTCATTCCCGCAAAGCACCGCCGTCACGGAAAGAGGGACATGACCTCGGGGAACGACAGCACCGAGAGGCGTCGTCACCGTCGTCGCCGCCACACCCACCACAGCAACCACGGAAACCACGGTCACACCTGGTGATCGGCGAGTACGGCTGGGCGGATCCCTTCGTGGTCCGCCCAGCCGCCGGCCGTTGAGGAAACGCGACGATGAAGCACGTGGGGCGGCATGCACTGCGGCGGCTGCTGTCGGTGGCCGACGATCCCGATGCGGTCGTCGCCGCGGCACCGCCCGTCACCCCCCGTGAGGCGTTCCGGCGGTTCTGGCCCTACACCCGTGGCGGCCGGCGCTGGCTCGTCCCGATCCTCCTCTTCAGCATCGTCGGCCCGCTGCTGGACGCGGCCGAGATCTGGCTCTTCAAGGTCGTGGTCGACGAGGTCCTCGTCCCGCGCGATCTGGGCCCGTTCCTGTGGATCGCACTGGCCTATCTGGGCCTGGTGCTGTGCTCGGGCGTGCTGGGGTTCGCCGACGACGTGATGTCCACATGGGTCGGCGAACGCTTTCTGCTGGCCCTGCGCGCGGACGTCTACCGCCACGTCCAGGGCCTCTCGCTCGGGTTCTTCGAGCGCCGGCGGCTGGGAGACGTACTGGCCCGCATCACCGGCGACGTCGACGCGATCGAGACGTTCCTGCTGTCGGGCGTAACCAACGCTCTTTACTACGTCATCCAGTTGGGCGTCTTCCTCGGGCTGCTCTTCTACCTGAGCTGGGACCTGACCCTTCTGGCGCTCGTCATCGTGCCGCTGTTCTGGGGCGCGGCCCGGCGCTTCTCCCGGCTGATCAAGGCCGCGTCGCGCGAGCGGCGCCGGCGCAGCGGTTCGATCAGCGCGATAGCCGAGGAGTCCCTCGGCAACATCGCCCTCGTTCAGGCGTACAACCGGCAGGGGACGGAGGAGGGCCGGTTCGCCCGCGAGAGCATGGGCCGGTTCCGCGCGGCGCTGGTCTCGGCCCGCATCCGCTCCGTGTACGGCCCTCTCGTCGAGGCGATCGAGCTGACCGGTGCACTGGCCGTACTGGCCCTGGGTACGTGGAAGCTGGCCCAGGGGCAGCTCACACTGGGCGGGCTGCTGGTCTTCGTCGCGCTGCTGGGCAAGCTCTACAGTCCGATCCGCGACCTGTCCCAGCTCACCAACACCCTCTACGCGGCCTCTGCCTCGGCCGAGCGGATCATCGAACTGCTCGACCAGCGTCCGCAGGTCGTGGAAGTGGAAGCCTCCCGTGCCCTGAAGGTCGGACGCGCCCGGGGCGATGTCGAGTTCCGCGGCGTCTCCTTCCGCTATCCGGGCACGGGGCGCTGGGCCCTGCGCGACGTGTCGTTCCGCGTGGAGCCGGGTGCGACGCTGGCGCTGGTCGGGGCGAGCGGCGCGGGCAAGTCCACAGTCGGGAAACTGCAACTGCGCTTCTACGACCCGGACCGGGGGGCCGTCCTCCTCGACGGCACCGACCTGCGGGAACTCCGGCTGTCCGAACTGCGGGAGAACGTCGCGGTGGTGCTCCAGGAGACGCTGGTCTTCCACGGTACGGTCCGCGAGAACATCGCCTACGGCCGGCCCGGCGCGACGGAGGCGGACATCGTCGCGGCGGCGCGGGCGGCCGACGCCGACGGGTTCATCCGGCTGCTCCCCGAGGGCTACGACACCGTCGTGGGCCAGCGGGGCCGGACCCTGTCCGGCGGCCAGGCCCAGCGCCTTGCGATCGCCCGCGCGATGGTGCGCGACGCGCCCGTACTCCTCCTGGACGAGCCGACCACCGGTCTGGACGCCGCATCGAGCCGCCGGATCATGGAGCCGCTGCGCCGGCTGATGGCCGGCCGGACCACCGTCGTGATCTCCCACAACCTGCTCACCGTCCGCGACGCGACGTCCACGGTGGTGCTGGAGAAGGGCCGGGTCGCGCAGTGCGGCACGCACGACGAGCTGCTCGTACGGGACGGCCCCTACGCCCGCCTGCACCGGGCGAACGGTGGCGCGCCCGGCCCCGCCGCCGGTCCTCCTCCCCTCCAGGTGCTGTCGTGAGCCCCGCCACCACCGCCGCCACCGCCCGGACACCGGCCCCGCTGCACCCGGGAGCGCTGCTGGCGCCCGGTACGGTGGCGGCCCCCGGCTACGAGGTCCTCGCGCACCTGGCCCGGACCGGGTGGCTCGACCTGTACGACGCCTGGAGCGGGGAGCGGGACTGCCGGTGCGTGGTGAAGGTGCTGCGCCCGGACCGCAGGGGCGAGGCGCGTCTGGGCGAGCGTCTGGTCCGCGAGGGCCGCTGGCTCCAGGGCTTCACGCACCCCCATCTGGTGCGCGCGTACGAGACCTTCGAGGCGCCGGAGCCGCTGGTCGTACTGGAGACGCTGACGGGCGAGACGCTGGCGCACCTCGTCGACCGGCTCCCGCGGCGGGCGTCCGCCGAGGACGTGGCCGTCCTGGGCGTGCAGCTGTGCTCCGCCGTGCACTACCTGCACGGGCAGGGCCTGCTGCACCTGGACCTGAAACCGTCCAACGTCGTGGTGGAGGGCGGTCGCGCGAAGGTGCTCGACCTCAGCGTCGCCCGCGCCCCGGGCCACGCACCCGCGGGGGCCGGCACGTTCGGCTACATGGCCCCCGAACAGGCGCGCGGGGGCGTCCTGTCGGCGGCGGCCGACGTCTGGGGCATCGGCGTCACCCTGTACGAAGTGGCCACCGGGGAGGTGGCCTTCGATCCCGGCGAAACCCTGGACTCGGGTACGGGTACGGGCGCGGACACGGACACGGACACGGGCGCAGGCAGCGGCCCGGCTTCGGGAAGCGCAGACGCGCGCGGGGTCGGGGACTGGTATCCGCAGCTCGAAGGTCCGGCCCCGCCCGTCGGCGCCCGGCGGCGCCTGCCCCGGGCCCTGGCGGCGGCCATCGACGGCTGTCTGCGCCCCGATCCGGCGGCCCGGCCCACGGTGGCGGAACTGTCCGCGGCCCTCGACGCGACGCTGCGCCGACGGCGCCGCGACACCCCCACACCGGAGTGAACCGCGGGTACGAGGGCGTCTGGTGGGGCTGGCCGCCGCTGTGTAATGTCACATTGCATGATGCTCTTACGGCGTGCCGCGTCCGTCGCGGCCCTTCTCGCCACCGTGCTTCCCCTGGCCGTCGCCGCGCCCGCGCACGCGGACGGGACGTCCCCCTGCCGCGCTGCCTCCGGCCCCGTCCCACGCCCCGACCCCGAGCAGGCGCGGCTCGCCGACGCCCGAACCACGGCACTCGTCGAACGCGCCGGGTTCGGGGACTTCGTCCGGCGTTTTCCGGCCGCGCTGTGCACGGCCCGCAGCGCCGCCGAGGCCGGGCGGCTGCTCGACGACTGGGGCGGGGCCCTCTGGCAGGCCGCCGTACGCCGCGCCCAGGGCCGGCGGCCCGGCGGTGATCTCCCGGCCGGGGACGACCGGCCGCTGTACTGGACCCGGCTGGCCATGACCACCGCGCTCGCCCGCTGGCAACCGGCCTTCCCCGTCGACGGTCCCGCGCTGCGCGCCCGCTTCGAGGACGCCTCCCGCGGCCTCACGGACAACGCCTTCCGGTCGGCGCCGGGCGTGCGGCGCGTCTTCATCAGCGGCTTCGACCCGTTCGGGCTCGACGCCGAACTCCGCCGCGCCAACCCCTCCGGCTCCGCGGCCCTCCGGCTCAACGGACTCCGCATCACCCTCGCCGACGGCGGTCCCGCCGAGATCCGCGCCGTCGTCCTTCCGGTGCGGTACGCGGACTTCGACGCCGGCATCGTGGAACGGGCCTTCGCCCCGCGCCTGGCCGGCGGCCTCGGCGCGGCCGACGTCATCACCACCGTCAGCCAGGGCTACCCCGGCATCTTCACCCTGGAGGCCTGGGCGGGCCGGTCCCGGTCGGCGGACCCGTACCCCGACAACACTGGCTCCCTCTCCGGCGGCACCCGTGAGCACCCGGTCACCGCCCCCGGCCTCGGCCCGGGCGCGGAGTTCATCCGGACCACGCTTCCCACCGAGGCCGCCACCGGCTCCGTGCAGAGCCCGTACCCCGTGCTGCTCAACACCGCCGTCACCGAGATCCCGGCGGGCGGCACCGCCCCCGTGGACCGCGAGGACGGCCCGACACCGGGTTCGCGGGCGGTGGAGGGCGGCGGGGGCGGTTACCTGTCCAACGAGGTGGCCTACCGCTCCAACCGGCTGCGCGGTGAACTCGCCCCGCAGTTGCCCGGCGGTCACCTGCACACCCCCGTCCTCACCGGCCTCCCGGCGGATCCGGCGCTGCTGACGGGCCCCGAGTTCGAGCGCAACGAGACCGCGATCACCACGGAGGTCCGCGCCGTCCTCGAACGCACCGGCGCGCGCCCCTGATCCCGGCTACAGGGCGCCGAGTTCGTCACTCAGGTCCCGCAGGCCGAGCGAGCCGAGCGAGAGCGCGGCCATGTGCCAGCGTTTGAGGTCGAAGTCCGCACCCTGCTTGGCCCGGGCCCGCTCCCGCCCCTCCAGCCACGCCCGTTCACCGAGCTTGTACGTGACGGCCTGGCCGGGCCTGCCCAGATAGCGGATCACCTCGCTGTCCAGGTAGGCCGCGGGCCGGCTGGAGTAGCGGCCGAGGAACTCCCGTGCCAGCACGGGCGTCCAGCGTTCGCCCGGCCGGAACGGCGAGCCGGCCGGGATCCGCAGCCGCAGGTGCATCCCGATGTCGATGATCACGCGGACGGCCCGCAACATCTGGGCGTCGAGATGGCCCAGCCGGTGCGCCGGGTCGGTGAGGAACCCCAGCTCGTCCATGAGGCGTTCGGCGTACAGGGCCCAGCCCTCGGTGGTGGCGCTCACCTTGGCGACCTTCGTCTGGTACCGGGAGAGGCCGTCCGCCAGGAACGTCCAGTGCCCCAGCTGGAGATGGTGTCCGGGGAATCCCTCGTGGTACCAGGTGGACACGAGGTTGTGGGTGGGGAAGCGGGTCCTGCCGAGCGTGGGCAGCCAGGTCCGGCCCGGGCGCGTGAAGTCCAGGGAGGGCTGCGAGTAGTGCGGCGCCGCGGCGCCGCCGGGCGGTGCGATGCAGGACTCGACGCGCCGGACCGGCTCGGCGATGTCGAAGTGCCGCCCGTCCAGGGCCTCCACGGCCTCGTCCATCAGGGACTGGAGCCACAGCCTGGTCTCCTCGACCCCGTGGACGCTCCGGCCGTGGTCGCCGAGCCAGCCCAGGACCACCCAGGGGTCCTGTCCGCCCGGCAGCACGCGCTTTGCCTCGGCCCGCATCTCGGGCAGCAGCCGGTGGAACTCCTCCCAGCCGTACGCGTGCGCCTCGTCGAGGTCGAGGTCCGCGCCGGTGTAGTAGCGGGCGAAGCGGGCGTAGCGCTCGCGCCCGACCGCGTCCTCGGCCCCGGCGCCGGTGGCCTGCGCACCGTACTCGCGCCGGAACCACTCCGCCAGCTCGGCGAACGCCCCCGTGGCCACGCGGGCCGCGGCCGCCACCTCGGCCGCCTGCTGCGGCGGCGCTCCGGCCGCCAGGGCGCCGAACCCGCCCGGCCCGGCGCCCAGCCACTCCTCCAGTTGGACCACGTTGGCCCGCACCTGCCGCGGCGCCGCGGCCGTTCCGCGGCGCACGCCCTCGGTGAGGGAGGCCCGGTAGCCGCTCAGACACGCGGGCACGGCCCGCAGCCTCCGGGCGATCGCCGCCCAGTCCTCGGCCGTCCGGGTCGGCATCACCGCGAACACCTTGCGCACCCGGTGCAGGGGTGAGGAGATGTTGTTGACCGCGCGCAGGTGCTCGCCGGCCTCGTACTGGGCCAGTTCCGCGTCGAGCCGTTCCCGCAGCAGCCGTGCGCACCGCCGCTCGACGCCGTCGGCGTCGCCCCCGGTGTCGCCCTCGGCCTCGCCGTCGGCGCACGCGCGCGGGGCGGCTTCGGCCACGGCGAGCCGTACGAGGGTCCCGCGCGCGAGTTCCGCCTCACCGAGCGCCCCGTCGGGCGAGAAGTCGGGCAGTCCGTCCGCGCCGGCGGAGGTACCGAGATACGTGCCGGTGATCGGGTCGAGCGCGATCAGGGCGTCGACGTGCGCGTCGGAGATCTGGCGGGGCAGCTCACGCTGGGGCCTCAACATGCCCGAGGTACTGCCCAGGGCCTCCCCCGGGCACGCCCCGGCACCGGGTCTTTGGCCGGTTCGGCGTGCCCGCTCCGACGTGCGCCCCGTGGGAGTGGTGCGCACGATGGTGTACGGGACCGCCATGGCTTGCCGACCCGGGTCCCGCACCCGAGAGAGAGGCTGCGCGATGAGCAGCACGCCGAGTACGACGCCGAGGGGTACCAGCAGTGGCAGTGGCTGGGCCGCGGGCGGCACGATGTTCGCAGGTGTACTGATGATCGTCAGCGGTGTCTTCGCCGTCATCGAGGGCATCGTCGCCCTCGCGAACGACGAGGTGTACCAGCACATCGGCAACTACACCTTCAAGTTCGACCTCACGGCCTGGGGCTGGATCCACCTCCTCGTGGGCATCCTCGTGCTCGTGGCCGGCGCGGCGATCCTCAAGGGTTCGGAGGCGGGCCGGATCGCCGGTATCGCCCTGACCTGCCTGTACGTGATCTTCCACTTCATGTGGCTGCCGTACCAGCCGCTGTGGTCTCTGATCGCCATCGCCATCGGCGTCTTCGTGGTGTGGGCCCTGTGCACCGACGTCCAGCGGACGAGAGTCCCCTGACGGTGTGAGGTGCCGGCCAAGCGCCCGCTACCCTCGTGCCGGTACGACGACGTGACCGGCGAAGGGGAGCACGGACAGCATGACGATTCACCGGCCGGGCCGTCCCGGGGACCTGCCCGCAGCGGAACTGCTCTGGGCCCGCTGGGCGTTGGTCGCCGTCCTTGAGGCGACGACGGCAGCGGAGAGCCGCGGGGTCCACCGGACCGGTCACTGGATCGACGCCGGGGGACTGCATCTCGACGACTGCGGCTGCACGTGGTGGACCCTGGCCCGGATGGGCCGCGGCCGCTTCGTGCTCTACGGCGAGGACGAGTCGAGCGCCGTCAAGTGGCACGAGCCCCGCGTGGACATGCTGGCGCACGGTCCGGACTGGCTCCCCCACGAGACGCTGCGCGAACTGGTCGGGAGCTGGGAACTGGGCTGCGTCTACTGGTACGAGAACGGCGCGTGGGCCCGCGCACCGTACCCGGACGACCTGAAGGACGACGGCCTGGACTGCGGCATGAGCCGCTTCGCGGACCGCGGCGAGGTCCTCGGCCTGCTGGCCGGCCACGGCCGGGCCGCGCAGGAGCTCCTGGAGGCCGCCGAGGCGTACCGGCTCGCCCCGCAGGCGCTCGACGCGGTGGTGGCCGGCGCCGGCGACGGGGACCCGGACGACGACCGGGACGAGCCGTGGGACCTGCCCGCGATGCACCGCGCGCTGCGGCTGGCCGCCCTCACGGCCGAATCCGTCCCCGCCCCCTGAAGGGCCGTCCCGCAATCCGCGGGACCGTCCTCAGGGCGTGCACGCGTTCGGGAAGTGTTCTAGCGTCGTAGGCAGCGAGCCGCCGAGCAGAGGTGGGAACAGTGGCAAGTCCGACTCCGGCCCAGTTCCGGGCCGTCCACGGCGACATGGGGCACTGGCAGGCCGTCGACTTCGAGGTCTACGAGCACCTCGTGGAGAACCAGTACGTCGTGGGCCCGCCGCCCCGGCCCCAACCCGCCGAGCGCCCGGACCGGACCCCTCCCCCGGGACCCCGGTCACACGACTGAGGGCTGTCCCGTATCCGCGCGCCCGCCGGGGATCACGGGACAGCCCTTACGGGGCCGTGACGGCTGCCGCCGTGTCGTCACGGGGTGAGGGCGCGGGGGCGGTGTCGGCGGTGGTGTCCGGGTCGTGCGCCTGCTGGGCCGCCCTGCGGCGCAGCGCGTCCTCGTCCGTTTCCGCGTCGTAGGTCACGAGCTTCGGCAGCAGGACGGACAGGGCCGCCACCGCCCCGATGCACATCAGGCCGCCGCTCCAGAACGCCGGCCGGGTGCCCGTCCAGCCCGCGACCGTGCCCGCGCGGACCTGGCCCAGCTGCGGGCCCACGCTGTACGACAGCACCTCGATGCCGGCCAGCCGCCCGCGCAGTTCCTCGGGGATGGTCTGGTTCCAGATCGTCGCCCGGCCCAGCCCGCTCAGCATGTCGCCGGCGCCCGCGACCGCCCGGCACACCAGGACCAGCCGGATGTCGCCGAACCAGCCCGCCGCCGCGATCGCCGCGCCCCACACCGCGGCCCCGCACACCACGAACAGGCCGTGCCGCCGCACCCGTGAGGTCCAGCCGCTGGTCATGCCGAGCACGAGGGAGCCGACGGCGCCCGCCGAGTACATCAGGCCCAGCGCCCAGACGGCGTCCAGCTCGTCCGCGAGGAAGGGGAAGATCGTGTTCGGGAAGGCGAAGAACATCGCCGCCAGGTCCACCGCGTACGTGCCCAGCAGCACCGGCCGGCTCCACGCGTAGCGCGCGCCCTCGGCGATCCCGCGCAGCGACGGCCGTTCCGCGTCCGGCGACGGCGGCGCCGGGGACAGCCGGGTGCACAGCGCGACGGACAGCGCGAACCCCGCGACGGTGATGCCGTAGGCGGCCGGGTAGCCGGCGTAGGCGACGACCAGGCCGGCCAGCGCCGGTCCCGCGATCGCGCCGATCTGGTAGCGCAGGGCGTTGAGGGCGGCGGCCGCGGTCTGCTGCTCGTGCGGCACGATCCGGGCCATCATCGAGTCCAGGGCCGGGCGTTGGAGCCCGGCCAGCGCCGAGACGCCGGCGGCGACCACGTACAGGGGCCACAGCATCGGACTCGGCAGCAGGGAGTTCACGAGCAGGACGAGTGCCAGCACCCCGAGGCCGGCCTCGCTCAGCAGGATCAGCCGGCGCCGGTCGAGCGCGTCGGCGAGGGCTCCGCCGTACAGGCCGAAGACGACCAGCGGGACGAGTTCCACCGCGCCCATCGCACCGACCGCGAGCGGCGAGTCGGTCAGGTGCTTGATCTGGAGCGGGAGGGCGATCATCGCCATGAACGACGTGAAGAACGTGACGGCGCCCTGGAAGAAGAGCAGCCGGAAATCGCGGCTGGAACGCCACGGGGCGAGGTCGGGAAGCAGGCCGGACAGGCGGGTGGTACTCACGACGGATCATCGTGCGTGACCCGCCCGCGCCCGGGCAACGGGTTTTCCCGGTGCCCGGGTGCGGCTGCGCGTGCGGGAGCGGGCGCGGCCCCCGGGGGGGCGCCCGCTCAGGCCGGGCCGGTGCCCAGGTGCTGCCAGAGGAACGTGTAGGCGAGGGCGTGGTTGACGGCGGCCTGTTCGTTGTCGCCGGCTCCGCCGTGGCCGCCGTCGGTGTTCTCGTGGAAGAGCACCCGGTGGCCCAGTTCCCGCAGCCGGGCGGCCGTCTTGCGGGCGTGGCCGGGGTGGACGCGGTCGTCGCGGGTGGAGGTCATCAGCAGCAGCGGCGGGTAGGGCCGGTCCGCGGAGAGGTTGTGGTACGGGGAGAGGGCTTCGAGGTGGGGCCGGTCCGCTTCGCTGTCGGGGTCCCCGTACTCGGCGACCCAGGAGGCTCCGGCGAGCAGGTGGTGGTAGCGGAGCATGTCCAGGAGCGGCACCTTCGCGACGACCGCGCCGAAGAGCTCGGGGTGGCGGACGAGCATCGCGCCCATGAGGAGGCCGCCGTTGCTGGCGCCGGTGATGCCGAGCCGGCCGGGGGTGGTGATGCCCCGGGCGGTGAGGTCGGCGGCGACGGCGGCCGAGTCCTCGAAGGCCCGTACCCGGTTCGCGCCGAGGGCGGCGCGGTGCCAGGCGGGGCCGTACTCGGAGCCGCCGCGGATGTTGGCGACCGCGTACGTTCCGCCGCGGGCGAGCCAGGCGCGGCCGGTGAGCGGGCTGTACCCGGGGGTCTGCTGGTCGCGGAAGCCGCCGTACCCGTAGAGGAGCGCGGGACCCGGCCGGTCCCGGCCGGGTCGGCCGATGACGAAGTACGGCACCTGCGTCCCGTCGGCGGAGGTCGCGAAGAACTGCCGGACCGACAGGCCGCGGGCGTCGAAGCGGGCGGGGGCCTGCTTGATCGGCTCGGACGCGGCTCCGATGTGCCCGTGGGCGAGGGTGGAGGGCTGGAGGTAGCCGTCGACGTCGAGGAAGTACTCGTCGCTGACGTCCGGGTCGGTGTCGGTGACGGTCGCCGAGGACAGCGGGGGTACGTCCGCCAGCGGGCGCCGGCTCCAGCCGTCGGGGCCCGGGGTGAGGACCTCGATGCGGGTCGAGACGTCGGCCAGCGTCTCCAGGATCAGGTGGTGGCGGGTCCAGCTGTGCCCGGCCAGCGCGGTGCGCTCGTCGGGTGCGAACAGCACGTGCGCGGTGCGGTCCCCGGCGAGGAACGCGTCGAAGTCGAAGGCGAGGAGCGAGCCGGCGGGGTGTCCCAGCCACGGGGTCTTCGGGGTGACGACCAGCCACTGCCGGTACGCGTACTTCCCGGCGTCGTCCGGTACGTCGATCCGTACGAGCCGGTCGCCCTCGGCGAGCAGGTACAGCTCGTGGTGGAAGAAGTCGGTGGAGCGGGAGACGAAGTCGCGCTCGTGGCCGGGGGTCGGGTCGTGCCAGCCGGCGGCGGACACGTCGGCGGCCTCGGCCTCGAAGACGATCCGGGCGTCCTCGACGGGGGTGCCCCTGCGCCAGCGCCTGACCGTGCGGGGGTAGCCGGAGGCGGTCAGCGAGCCCGGTCCGAGGTCGGCGCCGAGGAAGACGGTGTCCTCGTCGATCCAGCCGATCCGGGTCTTCGCCTCGGGGACCTCGAAGCCTCCGTCGACGAAGGCGCGCTCCGCGAGGTCGAACTCGCGGACCACGACGGCGTCGGAGCCGCCCCGTGACAGCTGGACCAGCGCCCGGCGGTGGTCCGGGTACCGGACGCGCGCGCCGGCCCACACCCACTCCTCGCCCTCCTGCGCGGCGAGGGCGTCGACGTCGAGGAGCACCTCCCAGGCGGGGTCGTCCTTGCGGTACTGCTCCAGCGTCGTACGCCGCCACACGCCCTTCGGGCGGTCCGCGTCGCGCCAGAAGTTGTACAGGTGCACCCCGCGGCGGACGGTGTACGGGATGCGGTCGGCGTCGTCGAGGACCTCGCGGAGTTCGTCGCGCAGCGCTTCGAAGCGCGGGTCGCCGGTGAGGGCGGCGGCGGTCTCGGCGTTGCGCTCGCCCACCCAGGCCAGCGCGGCTTCGCCCTCGACGTCTTCCAGCCACAGGAAGGGATCTTCAGCAGTCACTCCACGATTGTGCAGCCCCGCGGGGCCCGCCGGAGCCGCTCGCGCCGAAGCGGGCGCGCCGGGTCCGCGTCCCGGCGCGGGCCGGTCATGCGGACAGTGGCCGGTCGTGGGCGCCGACGGGGGCGGGCAGGGCCGTCGAGCCGGTGAGGTAGCGGTCCACGGCGGCGGCGGCGGCCCGGCCACGGGCGGGGGCCCGCCGCCCTGCCCCCCCCCCCGCCGAAGCCACGCCCGGCCGGCCGCCGC
>LJCW01000040.1 GCA_001298555.1 Actinobacteria bacterium OV450
AACGAACGCCTGGAGGAGACCATGAGCACCGCGATCGCCAACCTGCAGGCCGCCCTCGAACGCGCGGCGGCCATCCGTCCCGCGGTCGGCGGATTCCCGTACCTCGCCGAAACGCTCCGCCGGGCAGGGGTCAGCCGCTGCCGCATGGCCGTGCCGTCGAACGCGATGCTGTACCTCACCGACGCCGGCCCGGTCGCCGTCCAGGGCGAGCCGCTGGCTCTGGGGCCGGTCGACGTCCCCCCGTTCGACCGCGAGGCACTCATCGCGGCGCTCCGTACCGACCAGGCGGGCGAGAGCACGTTCCCCGAGTTCGTCAGGGGCTGCTGGGAGGCGGGCGTCGTCTGGTACGACGTCGACCTGAACGCCCGCACCTGCACGTACCACGGCGCGGACGGCGACAGCTACACCGAGACGTACCCGCCCGTCGAACTCTGACGCCGGCGGGCGGGCGACGGCCCAAGGTCGGCCGGTGCTGGTGGGGCAACCGCCACACCTGGCGGGCGTCCGGCGCGCCGTTCGCCTTGCGCAGCCGGGAGCCGATGGTCATGAAGCAGTGGTTCCGTTCCAGGGCCTCGGACTGCCGGCGCCGCCCTGACTGCGCTGGTCAGTACCCTGACGCGGTGATGACCAGCACTCTCTTGTCGAGAGCCGTGAGCGGGGCCGCCGACCCGCCCCTGCTCCCTCTGCCGGACCGTGTGGCCGAGCTTCTGTCGGAGCTGGGGAGTCCGCCACGGCTTGCGGCCCATCTGCGAGCCGTCCATGACGTCGCACACCGACTGGTCGACTGGCTCGAACGGGACTACCGCTTGGTGGTCTTCGACCGTGAGGCGGTGCTCTTCGGGGCGGCCACGCACGACGTGGGAAAGACGCTGCACGTCGCGGAGCTCTCCGGGCCCGGCGCGGCGCACGAGGAGGCGGGGCGGACGATTCTGCTCGGCCGTGGGGTCGGTCCCGAGCTGGCCCGTTTCGCGGCGACGCACGCCTCGTGGGCGGATCCGGGTGTCGGCTTGGAGGACCTCCTGGTCAGCCTCGCCGACAAGGTCTGGAAGAACAAGCGTGTTCCCGGCCTGGAGGATCTCGTGGTGGCCCGGCTGGCCGAAGCCACGGGCAGGGCGGCTTGGGAGGAGTTCCTCGCGCTCGACGAGGTCCTCTCCGACATCGGTGCCGGGGCCGACGAACGCCTGGCGTTTCAGGCGGCCTTCCCCATCGACGGCTGACGGCCCGGACGAGCAGTTCGATGGCGGTGTGGGTGTCGGTGCCGCGTGCCCCCGACGGCGTGTTCCGGGCTGGTTCGAGTGCGGGGGAGGGCTAGGGCCTGTAGTGAAAGTGCTGGTCACAGCCATTCGTTGAGGGCTGCGACCAGCACGGTCGCTTCGTAGCGGACGGCGAGTTTGTCGTACCTCATGGCGACGGCCCGGTGGCGCTTGAGGCGGTTGCGGACCCCGTCCGCCGGAACCGGGATGGTGGCTTTGATCCCGCGTCAGCCCCGGCCTGGAGCTGGGTGAGGATCCTCGCCCAGTCACCGTCCCGCTGCCACCGCCGAAACAGGTCGCCGAAACAGGTCATGGACCCGGTCCCACGGCCCACAGCGTTCGGGCAGCCTCGCGGCAGCAGAGGCTCAAGCCGGGCCCGCTGGCCGTTCGTCAGATCCCCACGTCCCACAGGACGTGATCATCGACAAACAAGATCCACTGTCGCAACGGACCCTAGTGGACGCAGAACTCGTTGCCGGCCGGGTCCTGCAGCACAGTCCAGGTGAGGCCCGGAATGGTGTGCTCGCCGACGACGCTCGCACCCAGGGCGACCAGCCGCTCCACCTCCCCAGCCAGGCCCGTACCGGACGCAGCAGCGAAGTCGACGTGTACACGGTTCTTGCCCCGCCGCTCTTCGGCCACACGCTGGAAACCCAGTGCCAGAGGCTGCGCTCTGACGATGACGAAGTCGCCGTGGTCCTGGGCGATCTCGCCTCCCAACGCAGTGGCCCACCACTGGGCCAGCTCCTGCGGTTCCGCACAATCCATCGTGATCATCACTGCTGTCAGACTCATGATCGTCACCCTAACCACGACCACTGACAAGCATCGGCACGAGCCGTCCGCAGAACTCCAGCCAACGACCGCCGAAAAGGCCTTCGATGCACTCGGGTGGCCGTGACCAGCGCTTTCACAACAGGCCTTAGTCCTGGGGGTGGCCTTCGATGAGGGGCGTCAGGCCGTCCAGCAGGGCCTTGAGGCCCAGTTCGAAGAGGGCGTCCAGGCGCAGGTCGTAGCCGTTCTCGAAGGCGCCCACGGCCCTGGTGAAGGCCGGGAAGCGGCCGGAGTCGACCAGTTTCCGGAGGGCCGGGGCGCGGTGGGCCATCCACTCGTCCTCCGACTGGCCCGTGGTGGCCTCGGCGTGGGCCTCCCACTCCAGGTGCACCGCCAGCCCCTGGACGTGGCTGTACAGCAGTACGTGGACGTCGAACAGTGTGGTGGGATCCAGGCCGTGACCGTCCAGTGCGGTCAGCACCCATTCGCCGTGGACCATCAGGTTCGGCACGAGCAGCGGGCGGGTCAGGGAGCCGAGCTGGGCCAGCCAGGGATGCCGGCGGTACAGGGCCCACAGGGTCCGGCCGCCCAGCTCGATGCGGGAACGCCAGTCCTCCGGGCCGGGGGCGTCGGCCGGGTCCGCGGGGTAGGACTCCTCGCCGAAGGCGGCGTCGGCCATGAGCAGGACGAGGTCGTCCTTGCTCGGGACGTACCGGTACGGCGACATGGCCGCGACACCGAGCCGGGCCGCAACACCGCGCATGGAGAGCGCCGAGAGCCCTTCCGCGTCGGCGATGTCGATGGCGGCGCGGACGATCCGGTCGAGGGTCAGGTCACCTTCCGGTGCCGGTGCCGGTCGGCGGTGCGGGGGTGGCGTCGCCGCAGGGCGCGAGGCCACGACCGTGCCGGTGCGCGGCCGCGTCTCGACCAGTCCCTCCACGCGCAGGGCGGTCAGGGCCTTGGCGGCGGTGGCCGTTGCGACGTCCCACTCCCTGGCGACCTGACGGGTCGACGGTACCCGGTCACCGGGGGCGAGTTCGCCGGCCGTGATGCGGCGCCGGATCTCACCGACGATCCGCAGGTAGGGCGGTTCGCCCCGCGCCCCTGTGGGATGCGTCACGTTCTTTTCCCCTCTCCCTCTGTACTAGCACAGAGGCTAGCAGTCGAAAGAGTCAACGGAGCTCAACTGTCCTAGGTCAGAGGGTCAATTCGGCCAGTTGTAGGGGCTGCGCGTACACCGTACGTTCACTCGCGTACACAGCACGTACGGCGCGTACAGCACGTACGGCGCGTACAGCGCACGGCACGGACACCGAAGGAGCCCTCCCCCATGCAGACCGTTCTCATCTCCGGCGGCGGAATCGCCGGCCCCGTCCTCGCCCACTGGCTGCGCCGGCACGGCTTCGAGCCGACCGTCGTCGAACGGGCCCCCGGCCCCCGCGTCGGCGGCCAGGCCGTGGACATCCGCGGCGTCGCGCTCGACGTCGTCGAGCGGACGGGGCTGCTGGAGCAGGCCAGGAGCGTACGCACCCACATGCGCGGCATGTCGGTCCTCGCCCCCGACGGCGAGGAGGTCGAGCGCTCCACCGTGGCCACCTTCAGCAGCGGCCGCCTCGACAGCGACGACATCGAGCTGCTGCGCGAGGACCTCGTACGGATGGTCCACGACCACACCCGCGCGGACGTCGAGTACCTCTTCGGCGACAGCATCACCGCGCTCGCCGAACACGGGAGCGGGGTCCGCGTCGACTTCACGCACGCGGCGCCGCGCACCTTCGACCTCGTGATCGGGGCGGACGGTCTCCACTCCACCGTACGGCGCCTGGCCTTCGGGCCCGAGGAGCGGTTCACCCACCATCTGGGCAGCCACCTGTCCGTCTTCAGCGCGGACAACTTCCTCGGCCTCGACGACTGGCAGCTGTGGCTGCGCGACGGTGACACGGGCTTCGGCATCATGCCCGTGCGTGAGAACACCGAACTGCGGATCGCCTTCGGCTTCGAGTCCGCAGGACCGCTCGCCCGTACCCCCGACTCCGCCGGCGTATTGCGCCGTCTCGTCGTCGAGAAGCTCACGGCCCTGCGCTGGAACGGCTCCCGCCTCGCCCGGGCCGCCGGGGAGGCCCCCGACTTCTACTGCGACGCCATGGCCCAGGTCCGCCTGGACAGCTGGTCGCGCGGCAGGGTGACCCTGCTCGGCGACGCCGGCTACTGCCCCTCACCGCTGTCGGGGCAGGGCACCAGTCTCGCCCTCGTCGGCGCGTACGTCCTGGCCGACTGCCTCGGCCGGGCCCGCGGCGCCGGCCGCGGCGCAGACCACGCCACCGCGTACGCCGACTACGAGCGGCGGATGCGCCCCTTCGTCGCCCTCAACCAGGCCCTGGCCACGGAGAATCCCGGCGGACCCGCCTCCGAGGAGTCCGTCGAGCGCGCCAAGAACGCCCTCTCCCTGGACGGTTGATCTCCTGGACCCCGCAGACCCCGGAGAGCACCGGGGCGGGTGGACGGGTCCCGGGCCCGTGGCAGATCATGGTCGGATGCCGCTCCCTCCGCATGCGACCGAAGCCGATCTGTTCGAGAACTCCCGGGGCCGCCTGGAGGCGATCGCCTACCGGCTGCTGGGGTCGGCCGGTGACGCGGAGGACGCCGTGCAGGACACGTTCCTGCGGTGGCACGCGGCCGACCGGGAGCGGATAGAGACGCCCGGGGCGTGGCTGACGAAGGTGCTCACCAACATCTGCCTCAACCAGCTCACCTCGGCCCGGGCCAGGCGGGAAACGTACGTGGGCCAGTGGCTCCCCGAGCCGGTCCTGGCCGGCGACCGGATGCTCGGGCCGGCCGACACCGCCGAACAGCGCGAGTCGGTCTCCCTCGCGGTGCTCACCCTCATGGAGCGGCTGTCGCCCAACGAGCGCGCCGTGTACGTACTGCGCGAGGCGTTCGGGTACGGGCACCGGGAGATCGCGGAGATCCTCGACCTCACCGAGTCGAACTGCCAGCAGATCCACCGCCGCGCGAAGCAGCACCTCACCGCCGAGCGGGCCCGTACCGAGGTCGATGCGGCCGCCGCCCGCAAGGTCGTCGAGGAGTTCCTCGCCGCGGCCCTCAGCGGTGACACCGAGCCGCTGATCCGGCTGCTCACCGACGACGCGGTCAGCGTGGCCGACGGCGGCGCCAAGGTCCGGGCCCGCAGGACCCCGGTCATCGGTGCGCTCGGCATCGCGCGCTACCTGCGGGGCCTGTTCCGGCCGAACGCCACGAAGCGGGCGTACGTCGGCGGGAGCGTCGCGGTCCACGCCGTTGACGTCAACGGCGCCCCCGCCCTGCTGCTGGAGTCCGGCGAGCAGGTCCTCGGCGTCATCTGCGTCGCCGCGACGCCCGACGGCGTCGAGGCGGTCCGGATCCAGGTCAACCCGGACAAGCTGGAACGCATCACGCGCCGGTGGGCGGCCGGCGGGCCCCGTCGCCCGCTCGCGGAGATCTGGTGACCCCGGTGTGACGCACGTCACGCCACGGTTCTGTCAGGGATCGTGCGGCTGTCCGGTTCAGGAGGTGAGTCCCACCGGATAGGAGCCAGCCATGAAGCACCGCATCGTCGTCCTGGGAGCTGGGTACGCCGGAGCCATCACCGCCGGTCGCCTCGCACGGAGGCTGCACCGCGACGACGTCGAGATCACCTTGGTCAACGGCGATCCCGACTTCGTCGAGCGCGTACGTCTGCACCAGCTCGCGAGCGGCCAGGACCTGCCGCGCCTCCCGCTCCGAGACCTGTACGAGGGCAGCGGCGTGCAGGTCCGGACCGCACGGGTCACCGCCGTCGACGCCGACGACAGGACCGTCGACCTCGCCGGTGACGCAGGCGCCGAGACCCTGGGCTACGACACCCTCGTCTACGCCCTGGGAAGCACGCACGCGGAGCACGGCGTCCCCGGCGTGGCCGCGTACGCCCACCACCTCGCCGGAAAGGAGGGCGCGCTGCGGCTGCGGGCGCGCCTCGCCGAGCTGGAGCCCGGCGGGACCGTGCTGGTCGTCGGCGGCGGCCTGACCGGCATCGAGGCGGCCACCGAGATCGCCGAGGCGCGCCCGGACCTCGACGTCGCCATCGCCGCCCGCGAGGGCGTGGGCGGCTGGCTCAGCGACAAGGCGCAGCGCCACCTGCGCGTCGTCCTCGACCGGCTCGGCGTCACGGTCCACGAAGGGGCCGGGATCGCACAGGTCGGAGCCGACCGCGTCGTGACCGCTGCCGGCGAGGAGATCCCGGCCCAGGTCACCGTGTGGACCACGGGATTCACCGTGCACCCGATCGCGGCCGCCACCACCCTGGAGGTCTCGGACACCGGGCGGATCGTCGTCGACGCCACCATGCGCTCGGTCTCCCACCCCGACGTGTACGCCGTCGGCGACGCCGCGTACGCCGAAGGCGTCGGCGGCGAGCCGCTGCGGATGGCCTGCGCCACGGCCAGCCCGATGGCGTGGCAGGCCGCGGACGCCCTGGCCGCGCGGCTGACCGGCCGCAAGGTGCCCGAGAAGCCGATCGGCTACGCCGCCCAGTGCATCAGCCTCGGACGCCGCGACGGAATCCTCCAGCGCGTGACCCCCGAGGACCGGATGACGTCCACCGTCATCACCGGCCGGGCCGGCGCCCGGATCAAGGAGTTCATCTGCGCGGGCACGGTGTGGAGCGTCACCCACCCGACGATGCTCCTGCCCGTCCGCCGCCACCGCATCGCCCCGTCCACCCGCACGGCACTGCCCCGGTACGCCGCCACCCGGTGACGGCGCGCCCACGAGCCGCACGCTCAGCGGGGAGGCTGCGCGAGCGTCTGCGGCCCGGTGCCGGTCGGGGCCGGGCGGTGGCCGGGTGGCCGCGTGCCCATCAGTTCGCGGACGGGGAAGTCCCGGCAGCGCACCCGGACGTGGGCCGGGCGGTCGAGGAGCGTGTGCTCGGCCCCCGGCACGATCAGCAGCTCGAAGGGGTCGCCGGCCGCGATGGGCCGGTCGGTCGGCCGGCCGCAGCGTGCGGTCCGGATGGACGTCGTGTGAACCCGGCGGCGCGACGCCCGCCTTGTGCACCTCGGGGCAGTCCGGCATCGCCCGCGCCGCCGTTGATCCACCGCGGTGTGACCTTGTCACCCTCAGAGGCTGCGGGCGGTGATGTCGCCGTGGGCGGTGGTCGCCCGGATGTTCAGGGCGGCGGTGCCCCCGGCGTTCCTGAGGGAGTTGTGGATCCGGCCGTAGTCCGTGCCGGCGTCCAGGGCGGCGGAGACTCCGGCGGCGGCGCCGACCGAGATGTCGCCGGCCTGGGTGCGCAGCACGACGGTGCCGCCGGCGGCCTCGGTGATGCGGATGCCGCCCTTGGCGGTGGTGATCTCCGCGGAGCCGTCGAGGCGGCCGACCGCGACGTCGCCGGCCTGCGTGGTGACGCGGGCGCTCGCGGCCTCCTCGATCTCGACCGCGCCCTGCGCGCCGTCGAAGGTGACGTCGCCGAGCCGGCCGACGCTGCGGAACCCGCCGTCGGCGGTCTTCGCCTCCACGCGGGATCCGGCGGGCAGCTGGACCGTCAACTCCACGGAGCCGGAGGGGCCGAAGTACTGGTTGTCCGCGGCCGGGGCCGCGATCCGCAGGACCCCGTCGGCGTACGCGACCGTGGTCTGCTCGGCAGCCTTCACGTCGCGGCTCTTCGAGGCGTTCGCCGGCAGGACCCGGACAGTGGTGTCGGCGCGGTCGGCGGCGACGATCCGGACGAGCCCCGCGGGGATGTCGAGGACGGCGGAGATGGCGGCGGGGGTGTGGAACTGCTGCATGGTGTTCTCCTTGGTCGAGCTCTTCGCTCTCGTTTCTGACGATGGAAAAGCTACGTTGCGTTCATGAAATGGGCAATGGATTCGCTGCGGGCGAGCCCTATATGTGCAGGTCATGGCGCGCATATCGTTGCAACGGCCCTAAAGCTAACGCAACATCAGCCGGGTGATCGTTGCAATGGAATGCAGGCGAACGCTATGCTGCAGCGCAAGAGGGACCGCAGGGAGCACGAAGGAGACCGCGATGCCGGGAGGCAGGCTCACCCAGCAGGAACGCCAGCAGATCGCGCTGGGCATGGCCGACGGACTCGCGTACGCGGAGATCGCCAGACGCCTCGACCGCCCCACCTCGACGATCACGCGCGAGGTGCTGCGCAACGGCGGCCCCACCGCCTACCGCGCCGACCTCGCCCACCGCGCCACCGAACGCCGCGCCCACCAGCGCAGGCAGGCCGCGCCCCGGGAACCGCAGGCGCCCGCGCAGGCCCACGGGCGCGACCCCGATGCCGTCCGCGAGTACGAGGAGACGTTCACCGCCATCCTGATGCAGCAGGGCCTGCCCAAGATGATGGCCCGGGTGCTGACCTGCCTGTTCACCACCGACGAGGGAAGCGTGACCGCGTCCGAACTCGTCCGGCGCCTCCAGGTCAGCCCGGCGTCCGTCTCCAAGGCCGTCACGTTCCTCGAAAGCCAGGGACTCGTGCGCCGGGAACGCGACGAACGCCGCCGCGAGCGCTACCTCGTCGACGACGACGTCTGGTACCAGTCGATGATGGCCGCCGCCCGGGCCAACACCCAGGTCGCCGAGACCGCCCGGCAGGGCGTGAGCCTCCTCGGCCGCGAGAGCCCGGCGGCCGTCCGCCTCGAAAACATCGCCCGCTTCGTCGACTTCGTCGGAGAGAGCATGGCGCGCGCCGCGGAGCAGGCACGCGACATCCTCCACACGAACGACCCGGAACAGACGGACGGCCGACCGCTGACGGCCGACGGCTGACGGCTCAGTTCCTCGGGGCCACCTCACTGGGACACGGCTGGGACGCCCCGGCGGTGGCCGCGGTGTCCGTGGTCTGCACCCTCGGCGAGATCGTCTACGCCGGCAGCGCCAACGCCCTGGCCACCCACCTCGCCCCGGCCGGCGCCCTGGGCCGCACCCTCGCCCGCTTCGAACTCTCCACGGGCCTCGGCCTGGCCGTCTCCCCGGCAGCCATCACCACCCTGGCCCCCCACGGCCCCACCGCCCTGTGGACCACTCTCGCCACGGCCACCCTCCTCTCGGCCGCGGCGGTCGCCCACTGAACCGGTCGAGCGGTTCCCACAGGCGGCGGGCGGCCGGCCCCTGACCCGAGCCAGGATGCGGCCCCGGGCCATGCCGGCCATCAGGAGCCTGCTGTCATGACCGCCCAGCCCGTGCACTTCCACGGCCCCGGCGACGACCGCCGCTCCGGGGGCTGCGGGCTGCGGGCTGCGGGGTCGCAAGTGGGGGAACACTCCAAGATCGACTCGTGAACCTTGTTCCTGCGCGGGTCACTGCCCGCGTGCGGGCCGTCGCAGACTGGCAGGGCGCGGCGGCCGGTCGGTCGCCGCGCTCCCGTTCCGGCCGACCCAAGGACTGCCATCGTGAACGAGCGCGTTCTCACCCCTCGCAACCGGGGGTTCCTCTTCCTCGACTCCCACCCGGCCGGGTGCGCGCAGCTGGTCGCCGACATGTGGCAGGCCTGCCCCGACCCCGACCCCGGCCCCGCCCGCGGGCCGCAGGGCGACGGGCCGGTCGCGCTGGTCATCGGGTCCTCTGCCGGGTACGGCCTCGCGGCCACGCTCGCCGGACTCAAGCGCGTCGGCATCCGCGGCATCGGCGTGTGCTTCGAGAAGGCGCCCACCGTACGCCGGACCGGGACCGCCGGCTGGTACCGGACCGCCGCCACCGCCGACATCGCCCGCGCCGCCGGACGGGACCTGGTCCTCCTCAACGGCGACGCGTTCTCCGACGCGATGAAGGACCAGGTCGCCGACATCATCGAGCAGCGCTTCGGCGGCCGGCTGGACCACCTCGTCTACTCGGTGGCCGCGCCCCGCCGCACCGACCCCGACACCGGCTCCACGTACGCCTCCGTCCTCAAGCCGATCGGCGGTGCCCACCGCACCAAGACCCTCGTCTTCGACGACGAGGGCGTGCCCGAGGTCCGCGAGGTCGAGACGGGGCCGGCCGAGGGCGACGACGTGGAGCAGACCGTCGCCGTGATGGGCGGAGCGGACTGGGAGCGCTGGATCGGCCACCTCGCCGGACGCGGCCTGCTCGCCGACGGGTTCTCCACCGCCGCGCTCTCGTACATCGGCTCGCCGCTGACGGCGGCGATCTACCGGCAGGGCACCATCGGCGCCGCCAAGGCCCACCTGGAAGCCACCGCCCGCACCCTCGACGAGCGGCTCGCCAAGACGGTGGGCGGGCGGGCCGTGACCTCCGTCAACGGCGCCGCCGTCACCCAGTCCTCCACCGCGATCCCCGGCATCGCCCTGTACACCGGCCTGCTGCGCGGCGTCCTCGGCGACGGCCTCGTCCCGCCGGTCCACCAGCTCGCCGACCTGTGGGACCAGCTCACCGGCGCCGCCCCGCTCGCCCTGGACGACGAGGGCCGTGTCCGCCTGGACAGGTTCGAACTGGCCGGCGACGTCCAGGCCGCCGTCGCCGAACGCTGGGAGAGCGCCACCACGCGGACCATCGCCGACCTGGCCGACCTCGACTGGTTCCGCTCCGAGGTCCGACGCCTCTACGGCTTCTCCGTACCCGGCATCGACTACGCCGCCCCCGTCGACACCGAGGTTCCCTGGCCCGGCCACACCCCCTGACACACCCCCTGACACACCCCCGGCCACACCCCCTGACATCCGCCCGTCGGGGCGCCGGTCACCGCGGCAGCACCCAGCCCGGCACCCACGTCCCGGCGGCGGCAACGGTGTCGGGCTCGCCGCCGGGCCCGGCCGTCGTGGCGGCGAGGTGCGCGCGCAGGGTGGCCAGCGCCGGGTGGGGGTTGTCCCGGTGCCACAGCAGCGAGTGCGGGTAGACCGGCGTCGGGTCGGTCACCGGGATGCGGCGCAGGCCGTGGCCGGTGGGCCACACGAGGCGCGTGTGCTCGCCCATGAAGGTGGCCAGGGCCGGGGTGTCGGCGATGGTGTCGAGGAGCGCGTCGGAACCGAAGTTGGGGCCGGTCGCCTCGATGGTGAGGCCGAACTCCGCGACGAGGTCGTCGTAGTAGGCCGCCCACTCGGTGCCGGGGACGATGCCGGGCATCCAGATCCGGTGACCGGCGAGCCGGCCGAGGGCCACCGACCGCGCGCCCGCCAGCGCGTGGCCGGGGCCGGTCAGGAGCTGGAGCGGCTCGTCGGCCACCCGGACGGACTCGATGTCCTCGGGCAGGGGCCGGCCCGGTGCTGCGACGGCGCGGAAGGAGGCGTCGATCGCCCCGGAGCGGACGGCGGCGACGGCCGTCTCGATGTCGAACAGCGTCACCACGTCGAGTTCGATCCCCGGGTACGCGCGGTGGAACCCCCGCAGCAGGCCCGACGCCGCACCCCGCAGGTTGATCACGTCGACGCGCAGCGGCCGGCTGCCGGTCCGCACGGACGCCACCGCGCGCTCCGCGACGCGCAGCAGTTCGCGCGCGTGGGGCAGGAACGCCTGCCCGTCGATGGTGAGTTCCGCGCCGCGCGCGGTACGGAGGAACAGCCGCACGCCGAGGCTGCGCTCCAGCGCGGCGATGCGTTTGGAGACGGCCTGCTGGGTGACGGCCAGCTCGGCGGCGGCTTCCTGGAACTGCCCCGCGTCGGCGGCGGCGACGAAGGTCCGGACGGCGTCGAGATCCATGCCCCCAACCTATGTGCACAACCTTTGGTTGTGGGTCGCAGGCCCGCGGTTGTTTGATCCCAGGACCCGGAGCTCGCTTTGATGGATCCGATCGCGGATCGGTTGTACGGCTGAACGCCGGCGCCAGGCCTGCGGCGAGGGGAGAGGGACGGTATCGGGAATGCGGGGCGGACACCGGCTGGGGCGACGGTTCGGGTGGCTCTGGGGAGCGTACGGAACCAGCGCGCTCGGCACGTGGCTCGCCTTCGGCGCCTTCCCGCTGATCGCCCTGCGGGTGCTGCACGCCGGACCGGCCGAGGTCGCCGCACTGTCCTGCGTGGGCGCTGCGGTCGGCGCGGCCGTGGCGGTGCCGCTCGGCCCGTGGGTGGAGTTCCGCCGCAAACGGCCGGTGCTGATCTCTATGGACCTGGTGCGGTGCGCCGCGCTGCTGACGATCCCCGCCGCGTACGCACTCGGCGCGCTGACCTTCCTCCAGCTCCTGCTGGTCTCGGTCGTCGTCGCGGCCGCCGACATCACCTTCAGCGCCGCCTCCGGCGCGTACCTGAAGACGCTGCTGCCGGCCGAGGACCTGCTCGTCGCGAACGCCCGGTTCGAGTCCACGGCCTGGACGACCACGATCCTCGGACCGCCGCTGGGCGGCGCGGCGGTCGGGCTGCTCGGTCCCGTCGCGACGGTGGCGGCCGACGCGGTCAGCCACCTGCTCTCGGCCCTGGGCATCCGCGCGATGGGCGGGCACGAACCGTGCCCCGAGCACCCCGAGCGCCGGGAGCCGCCGCGCATGCGGGCCGGGGACCTGCTGCACGGCTGGCGCCACATCCTGGCCGACGCGACGCTGCGCCCGCTGTTCCTCAACACCGTCCTGTTCAACGGCCTGGTGATGGCGACCCAGCCGCTGCTGGCCGTCCTGATGCTCGGCCGGCTCGGGTTCACGCCGTGGCAGTACGGCCTCGCCTTCGCCGCGCCCTCGATCGCAGGGCTGCTCGGCTCCCGGCTGGCCCGGCCGCTCGCCACCCGGTTCGGGCAGCACCGGGTCCTGGCCGTGGCCGGTTCCCTGCGCGCGGTCTGGCCCGTCGGCCTGGCCTTCCCGGGCCCGGGCACCGCCGGGCTGCTCCTCGTCATCGGCGTCGAACTCGGACTCGTCTTCTGCTGCGGCGTCTTCAACCCCGTCCACGCCACCTACCGCCTCCGGTGCACCCCGGCCGACCGGGTCGCCCGCACCCTGTCCGCCTGGGCGGTGACGACCAAGGCCTCGACCGCGCTCCTCACCGCCGTCTGGGGCGTACTGGCCGCCCTGCTCGGCCCCCGCACGGCGATCGGCCTGGCCGGAGTCCTCGTACTGGCGACCCCTCTGCTGCTCCCGGGCCGCGGCGGCAACCCTGCTGAGGGCTGATCGTTGACCTTGCCGCTGGCGGCAGGGTTGCACGATGACCGGCATGAACAGCACGCACAGCACGAGCGGCACGAGCAGCACGTCCAGCACGCACAGCACGAGCGGCACCGGCGGCAGGGTCGTCGTGGTCACCGGAGCGGGCAGCGGCATCGGCCGGGCCACCGCCCACGCCTTCGCCGCCGAGGGCGCCCACGTGATCGCGACCGGACGCAGGAGCGAACCGCTCGCGGAGACCGCGGCCGGGCACGACCGGATCACACCGCTGCCCGCCGACATCACCGCGGAGGGCGAGCCCGAGCGGATCGTCCGCGCGGTCATGGAGCGGCACGGCCGACTGGACGTGCTGGTCAACAACGCCGGAATCGTGCGCAGCGGCGCCCTCGGCACGCTGACGCCGGACATGATCAGTGCTCAGCTCGCCACCAACCTCATCGCCCCCGTCCTGCTGGCCCAGGCGGCGCTGCCGTTGCTGGAGACGTCGAGCGGGGTGATCGTCAACGTCAGTACGTCGGTGGGGCAGCGGGGGTGGCCCGGCAACTCCGTCTACGCGGCGACCAAGACCGCCGTGGAACTGCTGACCCGGAGCTGGGCGGTCGAGCTGGCACCCCGGGGTATCCGGGTGGTGGCCGTCGCCCCCGGCGCGATCGACACCCCCATCGGCGAGCACCAGGGCCTGACGCCGCAGCGCAGGGCCGCGGTCCGCCAATGGCAGCTGGAGCACACCCCGCTGGCCCGGATCGGCCGCCCCGAAGAGGTGGCGTGGGCGATCACCCGGCTCGCCGCGCCGGACGCGTCGTTCGTCACCGGCGTGGTCCTCCCCGTCGACGGGGGAGCGGTGGTGGCGTGATAGGAGTGGCGGGGGAGGTGGAACGGGTGCGGATCGGTGAGCTGGCCACGGAGACGGGGACGACCGCTCGTGCGCTGCGGCACTACGAACAGGCGGGGCTGATCTCCTCGGAGCGGGCCGCCAACGGCTACCGCATCTACGACGAGCGGGCCGTGGTGCGGGTCCGCAACATCCGCCACCTGCTGGCCGCCGGGCTCACCCTGGACGACGTGCACGTGTTCCTGCCGTGCCTGGACGGCGACGTGGCGGCCGCACCGCCCTCGGAGAAGGGCCTGCGGGTCGCGCTGGAACGGCTGGCGGTCCTCAACGACCGGATCGCCGCCCAGACCGAAGCGCGTGACCGCCTGGCCACCGCCCTCCGGGCACAGACCGGCAACCACCCCCACCCCGCACCCTGACCGCCGACCCACGACCCGAACTCCCGGAGCGTGCGACGAAGGCCCCCGACGCGAACGCCACCGAGGACGGCCCCCCGTCCTCGGCATCCGGACGAAACCTCGCACGCGGGCACGGTGCCTCCGAACCGTCCGGTCATGCCCGGGCGAACCGGTCGAGGGCTCCGAGGACATGGGTGCGCGTCGCGGCGTTGCCCAGATGGCCCGCGTCGGCCACGACGATCAGCTCCGCGTCCGGCCAGGCACGGGCCAGTTCCCAGGCGGTGTCGAGCGGCCCCGCCAGGTCGAGCCTGCCGTGGACCAGTACGCCGGGGATACCGGCCAGGCGGTCGGCGTCGCGCAGCAGCGCGCTCTCCTCCAGCCAGGCGCCGTGGGAGAAGTAGCGGGAGCAGATGCGCACGAGGGCCAGCTGCGCGGCCGGCGGACGGCCGCCGTACGGGCGTTGGGCGCCGTTCGTCTCCCCGGAAAGGACCGCGTCCTCCCAGGCGCACCAGTCGGCCGTGGCCTTCTCCCGTACCGCGGCGTCCGGGTGCTCCATGAGGCGCGCGTACGCCGCGACGACGTCCCCGTCCCGCGGTGTGCCGGGGGCTCCCGCCAGGAAGCGCTCCCATGGCTCGGGGAAGAACCGGCCCGCGCCCCGGTAGAGCCAGTCGATCTCGGAACGCCGGGTGGTGGTGACACCGGAGATGACGATCTCCGACACCCGCTCGGCATGCGTCTCGGCATAGGCCAGGATCAGCGTGGAGCCCCACGAGCCGCCGTGCAGCAGCCAGCGGTCGATCCCCAGGTGCTCGCGCAGCCGCTCCATGTCGGAGATCAGGTGCCGGGTGGTGTTGTGCCGCATGTCGGTCAGCGGGTCGCTCGCGTGCGGGAGGCTGCGTCCGCAGCCGCGCTGGTCGAACAGGACGACGCGGTACCGGTCCGGGTCGAAGTACCGGCGCGCCGCGGCGCTGCACCCCGAACCCGGCCCGCCGTGGACGACGAGCGCCGGCTTGCCGCCGGGATTACCGCAGACCTCCCAGTACACGAGGTTGCCGTCGCCGACGTCGAGCATTCCCGTCTCGTACGGCTCGATCGGCGGGAAGAGCCCGCCCGAGGGCAACGCCCTCCCGTTTCCCGACGGGTTCCCGTCGGTGGTGGCTGCAGTCATGCAGCCCATCCTGCCCGCGCCCACCGCCACGCGTGCCGCCACCCGGCCGGCCGATCACGTGACCGAGCGCCCACTCACGTTCCGGGATCCGTCGGTGGTGGACGTGGCACGGGCCTTGCCGCGCGCGGTCCTCGGGCATGTTCGACCTCGCCCTCACGGCCTGGAGCGCCGCGCTCTCCGTGCCCCCGCGGACAGGACGCAGGGCACGTGCGCTCCTCCGCCGGGGTGGTTCCCCGGGCTTTCGCGGGTGGCGTACGGCACGGCCCCGGGGCGCGGGCCGGGTCCCGTACGAAGCTGTGCGCTGCTCCCCGCACCACCCCGCCAGGCCGGAGGTCCGCACGCCCATGACCCATGCACACCTGACACCGGCGGTACGGCGCCGCGGGCCGGGCAGGACGGCCGCTGCGGCGGCCGTGCTCGGCATGACGCTCGCGCTCGTACTCGCGCTGTCCGGAGCGGCGTGGGCCGCGCCGGGCGATCCGGATCCGGCCTTCGGCGCCGGCGGCCGCGTCACCACCTCCTTCCCCGGCTACGCGGAGGGCCACGACATCGCACGACAGGCCGACGGCAAGCTGGTCGTGGCGGGCCTCAGCGAGGGCGGCTTCGCGCTCGCCCGGTACGGCACCAACGGCAGCCTCGACCCGTCCTTCGGCGCCGCCGGTACGGTGACCAGTGACTTCGGCGGCGCCGACTCCGCGAACGCGGTGGCGATCCAGCCCTCGGACGGGAAGATCGTCGTGGTGGGCACCACCCAGGTGATCGCGGAGGAGGGCGGCGGCTGCTGCTTCTTCTCGGTGGCGCGCTACAACACCGACGGAAGCCTGGACACGGGCTTCGGCAACGGCGGCCTGGTACGGGTCGACGAGTTCGGCGGCTCCGCGGACGGCGCGGACGTGGCGGTGCAGCCCGACGGCAGGATCATCGCCGCGGGCAAGGGCGCCGGCGGCGGCTTCGCCCTGGTCCGCCTCGACAGCGGCGGACACCTGGACCCCACCCTCGGCGGTGACGGCGCGGTGGTCGCGGGATTCACGCCCGCCTCGCCCCAGGACGCCGGCGGCACCGCCCGCGGCATGGCCCTCCAGCCGGACGGGAAGATCGTCTCCGTCGGGTACGTGGGCAACACCGCGTTCGACATCGGAGTGGCCCGGCACAACGCCGACGGCAGCCTGGACACGACCTTCAGCGGCGACGGCATGGTGACCGCGGACTTCGGCGGCACCGAGTTCGGCAACGCCGTGGCGGTCCAGCCGGACGGAAAGATCGTCGTGGCGGGCAACGGCGGCGCCGCCGTCGCCCTCCTGCGCTACAACGCGAACGGAACCCCCGACACCGGATTCGGCACCGGCAACGGGCGCACCTCGGTCCGGTTCCCCGGCGACGGCGGCACCGCGAACGCCATGGCGCTCCAGCCGAACGGAAAGATCGTCCTCGGCGGCCTGGCCGACGACCCCAACAGCTCCGAGGCCAACGACTTCGGCCTGGTCCGCTTCAACCCCAACGGCACCGTGGACACGGGCTTCAGCGGCGACGGCTTCGCGGTCACGGGCTTCGGGGACTACGACGAGGCGCGCGCGGTGCTCGTCCAGCCGGACGGCAACATCGTCGCGGCCGGCTACGGGGCGGGTTACGCCTTCGCCCTCGCCCGCTACCAGGGCGGCGACGGAGCGCCCCCGCCCCCGCCGCCGAGCGCGGACCTGGCGGTGACGAAGACCGGTACGGCCACCGTGAGCATCGGCGACCGCGCCTCGTACACGGTGACCGTCTCCAACGCCGCGGCCTCCACCGCGACCGCCACCGGCGTCACCCTGACGGACACGCTCTCCGGCGCAGCCGCGAGCCTCGTCTCCGCCACCCCCTCGCAGGGCACCTGTACGACCACGGCCACCGGGGCCAACTGCGCCCTCGGCTCCCTGGCCCCGGGCGCGAGCGCGACGGTCACGGTGACGGCCGAGCCCCGCGCCACCGGTACGCTCACCGACACGGCCACCGTCGCCGCCACCCAGCAGGACCCGGCGACCGCCGACAACAGGGCCACGGCGACCACCTCGGTCAACAACGCCCGCGGCTGCACGGTCATCGGCACCAGCGGTGCGGACACGCTGACCGGCGGCTACTCCAACGACGTGATCTGCGCCCTCGGCGGCAACGACACCGTCCGCGCGGGCTACGGCAACGACACGGTGTACGGCGGCGAGGGCAACGACAACATCGACGGCGGCTTCGGCGACGACACCCTGAACGGCGGCCCGGGCAACGACACCCTGACCGGCTACTACGGCAACGACCGCCTCACCACCACCGACGGCGTCGCGGGCAACGACACCGCCAACGGCGGCACCGGCACCGACACCTGCACCACCGACCCCGGCGACATCCGCATCAGCTGCCCCTGATCCGGATCCCGATCCCGGTCGGACGGCCGCCCGGGATCGGGTCCGGGAGCCGTCGTCGTCTGCACGCAGCACACAGCACGCAGCACGCGGCACGCAGCACGCGGCACGCAGCGCGCAGCGACGGCTCCCGCGCATCCGGCGTGAAACCGCACGGCCGACGTCGGCGTCCCTCCCTGCATCCGCAAGATCACGAATGCTGACGGAGGACCCGCCGATGCCCGCAACAGCCGCCCGTTACCTCTACCTCGCACGGCACGGCGAGGCTTCGGCCGACGAGAGCGAGCTGACGGACGCCGGGCGCCGCCAGGCCACCCTGCTCGGCGAGCGCCTCGCCGGCACACCGCTGGCCGCCGTCCACCACGGTCCCCTGCCCCGCGCGGCGCAGACGGCGCGCCTGGTCTGCGACCAGCTGGACGACGTACCGCTGGAGGAGTCGAAGCCGGCCGGGGACTACATCCCGTACGTGCCCCGGCGGGAGGAACTGCCCCCGGCCTCGGCCGATGCCATGCTGGCCCGTCTGGCGCTGTTCCCCGCCGAGGAGCGCGAGGGCGGTCCGGCCCTGGCGCAGGCGGCCCTCGCCCGGTTCACCGGACCCGTCGACGGCGACGTACCGCGCCACGAGCTGGTCGTGACCCACAACTTCCTGATCGGCTGGCTCGTCCGGGACGCCCTCGACGCGCCGAACTGGCGCTGGATGGGACTCAACCACGGCAACGCCGCACTGACGGTCATCCGCTACGCCCCCGACCGGCCCGCCTCGGTGCTCTTCCACAACGACATGGGCCACCTCCCCGAAGACCTCCGCTGGACCGGCTTCCCGCCGGAGCTCCGGGCCTGAGGGCGGACGGGCGGCTGCGCGGGCGGACGGGGGAGAATCCCCTCATGACGCGCTCCGCACCGGAACCCGGCAACGACGGCGGGTACCTCCTCGACAACGCACAGCCCGAGGCGGGTACCCGGTTCGAAGCGCTCGGCGAGCTCTTCGACCCCACGACCTTCCGGCACGTCGAGGCCCTCGGGATCGCCCCGGGCTGGCGGTGCTGGGAGGTCGGTGCGGGCGGCTCCTCGGTGGTGAGGTGGCTGGCCGACCGGGTCGGCCGGACCGGGCGGGTGGTGGCGACCGACATCGACACCTCCTGGGCCCCCCGGGCCGCGGGTGACGTCATCGAGGTGCTGCGCCACGACGTGGGCCGGGACGAGCCCCCGGGCGGCGGCTTCGACCTCGTCCACGCGCGGCTGGTGCTCGTCCACGTGCCCGACCGGGACCGCGCCCTGCGCGCCATGGCCGGCGCCCTGCGGCCGGGCGGGTGGCTGCTGGTCGAAGACGCCGATCCGGCGTCACAGCCGCTGCTCTGCCTGGACGAGTACGGGCCCGAACAGGCCCTGGCCAACAGACTGCGCACCGGATTCCGCACGCTGATGGCGGCCCGCGGCGTCGACCTGGCCTACGGACGCAAGCTGCCGCGGCTGCTGCGCGGGGCGGGACTGGCCGACGTCAGCGCGGACGCCTACTTCCCGGTCACCTCACCGGCCTGCGACGCCCTGGAGGCGGCGACGGTCAGGCAGGTACGGGACCGGCTCGTCGAGGCGGGCCTCGCCACGGACGAGGAGATCGACCGGCATCTCGCGGCGGTCGCGTCGGGCCGCCTCGACCTCACGACCTCACCCATGATCTCCGCCTGGGGCCGCCGCCCCTGACGGACCGTTCAGAAGGTCCACCGCGTGTGCGTGTACACGCCGTCGTCCCGGCCGAAGCCGTAGGCCGTGGCCGGGGTCACCGCGAAGACCACCACGTTCCCCTTCCGGAACGCGTCCCCGATCCCGTGGAAGGTGCCCTCGGGCGAGGTGATGTGCGACGTGTACTTCGCCTCGTACGCGGCGAGCACCTGCTCCAGCACCGCCGGATCGGTGACCTGCTCGGCCGTGCCCTCGACCACGAGGTCGAGCCCTTCGATGAGCGAGTTCCCGCCGGTGGTCAGCGCACAGTGCCCGTGATGAGCGAGGTTCTTCGCCTTCTGCTCCTGCGCACCGGTCGAGAAGTACACCGCCCCGTCGTGCCAGGCGGCGATCACCGGAGTGACGTGCAGCCGGCCGTCCGGGCGCACCGTGGACACCCAGAAGATCTCGGCGGTCTCCAACTGCCGCCGCGCCTCGGCCCAGTCGGTGGCGCTGACGTCCGCGGCCCCCGGGCGCGGATTGAGCGCGGAGCTGTAGCGGGCGTCGAGCTCGGTGGCCGTGGGTTCTTTCGCGGGTCCCTGCGCTGTCATGGGGGACCTCCTTCCTCCCCCGGTAACGACGGGACGCCCGCGCGGAAACCAGCGGGACGCCCGCTTTCGCCCGTACGCCGCCGCCCGCGCCTTCGGCAGGCCCCGGCTTGCCGTGCCTCCTGGGCCTCCCGGGTCTCCCGTGCCTCGCGCGCCTCCCCGAGCTGGCCTCTCCGGGCCTCCTCCCGGGCCTCTCGGGCTCCCCGTGCCTCCCGAAAGCCAGCCTCCCCGGGCCAGCCTCTTCGGGCCTCCCGGGGCCTCCCGCGGCCTCCCGGGGCCTCGCGGGCCGGTCAGCGTGGCCGCAGGCCGTCGAAGACCACGTCGAAGATCCGCTCGCGCGCCGCCGGGTCCCCGCCGAGCTGTTCGAGCGTCGTTCCCGTACCGACCAGCAGGGCGAGCAGCTCCGGCAGTCCCAGATCCGGGCGGATCTGTCCGCCCCGCTGTGCCCGGGACAGCAGGCCGGCCAGCCTGGCCTGGATCTCCCCGGTCGGCTCCCGCAACGCCGCGTGCACGTCCACACCGGCCGCGGCGAGCGCCTGGGCGAACTCGTTCTTGCCCGCCGACTGTTCCACCACCAGGCGGAAGCAGGCGAAGAGGGCCTCGGCCGGTTCGGCCGGATCGGCTCGGTCCGCCAGCTGTGCGGTCATGGCCGCCATCGCTTCGAGCCTGCGCACCATCACCGCCTCCAACAGCGCCTCCTTGGTGGGGAAGTGCCGGAAGAGCGTGCCGACGCCGACCCCGGCGGCCCGGGCGATCTCCTCGGTCGGCACGCCGACGCCGCGGGTGGTGAACACCTCCGTGGCGACGTCGAGCACCTTGGCCCGGTTGCGGGCCGCATCGGCCCGCAGCGGCCGCTCCTGAGCGCCACTCATCCTTTTCCGCCTTCCCTGGACAACCGGAGTCGCCAGTCCGTATCGTTGTAAACGGAGCCGCTAGTCCGATTCTAGTGTCTGATCCGGCGGAGGTTGATGATGCCCGGAACGCTGTCACCGCGAGAGGTCTTCCACAGGCTGCTGGAGCGCATCGGCGCGGGCCGGTACGCGGAGCTGGCCGAACTCTACGCAGAGGACGCCGTCGTGGAGACCGTCTTCGAGCCGGTCGGTCCGCGCAGGTTCGAGGGCCGGGCCGCGGTCGCGGCGCGGTTCGCCCAGGTCTCCGCGGGCTCGCCCGTGGACCTGACCCCGGTGAACGTGGTCGTCCGGGAGACCGACGACCCGGAGGTGGTGGTCGCGGAGTGGGACTACGAGGTGCACCACCGGGCGACGGGACGCTCGTTCGAGGCCGCCAACATCCAGGTACTGCGGGTCCGCGACGGCCTGATCGTCAGCAGCCGGGACTTCCACGACCACCTGGCCCTCGTGGTGGCCGGCGGCCGCCTGCCCGAGCTGGTGCAGGCGCTGGAGGCCCACTGAGCGGTACCGCACGGAGAGCCGTCACAGCGGGCGTCCCTCGCGGAGGTAGACCGTCGTCCCGGACCGGGCGGCGGTGTGGAGGGCGGTCAGGGTCAGGAGGCCGGCGGCCAGCGGGGTCTCCCGCAGGTCGTCCAGGTGCTTGAAGGCGTGGCGGTCGTGCTCGTCGCTCAGCCGGATGGGCCGCTCGCCCGTGTGGACGCCGCCGTGGAAGAAGTAGTCGATCACGGGGCCGGTGTTCTCGGCGTCGACGCGGTGGTCCGTGCCGATCAGCCGTGGCACGTCGGCCAGTTCGACCCCCGTCTCCTCGCTCGTCTCCCGCCGCGCCGCCGCCCACGGGTCCTCGCCGTGGTCGAGCATCCCGCCCGGCAGCCACCACCGTCCCGACATGGGCGTGCCGGGGCCGTGCCGGAGCAGGAGGACGCGGCCGTCGGGGTCCAGCAGCAGGACGCAGGAGGCCACGACCGTCTGCGGCAGCGTCTTGATCCACTCCTCTCGGGGAATCCACACGGTCACGCCTCCGGGACGGGGGTGGTGGCGGCCAGGGTGCGGGCGGCGGTCTTCTCCAGGTGCGCGGTGAACAGGGCGGCCGGGTCCGCGACGCCGAGCCGGTGCAGCGTGACCATGGCCGTGACCAGGACGTCGCACACCTCCGACTCCACGTCCTGCCACGAGTGGGACCGGCCCTTGCGGGGGTTGGTCCCGGTGGCGCCGATGACCGCCTGGGCCGCCTCGCCGAACTCCTCCCCGATCTTGAGCACTTGCAACACCTTGCGCTGCTCGGCGGGAACATGGGCGGCGGACTCGTCGAAGAAGACGGCGAGCTCCCCGGTGACGTCCCAGGCGTTCTGCTCCACGATGGTTCCTTTCGTCCGGCTGTCGTTCGGTCTCGGCCCTGTGAACGAACAAGAGGGCGTCCGGGATGCAGCGTCGCCCGGCACGGGCGACTGGATGACCCGGTGTCCGACTCCCCCCTGAACCATGGCCGCCCGGCATCGTGTTCAACCCGGCGGCGGCTCCCGTGTACCGCAGGCTGAATTGCGCCTTCACCGCTGTGCGCCGGCCGGCCGGCCGGGGCGGGAGGCGGACCGTGACGCGGGGGAGGAAGTGGGCGCCCAGGAGGCCCAGGGCCAGGGCGATGAGGGCGGTTCCGCCCGACCTGGCGTAGCCCTTCGCAACGCCGCGCCCGTACCTGGAACTTGGGAACCTCGGGAAACCTGGCAGGCTGGAAAACCTAGGACCTCTAGTTTATAACTAATACCCCTAGGAACGAGTGAGGGAAGGCGGCGACGCATGGCGCGGGCAGGACTGACGGCGGAGCGCGTGACGGCGGTGGGCGCCGAACTGGCGGACGAGGCCGGACTCGAACGGGTGACCATGTCGCAGGTGGCGCGGCGGCTCGGCGTGAAGGACGCGAGCCTCTACACGCACGTGCGCAACCTGGAGGACCTGCGCGGACGGATCGCGTTGCTGGCCGCGGACGAGAAGACGATCCGCATCGCGGAGGCCACGGCCGGCCGGTCCGGCAAGGACGCGCTGATCGCGTTCGCCAACGCCTGGCGGGATTACGCCCACCGGCATCCCGGCCGCTACGCGGCGACCCAGACGCCCATCGAGATCGACCCCGTCCTCGCCGCACAGGCACCCGGCCCGCGGCGCGCCGTCGAGCTGACGTACGGGATGCTGCGCGGCTACGGCCTCGCCGAGCCCGATCTGACGGACGCGGTCCGACTGCTGCGCAGCACGTTCCACGGGTTCGTCGCGCTGGAGGCCGCGGGCGGATTCGCCCACGCGCGTGCACCGCAGAGCTCCTGGCTCCGCGCCCTCGACGCCCTGCACACCCTCCTGGAGCACTGGCCCCCGCACGGAGAAGGAGACTCCGCATGACCGACCCGACTTCCCGGCAGACTTCCGGCAGCCTGCGCGTGGACGGCGCGACCCTGCACTACGACGTACGCGGCCGGGGCCCGCTCCTGCTGCTCATCCCCGGCGGATCGGGCGGCGCGGCCTCCTTCGACGGCGTCGCCGACGACCTGGCCGCCGAGTACACCGTCGCCACGTACGACCCCCGCGGCATGTCACGCAGCACGCTCGACGACCCCGACGCCGAGCAGAGCGTCGCCGAGCACGCCGACGACGCCCTGCGGATCCTGGACCTGCTCTCGCCGGAGGAACCCGCCCTGGTGTTCGGCAGCAGCTCGGGCGCGATCGCCGCCGTGCACCTGCTCGCCACCCGCCCCGAGCGCGTCAGGCGCCTGGTGGCCCACGAACCGCCGCTGGTGGAGGTCCTTCCGGACGCGCCCGTGCACCGGGCCCTCCTCGTCCGCGTGCAGGAGACGCTGCGCACCCGGGGGCTCATGCCGGCGATGGCCGAGTTCGCCGCCGGCCTGAGGAAGGAGGACGGCGAGGACACGCCGCCCACGCCCGCACCCACGCCTGCACCCACGCCCGCACCCACGCCGCAGGTCGAGGTCGAGCTGCCGCCCGGTGCGGCGGCGCGGGCCGAGCGGACGATGGCCAACCTGCCCTACTTCGTGGGGCGCATCGTGCCCGCCTTCATGGGCCACGCCCCCGACGTCGACCGCCTGGCCGAGGTGTCGGACCGGCTCGTACTCGCGGGCGGTCAGGACTCCCGCGGTGAACTGCCGTACCGTCCGGCCGCACTCCTGGCCGAGCGCCTCGGCAAGAACCTCCTGCACTTCCCCGGCGGCCACACCGGCCTGACCACACACCCCGGGGAATTCGCCGACGCCCTCCGCAAGGCCCTCCGCGGACAGCTCCCGACCACGCCGGCCTGAACGGTCACGCACGGTCCCGCACCAACCGCACGATCCGGGAGCGGGCCGGCAAGACCTGGTGCCGGGGGCTGACCGGCCCGACGGCCACCGCGCCGTACTGCGGCACCCGCCGCGGGGTCTACGAGTACGGCGGCCCGTGAGCCCCCACCCCAAGGGGGCGGAGCGTTTCCGTCCGGGCCCAGGCGTCCGGGTGGTCACGCGACCAGGCGCAGCCAGGCCTCGGCGAGCGCGGCGTGACCGGCCGGCGTCGGGTGGACGCCGTCCGCGGCCCAGTGCTCCGGCCCGGCCGTCGCGCCGAGCCCGGCGAACATGCCGTCCGCGGCGAGGAGCTGAGCGCCGTACGTGCGGGCGAGCTTGCGCACGACCTGGATCTTCGGGTCCAGGTCGGCGCGCCACGCGCTCCGCTCCTTCTCCCCGATGAGCACGGGACCGGCCTCGACCACACCGTGGACGGGCAGGAGGAACGGCTCGATGAGGATCAGCTCCGTGTCCGCCTCGGCGAGGGGCGCGAGCAGGCGGTCGTATCCCGCTTCGAACTCCTCCGCGGAGATCACGTACCCGTCGGGGTCGAGGCTGTGCCAGCCCATGTCGTTGACTCCGACGAGGATCGACACCACGTCCGGGCGCGCGTCGAGGACGTCCCGCTGCCAGCGCGCTTCGAGGTCCCTCACCTTGTGGCCCCCCATCCCGGTGTTCAGCCAGGTCACGGGCCGGTCCGGATGCCGGAGCCCCCATTCGCCCGCGACGCGCAGCGGGTAGCCGAACCCGAGGCCGTCCCCACTCTGCAGCCGTTGGCAGTCGGTGATGGAGTCGCCGGTGAACATGACGGTGCTTCCCGGACGGATGGTGATGGCCATGGGCGCTCCCGTAACTGGGGGTGAGAAGAGGACCTCTCGAGGGTGCCGGACCGCGCCGACATCGCGCCGACGCACCACCGACAGCCCCCGCCCCCGCCCCCCCCCCCGCCCCCCTC
>LJCW01000041.1 GCA_001298555.1 Actinobacteria bacterium OV450
CAACGCCGGCACCTCGGACCAGACACCCTCCGTACCGCAGCAGCCCAGCCAGCCACCGAACCCGCCGACCCAGCCTCCCAACTCTCCCGGCAACCCCGCGAACCAGCTACCGGGAGGCCCGGCGCACAACCTCGCGACCAGCAGCCAGGCCATCACCGTCCCCAACCAGCTGCCGGGAGGCCCGGCACAAAACCTGGCGACCAGCAGCCAGGCGGTCACCGTCCCCAACCAGCCCAGCCCGCAAGGGGCACAGGCAATGCAGCAGTCAGCGCAGCCTCACCACCCGGTGCCGACCCAGCCGGCTGCATCGCCACGCCAGCAGCAGCTCCGTCAGCGTCTGGCCCGCGGCCGCCAGCGTCGGCCCGGCCCTCGCCCTTCCAGCGATGTGACCGTGCCGCGGCCGAGCGACGCCTCGCTCAGCCGCAACGAGCAGTGGGAGCTGTGGCGCCGTCGCCGCCAGCGGGGCGGTTCATGAATAAGGGGATCAAACGGTGGCTGGCCAGCGCCGTCGGGCTGATCGTGCTCGTGCTCGTCCTGCTCGCCGCGATCGGCGCCCACGTGGCCGGCCTCGGCCAGAGCGAGGCCGAAGCCGCAGCAGCGCGCTGTACCGCCGCCGGCCAGCCCGGACTCGACCCGGAATCCGCCGACATCGCCCGTAAGGTCAAGGAGATGCTGGCCGGCAGCAGCAACGTGGATGTGCCCGGCCTCTCCGAGCCCACGAAGCAGATCCCCAACGCGAAGGCCATCATCGCGACCGGCATCCAAAAGCGGGTGCCAGCCCGCGGTCAGGTCGTCGCCTTGGCCACCGCGCTGCAAGAGTCCACGCTGATCAACCTGGACCATGGCGACCTCGACTCACTGGGCCTGTTCCAGCAGCGGCCTTCGCAGGGGTGGGGTACGCGCGAGCAGATCATGGACCCGGTCTACGCATCGGGGAAGTTCTACGACGGGCTGGTGAAGATAAGGGACTGGGAGCTGATGCCGGTCACCGTGGCTGCGCAGAAGGTGCAGCGCAGCGCGTTCCCCGACGCGTATGCCAAGCATGAACCGCTCGCCACCGCCCTCCAGCAGGCCATCGGCCCCACCCTCGGGGCCGTACCCGGCGCACCTGCGCCCGCGTTCCCCGGGATCGGCGGCGGCCCAGGCGCGTGTACCAGCCGGCAGACCGCCGACTTCGGTGACATCCCTGCCGGGACTGTGCCCGAGGGGTACCAGATTCCCGCGACCGCTCCGCCGCAGGTGCAGACCGCGATCCGCTGGGCTCTCGGCCAGGTCGGCACCATGTACCAGTGGGGCGGCAGCTGCACCAACCCTCACGGAACCAACCCCGCCGAGCGGTGCGACTGCTCGTCCCTCACGCAGCGGTCCTACGGCGTCGCTGGCGTGGAGATCACCCGCACCACCTACACGCAGATATACGACGGCCACAGCGTCCCGGCGAGCGCCATCGCCCCCGGCGACCTGCTCTTCATGCGCGGTTCGGCCTCCGCACCCGAGCACGTGGCCATGTCCATCGGCTATGGCTACGTCGTACACGCACCGCGCACCGGAAGGCCCGTAACCGTGGCCAAGGAAGCCGACTTGGGCCCGATCCTCGTGGTCCGGCGCATCGTCGGCTGAGACCGCTGTGCCGGCTCCTGGCACCGGAGCGGGCACAGGACGGCCGTCAGCGCTGGATGGTCACGCAGGGGCGCTCGCTGCGGTGCTCGAACCGCGAGCAGATCCGGTCTCCGTGCCGGAAAGACCTGACCACCGGCCACGCCACGACCTCGAACTTGTGGCCGCCGTACTGCACCGCCTCAGCGGCCTTCCAAGGCCCCACGGTCTGAATGCGCTTGCCGCCGCGCAACAGGAACGTCTCAGCCCTCGCTCCCGGGTACCAGCCGTCCAACGTGGCTCGCACCTCCTTCACTTTCAGCCCTTCGCCGATCACGCCGACCCCCACGGGGCCCTTGTCGGCACCACCACTCGCATAGGCTGGAGCCGTACCAGCAAGCAGCAGTGCCACCGCAGTCATGTAGATCGCTTTCCTCATGACGAGATCAACGGCCCCAGCCCGGCGAAGGGCACTGTGCAAGCCCAAACGGGAGGTTCCCCCGGATCGCATGACGTCCGGAGGAGCCCCGTTCGCATCCTGCAGCCTGAAAGGTCAGCGTCGGCGGCGCTTGACGATCACCGTGCCGGCGATGCCGAGACCCACGGCGATGACGGCGCCGACCGCCGGCCACGTCCAGGAGATGCCTGCTTCAGCAGTCGCCGACTTCGCTTGGTGTGGGGCCGCAGCTGTTTGCCCGGCGCTGGGGGTAACGGCCTTCGCGGGCGCGGGGCTGGCCAAGGGGTCAGTGTCAGGCGCACCCGGGTTTCCCTGGTGGTCGAGTAGCACCGTGCGGGGGCGGACGACTCCGTAGCCGACCCAGTCGGAGCGCTTGGCGTCGTGCTCGGGGATGAAGCCAGCGGTCTCGATGAGGACTCGCGCCACCTGGTTGGCGGTCCAGTCGGGGTGAGCCGACCAGACGAGCGCGGCGGAGGCGGACGCCAGACTGGTGGCGTACGAGGTGCCGCCGTCGCCCACGCACCAGGTCGTGTTCTTGTTGCAGCGGGTCAGGACTTTACCGCCGGGGGCTGACAGGTCCGTGTCCGGCCCGTGCGAGGTGAACGGCATGGCTTCGCCGTCAATGTCCACAGCCCCGACGCCGAGGACTCCCGGCAGGCGGGCGATAGCGTTGTTGTAGTTGTTGTCCGCCCCTTCGTTTCCCATGGCGGCGAAGATGAGCGCGCCCTTGCTCTGGGCGTACTCGACAGCCGGCTTGATCTTGTCCATCGACCATCCTTCGGTCACACCGAGGGAGAGGTTGATGACTTTGGCTCCGTGGTCGGCTGCGTACCGAATCCCCTTGGCGGCTTCGGGCGCCACGGCGAAGGCCATGGGCGTGCCGACGCTGGTGCGGATGGGCAAGACCTTGGCGCCGGGAGCGAGGCCCTGCGGGCTGTTTGCTGAGCCGTCACCGACGATCGCTGCGGTCATGGTGGTGCCGTGCCCGACGAAGTCCTCGTGCGGCGGGTAGGTCACATCCGGGTTCTCGAAGGGCGGTTCCATGAACGACACGCCTTCAAGGACTCGCCCCTCCAGCCCTGGGACATCTTTGACGCCACTGTCGATGACGGCCACCGTGATGCCGGTGCCGTCCGCAACCTTCCAGATCTCCTGGGCCTTCATTTTCGTGAGGTACTCCCGCGGGTCGGTATCTGCGGCTGCCGGCAGCGCTGTGCCGGCGCTGACCGTCCACGCTACGACGATGACGGCCGCCGCCCTTCGCCACGACCCATGGCGACGTATGGTTCCCCGCATTTTTGCCCCTCTGTATCCGTGTGCGCTGCAATCTCGCGCAGCCCCACCTCATCACACCTCTGATCAGGTCCTCACCTGACATTCCGTCCTGTGAGGCACGGCATCCACCTGGTGCGCGTTCGGCCGGCATGCGAAATGCCTCCGATCCTCTACTGGTTGAAGTGCAGATGGTTCGACGGGGTTTCGAACATCGTGGCCGGATGACGCGGGGCGACTGGACTCGATGAGACGGGTCAGCGGGCGACGCGATTCACAAAGCACTGGGGGCCAGGCTCCCTCAATCGCAAAGCGATGGCAAAGCATCGGGGGGCGGTGTCTGGAACAGCCTCGGATTCCTACTTGGTCCAGGTGAAGGGCTTCTCCTCACCTGACCTGGAGGCATCGTGCAGTACTTCGCCCCGCCCCTGCCGATCTCAGGCCGGCCGACATGAGCCTGCCAGACCTGCCGTTCGACGAGCAGCTCGCCCCACTTCGCTCAGCTCTGGGAGCGGTCGCCCCGTACCTGACCGCCCTCAGTGTCCTGGGCGCGGCAGTCTGGGTGTGGTGGACGATTCGGTGCGCGGCGCTTGTCCGGGAGGCGCTCGCCGACCGGGTCCAGGTAGAGGCGATCCCGACAGCAACCTTCGACCCTGGTGAAGGCGAAGTTAGCCGCTGGGCTCGCCAGCTCGGGCGTGTGCACTACGCCGCCGCCGGTGTCCCGGCCCGCGGCTCCGCAGTGCGCCTGCGGTACACCGCCTTGGACGGCAAGATGCGCTGCTACCTCGAAGGGCCGGCCGCCGCGGCCGCGGTCCTGAACATGCCTGGCTTCGCCGAGGTCGAGATCCGCACCCGCCACGGCCAGGGCGACATCCAGCCCATCCGCTTCACCGGCCCGGGAGGAACGCCGTGACCGCACTCATCTCCCTTGCCAAGCCGACGCGGGCTCCCGCAGCCCAGGCGAGCGCGCACCGGTATGTGCAGCGCGCCGAACTCGCCCTCAGTCTGCCCGACTACAAGGCCCTGGCTCCCCTCGGCCTGAACCCCGACCCCCTTCAGCAGCTGGCCGCGGCCATGGCCTCCGTCCGCACCGAAGACGGGGAAAGGGCCGAGGTCGTCTTCGATCTGGTCCCGGTCTCCGAGCAGCGCCTGGCCCGGCGCCGGCGCCGCCTGATGGCCCGCGCAGCCCGCCGGGGCCCGTCCGCGTACGGCGAGCGCCTCACCGGCGGCCTCGGCGGAGGCGGATTCTGGGGATCCGCCACCGCGGCCTGGTCCGGTGGCGCCGGCGCCTCCAACCGCTCCGAGCGGATCCCGCGGCAGACCGACCTGCGCGACGGCGTCGGCAAGCTCGAACCGAGCGCGGGCGCCGTGTTTGCGGTGCAGATCCTGCTGCGCACCGAGGCCGCGCACCCGCAGCTGGCCCTGGCCCGCATGCACCAGCTCATCGCCGCCCTGTCGATGACCTCGGGGGAGAACTACCTCAAGGCCCACCGGCCCCGCCGCTGGTCGATCGGCCGGTTCGAGCGCCGGTTCGCCTCGGGCGAGTTCGCACCGCGCCGCCGGCAGTGGCTGACCGTGCCCGAGCTCGCGGGGTGGCTGAAGCCGCCGACGGTGAAGTGCACGGCCTCCAGCGTGGTCCGCTCCGGCGGCCTCGTTCCGCCAGCCCCGGCGGACCTGCCCGTCTACACCGGTCAGCGGGACCTGATCCCGCTCGGCGCCGTCGTCTACCCCGACGGCCGCGAGCGCATCGCCGCCGCCCGCGTCCAGGACCTGCTCTTCGGCCTCCAGCTCGGCAAGTCCGGCCACGGCAAGACGGAAGAGGCCCTGGTCCAGTGCATCGCGATGGCTCACTCCGGCTACGGCACGTGGTTCCTCGACCCGCACGGCGAGGGCTGGATGAGGGCGAAGCCGTACCTCGCGCACCCGGAGATCGCCGACCGGCTCTGGGAAATCAACCTGTCCAAGACCAACCCCGACCAGCCCGTCGTCTCCTGGAACCCCCTGTCGATGGAAGGGCGCAGCCTCCCCGACGTCCAGGACATCGTCCGCTCCGTCACCGAGGGCATCGCCGCAGCGCAGGACTGGGGTGACAGCGCCCCGCGCGCCCGGACGATTCTGGCCCGCGCCTCACAGGCCCTGGCCCTGCTCAACCTCCAGGCCGTCCAGGCCGGCCACCCCGAGGCGCAGTGCACGCTGTTCCAGATCAGGACCTGGCTCACCGAGGAGGAGTGGCGCGAGCAGCTCCTGCCCAAGCTCCCTCCGCGCGCTCGCGCGTACTGGGAGACCACGTTCCCCAAGCTGGGCCCGGACGCGGTGCCGACCGTCACGTACGCCATCGACCGCCTCGACACCAGCCAGTCCCTTCAGGGCTTCATCGGCAGCCCCCGCTCCGCGTACGACGTCCGGCACGCCATGGACACCAGCAAGGTGGTGTTCGTCTGCCCCTCCGGCAGCGAGAGCGACGCCCTGGTCAGCTGCCTGCTCATCTACGACCTCCACCGCGCGGGCCTCTCACGCCAGGACACCCCGCGCGAGCGGCGGGCCACCTTCTGGGCCTGGGGTGACGAGCTCACCGCCCTGGACAGCAGCAGCAAGGGGTTCCTCGCCGCCATCGCCGAGCAGCTGCGCAAGTACGAGGTGCGCTTCATCGGCATGACGCAGATGGCGCTGCGCCTGTCCGCCATCACCCGCCAGGCCCTGCTGCAGAACCAGAGCTGGCTGTCGACCTGCGCCGCGGACTACGACGAGGCCGCCTTCGTCGCAAAGCGCTGGAACGGCCACGTCAGCCCGGAGACGATCACCGAACTCCCGAAGTACCACTACGTGATGTCCGTGAACCTCAACGGCACCCGCACCACACCCTTCCGGGTCCGCGGCCTGCCCGTGGACGAGGTCTTCGCCCACTACAACAACCCGGCCGGCGTCCCCGCCCTCGACCAGGCGATCGACAGCAACCTCAACCGCCGCCCGCTCGGCGACATCCTCGCCGACCTGGAAGAGCTCGACGCAGTCGTCCTCGCCCACCACACCGGCCGGCGCCCCGGCGGCCCGAGCTCCGGCGACCCCACCAGCGTCATCGACTAGAAGGGAACCCACCATGCCCTACCCGCACTCCGCCCCCACCGGGCTGGGCCAGGTCGCCCAGCAGGCCGCCCAGGTCCTCTACCAGCACCGCCTGGTCTCAACGAGACAGCTTCACCGGCTTGTCACCCCCCACCACACCCGCTCCGAATTTCTGCGCCGCCAGCTCCACACCCTCCGCCAGGCCGGCTTCGCCGAAGCCGTCGGTCGGCGCAGCACTGGCCAGACCGAACTGCTGTGGTGGCTGACTGAGAAGGGCGCCCAAGCCGTCGAAGCCGTCGGACTGCTCCAGCCCCGCGCCTACCGGATGAGCCCGGAGGCCGCGCTCGGCCCGCTCCAGGAACACACCCTCGGCGTCGTCGAAGCCGGAGCGGCCTTCGTCGAGCACGCACGCCGCCTCGGCCACGAGTGCGGCCCCCTGGACTGGTCACCTGAGATCGCCCACTACTACCGCGACGAATCCCGCCCGGGGGAGGAGCTCTGCCTCGTCCCGGACGCCGTCCTCAGCTACGTCCACACCGAGGCCAAGCAGCGCACCCTGCTCACGTACTTCGTCGAGGTCGACCGCACCCAGATGACCATCGCCCGCCTCGCCCAGAAACTGCACGCCTACGCCGCCTACCACGAGTACGCGCCCCAGCCCCAGACCGCCAAGGGCACGCGCGGCCCCCGGCGCCAGGCCGCGATGCCCGCCTGGCGCTACCGATACCCGGCCTTCCCCCGGCTCCTGCTCGTGCTGACCGGAGCCTCCGAGGAACGCCTCGCCCGCCGAATCGCCGACCTACGCAGTCTCGCCGCCAGCGACCCCGCACTCGCCTCCACCCCGCTGCGCGCTGGCGTCACCACCCTGGACCAGCTGCGTGCCCGCGGCCCCTTCGAACCCGTCTTCACACCCGTCCTGGGCCCAGCCGGACCGGTGGACGCCTGGATCCGGGGCGCCGTCGCCGCAGCAGCCTGAAACGCCCATGAGGGGCAAGGCCCACGCCGGTTGTCTCCGCGGAGGGAAGGTACGACCGGCCGCCTCCCACCCATCGGGCCGGGAGGCGGCCAGGGCATACGCAGCGCAGTGATCGCTGAAGTATGCGCGAAACGAATACTCGGCGCTGTATATATCCTAGTGGGGGGATGCTGAGGCGCTGGCACGGTCCTCAAACCCACCCGGTGCCATGGCGCTTGAGACCGGCCTTTCCTGTCGAAGGTGGCCCCCCGGCGAAGAGGACGCCGACTCGACCAGCGCGGAAAAGTATGCGTCTGACGAATACTTTTAGACCCCCTCCAGTGACACAAGTATTCGCAGGACGCATACTTGCGCGCTCGCTCGGAGGCCCCGCTCGCCATCCACGTTGTATTCCTGAGACGAATACTTGGGTCATTGGCGGGGTGCGATGACCTGGAAGCGGACCCCGGAGGCCAAAGTATTCGCCCCACGCATACTTGGGCGCCGCGCTCAGGCAGCGGGGAGCGCAAGGGAGAGCTGACCCAGGAGCATGCGCGAGGGGAATACTGCGCCCGGCATATATGCCCTGCGGGGGCATGTATGCCGGGCGGCGAGGTGGTGCTGGGCTGGTGTCAGCTGGCCTTGCGGAGCCTGGGCATCGGATAGACGACAGCCAACGGCTGGCCGCCATCTCCATCGGGTCCGTCGTCCTGGCCGCCGTCAGCAGGCTCGTGGAACCGGAGGTCCCAGCCCTCTTCGAGCGCCTGGAGGGCGGCACTCTTCATCGCGGCTTGGCTTTCGAAAACTCCGAAGAGGGGGTGCACCTCGATACGACCCCTACTGCGGCTGCGCACGATGCCCTTCGTCCGTAGTTCGGCCTCGGCTCGGCTGATCTTCGGCTGGCCAATCCTCAGGATCTCGGCGAGCTCCTCCTGCTTGATGCTCACCTTGCCACCCTGCCCGAGGACCTGGCGCGAGAAGAGAACGTCGAAGACTTCCCGAGCGAGTCGGCTTAGCTTCGCCTCCGGAAGATGCCCGAAGGCCTCCTGGTTGACGAAGAAGCCCGTGCTGGTGCCGTCCATCACTTCGTCTCCTCTCCGCCTGTGCCTGTGCCTGTGCCTGTGCCTGGAACCATGATGATGTGCTGCATGAGCGTCTTGATACCGATGCGCTGCAGTGCCGCTCTCTGCTTGTCGCTTCCCCAGCGGAACGCGTAGAGCGGGTTGACCTGGTAGAAGCTGCGCTTTCCGTCGAGCCAGATGAAGTGTGTCTTCTTCAGGTGGGTCAGGCTCTTGGAGACGTTGGGCTGGGAGACCTCGAAGAGCTCAGCCAACTCGGGCTGTCCGGCCAGGATGTGGCCGTCCTCGTCGATGTTCGCGCTGAAGTGGTCCAAGACCGCGCGCGTCAGCCAGGTGAAGTGGTAGCGCCACAGGTTCTCATGCAGGTACCGGTCCAGAGAGACGTGCTGGCCGGTGAGGAAGACGTAGCTCCTCTTGGCCTCGTTGAGGAAGACCTGGACGTCGACCTGGGATTCAGGGCCGGCCAACCGCTCGGCAAGAGCCTTCGTGAGGCTCTTGATCTCCTGCTCGGAGACGGGTTGCGAGGTAGGGCGACGGGCAGACTGAGCCACGACACGGACCTCCCTTCAACTCGACTCCCTGAGGGTTGCAAACCGTAGCATCCCCACAGGGGGCATATATGGAAGGGGCGCCTCGCTGGCGCGTCAGATCGGTGCAGAGAAGCTGCGAAGTATTCGTCCCTTTTCATACTTGGGACTCCCCGAGCAGCCTGAAGTATGCACAAGGACGAATACTCCGACTGCGTTTCCGCAGGTCAGAGCTTCAACCTCTTCTTCCTCCGCAGACGACTACCTGGGGGTTGCCCGACCTTCCGGGACCTCTCCGCACCTCAGTTGTGCGCATCCCTCAGACAGGCGCCCTGAAGCGCAGTCACAACTCTCTACGCCGTCTCTGGTTGCTGTCCGCGGGGTCCCAGCCCCGCACGCCGGCCGGGGCTACGCCCCCCGGCGGGCGTCTGCTGCTCGCCCTGCTACTCCGCGCGGGGCGCGAAGCAACAGCGCTCCCAGGTGCCGCCTGAGCCCGGCACTAACCAGTGCTCAACGCGTTGGTTGGGGAGGGCGAGCAACCAGTTAGCGTGGCTGGGCTCCGGGGTTGGCTGATGCCCACATTGCGACCGGTTACCGCATGCCGGGTTTCGTCGTGGCTAGCTTTCTGTGGCTGGTGTTCGATGGGGGTAGTTGTGAGGGCTGGACGATCAACGAAGCCAGAAGTGGTCGCGGGCTGGGTCATCATGCGGAGCTGATCACTCAGACCCCCGGCCTGCGCGCACCGGACGTTGCCGTCAACGGGGTGGATAGTTCAGGTTCCGCTTCGATGAGGTTCAGCGAGCGTGCTTCAGCGGCTGAGCTTCGGCAGTTTCTCGGCGTACCGCCCCCGGAAGCGACCGCCCGAGCCGCAGGGCGATGCTCGTAGTCGCAGGGTCAAGTCTCGCGTCCGCGTCGGTCCACGTGAGCACGGCCTTCAGAGCGGTTCGTATGAGAGCCAGATCGCACGGGAGGGTCTGCGCCACTGCTGGTGGGGAGGCTGTCGGGGACCGGGGCCGACGCACCCCGAGGGTTGTGCTGGTTTTCAGTCATCCCGATTACATATTGCGCCAACCCACGTCCCAAATCTGAAGTGCAGATGAATCGACATTGTGGGTTGCCGAGAAGGGGTGGGGCGCAGCGTTCCAGTTGCTGGCGTCTCGCCCGTCGGACTGAATTCCGAGAAGGCCCCGCGAGTGTGTGGAAACGTCCGGTTTGCGCCGTCCGCGTGGCCGTGAACTGCACTAATGGCTTTCGATGTTGGCCGCCTCTGCGTAACGTATGGGAACAGTCCGGTCGCTTGTGACGGTTGTGGTTCACGCCGCGCGAAAACAGGCTTCAAAGGTCTACACCGGACGCGATGGCTTTCTACGGGGAGGCAGCGGTACCCATGGCACATCTCGATCGGCTTGGCAGGAACAGCAGCCGGGTAGTCCCTGCATTTCTTCTGACCCTCTGCGTGGCACTCACCGCCGCCTGCACCACGTCGAGCGGCTCGGACAACGAGAAGGACAAGGCCGCGTCCCCTACCCCCACGGCCGCTCCGAGCAAGTCGGCGACGCTCGACCCCTCCGAGGCCGCGAAGGCTGAGGCCCTGACCGCGTACAAGGCGTACTGGACGGAACTGCCCAAGGCCTTCGCGGTGCCAGCGATCGAGGGAACAGACCTCAAGAAGTACGCCGCTGCCGAAGCTCTCAACAAGGCCATGGAGACGGTCGCCAACCTGAAGACCAACGGCCGGGTCATGACCGGCGAGCCGGTCCTCTCCAACTCCACCGTGACCGGGGCGGAGCTGGAGAAGAAGACCCCCAACGTCTCCGTCTCCGCCTGCTTGGATGTCTCCAACTGGAAGATCACGGACAAGAAGACCGGGCAGCCGGCCCCTGTGGCCTCCAGCCCCGTCAGCAAGTACGTCATCACGAGCCTGCTGGAGCGCTGGGACGGTTCGTGGATGGTCCTCAAGTACGAGCTCCACGCGGACCAGCCGTGCTAGCCCGCCGGTACGTTGCTCTCGCCGTCCCCCTCGCCGTATCACTGGCTCTCCCCGCTACGGCAGCAGCAGCAAAGAAGCCGGGGTGCGAGACCGACTTTGTCTGTCCGATTGTCGTGGTTCCCGGAGATCCCGGTGGAGGCACCGGAGGCGGTGAAGGAGACACCGGCGGCGACAGCCGCTACACCTGCACCTACACCCTGGCCGACCCGCAGCCCGGGGACGACAGCACCCTATGGGGCTCCGGCGGTCGGCAGCCCGGCGTCTCGATGTATATCGAGGACTGTCTCGACAACGAGACCGGCATCCACGACATGAAGAACATCTTCACCACGGCCCCGCCCGGCGGCGGCGGGCCGGTGATCGACCCCGCCGTCGTCGCGCGGCAGGCCGTGGACAAGATGCGGCTGCGCCCGCCGGCGATCGGCATCACGCCGAAGCCGGGAGGCAAGGGCGTCGTTGGCATGCCCGTCTACATGTGGACCGAGACCGGACCCGAGACGTACGGCCCGAACGTGGCCTCGGCGTCGGTCGGTCCGGTGTCGGTGACGGCCACCGCGAGGGTGTCGAAGATCGTGTGGAACATGGGCGACGGTCACACCGTCACCTGTACGACGGCCGGTACGCCCTACAAGCCGGAATTCGGCAAGCAGTCGTCTCCGGACTGCGGCCACCGCTACGACAAGCCGTCCTCGACCACCGGCTCCGGCACGTACCACGTCACCGCGACGTCCACCTGGTCCATCGACTGGCAGGTCACCGGCGGCGCCCAAGGCGGCCAGCTCACCGAGATCCGCACGAGCGCCGTGGACATCAACGTCGCCGAGGTCCAGGTCCTCAACTAGTACGCGCACTGCTTGCACTTCCCCGAGAGGCAGTACCCGAATGGAATCCCCCGCCGCCCCGCCGGTGCCGCGTCCCGCCGGACCGCGCACCGAGCTCCCCATCACCACCGCGGCCCCCGTGAAGAAGCAGCGCCGCTACGCCGCGGCGGCCCTGAGCACCGTGCTGGCCGTCGCGGCCGCCCTTGGTGCGGCCGCCGCCGTCTCCGCCGTCGGCGACCGCACCAAGGTCCTGGCCATCGCCAACGACGTCCCCGCCGGACAGCCGCTCACCACTGCGGACATCGTCGTCGCGGAGGTCTCCGCCGACGCGGCCCTCACCCCGATGCCCGCCACCGACCGCTCCATGGTCGTGGGTAAGCGGCCCGCGGTCGACCTGCGCAAAGGCAGCCTGCTCGTCGCCGCCCAGCTCCAGCCGGGCACCGGCCTGGGCGACGACAAGCAGCAGGTCGGCGTCCAGGTCAAGCGCGGCCAGGCCCCCGCCGGCTCCCTACCGGGCGACAAAGTCCTCGCGGTCACCGTCCCGGGCCAGGGCGAGCAGCCCACCGGCAAGGACGGGGCTGAGGCCCCGCCCACCTCGGTCAAGGCCGTCGTCGTCTCCGTCAGCCGACCCGACGCCTCCGGCGCCGTCGTCGTCAACCTCGCCGTTTCCTCCTCGGACGGACCGCTGCTGGCCACCCGAGCCTCCTCCGGCCGTATCGCCCTGGTCCGCGACGTCCGGAGCGGATCGTGACCGTCACCGCGCTGGTGAGCGCCAAGTCGTGCGGCGTCACCACCAGCGCCCTCGCCATGACGCTGTCCTCCACGCGCCCCTCGCTGCTCGCCGAGTGCGACCCAGCCGGCGGCACCATAAGGGCTGGGCTCTTCCAGGCCCAGATCACAGCAGGGACCGGCCTCTACCACCTCGCTGTCGCCGAGCGCGCCGGCGAGGACGCCCTCGCACAGGCCTTCGCCAGCCACCTGGTCCGACTCGACGAGTCCGGCAACCGCCAGGTCCTGCCCGGCCTGACCGATCCCGCCCAGGCTCCCGCTCTCGCACGGAGCTGGCCTGCCCTGGCGCAGGTCATGCGGGTCCTGTCCGACGAAGGCGGCTACGACGTCACCATCGACGCCGGCCGCCTCGCCCTGGAATCGGGCCGCCTCCACTCCACCCCCCCCCCCGCACCCCTCCTCCACGGCGCCGACCTTGTCCTGCTCGTCGTCCGCGCCACCGACCAATCCCTCGCGCTCGCCCGGCACATGACCGAACCGCTGCGCAACGAGCTCACCGACCGCGGCACAGGCGCCGACGCCCTAGGCGTCCTCCTCATCGAGGACGGCCCCCGCCGCGCCCACGAGGTCTCCGAGGCGCTGCGCCTGCCGGTGATGGCCGCGCTGCCCTGGGAGCCGGACACCGCCGCCTACCTCGCAGGCACCGGCCGGGCACCGCGGAAGCTCAACAAGTCCGCGCTCCTCGGCTCCGCCCGTACCGCGCTCGGCCACCTCCAGGCGGCCGCATCCCGGCGGGCCCTGCACCAGAAGTACCCGCCCACACGGGCGCCGGCCGCTCTCCCGGAGCCTGCACCGGCATCTGTCCCCGCGTCGGACGCACCGGCAGTGGCGGCCGCTCCTCAGGTTGCCGGGGTGCTCCAGCGCCTGGGCCAGGGCCGGAAGGATCCCCGTGTCTGATACTCAGCAGCGGCCCGAAGGCACGACCGCACACGGGCCCGCCGACATCGCCGGCCTGCTCACCGGCCGCATCGGCGCAACCCGCATCCCCCAGGCCGCGACGGCCCCGGCCCCCGCCCCTGCTCTGCCCGCGCCTACCCGCACAGCGGCGTCCGCCAGTCCGGGCGCGGTCCCGAAGCTGGCCGGACTGCCCGGCCAGCTGCCGGTCGGCTGGGAGGTGATCGAGGCGCTCCAGGCCGAAGTGTCCGCCGAACTGTCCGCGAAGGACCCCAGCCGCCTGCTGGAAGAAGACGACCGCCGGGCCCAGGCCCGCTCCATGGTCACCCTGGCCGTCGCAACCTGGGCCTCGAAGTACTCGCACGGCGCCCCCGCGCTCACTCCGGCTGAGGAACGTGCCGTCGGGAACGCGGTGTTCGACGCGATGTTCCGCGGCGGCCGGCTCCAGGGCCTCCTGGACGAGGAGAGCGTCGAGGACGTCATGGTCGACGGGGTCCGCGCGCACATCGAGTACTACGACCGTCCGCGGCGCACCATCGAGCGGGTCGCCGACTCCCACGAGGAGCTGATCACCTGGATCAACCGGATGGCCGGCCTGTCCGGGCACGGTGAGCGCGCCCTGACCCAGGCAACGCCGAACGTTGGCTTCCGCATGCCCGACGGGTCCCGTGTCACCGCGAGCCTGCTCACCACCCGCCCGTCGGTCGTCATCCGAAAGCACCGCATCCGCCAGCACGGCATCGACGAGCTCGTCCGGTGGGGCTCGATCAACCCGCTCCTGCGGGCCTTCCTGCTGGCCTGCGTGCAGGCGAAGCTCAACATCCTGGTCGTCGGCGACATGGGCGCTGGCAAGACCAGCCTGCTGCGCGCCCTCGGCCGGGAGATCCCGCCCGGCGAACGCATCGCGACCCTGGAGTCCGACCGCGAGCTCTACCTGGACGAGCCCGGCCCGGAGGGCAAGCCGGGGCCGCTCACCTTCGCCTTCGAGGCCCGCCAGTCCAACGGCGAAGTCCGGGGCGGCGGCGGAGCGGGCGAGGTCACCATTGGCGACATGTTTCCCACCGCCCTGCGCTACAACGTCAACAGGGTCATCGTCGGCGAGGTCCGCTCCACCGAGGTCCTGCCCATGCTCCAGGCGATGTCAGCGGGCGGCTCCGGCTCGATGTGCACCCTGCACGTACGCCGCCCGCACGCGATCATCTCCCGCCTCGTGCAGCTGTGCACCGAGGCCGGCATGCAGACCGAGGCCGCCAACCACTTGATCGCCTCCGCGATCGACCTGGTCGTCTACCTCACCTACCTCGACGAAACCGCGATCGGCGGCCGCAAGCACCGCTTCGTCTCCCACATCTACGAGGTCCACGACGTCGTCGGCGAAGGCGGACGCCCCACCACCAGCGAGCTTTTCGCCCCGCACGGCGACGAACCGCGCGCGGTGTACCGCAACATGCCCTCCTTCATAGACGTCCTGGAGCGCACCGGCACCTTCGACCGCCGCTGGCTGACCCAGAACCCCGAAGGCGCCTGGGGCCCGGCCCTGGAGGTGGTGAAGCGATGAACTCCTCACAGCTCGCCCTCGTCGCAGCCCTGTGCGCCCTCGTCATGGTCCTCGCCGGCCTGATCGCCGTACGCGAGTGGCGCGGTCGTGTCGTGGACCCGGCGAAGCCTGCCTCCCGTCGCGCCAGCCGCATCCGCGCGGCGAAGGCCGGCCTGCCCGAGGCCTGGCAGAGCCGCTGGCGCGCCCTGGTCACAACCGCCGGCATCACCGTTCTCGCGGTATGGGCGTGGACCGGGTGGCCCGTCCACGGCGTCCTCGCCGGCGCTGCGGTCCTGGGCTTCCCCTTCCTCCTCAACCCGGGTATCGCCGCCGAGCAGCGCATCGAGCGCCTGGAGGCGATCGGGCAGTGGCTCAACGGCCTGGCCGGCATCCACACCGCGGGCATCAGCCTCGTGCAGACCATCCGTGCCAGCGCCCGCAACGCCCCCGCCCCCATCGCCGCCAACGTCCGCGCGCTTGACGAGCGGCTGCGCTCGGGCATGGACGCCAAGCAGGCCTTCGGGCTGTTCGCGGACGAGCTCGGCGACGGAGTTGTGGACCACGTGGCGCTGCTGTTCCAGTCGCACGCGGCGAACATGGGCCCCGGCCTGTCGACGGCGCTGGAGGCGCTCGCGGTGACGATCCACCAGCAAGCCGCCGACGCCCGCGATATCGAGTCCGACCGTGCCAAGATCCGCAAGTCCAGCAGGATCGTCAGCATCGTGATCTGCATCGTCTTCGTCGGCTGCATGCTCAACGAGGCGTGGTCCGCCTGGTACAAGAGCGGCATGGGGCAGATCGCCCTCGCCGTCCTCGGCGGACTCTTCGCCTGGACGCTGTCCTGGCTGCGTCGGGCCGCCGCCACCAAGCCCGACCCCCGCCTGCTCGACCCCCTTCCCCAGGCCGAGCCGGCCGCCGTGACGGGAGCCGCCCGATGATCCCCATGGAAGCGGTCCTGCCCGCCGCGGCCGCTGGCGCCCTCACCGGTGTGGCCATCCGCGCCCTGTGGCCGGCGCGGCCCGACGTCGTGTCCGTCATGGACCGGCTCGACGCCGACCACATCGCCCGCCAGCCCAGGATCACCGTCACCAGCACCGGGTCCCTGCCCGAGAAGGTCGGCACCAGGCTTCTGTCGGCGTTCGGCGAGCGGATCACCCTGCCGGTCCGGGACCTCAACCTGCTGCGAATCAGCCCGGCCGAGCACATCGGCAAGCGGTTCCTGTTCGCCCTGTACGGGCTGGTCCTGCCGCAGCTGGCCGGTGCGCTCCTGTCGATGCTGGGCGTGAGCCTGTCCTTCGTCATCCCGGCCGGTGCCGGCATCGGCCTGGCCGCCCTGTTCTGGCTGTGGCCTGGCCACGAGGTCAAGAAGGAAGCCGCAGCTGCCCGCCTCGTCGTACGGCACGCCGCCGCCTCCTACCTCGACCGCGTCGCCCTGGCCCGCATCGCCAACTCCGGTGCCGCCCAAGCCCTCACCGACACCGCCGATGTCGGCGACGGCTGGATTTTCGAGCGGATGCGACAGGCCTTCTACGAGGCTGACCTTGCCGGCGTCACCGTCTGGGACGCCCTCAAGCAGCTCGGCGAAGAACTCGACATCCCCGAACTGACCCGGCCCGCCGACGCCCTCGCCCTCGTGGGCGACGGCGCCGCCGTCTACACCACCCTCCAGGCCCAAGCCCGACAGCTGCGCGTCGCGATCCTGTCCGACGCCAAAGCCCAAGCCAACGAAGCGTCGACCTCCATGGTGCTGCCGGTGACCTTCGCCGTGCTCCTCATGTTGGTCTTCGTCGTCCTGCCGCCCGTTGTCTCCATGTTCAACGGCTGAACCCCAAGGGAGAGAAAGATGCACATCCGCGCCCTGACCACCGTCCTTGCCGCCCGCTGGGAGCGCCTGAAGAACGCCAGCGACGCCGGACAGACCTCGGCCGAGCTCGCCGTCATCGCCGGCGTGGTCATCGCCATCGCCATCGCGGTCGTCGCGGCCATCAAAACGTTCACCGACGCCAAGATCCCGCTCATCAGCGGCTGAATCACCCACCAGGAGGAAGGAAGCGGCGTGAAAGACCAGGTCAGCAACCGGTGGCGGCGCCTACGCGCATGCCTGCGGGACCAGGGCGACCGTGGCTCGGGCAGCGTCGAGCTGGCCGTGCTCGCCGTCGTGGTGCTGTTCCTGGTCTTCGCCGCGATCCAGACCGGCATGTATTTCCACGCCCGATCCGTCGCCCGCTCCGCCGCCACCCAGGGAGTGGAGGCCGGCCGCCAGCTCGGCGCCAGCCCTGGCGACGGCGTCGCCCAGGCCCAGGAACTCCTCGACAAGTACGGCACCGTACGGGGCGCGAGCGTCTCAGCTGAGGGCAGCGGCGCGGAGCAGATCCGCATCACCGTCCGCGGGACCGTCGCCACCCTGGTCCCCGGACTCGAATTGGACGTCGTCCAGAGCGCTGAGGCTCCCGTCGAACGTTGGGTGGAGGCGCAGTGAGGCGGGCCTGGCGCATCAACTGGCGCGAGGACCGGGGAAGCTACAGCGTTGAAACCGTCATCCTCGCCCCGGCCATCATCGCCCTCATGCTGCTCATGATCGCCTTCGGGCGGGTCATCGATGCCTCCGGCGCCGTGGACGGCGCCGCCCGAGCGGCCGCCCGCGCCGCCTCCCTCGAACGGGAGGCCGGCGCCGCGCAGGCTGCAGGCTCGGCGGCGGCCACCCGCAGCCTCAACGGTGAAGGCATCCACTGCGCCTCCTCCAGCGTCTCGGTCGACACCTCCGGCTACGGCCTCGACCTCGGCCAAGAGGCCACCGTCCGCGTCACAGTTGCCTGCACTGCACCTCTCGGCGAGATCGGACTTCCGGGGCTCCCGGGATCCCGTACGCTCCGGGCTTCGTGGACCAGCCCGATTGACTCCTACAGGGGCCGCCAGTGATCACCGCCCTCACCCGCCGGGTCAGCGCCCTGCGGGACCGGATCCGCCACGGCGGCGACCGGGGGTCGCTGTCACCGTTCTACGCGCTGAGTGCCATCGGCATCATCATGATCATGGGACTGCTGGTCGACGGAGGTGGCGCCCTCAACGCGACGAACAAGGCCACCGGACTCGCGCAGGAGGCCGCCCGCGCGGCTGGCCAGCAGCTCAATGTCCCGGCCGCCGTCCAGGGCACCGAGATCACGGTGGACCCGGACGCCGCCGTCGCCGCAGCCCAGGACTACCTCGCTGCCCAGAACGTCAGCGGCAACGTGACCGTCACCGATGGTGGCCAGCGCCTCGAAGTCACCGTCCACGACACCTACAACACGTTGTTCGCGCAGTTCGTGGGTAGGTCGACGATCAGCGTGTCCGGCACGGCACACGCCCGACTGCACACCCAAGCCGGAGGCTGAACCAGCCCATGAGCACCTTCGTACGCCTGCTCCGCGCCCTGCTCGGCCTCGCCGTCCTGGCCGCACTCATCGCCGGCATTCCCCTCGTCCTGCTGGCCGTCGGGTATCAGCCCACCGACTTCGTCGGCGGATGGAATCTCCTGACCCAGCAGGACGACGGCCGGCTGTTCTTCACGGTGCTCACGACCATCGGCTGGATCGGCTGGGCGCTGTTCACCCTTTCCGCCCTCGTCGAGATCGGCGCCCTGTGCCGCGGCCGCAAAGCCCGCCGGATCAGGGGCCTCGGCGGGATGCAGTCCTTCGCAGGACTCCTCATCGGCGGCCTCGTCCTGATCGCCCCCACCGCCGCCTCGGCCGCCACGACAGGCCCGGCCGTCGCGGCGACCGCCGTACAAGCCGCAGGCAGCAGCAGCGCGGCGACGGCCCAACAGGCGGCCGCGGCGGAGCAGGACACCTGGCCCACCCACACCGTCACCGGGGACTCCGAGCTCCCCTGGGACCTGGCGGAGCAGTACCTGGGCAGCGGACCCCGCTGGAAGGACATCGCCGCCCTCAACCCGAGCGTCCCGCAGCTCGCGGCCGGCGACCAGTTCCTGCCCAAGGGCACCGTCATCCGGCTCCCCGCCGACGCCAACATCGCCAAACCGGCCGCGCCGGCTCCGGCCCCCGCCCAGGCTGCGCCCGCGACGCCCACGCCCACCCAGCAGCCCGCGCAGGCCGCGCCCGCAGACACAAAGCCCGCTCCGGCCGCGGCTGATCACGTCGTCAAGTCCGGTGAGAACCTGTGGGGCATCGCTGACGAGCACGGCGACCCCGAGGACTGGCCGAAGATCTTCGAAGCCAACCGGGGCAAGCCGCTGCCCGGGGGCGGGACCTTCGACAACCCGGACCTGATCGTCCCCGGCCAGAAGCTCACCCTCCCC
>LJCW01000042.1 GCA_001298555.1 Actinobacteria bacterium OV450
CCCCGCCCGCCCTGAGGCGCCGCAGGCGGGGCCGCGTAGCCGGCCGGGGTGCTGTGGGCTCTGCTGGAGGCGGGTCTTCCGGTCGGGGGCGCCGATCTGCACGTGCGGTCCGACGTGCCGTCCGGGGCCGGACTGTCCTCCTCCGCCGCCCTGGAGGTGGCCACCGCCCTGGCGCTCACCGAGCTGTACGGGATCGCGCTCACCCGGCCCGAACTGGCCGCGCTCGCCCTGCGCGCCGAGAACGCGTACGTCGGCGTGCCGTGCGGGGTGATGGACCAGACGGCCTCGGCCTGCGCCACCGACGGCAACGCCCTGCACCTCGACACCCGCACCCTCGAACTGCGGCACATCCCGTTCGACTGCGCGGCGGCGGGCCTGCGCCTCCTGGTCGTCGACACCCGCGTCAAACACGACCTGGCCGACGGGGCCTACGCCGAGCGACTCGCCTCCTGCCACGGCGCGGCCGCCGAGCTCGGGCTGACCGCCCTGCGCGACCTCCCGTACGCGGAGCTGGACCGGGCCCTGGCCCGCCTGGACGACCCGGTACGGGCCAGGCGGGTCCGGCACGTCGTCACCGAGAACGAACGGGTCGTACGGGTGGAGGAGCTGCTGAGTGCCGGACGGCTGCGCGAGACGGGCCCGCTGCTGACCGAGGGCCACGCCTCGCTGCGCGACGACTACGAGGTGTCCTGCCCGGAGCTCGACCTGGCCGTCGCCACCGCCAACACGGCGGGCGCCCACGGCGCCCGGATGACCGGGGGCGGCTTCGGCGGCTCGGCCCTGGCCCTGATCGACGCGGACGCCGAGGAGACCGTCACCGCGGCGATCACCAAGGCCTTCGACGCGGCGGGGTTCACGGCGCCGCGCGTGACGGCGGCGGCCCCGGCAGCCGGGGCGCAACGCATCCTCTGAGAGGCCGTGGGGCCCGGCCGGGAATCGGTCGGGCCAGGCTGGGAATCCGTCGGGCCCGGCCGAAAGCGGTCGGGCCCCGGCCGGACCGGGCCTCCTACAATGATCACTCGGTCGATCGCCTGGTCGATCACGTGCCGGACGACTGCGGAGGAACGAAACGCATGCGCTACATCCCGCTGGGCAGTTCTGGGCTCCAGGTCTCCGCCGTCGGCCTCGGCTGCAACAACTTCGGCGGCCGCCTCGACGCCCACGGCACCCGCGCCGTCGTCGACGCCGCGCTGGACGCGGGGATCACCCTCCTCGACACCGCCGACATCGACGGCGGCCGCGGCGGCTCCGAGCGCCACCTCGGGCAGGCCCTCAAGGGCCGCCGCGACCAGGTCGTCCTCGCCACCAAGTTCGGCTACGCGGGCATGGACATGGAGTACGGTCCCGCGGCCGGCTCCCGCGGCGGCCGCGCCTACGTCCGGCGGGCCGTCGAGGAGTCCCTGCGCCGCCTCGACACCGACCACATCGACCTCTACCAGTTGCACAGCCCCGACCCGGCGACCCCTGTCGCCGAGACCCTGGCCGCGCTCACCGAGCTCGTCAGAGAGGGCAAGATCCGCTACATCGGCCACTCCAACTTCAGCGGCTGGCAGCTGGCCGAAGCCGCGCACGTCGCGCGCGAATCCGGAGCGGTCCCCTTCGTGTCCGCACAGAACGAGTGGTCGCTGCTCCAGCGGGACGCGGAGCGGGAACTGGTCCCGGCCGCCGTGCACTACGGCCTGGGCGTGCTCCCGTACTTCCCGCTCGCCAACGGCCTGCTGACCGGCAAGATCCGCCGCGGCGCCCCCGTCCCGGCCGGCTCCCGGCTGGAGAACCGCGGAGGCTACGTCACCGAGGAGCGGCTCGACACCGTCGAAGCGCTGGCCGCGGTCGCCGACAAGTACGGCCGCAGCCTCCTCGAACTCGCCATCGGCTGGCTGTCGGCCCAGCCCGGCTGTTCCTCCGTGATCGCCGGTGCGACCTCCGCCGAGCAGGTACGGGCCAACGCGGCCGTCGCCGACCGCCCCCTGGAGCCCGGACTGCTGGCGGAGATCGACGCGGTCGTGGGGGAGTGAGCCCCGCTCAGGCGGGTGCGCCGGTCAGGACCTCCACCTTGCCGGTGTCCAGCGAGTAGTAGGCGCCGACGACGCCCAGGGCCCCCTTCTTCACGAGGGGGCCCAGGTCGCCGTTGGCCCGCAGGCCGTCCGCGGTCACCTTGATCTGGTGGCGGGTCATGGTGTCGACGGGGTCGGCGCCGGGGTTCCCCGCCGTCAGCTCGTACGCCGGCACCATGGCCTTCGCGAGCGCCTGCAGATGGCCGGGCAGCGGCTTGCCCGCCTTGAGTGACTTGTACGCGGCCTCGACCGCGCCGCAGCGCTGGTGGCCCAGCACGACGATCAGCGGAGTGCCTCCCGTCATGGGCCCGTACTCGACGGAACCGGTCACCACCGGGCCGACCGCCTGCCCGCCCGTGCGCAGGACGTACAGGTCCCCGAGCCCGGTGTCGAAGATCAGCTCGGGCGCCACCCGGGAGTCGATGCACGACAGGATCACCCCGAACGGGTCCTGCGCCTCGGCTACCAGCTCGCGCCGTTCGGGGTCCCGGTCGGGGTGGTCGAGGTTCCCGCTCACCCAGCGCTCATTGCCCTCCATCAGGCGCGCGAACGCGGCCCGGGGAGTGGCCGGCCGGGGCGGCGGAGCCGCGGTCGTCGCCCTCGGGGTGCGCGCGGACGAGCACCCCGCGAGCGCGCCGGCGGCCGCCGCGAGGCCGCCGGCCAGCACGGCTCGGCGAGCCGGAAGTCCTGCTGTGTCCATCGTGGGTACCCCTCGGCGCCGCACGGGCGCGTCGCGTCCGTCCGTACGTCGTGACGACCGCGATTGTCCGGGGTGCCCGGGAGCGCGGACGGCAGGCGCACACGGGCGCTGACCCCGTTGCCCCGGACGGCGCACAGCGGGCCCCTGGCCCGTGCGCGGTCGGGACACGATGGCCCGTGCGCGGTCAGGACACGATGTCCTTGCGGGAGAACCCGCGGAAGGCGAGGGCGAACAGCACCAGCGCGTACGACACCGACACCGCCGCGCCCTTGATCATTCCGCCCCATTCCAGCTGCGGCTGCAACGCGTCGGCCCAGGCGAACTGCCAGTGCGCGGGCAGGAACTCCCGCCACGACCCGAGCGCCGTCACCGCGTCCAGCACGTTGCCGACGATCGTCAGGCCGACGGCGCCGCCCACCGCGCCCAGCGGCGCGTCCGTCCGCGTCGACAGCCAGAACGCCAGCCCGGCCGTGACCAGTTGCGACACGAAGACGAACGCCACCACCAGGGCCAGCCGCGGCACGCTCTGCGCGGCCTCCAGCGAGCCGCCCGTGGGCAGCTTCAGCGGACCCCAGCCGTACGCGGCCGTTCCCGCCGCCAGCGCCACCACCGGCAGCAGCACCATCGCCGCCAGGCTGAAGGCCAGCGCCACCACCAGCTTGCTCCACAGCAGCCGGGCCCGGGGCACCGGTGAGGCCAGCAGGTAGCGCAGCGAGGACCAGCTCGCCTCCGAGGCCACGGTGTCCCCGCAGAACAGCGCCACCGGCACCACCAGCAGGAAGCCGGCCGACACGAACAGGCAGGTGGCCGCGAAGTTCGCGCCCGAGGCCGTCGCCGTGTCGATCAGCGTGACCCGGCCGTTCGCGCCGCCCCGGCCGCCGTCCTGCCCGCCGCCCACCGCGAACGCGATGATCATGACGAAGGGGAGCGCGGCCAGCACCCCGCCCATCACCAGCGTCCGCCGCCGGCGCCACTGGCGCAGCGCCTCCACGCGCAGCGGCAGCGTACGGCTCGCCCGGTAGCCGGCGGCCACCTCCGTCACGGCGCTCATGCCGCACCTCCGATCAGGGTGAGGAACGCGTCCTCCAGCCGGCGGTGCGGCCCCACTGCGGACACCGGCACCTCCAGCCGTACCAGTTCGGCGATCAGCCCGGCGGCCGTCGCGCCCTCCAGCCGCACCAGCAGTCCGTCGTCGGCCACCGCCACGGAACCCACTCCCTCCAGCGCGGCCACCTTCGCCACGGTCCCTTCGTCCACCGGGCCGGCCGGCGTCACCAGCAGCGTGTCCCCGCCGCCCGTGATCTGCGCGACCTCGCCCGCCTGCACGAGCCGCCCGCGGTCCATGACCACCAGGTGGGTGCACGACTGCTCGACCTCCGACAGCAGGTGGCTGGAGACGATGACCGTCCGCCCGCCGGCCGCGTAGCGGATCATCACGTCCCGCATCTCCCGGATCTGCGGCGGGTCCAGACCGTTCGTCGGCTCGTCGAGGATCAGCAGGTCCGGCATCCCGAGCATGGCCTGGGCGATCGCGAGACGCTGCCGCATGCCCTGCGAGTACGTGCGCACCGCGCGCTCCAGCGCGTCGCCGAGCCCGGCGATCTCCAGCGCCTCCGCCAGGTGCGCGTCCTCGGCCGGACGCCCGGTGGCCTGCCAGTACAGCTCCAGGTTCGCCCGCCCCGTCAGGTGCGGCAGGAAGCCGGCCCCCTCGACGAACGCCCCGACCCGCGACAGCACCGGCGCCCCGGCCCGGACCGCGTGTCCGAACACGCGGATCTCCCCGGCGTCCGGCGAGATCAGCCCCATCAGCATCCGCAGCGTGGTGGTCTTGCCGGCGCCGTTTGGTCCGAGCAGGCCCAGGACCTGCCCCTTCTCGACCCGGAACGACAGGTCCCGCACCGCGTACCGGTCCTGCGCCTTCGCATATCTCTTCGTCAGGCCGGTGATTTCCAGTGGTACGCCGGCCAGCGCGGGGTCGGGCTGCGGTGCGCCGGACCGCGCCCCCGCACCCTTCCGGCCGGTCCTGCGGATCCCCAGCAGCGCCGCGGCCAGCAGCGCCGCACCCAGCGGCAGCCCCCAGGTCCACGCTGGCAGTCCCGCCGAAGCCGTACGCACGTCGTCGGCCACGGGAACGGTCAGGGCGCCCTGCACCCCGACCGTGTACGTGGCCGGCGCGGCCGGGGACGCGTAGCCGAGGTCGGTGGCGGCGACGACGAGCCGCAGCCGGTGCCCCGCCTCCACGGCGTGGTCGACGGCGGGCAGCCGCAGGTCCACCCTCGTCCCCTGCTGCGCGTTCTCCACCCGCACCGGGGCGACCAGCCGGTTCGGCAGCACCGCCTGGCGGCCGTCGGGCCCGACGTCGTACAGCTTGCCGAACAGGACGGCCGCACCGTCCTCGGCCGACGACCTCACGTTCAGGGTGACGGTCGGCGTCCCGGTGATCCGTACGCCCTCGGCCAGCGGCTGCGACTCGAACCGGGCGTTCTGCCCGGGGAAGTCCAGCGACAGCCCGGCCCCGAGGGCGGCGAGCTGCCCGCCGATCCCCGGCAGCGAGGACAGTGCGGGCGGTGCGCCGCCGGCCGGATTGGCGAAGCCCTGCTCGCGGCCGCTCAGGGCGAACTGCCGCGGGCCGGCGCCGAGGCCGGGGTAGTGGCCGCCGCTCGCGCCGCGCAGCCGTACCGCCCCGTCGGTGGAGTCGATGCCGCCGGAGCGGGAGACCCGGAAGGCGGGTCCGGTGCCGGCGCCCTCGTCGCCCTTGAGATAGCGGTCGAACCAGGAGGCCACCCGGGCCTCCACCCTGCCGGACTCGGGCATGCCGCCGTCGTGCCCGCCGGCCGCCCAGTCCACGGAGACGGGCGCGCCGTTCGCCGCGATCGCCTTCGCCATGGCGTCGGCCTGGTCCAGCGGGAACAGGGAGTCGTCCTGGCCCTGGACGATGAGCGTCGGCACCTTGATCCGGTCCCCGACCGCCGACGGACTGCGCCGCTCCAGAAGGGCCCGGGCCTCGGCGTCGGGCTTCCCGGCCACCGCGACCCGCTCGTACATGGCGCACAGTTCCGGCTGGAACCGCCCGCAGGCCCCGGCGGCGCCCGGGGGGCCGGACACGCCCGGGGCGGGGGCGGCCGCCGCGCCCGGGACGAGCCCCGGCTGCATCCCTGCGGCCGACCCGGTGGTGAAGAACAGCCCCGCCCACAGCTTCTTGAACACCCCCTGCGGGAACAGCGAGTCCGCAAGGTTCCAGTACGTGATCTGCGGGGCGATCGCGTCGATCCGCGGGTCGTACCCGGCGGCGAGCAGCGAGATCGCCCCGCCGTACGAGGCGCCCGCGACGCCGACGCGCGGGTCGCCGTCCCTGTCGAGCCGCACCTCGGGCCGCCGCGCGAGCCAGTCGACGAGCCGGGAGACGTCCTTGACCTCGTACTCGGGGTCGTTCAGCCCGATCTGCCCGCCCGAACGCCCGAAGCCGCGCGCCGACCAGGTCAGGACGGCGTACCCGTCACGGGCCAGCCGCTCGGCCTGGGCGCGGACGTCGTCCTTGCTGCCGCCGAAACCGTGCCCGAGGAGTACGGCGGGCCGCCTCCCCGTGCCGCCGGCCGTGAAGTAGGAGGTGTCGATGCCGGCGCCGGGCATCTCCACGACACGGTCCAGGCGGTGCACGGCGGGGGCTGCGCCGGACGCGGCGGCGGTCCACGTCCCGGCCCCCGCGACGACGGCGAGCGCGGCGGCGCCCGCGAGCAGGCGGGTGCGGCGCCGCCGGGGCAGCCGGGGTCTGGGCAGTCGGAGCTTCATACCGAAACCCTAGACGCCGGGTGCCCGCGCCCTGAGCGCCTCCGGGCGGAGCCGCCCACCTCCGCAAGGAGTAGCCGGTCGGCCCGGCATACCGCACCTGCGGTACGCGGGCCCGACCTGCGCCCCGCGCCGTGTGGCGGGAGGATGACGGCATGCTGCTCGCCGACGTCGCGCGCGTGTCCCGGGAGGTCGCCGGGACCGCCGCCCGCTCGCGGAAGACCGCCCTGCTCGCGGAGCTGTTCGCCGCCGCACCGCCCGAGGAGGCCGGGCTGGTCATCTCGTACCTCGCCGGACGCCTCCCGCAGGGCCGGCCCGGCGTCGGCTGGCGCGCGCTCGGCCGGGCCGTCGAGGCCGCCGCCGAGCCCACCCTGACCGTCACCGCCGTCGACGCGGCCGTGACGGAACTCGCCGCCGTGGCGGGCCCGGGCTCGCAGGCCGAACGGCGCCGCGTCCTCGACGCCCTCCTCGGCGCGGCCACCGAGCCCGAGCAGCGGTTCCTGCGCAGCCTGCTCTCCGGCGAGGTCCGCCAGGGCGCCCTCGACGCGATCGCCCTGGAGGGGGTCGCCGCGGCCGCGGGGGTGCCGGCCGCCGAGCTGCGCCGCGCCGCGATGCTCTCCGGCTCGCTGCCCCTGGTGGCCGCTGCGGTACTGGCCGACGGGGCGGCGGCCCTGCGCGAGGTCACCCTCCGCGTCGGGCGGCCCGTACAGCCGATGCTGGCGAACACCGCGAAGTCGGTGGCCGAGGCCCTGGCCGCGCTCGGGCCCTGCGCCGTGGAGGAGAAGCTCGACGGGATCCGGGTGCAGGTGCACCGCGACGGGGACGACGTACGGGTGTACACGCGCTCCCTGGATGAGATCACCGACCGGCTGCCGGAGGTGGCACAGCGGGTGCGGGCGCTGCCGGGGGAGCGGTTCATCCTCGACGGCGAGGTGATCGGACAGACTCCGGACGGCCGGCCGGTGCCGTTCCAGGAGGTCGCGAGCCGGGTCGGGTCGCGGATCGACGTCGAGACCGCCCGCAGGACGCTGCCCGTCGTCCCGTACTTCTTCGACGTCCTGGCGGCGGGCGACGAGGTGCTCCTCGACCTGCCGGTGCGCGAGCGGTACGAGGCGCTGGCCGCCCTGGTGCCGCAGGAGTCCCGCGTCCGCCGGCTCGTCGTCGAGGACCCGTCGGGTCAGGCGGCCGCGGCCGAGGAGTTCTGGGCCGAGACCCTGCGGCGCGGCCACGAGGGCGTGATGGTCAAATCCCTGGACTCCACCTACGCGGCCGGGCGGCGCGGCAGACACTGGCTCAAGGTGAAACCGGTGCACACCCTCGACCTGGTGGTGCTCGCCGTGGAACGGGGCCACGGCCGGCGCACCGGACTGCTGTCGAACCTGCACCTGGGGGCGCGGGCCGCCGACGGTTCGTACGCCATGCTCGGCAAGACCTTCAAGGGGCTCACCGACGAAATGCTGCGCTGGCAGAGCGAACGGCTGCGGGAGCTGGCGGTGGAGGACGACGGGTTCACCGTGCGGGTACGGCCCGAACTGGTCGTGGAGATCGCGTACGACGGCCTCCAGCGCTCCCCCCGTTACCCGGCCGGCGTCGCCCTGCGCTTCGCCCGCGTCCTGCGGTACCGCCCGGACAAGAGCGCGGACCAGGCGGACACGGTGGAGACGGTGCTCGGCGCCCACCGGACCGAGTAGGGGAGGAGGCCGGCACCGCGGCGTCGGCCTCAGAGAGTCTTTTGCCTTAGAGGTAAGGGAAATTGCCAAGGAGGCAGGATTCTGGCTCAATCGGGGTATGACATCCGGTCCCGCCCCCGGTCCCGAAGGCCCCGACGAAGCGCTCGGCCCCGACGCCGGCGCCGAGCTGCCCTCCGTGGCCCCGCAGCTGCGTGAGCTGCGGCGACGCGCCGGGCTCACCCTGGAGGCCGCGGCCGCGCGGGCCCGGCTCTCGCCCGCGCACCTGTCCCGGCTGGAGACCGGGCGGCGCCAGCCCTCGCTGCCCCTGCTGCTCGGACTCGCCCGCACCTACGGTACGACGGTCTCGGAACTGCTCGGCGAGACCCCCGCCGTCGCCGATCCCATCGTACGGGCCGGCGGTCCGGGTGCCCGCGAGGCCGACGGGTGGACGTACTGGCAGGCGGGGGGATCCGGCCGCGGGATGCAGGCACTGCGTGTGCACGTGCCCCACGGCCGGAGCCAGGGCGAGCTGGTCCGCGTCCACCCCGGTGAGGAATGGCTGTACGTCCTCAAGGGCCGGCTGCGGCTGCACCTGGCCGAGGCCGAGTACCTGCTGGAACCCGGGGACAGCGCGCACTTCGACTCGCTCACCCCGCACCGGATCGGCGCGGCCGCCGCCGGCGGAGCCGACCTGCTGTTCGTCCACACCCTGCTGCAGAGCAGCCTCGCCGGACTGTGCCTCGGCGGCGGCGCCGGCGCGCCCGCACACCCCTAGCCCAGGAGCCCCACCATGAAGCTTCAGTCCAAGTTCCCGCGCGGCCTGATGATTCGGCTGATCGCCTACTTGTTCGTCGGCCACCTCTTCGCCTTCTTCGTCTACCTCCTGTTCGTCCTGGGCGGCCAGAACCAGTAACGAACGCCGGTCCCGCGGCTCTGGAAACGTGCAGGTCCTGTCGCTACCCTCCGCGCATGATTTCCACGGTTGTCTGGGGCACCGGCAACGTCGGCCGTTTGGCCATCCGTGCCGTAGAGGCCCATCCGGCGCTGGAACTGGCCGCCGTCATCGTCCACCATCCCGACAAAATCGGCCGCGACGCGGGCCGGCTCGGTGAACTGGGCCGCGACACCGGAGTCGTGGCCACCGACGACATCGAGGCGGTCCTCGCCGCCGGGCCGCAGGCCGTCGTCTACGCGGCCTCCGGCGACACCCGCCCCGACGACGCCCTCGCCGACATCACCCGGGCCATCCGGGCCGGCGCGGTCGTCGTCAGCCCCGCCCTCTACCCGCTCTACGACCACCGCAGCGCCCCGCCCGAGTTCCGCGATCCGGTGGCGGCCGCCGTCGCGGAGGGCGGCGGCTCGCTGTTCGCCTCCGGCGTCGACCCCGGCTGGGGCAACGACGTACTCCCGTTGCTGCTCAGCGGACTCGGCACCACCGTCGACGCCATCCGCTGCCAGGAGATGTTCGACTACTCCACCTACGACCAGCCCCACTCCGTCCGCTTCCTCGTCGGCATGGGCCAGCCGATGGACTACGAACCGATGATGCTGATGCCCTCCGTCCCGACCATGGTGTGGGGCGGGCAGATCCGCATGATGGCCCGTGCGCTGGGCGCCGAACTCGACGAGATCCGCGAGAGCGTGGACCGCCGCGCCCTCGACACCACCGTGACGACCCGCACGATGGGCGAGTTCGAGGCCGGCACCCAGGGAGCCATCCGCTTCGAGGTGCAGGGCATCGTCGGGGGCGAACCCCGCATCGTCATCGAGCACGTCACGCGCATCCACGCCTCCTGCGCCCCCGACTGGCCGTCGCCCCCCGACGGCGGCGACGGCGCCCACCGGGTGATCATCGAGGGTCGCCCGCACATCGAGGTCACGGTCGAGGCCACCGACGAGGGCGACAACCGCTCGGCGGGCGGGAACGCCACCGCCGTCGGACGCCTGGTCGGCGCCATCGACTGGCTGGTGGAGGCCGAGCCGGGCCTCTACGACGCCCTCGACGTCCCCCTCCGCCCCGCCACCGGCAAGCTCGGAAGGAAGAAGTCATGAGGATCGACATACCCGAGGGCCAGCACCCGATCGAGTACGTCTGGGGCGACATGGTCCCCGGGATCGGGATGGCCGCCGCGAACTTCTCCCTGTCGGTGTACGCCCACACCACCCTGGGGCTGCGCGAATTCGAGGCCGCCCGGCTGCGCGTCGCGCAGATCAACGGGTGCGTGTTCTGCCTCGACTGGCGTACCGAGCGCGACGGGGAGAAGGTCGAGGAGGAGTTCTCGGACGCCGTCACCGAGTGGCGCACGACGGACCGGTTCGACGAACGGACCCGGCTCGCCGCGGAGTACGCGGAGCGTTACACGCTCGACCACCACAACCTCGACGAGGGGTTCTGGGAGCGGATGACCGCGCACTACAGCCAGCTGGAGATCGTGGAGCTCACGATGAGCATCGGGTCCTGGCTGGCGTTCGGCCGGCTCAACCACGTGCTGGGCCTCGACAGCGTGTGCGTACTGCCGGGCCACTGAGCAGGCCGGGAGCGGCAACGGGTCCGGGGCCGGCCGGTGTGTCCGACGGCCCCGGGTGCGTACGGATCGCCTACAGGTCCGTGGCGATGATCTTCTCGATGTTGCGCTCGGCGAGCGCGGTGATGGTGACGAACGGGTTGACGCTGGTGTTGCCGGGGATCAGCGCGCCGTCGATCACGTACAGCCCGGTGTAGCCGTGCAGGCGGCCGTAGTTGTCGGTGGCCCTGTTCAGGACCGCGCCGCCCAGCGGGTGGTAGGTGAGGTGGTCGCCCCAGATCTTGTCCGTGCCGAACAGGTCCGTCCGGTAGATCGTCCCCTCCTTGGCATTGATCTTGTCGAAGATGCTCTTGGCCATGTCGATGGACGGCTGCTTCCACGCCGTCCGCCAGTTCAGCTCGACCGCCCCCGACGCCGCGTTGTACGTGAACTCGGCGCGGTTCGGGTTCTTGGTGATCGACAGGTAGAAGGAGGCGTACGTCTCGATCCCGGTGGGCAGCGGCGCCACCTCGGCGAAGGCTCCGCCCGCGTCCCAGTTGTCGATTCCGCCGCAGGGGATGGACGCCTGGACCTTGCCGGTCGGGTCCCACAGATGGTTGGCCCGGCCGCACATGACGTTGCCGTTGTCGCCCCAGCCCTTGCCGATCTCGCCGTTCAGCGCGGGGAGTTTGCCGGTGGCCTTGAGCTTCACGAGCAGTTTGCTGGTGCCGACGCTTCCGGCCGCGAAGAACACCTTGTCGGCGGTCACGGTCTTGGTGGCGGTGGTGTCGCCCGTGGTGTTGATCTGGTCGATGACGACGGTGTAGCCGCCGCCGGCCGCGGGGGAGACCGAAGTGACCTTGTGCAGCGGGGAGATGGTGACCCTGCCGGTCGCCGCGGCCTGGGCGAGGTACGTCTTCTGCAGCGACTTCTTGCCGTGGTTGTTGCCGTAGAGGATCTCTCCGGCGACCGCGGACTTGGGGACGGTCCCGGCCACCTCCTGCTTCATGTAGTCCCAGGCGTACACGTCGGGGACGAAGACGAAGGGGGAAGCCGGAGCGCTGGGCGTGCTTGCGGCCGACGCGGGCGAACTGGTAGCAGTCGACGGTGTCGAACCAGGCCGGGTCGACCAGCCCGACCCCGAGCCCGGCGTTGGCCCGCGGGTAGTAGGTGGCGTACATCTCCTCGGCGTCCACCGACGGGAGGACGGCGCCGAAGTTGGAGCGCTTCGGTGTGACCGCCATACCGCCGTTGACCAGCGAACCGCCGCCGACGCCGCGGCCCTGGTAGACGATGATGCCGCCCATCTCCTCGGCGTCCAGAATCCCGGTGTAGCGGGGGATGTCCCTGTCGATGGGGAAGCCGAGGAAGTTGCTCAAGGGCTGCTTGGTCTTGGTGCGCAGCCAGTACGAGCGCTGGTCGGGGCTGGTCGTATTGCAGAAGATCTTGCCGTCGGAGCCCGGCGTGTCCCAGGCCATGCCCATCTCGATCATGTGGACGTCGACGCCGGCCTGGGCCAGCCGCAGGGCGGCCACCGACCCTCCGTAGCCGGTGCCGATCACCAGCGCCGACACGTGCGCGCCGTCGGCGACGCGGCGGGCGCCGGCCGCCACGGAGGCCACGGCCCGAGCGTGGGCCGGGGTGATCTGCCCGGCAAGAGCCGCAGCCCCGATAATGGAACTTGTTCTCGCTATGAATCCACGACGTGAAATTCCCTGTGACCCTTTTCCGTGCAGGGGGTTGTCACTCATGTGACGTTCCTCACTCTCTGGCGGAATGGGAACGAGTTCTACTGCTGGGTGCATGGGAAGTCACTACATACGTCTAGGTAACTTTCGGCCTGTCACGCCACAGGGGCGGCGGGGCCCCGGCGCCGGACCCACCCCAGCACCAGCAGGGACGCGACCGCCGCGAAGGCGCACCAGGTGGAGGCGAATTCCAGCCTCCACAGCGCTGAGCAGGCCAATGCCCCGGCGCCGAGTACCGCGCCGAGCACGCGCAGCCGCCGGTCGCCGGACAGCAGGAGGGCGCCCAGGGTGGCGAAGAGGTAGCCCGCCAGGACGAGCGGCGTCCACGGAACCTTCACGCCGTAGCCCAGGGTGTGGCCCCTGATCTCGGCGACGGCCGGCCGCGTCGCGAGGCAGTACGAGAGCACCGCGGCGGTGGCGAGACCCACGCCCGCGGGTGCCCACAGCCCGGGCCGGTCCGCCGCGGCGGCCGCGAGCAGGACCCCGAACGGCACCCACACCGGCAGCGCCGGCAGCGCGATCACCGCCCATGCCGTGGTGGCCGGGCCGCAGCCGCCGCCCGCGCGCCACACGGCGGCCTCCACCAGCTGGTGGACGCCCAGCAGCAACGGCAGGGCGGCGACGGGCAGGTCGCGGGCCCGCCGTACGCGCGCCACGCACAGGATCCCGACGGCGGTGACGACCGCCCCGGCCGTCACATCGGCCGTGGCGTTCCAGCACATGGCCCGGTGGTCACGGCTCCGCCGTCCGCTCGGGTTCGAGCGGCGGTGAGGTCGTCGCGCAGTACGTGCGGCACTGCGGGTGGCACCCCGCCCCGGGCACGGGCTTGCGTACGGTCGCCCACGCCACGGCGGCCCCCGCCAGCAGCAGCCCCGTGCACCACAGCATGGCCCGCCCGAAGGCGGCGTCGAACTCGGACGCCGAGCGGTAGGCGTCCGGCCCCATGCCGGCCAGCAGCGGCAGCGCCGCCACCGCCAGCAGGCCGGCCGCCCGCGCGGCCGCGTTGTTGATGCCGCTGGCCAGGCCCGCCCGGCCGGGGTCCACCGAGGACAGCACGGTCGCCGTGAGCGGCGCCACCAGGGCCACCATGCCCATGCCCATCACGACCAGCGCCGGCAGCACGTCCCGTACGTACGAGGCGTCCGGCCCCACCCGCAGCATCAGCAGCATCCCGGCCGCGCACAGCAGCGGCCCCACCGTGAGCGGGATCCGCGGCCCGATCCGCTCCCCGAGCGCCCCCGACCGGGCCGACAGCATCAGCATCAGCGCGGTCGTCGGCAGCAGCGCGGCGCCGGCGGCCATCGCCGAGTAGCCGGAGACCACCTGGAGCTGGAGCACGACGAGGAAGAAGAACCCGCTGAAGGCCGCGTACACGAACAGGGTCACCAGATTGACGGCCGTGAACTGACGGGAGGCGAAGATGTCGGGCGGCATCATCGGATCGGCCCGGTGTCGCTCCACGTACACGAACGCGGCGGACAGCAGCACGCCCCCGACCGCCGCCGCGATCACCAGTGCGGACCCGGACCGCGCCTCGATCAGCGCGTACGTCACCAGGGCGAGGGCCGCGGCCCCCAGGCCTGCACCGAGCACGTCGAACCGCCCGTGCGTCTGCGGGTCACGCGATTCCGGTACGTGCCGCAGGGCGACGGGCGCGCACACGGCCGCCACCGGCACGTTCAGCAGGAACACCCAGCGCCAGCCGGGCCCGTCCACCAGCCAGCCGCCGAGGAACGGCCCCACGGCCGCGCCCACCCCGCCGAACCCCGACCACAGCCCGACGGCCCGGGCCCGGTCCCCGGCGGCGATCGAGCCCTGGATCAGCGCGAGCGAACCGGGGGTCAGCAGGGCGCCGCCGACCCCCTGAAGGGCCCGCGCGGCGATCAGGACTCCCGCGTTCGGCGCGATCCCGCACAGCAGCGAGGCGCCCGCGAACCACACCACCCCGAGGACGAAGACCCGGCGCCGCCCGAAGCGGTCCCCGAGCGCGCCGCCGACGAGGATCAGTCCGGCCAGGGTGAGCATGTAGGCGTTGACCGTCCACTGGAGCACGGCCAGGTCGGCGTCGAGGTCCACCCCGATGGAGGGCAGGGCGACGTTGACGACGGTCGAGTCGAGCATGGCCATCGTCGAGCCGAGCACGGTGGCCAGCACGATCCACCGGCCCCGGGCGGACGCGAGCGCGACACCGGGACCGGCCGGAACGCTCGCCGTGGTCCCCTGCGCCGGATCGGTCATGCCTTCAGGCTGGCCCGCCGGGCCGGTAAGGGCCACCCGGGCGCGGCAGAATACGGCGCATTAGGCCCTCTTGTAATGTGCATGACCCCTCCTTCACCATGACCGCGCACGTCACGCACGCCCTTCCCGCACAACCTGCACACGGCGTCCGAGGAGGACCACACGTGGCCCAACGCAACAGGCGACGATCCTTACGCGCGGCGCTCGCCGCTCTCACCACGGCCCTGCTCCTGCCCGTCGGCGCAGGGGTCGCCGCGGCGGCGCCGGACCCCGGCCCCACGCCCGGAGCGGCCGAGCGCAAGGTCGAGCCGAAGCTCCGCGCCCAGCTCGACGACTCCGACAAGGCCGTCTTCTGGGTCTACCTGGACAGCGCCGCCGACCTCACGGCGGCGGGTCGCGAGAAGACCCGCACAGCCAAGGCAGAAACGGTTCTTCGGGCCAAGCGGGAACACGCCGCGCGCAGCCAGGCCGAGGTGATCAAGGCCCTGGACGGCGCCAAGGCCGAGTACACCTCGTACTGGATCGTGAACGCTGTCCGCGTCGTCGGCAGCCGCAAACTCGCCGGTACGCTCGCGCAGCGCCCCGAGGTCGCCCGGATCGACGCCGACGACAAGGTCACCCTCCCCAAGCCCGCGGAGGGCAAGCGGGAGAAGGCCGTCGCCGACGCCGTCGAGTGGAACGTCGACCGCATCAAGGCCCCGCAGGTCTGGGACCAGCTCGGCGTGCGCGGCGAGGGCATCGTCGTCGCCAACATCGACAGCGGCGTCGACTACACGCACCCGGCCGTGAACGGCCAGTACCGCGGCAAGAACGCGGACGGGTCGTACGACCACAACTACAACTGGTTCGATCCGGCCGGCGTCTGCCCCACCGCGGCCCCCTGCGACAACAACGACCACGGCACCCACACCATGGGCACCATGGTCGGCGACGACGGCGGCGCCAACAAGATCGGTGTGGCCCCCGGCGCGAAGTGGATCGCCGCCAAGGGCTGCGAGAGCAACTCCTGCTCCGAGGCCTCCCTCCTCGCCGCCGGCCAGTGGATCGTCGCCCCCACCGACCTCGGCGGCCACAACCCGCGCCCCGACCTCGCCCCGCACGTGGTCAACAACTCCTGGGGCAGCGCGACGCACGACGACTGGTACCGGCAGATCGTCGACACCTGGCGCGCCGCCGGCATCTTCCCCGCCTTCTCCAACGGGAACTCCGGCCCCGGCTGCGCCACCAGCGGCTCGCCCGGCGACTACGCGAGCTCCTACAGCTCCGGCGCCTTCGACGTCAACGGCGCGATCGCGTCGTTCTCCTCGCGCGGCGCCGGCCCCGGCGGCATCGTCAAGCCGAACATCGCGGCCCCCGGCGTGAACGTGCGCTCCTCCGTCCCCGGCGGCGCGTACGAGGCCTTCTCCGGCACCTCCATGGCCTCACCGCACACCGCCGCCACCGTGGCCCTGCTCTGGTCCGCCGCCCCCGCCCTCGAAGGCGACGTCGCGCAGACCGAGCAGCTGCTGAACGGCACCGCCCAGGACACCGACAACGGCCAGTGCGGCGGCAACGCCGCCGACAACAACGTGTTCGGCGAGGGCAAGCTCGACGCGTTCGCCGCCGTCTCGGGCGCCCCGCGCGGGGCCATCGGCGCCGTCTCCGGCACCGTCCGCTCCGCCGGCGCGCCGGTCGCGGGCGCCAAGGTCACCGCCGCCGGCCCCATCGGCCGTACGACGACCACCGCGGCCGACGGCACCTACACCTTCCGCTCCCTGTCGGTCGGCGACTACACGCTGACGGCCTCCAAGTTCGGCTACGACCAGCAGACGTCGACCGCCACGGTGACCGAGAACGCCACCGCCACCGGCGACTTCACCCTCGTCCAGGCCCCCTCCGCCAAACTCACCGGCACCGTCACCTCCGCCGCCGGACCCGCCGCGGGCGCCACCGTCACCGTCACGGACACCCCCGTGACCGCGACCGCCGACGAGCAGGGCCGCTTCGAGGTCACCCTGCCGCACGGCACGTACGAGGTGCGGGCCGCGCACTCCTCCCGCTGCGTCACCGACGGCAGCGCCCGGACCACCGTCGCGGGCGACACGACGGTCGCGCTCACGCTGCCCGAGCGCACCGACACCTACGGCTACGCCTGCTCCACCCCGGGCGGCCACCCGTACGCGGCCGGTGACCGGCAGCTCGCGCTGACCGGCGACAACACCACCGAGCGCGTCGACCTCCCCTTCCCGGTGCCGCTGTACGGAAAGACGTACGGCCAGGCCTGGATCGGGACGAACGGCACGGTCAGCTTCGGCGGGAACAACACCGGTGACATCAACGGGGACCTGCCGAGCACTGCCACGCCCAACGCGGCCCTGTACCCGTTCTGGGACGACCTGGTCGTCGGCGCGGCCGGCAGCGGCTCGGGCGTCTTCACCGCCGTCACCGGCGCCGCCCCGCACCGGACGTACGTCATCGAGTGGCGCGACGTGGCGCACTGGTCGGCGCAGAGCGACAAGTTCTCCTTCTCGGCGGCGATCAGTGAGGACGGCACCGTCGTCTACACGTACAAGGGGACGGGCGGCACCGGCATCAAGGGCGGCTCCACGGCCACGGTCGGCGTGGAGAACGCGACGGGCACCGACGCCTTCAAGTACTCCTTCAACCAGGCCGGCATCACCGACGGGCTGGCCATCTCCTTCAGGACCACCAAGAGCGGCGTGGTCACGGGCCGGATCCTCGACGCGAACGACGGCAGGGGTGTCGCGGGAGCCACGGTGACCGTCGGCTTCGGCGCCGAAGCCGTCACGGCCACCACGGCGGCGGACGGCGGCTACCTCCTGCAGGCGGGTGCCGGCAAGAACTCCTACACGATCCTGGCCGACTGGTACACGGGGGTGACCAACGCCTTCACCGTGGAGCAGGGCGGCGTCACCACCGTCAGCCAGTCCCTGCTGACGGCGCGGGTCACCGCGTCCCAGCCCTCCCTGGAACTCGTCCTCCCGGCGGGCCAGAAGCGCACCCGCACCCTCGAACTCACCAACACGGGCACCCTCGCCTCTCAGTTCACCGTGGCCGAGGACGCGGCCTGGCTGACGGCCACCCCCGACTCCGGGAACCTGGCGATCGGCGGCAAGGCCACGGTGAACCTGGCCGTCGACACCACGGGCCTGGCCGCCGGGTCGGTCCTCACGGCGAACCTGCGGATCAGCTCGGTGAGCGGCCGCAGCCCGGTCCTCACCGTCCCGGTCAAGGTCGTGGTCCCGCGCTACCAGGTCGCCCTGGACGCGGGCTCCGACTCCGCGGCCACGGACACGCTCGGGGACAGCTGGTCCCCGGACCGCAAGTACACGGCCGGCTCGTACGGATACCAGGGCAGCTCCTCGACGCACTCCACCGGGCGCACGATCGCCGGTACGGCCGATCAGAAGCTGTTCCGCAACGCCCGTGAGGGCATGTACGAGTACCGCTTCGACAACGTCCCGAACGGCACCTACACCGTGGAGCTCGGCTTCGCGGAGCTGTCCTCGACGAAGCCGAACAAGCGGATCTTCGACGTGATGGCCGAGGGCACGCAGGTGCTGCCCTCGCTGGACATCGCGCTGGAGGCGGGCACGTACACCGCCCTGACCAGGACGTACACGGTCACGGTCACGGACGGAGTGCTCAACGTCCGCTTCGTCGCGCACGGGGGCTACGGCAAGCCGCTGCTGAACTCCCTGCGGGTGACGGACCGCCCCGACAAGAGCTGACGGGGACCGGCGGGCAGGAGGGGGGCGGAGCGCCGCAGGGCGCTCCGCCCCTCGCACGTGCGGGCCCCGCCGGATCCGGCGGACGGACTTCAGCGCAGGAACGCCCGGTCGCGCTCCGCGAACGAGCCCAGGGGGGCGGCGGCGCGCAGGACGACGTCGAGGGCGCGCTGCGGATCGCACAGGTACGTGCCGCTGGCCCACGCGGCGTTGGCCTCGATCACCGACCAGCGGCCGTCCGACACGCCGACGTCGACGACGATCGCGGACGGGAGGGAGGCGAGCGGCAGCCGCTCGGCGAAGGCCACCGCCTCGCGCGGCACCGGACCGAGACTCAGGCGGCCGTTCTCGGCGTACCGGCTCGCGGTGTGCACGGCGCCGTCGAGGAGGTACGTCCGGTACTCGGCCGTGAACCGCGTGACATCGCTGACCAGCACCTCGGTCTCGGGATCCACCGCGTCCGGGCCGGGGAGGCGGGAGCCGTCCGCGTAGACGAGGGCCGGGATCGACTTGTCGTTCGGCGACTTCACGAAGACCGGCCGGCGCAGCCCGTAGGCCTCCCGGAGCGGGACCAGCCGCACCTCCCGGCCGGTGAACTCCCGCGGCAGCCGCGCCAGCCAGTCCGCCGGAGCCTCCAGCAGCCCGATCCCCAGCGGGGGCGCCACGGCGTCCGCGAACCCCGGGCCGGCGTGCAGGTGCGCGGCGCGCAGCCCGCCGGGCACGGAGAAGGAATCCAGTTGTACGGTGTCCAGCCCGCGCGCCCGGGCGGCGGCGCGGAGCCGGGCGGCGGAGTCGGTGATGCGGGGCGGGAGGATCAGGTTCACCCGGGAGACCCTGCCAGGCGCCCCGGTGGACGGCACGCGGTTTTCCGGGCGACGGGGCCGAGCGGCATTCGGGTGGCCCGGACCGAATCCGCACCGACTCGGGGCGCCGCGCCGGGGAGCCAGGCCCGGCGGTGGTTAGCGTGAGGAACCATGACGCTCCAGAGCGCCCGGGCCACCGCGCCCGGGCCGGCCGAACCGCCCGGGCCGGCCGAACCGCCCGAGCCGGCCGAACCGCCCGAGCCGGCCGAAGCAACCGCCGGGGGCCCTTCGCCCTCCGTACCCGAGGCCGTCGAAGGGTCCGCAGGGGCCGCCGCGTCCGGAGCGGCGGCCGCGCCCGCAACGGCCGGTGCGCCCGAGCGGGCCGCCGCGCCCGGACCCGGCG
>LJCW01000054.1 GCA_001298555.1 Actinobacteria bacterium OV450
AGCGGGTCGAAGGTCGCGGGCAGGTTCGGCGCCGGCCGCCGCGCCCGGCGCCGCCGCGGCCATCACCGAGGCGTCGGCGTACCGTTCCTCGGGCCGCTTGGCCAGCGCCCTCGCGACGAAGGCGCGCACCGGCTCCGGGAACTCGGCGGGGAGGTACGGCACGGGCTCCCGGATGTGCTTGAGGGCGATCTCCACCACGGATTCACCGGTGAACGGCGGCTCTCCGGTGAGCAGTTCGTAGCAGACCACACCCATCGAGTACAGGTCGGACCCGGCGACGGCGCCGAGCCCCTCCGCCTGCTCGGGGGCCATGTAGAGCGCCGTGCCCAGGACGGCGTGCGAGTCGGTGATGCCGGTACTGGCCGCGCTGGAGCGGGCGATGCCGAAATCGGTGACGGTGACCCGGCCGTCGTCGCCGAGCATCAGGTTCGACGGCTTGATGTCGCGGTGCGTGACCCCCTGGAGGTGCGCGGCGTGCAGCGCGTCCAGGGCCTGCCCGGCGATGTCGAGGGCCTGCTCGACGGGGAGGGGGCCGTCCTGCGCCCGGACCTCGGTCAGCGTCCGCCCCTCGACGAGCTCCATGACGATGTACGCGACCTGCTCACCGGAGTCGATCCGGCTCTCGCCGTAGTCGTGCACGTCGACAATGCCCGGATGGCTGAGCGAGGCGAGGACCGTGGCCTCGCGGCGGAACCGCGCCGCGAACGACAGGTCGTCGAGCAGCGCGGGCAGCAGCACCTTCACCGCGACCTGTCGCCGCAGCACGTCGTCGTCCCCCCGCCAGACCTCGCCCATGCCGCCCCCGCCGATCCGCTCGGCCAGTGTGTACCGGTCCCCGAGGACCGTCCCCCGCCCCCACATAACTGCCCCTCGCCGTCCGGTGTATCGGTGGTCAGCCAAATTCCGTCTGGCAGAGGATACTTGGGAGCCCCCGGCTCGCCCCGGGGCCCTCGTGTGCGCATCTAGAGGCGGTCCTGCGCGGCAGCCCAGTTCAGCCGGCCCGCATGGATCAGCCGGAGCTGGCGGCGCGCGGTGCGCGTGACCGCCGCCCGCTCCGCGTCGTCCGCACCGGCGGCCAGGTACGCGGACACGGTCATCACCATGTGGTCGACGTACAGCCGCGCCAGCATGAGCAGGTCGTCCTCGCTCCAGCCCGCGCTCAGCGGATCGGCGCCGAGGCGTTCGGCCACCTCGACGGCGAACGCGTCCAGCTGGCCCGCCACCGCCTCGCGCACCCTGCGCACGCCGCCGTGCCGCTCGCGGACGATGAAGCGGATGTGTGCGGGGTAGTCCCGAACGAGTCCGGCCATCAGGTCCACCGTCGTGTCGATGCGCTGCGCCGCCTCGCCGGAGGCGGCGAGGGTCGAGCGGACGGCGGCGTGCAGGCTCTGCAGCGCCTCGTCGACCAGCGCGATCCCCAGTTCCTGGGTGTCGCGGAAGTGCCGGTAGAAGGCCGTGGGGGTGACGCCGGCGACCCGGGTCACCTCGCGCAGCCCGAGGCTGCCCAGGTTCTGCTCCTCCAGCAGTGACAGGGCCGCGTCCAGCAAGGCCCTGCGGGTTTTGTGACGTTGGGCCTGGCGTGCCCCGATGGTCTCACTCATGACGAAAAGTCAACCCCCGATTCCCCTTATTCGCTCGCTTGCATTTAGACTGAGCAGTCAGTGCACAACTGTCTCCTGTTTTGGAGGAAGCACGATGCTCTTCCTGATAGCGGCCCTCATGCTGATGGGGATCGCCCTCGGAACGGTGGCCCACGTCCCCGTCTCCGTGTCCATCGCCGCCACCGCCGCGATCGCCTGCTGGCTGCTGGTCTTCGCGGTCCGCGAGCGCAGCGCCCGCCACCACCGGCCGGCCGGCCGACGGGAGGGATGACCGTGAACGCCCCCGACACCACGCTCGGCGCCCGCGCGGCCAGGGCCGCGGCGAAGCCCGCGGCCGAGCCCCCGACCGCGCCCGGCGGCAAGCTCCGGTCCGCGCCCGCCGTCCGTCAGGCCGACGGGATGGCGGTGGCCTCCTTCGTGTTCGGCCTGGTGGGCCTCCTCGCGCTGAACCTGCTCCTCGGTCCGGCGTCGATCGTCCTCGCCGCCCTCGCACTGCGCCGCGGTACGACCCGGCCCGGCCGCGCCCGGCTCGGTCTCGCCCTGGGCGTCGCGGACCTCGTCGTCCTCGCCTGGCTGGTCAGCGCGGACCAGACCTGGTCGTGGAGCATCGGCTGACCGCCGGACCCCCCGGCCCGCCCGGCCGCCCCGCTACGGCAGCGGGGCTCCGCGGGCGGTGAGCCACAGGTCGTACCACTCCTCGTGGGTCAGCTCGGGTTCGCGCAGCGCGGCGTCGCGGCAGGCCCGGATGCGCTCGGGGCGCCCGCTCCCGACGACGGGGGCGATCCGGGCCGGATGGCGCTGCAGCCACCACAGCAGGACCGTCTCGGGTGTCGTGCCCTTCGCCTCGGCCAGTTCCCGGACGAGGCGCGCCGTGGCGTGCTCGGCGGGACTCTCCTGCGCCCCGGTGAAACGACCCTGCGCCAGCGCGCCCCAGGCCTGGAGGCGGACGCCGTTGTCCAGGCAGTACTCGACGGTCCCGGACGGGAAACCGCCCGCCGCCGCGGCGGCCGTGTTCACGAGCACGCCGTCTTCCAGCCAGTCCCGCCGGTCCAGACTCATCTCCAGCTGGTTGGCGACCAGCGGGAAGTCGAGGTGGCGCTGGAGACGGTCGATCTGGGCGGCGTTCATGTTCGACACGCCGAACCGGCGGACCAGCCCCTGCTCGCGCAGCGCGGTCAGCGCCGCGGCGACGTCCTGCGGATCGGCCAGCGGATCGGGCCGGTGCAGGAGCAGGACGTCGACGGCGTCGGTGCGCAGGCGGCCGAGGCTCTCCTCGACCCCCCGCACGATGGTGGTGCCCCGCAGGTCGTAGATGCCGGGCCGGTCGCCGTCGGGCAGCCGGATCCCGCACTTCGTCTGGAGCACGATCCGCTCGCGCAGGCCCGGGGTACGGGCCAGGACCTCCCCGAAGACGGCCTCCGCCTTGCCGCGGCGGTAGATGTCGGCATGGTCGAAGGCGTCGATGCCGCTCTCCAGCGCCGCCACGATCGCCGCCTCGGCCGCGTCGATGTCGGCGGGGCCGTACGCATCGGTGTCCCAGCTGCCGCCGAGTGCCATGCAGCCGTACAGCACCCGGGGGCCGTCCTTCTCCGGTGGTGTGATCGCCATGCGGCCACCCTACGAGGCCGTGGCGCGCCCCCGTACCAGGGCTCCGGACAGGGGTGTCCGGGCCGCCGGCTTCGTGGCGGGCCGGGGGCGCGGGGCCTCCACGGGCTTCTTCTGCGGCGGGGGCGTCCTCGGCGGGTAGGAGGGCGGCACCTTCGGTCCGCTCGCCCGGGTCGGCATCGTCGTCATGCGACCACGCTACGGGTACGGGGCCGCTCCGGGACCCCGGTCCGCCCCGCCGGGTCCGCCCTCGGGGTCCGTCGTCCGCCGCGGGAGTGCGGGAGCCCACCGCCACCGCGCGGGCGGCGCGGCGGTGGTGGGCCGGGGGCGATGCCGCGCGCGGTCGTTACGGCGCCATCTCGTACGTTCCGGACAGCGCCTCGACACGGTCCCAGACCCGGGCCGAGCGGGCTTCGTCGACGACCGGACGGCGGACCGCGCCGAGCGCCCAGACCTGCTGCTCCTCGGTGGCGGAGTCCTTTCCGTGCAGCTCGACGGCGTGCGCGGAGAAGTCCCGTACGAGGACGGCGAACAGCTCGTCCAGCACGTCCTCGTCGAGGCCGGTCAGCCGCGCCTGCTCCAGGATGAGCTGGCCGTGGACGACGAGCGCGAAGAGCTGGCCGACGGCGAGCAGCAGGTCGAGGTCGCGGCTCTGCTCCTCGTCGGGGGCGGCGGTGGTGACGAACTCGCAGAGCGCGTCGGCCTGTTCGCGGAAGCGGGCGACGTTGGGCACGGCCGCGTACGCGTCGAAGGCGGGGCGCCAGTCGTGGAAGCGGACGGAGCCCAGGCCGCGGGCCGGGCCCTGCCGGAAGAGGAAGTCGTCGTCGGCCGCGTCGAGGCGGGTCGGGACGGCGGGGTACTCCACCGGGTCCAGCAGGTGGTTGCGCATGAACTTGAGGATCAGGGCGAGGTTGACGTGGACGGTGCCCTCCAGCTTGGGCAGCCCGCGGATCTCGATGGCGGCCTGGGCGAAGTAGTTGTCCTTCTCGAAGCCCTTGGCCGCGATGACGTCCCACATCAGGTCGATGACCTTCTCGCCCTCGGTGGTCACCTTCATCTTCGTCATCGGGTTGAAGAGCAGGTAGCGGCGGTCGTCGGGGCCGGCGGTGCGGAAGTAGTCGACGGCGCGGTCGCTGAACAGCTTCATGCCGACGAGGCGTACGTACGCGTCGGCCAGCTCGCGGCGCACGTGCGGGAAGGCGGTGACGGGGCGGCCGTAGAGGATGCGGTTCTGCGCGTGGGTGACGGCCTCGTACATCGCGTGCTCGCAGATGCCGATGGAGGCGGTGCAGAGGTTGAACTTGCCGACGTTGACGGTGTTCAGGGCGGCGTCGAAGGCGGCGCGGCCGGTGTGCAGGACGTCCTCGGCACCGACCGGGTAGTCCTCCAGGCGGAACTCGCTGACGTACTTCGAGGAGTCGACGACGTTCTTCACCAGGTGGTACGCCGGGTGGCGGCTGTCGGCGGCGAAGAACACGTACGCGTCCGGGCCCTCCATGTCGGTGCGGCGGCCGAACACGGAGACGAGGCCGGCCGCGTTGCCGTTGCCGATGTAGTACTTGGAGCCGGTGGCCCGGAAGCCGCCGGTGCCGTCGGGCTCCAGCAGCATGTCGGTGGAGTAGATGTCGGCGCCGTGCGTCTTCTCGGACAGGCCGAACGCGAACACCTCGCCCTGGGAGAGGAGTTCGGCCGCGCGGACGCGGGCGGCGGCGTTGTCGCTCTGCCAGACGGGTCCAAGGCCGAGGATGGTCACCTGCCACGCGTACCAGTAGTCGAGGCCGTAGAACCCGAAGATCTCGTTGAGGGCGGCGATCCGGGCGGTGTCCCACCGCTTGTCCGGGTGCCCGTCGGCGGCCGGGGCCGGGGTGAGGAAGGTGGCGAACAGACCCTCCTTGGCGGCGAAGGCGAGGAAGTCGCCCAGCCAGGCGCGGCTGCGGTAGTCCTCGATCAGCCGGCGCTTGCCGCGCTCCTCGAACCAGTCGACGGTGGCGCGCAGCAGCCTGCGGGTCTCGGGGTCGAAGTGCTGCGGGTCGTAGGTGCGCGGGTTGAACAGGAGGGAGTCGGCCATGGGGGTTCGCCTTCCGGGTCGGGGGTCGGGGGGTGAAGCGCTGGTGCTGCTGCCGGTGGGGGGAGCGGCTCAGCCGGCCGGGCGGGGCGGCGCGCCGAGTCGGTGGACGGTGGCGAGGACGTCGTCGAGCCAGGCGATGGTCATCCGCTCGTACGCGATGCCGCCGCGGAGCACGACGTGCTGCAACTCCTGGCCGGCGTCGAGCGTTGCGGGGGCCCCGGGCCCGGTGAAGTCGCGCAGCTCACCGGCGAGGTAGTGCGCGAGCCGGTCACTGTGCACCCGGCGGTGCCGCTCGACCTCGCGGACCAGCGCGGCCGGGTCGTCGAAGGCCGCGCCGCGGATCTTCACGGCGAGGTCGTGGCGCAGGCTCTCGGGTTCGATCGGCTCGTGCAGCCACCGGGAGAGGGCGGCGCGGCCCGGGTCGGCGACGGAGTACTCCTTCTTGTCCGGCCGGCCCTGCTGCGCCACCTCGCGGACGGCGAGCATGCCCTCGCTCTCCATGCGCTTGAGCACGCGGTAGATCTGCTGATGGGTGGCGGTCCAGAAATAGCCGATGGACCGGTCGAAGCGCCGGGCGAGCTCATAGCCTGAACCCGGCTGCTCCAGCAGCGAGACGAGGATCGCGTGTTCGAGCGCCATACCCCGATCCTTCTATGCAACTCGTTGCATAGACAAGCCGCAGCGCCCGGTTGAGACGCGGCTCACCCCGGTCCGGCGAAGACGCGGACATCCGAAAGCGGGTCCGAGTTGTCACGCGATGAGCGGACCAGAGGGGATCTGCCACCCTCCACCCGGCCCCCACGCTCTAGCGTGGCCCGTACACCGACCCGCCGGTGCCGGGCGGACGCCACCGCCCCGCCGCCGGGCCCGACAGCTGCCCGAGGAACCACGGTTGACAGGTCGCAGGACGACGGACGGGCCGCCCGGACCCGCCCTGCCGCGCACGCGCTACTGGTTCGACAGCGTCATCGCCCGCGGGACCCCGGTGCTGATCGGCTGGCTCACCCTGGTCTGCCTGGCCGTGGTGGTGCCGGCGAGCATGGCGCTGGTGTGGGCCGACCGGCGGGTGCCGCGCACCTGGTCGGGGCAGCTCGTGGCCGTCTGGGCCACCGTCGGGCAGACCCTGAAGATCGGCGGCGCGGTCGGCAGCCCGCTGTACATCCTGATCTCGGTGCTGCTGGCCCTCGTGGCGCTGCTGTTCGTCTCCACCCTCGTCGGCCTGATCACCAACGGGCTCAACGACAAGGTCCTGGCCCTGCGGCGCGGCCGGTCCACCGTTCTGGAGGAGCGGCACACCGTCCTGCTGGGCTGGTCCGAGCAGGTCTTCCCGATCGTGTCCGAGCTGGTCGCCGCCAACTCCAACCGGCGCCGGGCGGTCGTCGCCATCCTCGGCCCCAAGGACAAGGCGGAGATGGAGGACGAGATCGCCCTCGCCGTCGGCCGGCTGGGCCGCACCCGGCTGATCTGCCGCAGCGGTGTGACGACGGACCCGGCCGTGGTCGCGCTCGTCGGTCCCGAGACGGCGCGCGCGGTCCTGGTGCTCACCCACGGGGGCGAGGACGGTGACGCGCAGGTGGTGAAGACCCTGCTCGCCCTGGAGGCCGCGGTACGGCGGCGGGGCCGCCCCGAGGTCGTCGCCGCGGTCCGCGACGGGCGCCACCACCGGGCGGCGCAGCTCGCCGCCGGGCCGCGGGGCCGGGTGCTGAACGTCGAGGACGTCACCGCCCGCCTCATCGCACAGACTTCGCGCCAGCCCGGCCTGTCCCTCGTCCACCAGGAACTGCTGGACTTCGAGGGGGACGAGTTCTACACGGTGCGCGAGCCCGCCCTGACCGGGCACGCCTTCGGCCGGCTGCTCCTCGCGTACGCCACGTCGTCCGTCGTCGGCATCGTGCCCGAGGGAGGCGGCGTCGAGCTGAACCCGGCGCAGGACCGGATCCTGGGGGCCGGCGACCGGATCCTCCTCGTGACCGGGGACGACGACACCGCGGTGCTCGCGGACGGGCCGCTGCCGGTGGACGAGGAGGCGATCACGGCCCCGGGCGGGTCCGCGCCGCCCGCCGAGCGTTTCCTCGTACTCGGCTGGAACCGCCGCGCTCCGCTGATCATCGACCAGCTGGAACCGTGCGTCCCCGAAGGGTCGGAGCTCGTGGTCATGGCAAGCGGCGAGGAGGCGCTGCGGAACGCCGGACGGTGCGCGAGGTCGCGTACGGGCCGGATGCGGATCACGCTGCACGACGGGGACATCACCGATCCGCGGGATCTCGACGCCCTCGACGTGCCGTCGTTCGACCGGGCCGTCGTCCTCGGCTACGACGCCGCCGACGACGCGGACCGTACCGCCCCCGGCGCGCTGACCGGTGACGACCGGACCCTGGTGACCCTGCTCCACCTGCGCGCCCTGCAGGAGGCCTCGGGCCGGGAACTGGCCGTGGTCACCGAAATGGCGGACGACCGCAACCGGTTGCTCGCACCGGCCCGGGAGGGCTCCGACTTCGTCGTCGGCGGACGGCTCATCAGCCTGCTGATGACGCAGATCGCGGAGAACCGCCACCTCGCCGACGTCTTCGACGCCCTGTTCTCGGCCGAGGGCGACTCGCTCCACCTGAAGCCCGCGAGCCACTACGTCCTGCCGGGGCGGGAGGTCACCTTCGCCACCGTCGTGGAGTCCGGCCGCCGGCAGGGCCACAGCGTCCTCGGGTACCGGCTGTACGGGGACGCCCGGCACGGTCCCGCTTACGGGGTGCACATCAACCCGGACAAGCAGGAACGCGTGCGGTTCGGCGCGCAGGACTCGGTGATCGTGCTCGCGCGGGAACCGGTGGCCCGGGCCGCTTCCGCGGCCCCCTCCCTGTCGGAGGCCCTGCCGGGGGCCCTGCCCGAGCCGCCACCCGGCAGCAGGGCCGGCGGTGACTCGAAGACGACCGGAGCCCCATGAGGGAGTACGAACACTTTACCCGCCGCCGATGGCATGCCCAGGTCAAATCTGCCAGGCTCTTCCGGCAGCCGTCGCCCTGACCCCAGGGGGACGCGGCACAGCAGATCTCACCCTGCGCACCGTGCAGACGGTGCGCACAGCCCGCGGCTGCCCTCCGGCGCACCCGAGCCGACCGGGCGGCCACCGAGCAGGCCGGAATCCCGGCCATCTCAAAGGAGTTCCGTGTGAGACCGACCCCCCACAAGGTCCGCGCCGCAAGCACGTTCACCCTCGCCGCGCTGGCCGCCGCCGCCCTGTCCGTCACCCCGGCCGCGGCCGCGCCGCACCGGGCGCCTTCGCCGGCCGCCGTCTGCACCCCGGCCCAGGTGGTCGCCAACGGCGGCTTCGAGAGCGGCACTTCGCCCTGGACCCAGTCGCAGAGCGGACTCATCACCAGCCGCGCGGGCCAGGCCGCCCACGGCGGCACCGCCTTCGCCTGGCTGAACGGTGTGGGCCGTACGCACACCGACACGCTCTCCCAGAGCGTCACGGTCCCGTCCGGCTGCTCCACGGCCACCCTCACCTTCTGGCTGCACGTCGACACCGCCGAGACGACCTCGTCGACCAAGTACGACAAGCTCACGGCGAAGATCGGCAGCACGACGCTCGCCACGTACTCGAACCTCGACAAGAACACCGGCTACGTCCAGAAGTCGTTCGACGTGTCGGCCTTCGCCGGCCAGACGGTCGCCGTCGCGTTCACCGGGACCGAGGACTCCAGCCTCCAGACGAGCTTCGTCATCGACGACGTCGCACTCGACACCGCCGGCGGCACCACGCCGCCCGGGGACTCCACCCGCACCCCGGCCTCACCCTCGTACGCCGTCAGCCTCAGCAGCAACACGAGCGGCACGGGCTGGACCGGCCACGAGAGCGCGACCTTCACCAACGCCTCGCCCACCGCCCTCACCGAGGTCTACCTGCGGCTGTGGGACAACTACCACGGCACCTGCTCCGCCATGCCGATCACGGTTTCCAACGTCACCGGCGGCACCGCGGGCGCCCTGTCCGTCGGCTGCACCGCCCTGAAGATCGACCTCCCGACACCGCTGCCCCAGGGCCAGAGCGCCACGATCGGCTTCGACCTCGGGATCACCGTTCCCAGCGGCGCCGACCGCTTCGGCTACGACGGGGCCTTCAGCATGCTCGGCAACGCCCTGCCGGTCCTCGCGGTCCGGGACGGGGCGGGCTGGCACCTGGACCCGTACACCAACAACGGGGAGTCCTTCTACTCACTGGCCTCCGACTTCCGCGTGACCCTCGACCACCCGAGCAGCCTGCTCGTCCCGGCCACCGGCGCCTCGGTGGACACCCCCGGCAGCAGCGGACGTACGGTGACCACGGCCACCGCCACCGCGGTCCGGGACTTCGCCTGGGCGGCGGGGCCGTTCAGCAAGATCTCCGGCACCTCCGCGGCCGGCACCCCGGTCAACATCTACTCCGTCTCCGGCATCAGTGCGGCGGACGCGCAGTCGATGCTCACCACCGCCAAGTCCGCGGTGGACGCCCACTCGGGCCGGTTCGGCGCCTACCCGTACGGCGAACTCGACGCCGTGATCGACAACAACTACTGGTTCGGCGGGATGGAGTACCCCGGGTTCGTCCTGGACCTGGTCAGCACCACCGCCCTCACCCACGAGATCGGCCACCAGTGGTGGTACGGCATCGTCGGCGACGACGAGTACGCGAGCCCCTGGCTCGACGAGGCGTTCACCGACTACGCCACCGACCTGGCCCTGAACAAGACCGGCGCGAACTGCTGGAACAGCGTCTCGTGGTCCTCGTCCGCCGAGAAGATCACCAATTCCATGGGCTACTGGGACGCCCACTCGTCCCGGTACTCCACCGTCGTCTACGGCTACGGCAAATGCGCCCTGCACGACCTGCGGCGCGTTCTCGGTGACACGGCCATGGCCAAACTCCTGAAGGACTACGCCGCTTCGCACTGGTACGGCGTCTCCACCACGGCCGAGTTCAAGGCGGCGGCCCAGGCCGCCACGACCACGGACCTGAGCTCGTTCTGGACGCAGCACCGCATCGACGGCTGACCCCCGCTCCCACCCGGCACCGCTTCGCCGCGGTGGACGCCTCCCCGCGTCCACCGCGGCGAACTCATGTCCGGGCCCGACCTGCACCGCCTCCCGCACCCTAGCCGTCACCTGTGACATGTGAAATATTACCTGCGCTTCGACCCAACTCCCCGAAAGGTGCGTCACGTTGCGCAGACTCTCCGCGGCGGTAGCGGCGATATCGCTCGCCCTCCTCGCCACCCCCGCGCTCGCCGCGCCCGCACCGCCGCCCGCGGCGGCGCAGCAGGCCCCCGAACTGTCGCCCGCGCCGCCGGCCGCGCCGCTGGAGCTCCAGCGCCAGAGCCTGCGCCGGCAGGCCCTCGAAGGCGTCGCCGCGGGCACCACGCAGGCCGAGGCGGACGGCACGCTCCCGCGCCGGGCCACGGTCGGCAAGCGGTACGTCGAACTGGCGCAGGAGCGCAAGGACAAGGTCTTCGTGATCCTGGCCGAGTTCGGCGACCAGGTGGACACCACCACCGAGTACGAGGGCAGGCCGCGCTTCGGCGGCACGCCGGGCCCCCGCCACGACACCATCACCAAGCCCGCCAGGACCGACAACCACACGCTGTGGCGCAAGGACTTCGACCAGGCCTACTACCAGCGGCAGTTCTTCGGCACCGACCCCGGCGCCGTCACCCTGCGCAACTACTACCGGCTGCAGTCCTCCGGCCGCTACGACATGGACGGCCAGGTCAGCGACTGGGTGCGGCTGCCGTGGAACGAGGCCCGCTACGGGACGGACAACTGCTCCGAGGCCGGCCAGTGCCGCACCAACTGGGACCTCGTGCGCGACGCGACCAACGCCTGGTACCACTCCGAGCGCGCCAAGGGCCGGACCCCGGAGGAGATCAAGGCCCAGCTGGCCGAGTACGACGTGTGGGACCGGTACGACGCCGACCACGACGGCAACTTCGACGAGCCGGACGGCTATCTGGACCACCTCGTCATCGTCCACGCGGGCAAGGACCAGACCTGGGGCGGCGGCGACCAGGGCAAGGACGCCGTGTGGGCCCACCGCTGGTTCGCGTACTGGGACCAGGCGGGCAGCGCCGGCCCCGGGGACAACAAGGCGGGCGGCACACCGGTGGGCGATTCCGGCATCTGGGCCGGCGACTACCTGACCGGCGGCGAGAACAGCGGAGTAGGGCTGTTCGCCCACGAGTTCGGGCACGACCTGGGGCTGCCCGACCTGTACAGCTCGGACGGGGACAACGCCGTCAACTTCTGGTCGCTGATGTCCACGGCCTCCTACCTGGGCAAGGGGCGCAACACCACCGGTGACTTCCCCGGCGACCTCGATCCGTGGAGCAAGCTGCAACTGGGCTGGCTGGAGTACACGGAGGCCGACGCGGGGCGCAGGACACGCGCCGTGCTGGGGGTGTCGGGCTACAACACCGATGATCCACAGGCCCTGTTGGTCCACCTGCCGCCGTCGGTGACCCGTACCGAGCTGACCGACCCGTCCGAGGGCGGCAGCCAGTGGTGGAGCGGCACCGGCGACCTGATGGACAACACCCTGACGCGGGCGGTCGATCTGACCGGGGCGCCCGCGGCCCGGCTGGACGCCCGCATCTGGTACGACATCGAGAAGGACTTCGACTTCCTGACCGTGGAGGCCTCCACGGACGGCGGCACCACCTGGTCGGCCCTGCCGGGCACGGTCGGCGGCGTCGCCGTCCCGGCGAAGGGGATCTCGGGCTCGTCCGGCGGCTGGGCCGAACTCTCCGTGCCGCTGGACGGGTACGCGGGGCGCGGGATCCAGCTGCGGCTGCGGGTGACCTCGGACGGCAACACGCACGGCAGGGGCGTCACGTTCGACGACATCCGGATCACGGCGGACGGGCGCGAGCTGCTGCACGACGGCGCCGAGCAGGGCGACCACGGCTGGACGGCGCAGCGCTGGTCGCGGACGGACGGACGGACCGGGAGCGCCCAGCACCCCCGGGCCTACCTGGTGGAGAACCGGCGTTACACCGGCTACGGGTCCTACCTCAAGACCGGTCCGTACAACTTCGGCGCGGGCAACGACACGGTGGAGTTCTACCCGTACCAGCAGGGCGTGCTCATCTGGCTCTGGGACACGGCGTACAGCGACAACACCACGAAGGCGCACCCGGGCGCGGGCCTGCTGCTGCCCGTCGACGCACGGCCCGAGCCGTTGCGGTACGCGGACGGCTCCCCGCTCAACGCCCGGGCGCAGACCTTCGACGCGACGTTCTCCACGCGTCCGAGCGACGAGATCGTGCTGCACAGGGCCGGCGTGCCGGTGCTGGTCCCGGCACGGCCGGGCGTCCCGGTCTTCGACGACCACAAGGGCGGGTACTGGAACGCGGACCTGCCGCAGGTGGGCGTGAAGGTCCCGGACACCGGGACCCGGATCACGGTGCTGAAGGAGGCCTCCGGTGGCGCCCTGACCACGGTCCAGGTCAGCCCGTCCACCTGACCCCCGCCTCCGTTCTCCCGGCGCCCGCCCCGGCGCCGGGAGGACCGGCGGCCAAGGGCTGTCCCGTGAACCCCGGCGGGCACGCGACGCCGGGGGTGCGGGACGGCCCTCAGGCAGTGACGGGGGCGAAGGGGCCGCCCGCGCCGAAGGCCAGTGCGGCGAAGCGGTCGGCGATGCGGCGGTGGGTGGCGGCGTCCGGGTGGAGCTGGTCGGGGAGCGGCAGTTCGGCGAAGTCCGCCTCGCCGTAGAGTTCCCGGCCGTCGAGGTAGTACAGGTGGGGGTCCTCGGCGGCACGCTGCTTCACGATGCGGGACAGTTCGTCCCGGATGACGTTCAGCGTCAGCTTCCCGGCGGCGCGCTCCGCCGGGTCGCCCGCGGCGCGGAACCGGAGCTTCCCGGCGCTGAGGGTGCTGAAGTCCGGGACGCTGGGTCCGGGGGTGTCCTCGTGGATCGGGCACAGCACGGACGACACCACGAGCAGGGGCGTGGTGGGGTGCCCCTCGCGGAGGGTGTCGAGGAAGCCGTGCACGGCCGGGGTGAAGGCCCGCAGCCGCATCAGGTCGGTGTTGACCAGGTTGATGCCGATCTTGACGCTGACGAGGTCGGCCGGGGTGTCGCGCATGGCCCGGGCGGTGAACGGGTCGAGCAGGGCGCTGCCCCCGAAGCCCATGTTGACCAGGTCCACGCCGCCGAGGGAGGCGGCGAGCGCCGGCCAGGTCGTGGAGGGACTGGCGGCGTCGGAGCCGTGGCTGACGGAGCTGCCGTGGTGCAGCCACACCCGGCGGCCGCCCCGCGGTGCGGGTTCGGCGGGGGCGTCGGTGCGCAGGGCGACGAGCTCGGTGATCTCGTTGTGCGGCAGCCAGATCTCGACGTCCTTGGGGCGGTCGGGCAGGCCCGCGAACCGTACGGTGCCGATCGGGCCGGGCCGGTTCTCCACGGACCCGGTGCTCATGTCGACCTCGCGGACGTTGCCTCCGGTCACCGAGGCCTGTCCGGCGAGGCGTCCGTCGACGATCAGGTCGTACACGCCGTCGGGGCGGGGCGGGGCGCCCACGTACGCCATCTTCGTGCGGAGCGTGTCGAGCTCGATGACGGTGGCCCGGGTCCGCAACGCCAGCCGTACGCCGGAGGGCTGGGACTGCGCCATGGCCAGCTGCCCGTCGGTGTTCTGTGCGCGGGCCCACGCCGGCAGCCGGTGCGGGAGCACACCGTGCCCGGTGCGCTCGAGGTCGAGCGCACCGCGCAGGAGGTCCGCCGTGAGGGGCGTGGTGACGGTTGCGGCGCCGGGGCCGGCCGGGCCGGGTGTGGATGCATGCGGGTCGTTCATGGTCCCAGCCTGTCAACCGCACACCGGATCCGCACACCGGTTTACGGGCGCTGCCCGCGCCTTCGGGCGGCGGCGTTCCCCGCCTCCGGCGGCGCGGCGCGCCACGGCCCTCCCGTGGGGAGTGCGGGAGGGCCGTGTGCCCGGGATGGTCCGGAGCAACACCATATGCACGGATACGAGCGGCGCGACAGGCATATGACAGAAGAAATGAGACTCACGTCGCAGGCGTCACCCCCGGGTCGGGTGGCTCCTGCGACTCAAGTTGCAGGGGCCACCCGACCCGAGGGTGACGCCCCGGCCGCGGCGGGCCAAGACCATGGCGAGGTGAAGATGATGAACCCCTGGGAATGGCTTCTGGTGCTCGCTTCCGTCGCGCTGGTGCTGGCGCGGTGGCTTCCGCCGCGTCCGCGGCGGCCCGTCACCGTGGGCGCGGTGGCCGCCGTCGCGGTGTCGGGGGCCGTGCTGGGCGTCCTCGGGATGCGGTGGCAGATGGTGCCGGTGCTGGCCGGCGCGGCCGTCGCCCTCCCCTTCGCGCTGGCGCCGCTGCTGCGGCAGCGTACGCGCCGGGCTCCGTGGTGGCTGGCGCTGCCGGGGTCGGTGACGGGCCTCGCCCTGATCGCCGCCGGTGCGGGAGCGGCCTGGGCGCTGCCCACGCCGGTGTTCCCCGAGCCGACCGGCCGGTTCGCGGTGGGCACCAGCGTGCTGGAGCTGACCGACCCGGCGCGCCCCGAGACCGCCACCGCCGCGCCCGAGGACCGGCGTACGGTCGTCGCACAGTTCTGGTATCCCGCCCGCCAGAGCCCCGCGGGCAGTCGGCGCGCCCCGTACCTGGGACGCACGGAGCACGAGTCGCGCGTGGTCTCCGGTGCGCTCGCCGAGTACGCCGGACTTCCCGGCATGCTGCTGGACGGCCTGCCGCGCGCCCGTACGCATGCGGTGTACGACGCCGCGGCGGCGGGCGACGGGGAGCGGTTCCCCGTCGTGCTGTTCTCCCCCGGCCTGGGCGGCGTGCGGGCCCAGAACACCGCCTGGGCGGAGGAGCTGGCGAGCCACGGCTACGTCGTCGTCGGCCTCGACCACCCCTACGACTCGGCGGCGGTGGTCCTCTCGGACGGCCGCACGGTCCGTACGGAGGTCTCGGCGACCGGTGACGCGGTGGAGGACGAGAGGCGGGCGGCCGCGTGGACGGCGGTGCGCGCCGCCGACCTGAGCTTCGTGCGGGCCCGGTTGGAGCGCGTGGACGGCGGCGCGATCGCCGGTCCCCTCGCCGGGCGCCTCGACACCGGCCGCGTCGCGGTGGCCGGCCACTCGATCGGCGGGGGTGCGGCCCTGCAGGCGGCCCGCCAGGACCCCGGGTTCGCAGCCGTCATCGACCTGGACGGATACCCCCACGACCCCGGTCCGCAGCCCTTCCGGCAGCCGGTGCTCGCGCTCACCCAGGCCATCGGGCCGGACACCGACCCGGATTACCTCCCCGCCCTCACCCGGGTCCTCGGGCTCAGCAGCGCGACGAGCTACCGCCTGACCGTCCCCGGAGCCGCGCACCTCACCTTCACCGACGCGCCGCTCTACCTGCCGCCCGTCCCCTCCCTCGTCGGCTCCCCGGACCGCACGGAGGGCCTGCGCATCACCGCCGCCGCGAGCCTCGTCTTCCTCGACAGCACCCTGCGCCACCACGCGGACGGCCCGGGGAGCACGGGCGGCCCGGCCGACCCCGCCACGGCCCTGTCGGCCTACGGCACCCTCGTCGTCCACCCCGGGTCCGGTGCGTGAACAGTCGGTTGATCTCCCGGGTGGGCGACTCCCGCGGCGCTTATGCTCCCCCCTTACGTCCGCACCTCAAGCCGTAAGGGGACCACCGCGTGAGCATCCGCATTCAACCCTCCTCCCAGGTCGACGAGAGCGCCGAACTCGGTGACGGGACCACGGTCTGGGACCTGGCGCAGGTACGGGAGGACGCGCGGCTCGGCCGCGACTGCATCGTGGGGCGGGGGGCGTACGTCGGCCCCGGTGTGCGGATCGGCGACAACGTGAAGCTCCAGAACCACGCCCTCGTCTACGAACCCGCCGTGCTCGGCGACGGCGTGTTCATCGGGCCGGCGGCCGTGCTCACCAACGACTTCTACCCGCGGGCGGTCGATCCGGACGGGCGGCTCAAGCGCGGCGGCGACTGGGAGGCCGCCGGTGTCGTGGTGGACGAGGGGGCCTCGCTGGGGGCCCGGTCCGTGTGCGTGGCCGGGGTGCGCATCGGACGGTGGGCACTGGTCGCGGCCGGCGCGGTCGTGTCCCGGGACGTACCGGACTTCGCACTGGTCGCAGGCGTACCGGCGCGCCGCATCGGGTGGGTGGGCCGGGCCGGGGTGCGCCTGGTGGAACGGGAGGGTGAACCGGGTGTGTGGCAGTGCCCGCGCACCGGTGCGCTGCACGACGAGAAGGACGGCGGCCTGCTGGAGCGGAACTGACGGTTCGTCGGCAAATTTGGGTCGGTGGCATTTCCTCAAAACCGCAATCAACGAACACCCTTGGGCATACCTTGTCCCTGTACACGGGATCTGAGCAGGCAACAGGCTTTGTTCAGTGGGGGGTTGTACACGACGAGGGCATCGCGGACCAGGTGACGGACGGCGCGCTACGCGCCCGCCCGACGCTGCCGTCCGCGTGCTCCGGTCCGGGGCATCGCTGGGGGGATCCAGTGGGCGGCCCCGGACGGTTCGTGCAATGGGGGGAACACACCGCCGGCACGTGCGTCGTCATGCGCACTCCCTTCCGCGGAACGACGACCGCCAGGTCCGTCCGAGGAGCGATCAGAGGGGGTAGGTGTGTTGGAGCCGTACAGCTCGGACATACGAAGTGCGCGCAGCACAGGGGGAACCGGGGTGGGGGCCCGGTGAACACCACACGATTAGAGGCACTAGCCCACGAGGACCCGTCGCTGCACGCGCTCGCCGAACGGCTGCTCGCGCTGGCCGAGGCGGGACTGCCCGGGATGTACCTGCCGGACGCCGACACCTTCGTCTTCACCCGGGTGGGCACGGTCACCTCCGACGGCGTCCGCCGGACGGAGTCGCGCGGAACCAGCACCCGGTACGCGGCCATCACCGCGCTGGGGGCCCGCTTCCTGCCCGAGGACCGGCAGCGCCCGCTGTTCGGCGGACACACCGTCGAGGAGTACACGGGCCTGCTGGTGGAACAGCTCCCGGCGGTGACCAACCTCGGCGACGCGGCGCTCATCGCCTGGGCCGCGGCGGAGACCGGCCACCCCAAGCTGGCGGACGCCCTCGCCCGGCTGGCCGCTCTGGACGTCCCCGAACGTCCGCAGTACACCGTCGAGGCCGCGTGGGTGCTCTCCGCCCTCGCCGCGGCCCGCACCGCGGTGGATGTGGAGGACCGCCTGGCGGCGGCCCGCGACCGCCTCCTCGCGGCCAGGGCGGAGGGCGGCCCGCTGTTCCCGCACGCCACCGGGCCGGGACTGGTTCCCGGATACCGCTCGCACGTGGCCTGCTTCGCCGACCAGACGTATCCGCTGCAGGCACTGGCCCGGCTGCACGCGAGCGGTTCGGACCCGGAGGCCCTCGCGGCCGCCGACGCCTGCGCCGCGCGGATCTGCGCACTGCAGGGCGACGGCGGACAGTGGTGGTGGCACTACGACGCCCGCACGGGCGGCGTGGTGGAGGGGTACCCCGTCTACAGCGTGCACCAGCACGCCATGGCCCCGACGGCGCTCTTCGACCTCGCCGACGCGGGCGGCACCGACTTCGGCGCCGCCGTCCGCCGCGGACTGCGCTGGATGACGGACGTCCCGGAGATCAGCGGGCCCGACGGCACGCCGCGCGAGCCCATGATCCTCGAAAAGTACGGCGTCACCTGGCGCAAGGTCTACCGCGGCGACCCCGCCAAGGCCGTACGCGCCGCGCGCGGGCTCACCACCAAGGTGGCGCCGCAGGCCCGGCTCGCCCCGCTCGACCGGATGTTCCGCCCCGTCGTGATCGACCGCGAGTGCCGTCCGTACGAGTTCGGCTGGTTGCTCCACGCCTGGCTCGGGGGACCGCGGAGATGAACCTGCAAGCACCCCCGCGCCAGACCCTGTTCGGGGTCACCCTCGACGCCCTGACCATGGACGAGACCGTGCAGCGCTGCCTGGAGGCGGTGCGGCGCGGCGAACAGATCGAGATCGGCATGGTCAACGCCGCCAAACTGGTCAACATGCGCCGCGATCCGCGCCTCGCGGCAGCGGTCTCCGGCTGCGACCTCGTCCTGGCCGACGGCCAGGCCGTGGTGTGGGCCGGCCGGGTCCTGGGCGTGCGGCTCCCCGAACGGGTCGCGGGAATCGACCTGTTCATGCGGCTGCTGGCCGCCGCAGAGACCGCGGACGTCCCCGTCTACCTGCTCGGCGCCCGGCAGGACGTACTGGAGCTGATGCTCGGCCGGATCGCCGAGCGCTTCCCGGCCCTGCGCGTGGCCGGCAGCCGCAACGGCTACTTCGACGACGCCGACCAGGGCCCGATCGCCGACGCCGTCGCGGACAGCGGCGCCCGGCTGCTGTTCCTCGGCATGACCTCGCCCAAGAAGGAGATCTTCACCGCCGGCTACGGCAGGCGCACCGGAGCCCACGTCGTGCACGGCGTCGGCGGCTCCTTCGACATCCTGGCCGGCGTCACCAAGCGGGCCCCCGCGGTCTGGCAGCGCATGGGCCTCGAATGGTTCTACCGCGCCCTGCAGGAGCCGCGCCGCCTCGGCAAGCGCTACCTCACCACCAACACCGCCTTCCTCCTCATGACGGTGCGGGAACTCATCCGCCGTACACCGTCTGCCGGTTCCGCGAACAGGAGTCACTGATGCGCGTCGTCGTCGTGGGACAGGGATACGTCGGCCTCCCGCTGGCCATCAGGGCCGCCGAGGTCGGGCACCAAGTGACCGGGTACGACGTGGACGCCCGGCGGGTCAAGAGCCTCACCGCCGGCGAGTCGTACGTGGAGGACGTCTCCTCCGAACGGCTGACCCGGGCGCTGGAGCGCGGGACCTACACACCGAGTGAACTCGCCCGCGACTGCGGCGGGTTCGACGTCGCGGTCGTCACGGTCCCGACCCCCTTACAGGACGGTGCCCCCGACCTGCGCTACATCGAGGAGTCGGCGCACACCCTGGCCCGCTTCCTGCGGCCCGGCGCGACCGTCGTCCTCGAATCCACCACCTACCCGGGCACCACCGAGGAGCTGTTCGGCCCGATCCTGGAGGACGGTTCGGGCCTCACCGCCGGCGTCGACTTCCACCTCGGCTACAGCCCCGAGCGCATCGACCCGGGCAACACCGTCTGGGGTTTCCAGCAGACGCCCAAGGTCGTCTCCGGAGTGGACGCCGCCTCCCTCAAGGCCGTGGAGTCCTTCTACGCACAGCTCGTCGACAAGACGGTGCCGGTGCGCTCCCCCAAGGAGGCCGAACTGGCCAAGCTGCTGGAGAACACCTTCCGGCACGTGAACATCGCCCTGGTCAACGAGATAGCCATGTTCGCCCGCCACCTCGACATCGACGTGTGGCAGGCCATCGAGGCCGCCTCCAGCAAGCCGTTCGGCTTCATGAAGTTCACCCCGGGCCCCGGGGTCGGCGGCCACTGCCTGCCGATCGACCCGTCGTACCTGTCCTGGCGGGTGCAGCGCGAGCTCGGCCAGAGCTTCCGCTTCGTCGAGCTGGCCAACGACATCAACAGTCACATGCCCGAGTACGTGGCGCGTCGTGTCATGGACGCGCTCAACACCAAGCGCCGCTCGGTCAACGGGTCCAAGGTCCTGCTGCTCGGGCTGGCGTACAAGAAGAACACCGGCGACGCCCGGGAGTCGCCGGCGGTACGCGTCGCGCAGCTGCTCCTGGACATGGGCGCCAAGGTGCGCGCGGCCGATCCGCACGTGGTGGAGGGCATCAAGGTCGACTCCCGCCTGGTGCGGGTCGAACCGACCCGCAAGGAGCTCACGGCGGCCGACGTGGTCGTCCTGCTCACCGACCACGACTCCTTCGACTACGCGATGGTCACCGAGCACGCCTCCTTCGTGCTCGACTGCCGCAACCGGCTCTCCGGACCCAGCGTGGAGGTGCTCTGACACCATGCCCAGGATCATCTGCGTGGCCGGAGCACGGCCCAACTACATGAAGATCAAACCGGTGATGGACGCGCTGGAGCGCCACGGCGCCGAAGTGGTCCTCGTCCACACCGGGCAGCACTACGACGAGTCCATGAACGACGTGTTCTTCCGCGACCTCGGCATCCGTCCCCCGGACCGGTACCTGGGCGCCGGGTCCGGCACCCACGCCCAGCAGACCGGCCGGGTGATGGCGGCCTTCGAGCCGCTCGTCGACGAGCTGGCCCCGGACGCGGTGGTGGTGGTCGGCGACATCAACTCCACGCTGGCCTGCGCCCTGGTCACCGCGAAGGCCGGACCGCTGCTGGCCCATGTGGAGGCGGGCCTGCGCAGCCGGGACTGGAGCATGCCGGAGGAGGTCAACCGGGTCGCCACCGACCGGGTCAGCGACTACCTGCTGGCCCCCTCCCCCGACGCAGCCGCGAACCTGCGGTCGGAGGGGTACCGGGAGGACCAGATCCACGTCGTCGGCAACGTCATGATCGACACCCTGCTCGCCAACCTCGAACGGGCCCGGGCCTCCGACGTCCTGGACCGGTACGGGCTCACCCGCGGCGGGTACGGCCTGGTCACCCTGCACCGGCCGGCCAACGTCGACGACCCCGCGGCGCTGCGCGGACTGCTGAAGGCGCTGGGCGAGACCGCCGACCGCTGCCCGCTGCTGCTGCCCGTGCACCCGCGGGCGGCACAGCGGCTGGCGGAGATCGGGGTCCCCGCCGGGATCCGGGTCGTACCGGCGGCCGGATACCTGGACTTCATCGCGCTCCAGGACTCCGCCCGGGTGGTGCTCACCGACTCGGGCGGCGTCCAGGAGGAGACCACGGCGCTCGGTGTGCCCTGCGTGACGCTGCGGGAGAACACCGAGCGGCCGATCACCGTCGAGGAGGGCACCAACGTCCTGGCGGGCACCGATCCGGCGCGCATCACGGCCACGGTGCACCGGGTGCTGGACGATCCGCCGGCCCCGCGCTGCCCCGAGCTGTGGGACGGCCGCGCGAGCGAGCGGATCGCCCGGGTCCTGCTGGACGGCGGTTCCGCACGGACCCGGCCGAGGCCCACCGACCTCGCCCCGTGACACCGGCGACCACACGCCACGGCAAGAACGCGACAACCGTAACCACCGCAATGAAAGGGCGGCGGCGCGTACAGGACACGACGCCGCCGCGAGGGGGAAGACCATGGATCTCGCGGAGATCTGGCGGGTCATGCGCAGGCGCTGGTACGTGCTGCTGCCCGGACTGCTGCTCACGGCCGCGCTCGTCGCAGGCGTCTACGTGCTGGTCCCGGTGGAGTACCGGTCACAGAGCACGGTGACGCTCCTGAACTCGAAGAAGGCCACGGTGGCCTTCGACGGCAACCCCTTCCTGAGCACCCAGGCCTCGCTCACCGGCATGGCCGACGGCCTGGCGCGCAACCTCAACTCCGACGACTCCCGCCGCGACCTCAGGTCCCGCGGCGTCACCCAGGAGTACGAGGCGAAGATCGCCGACAACGCCCAGGGGCCCTTCATGTGGCTGAGCGTCACCGGAACCGATCCGGCCGCCGTCCTGAAGTCGGACGAGGTGTTCACCGCCTACGCCGAGAAGCGGCTCCAGGAGTTCCAGGCCCAGCAGTCCGTGACACCCGAAGCCATGATCCGCATGGCGACGATCGTCCCGCCGCAGAAGCCGGAGGCGCAGACCAAGACCCGGCTGCAGTACCTGATCATGGCGGGGGTGCTGGGCTTCGTACTGAGCCTGGTGGCCACCTTCTTCGTGGAGGCCCGGCGCCGCAGGCCGGACAAGCCGGGCCGGCACCGGCCCGCGCCGTCCGACGCGCCGGCGTCCGGGACCACCGGGTCCACCGGGTCCACCGGGTCCACCACCCTGCCCGGCGCGCCGGACCCCGGGGACGGCAGTGCCCGTACCGCCCGAGCCTCCGCCGGAACACCGTGACCGGCCCGGGGACCGACACCGGAAGCGACACCGGTGTGCAGGCGCCGCCCGCGGCGCCGTCGCTGGGCCGCAAGGTCGGTTCCGCCGCCCGGTGGAGCCTGGTCAACACCGTGGTCATGCGCCTCGGCAACTTCGTCACCGGCATCGTCCTGGCCCGCTTCTTCCTCGGTCCCGAGGCCTGGGGCGTGTACGGGATCGCCCAGACCGTGCTGCTGGTCCTGCTCTCCGCGAACGAGCTCGGCGTCTCCCTCGCCATCGTCCGCTGGGAGGGCGACCCGCGCCGCTTCGCCCCGACGGTGCTGACCCTCAGCGTCACCTCCAGCTGCCTGCTGTACGCCGTGCTGTTCGCGGCGGCCCCCGCGGTCGCCCGGGTGCTGGGCTCGCCCGAGGCCTCCGGCATCCTGCGGGTGATGTGCGTGTGCGTGGTCCTCGACGGCCTCTCGCAGGTGCCCGCCGGGTTCCTCACCCGGGAGTTCGCCCAGGGCCGGCGGATGGCCATCGACGCCGTCAACTTCCTCCTCAGCACCGGCGTGACCCTGCTGCTGGCCGTCGGGGGATGGGGGGCGATGAGCTTCGCCTGGGGCTCCGTCGCCGGGAACGCGGCAGCCCTCGCCGGGTGCTGCCTCGCAGCGCCCGGCACGCTGCGGTTCGGCTGGGACCGGGAACAGGCCCGGGAGCTGCTGCGTTTCGGGCTTCCGCTCGCCGGGGCCAGCATGCTCGCCCTCGGCGTCGTCAACGTGGACACCATGGTGGTCGGGTCCGCCCTCGACCAGCTCGCCCTCGGCTTCTACGTACTCGCCTTCAACATCTCCGGCTGGCCCGTGCGGATCATCTCCGAGGCGGCCCGGCGGGTCTCGTTCGCCGGGTTCTCCCGGCTGGCCGACTCGCCGGGGGCGCTGGCCGGCGGGTTCGGCCGCGCCCTGGGCGTGGTGATGACGGGCACCGTCCCGCTGTGCGTGCTGCTGGCCGCCCTGGCCTCGCCGGTCATCGGGCTCGTGTACGGGGACCGCTGGCTGCCGGCGGCCGGCGCGCTGCCCTGGCTGATGGTGCTCGGCCTGGTCCGGATCGGCTGTGAGCTGGCCTACGACTGCCTGGTGGCCATCGGCCGGCGCCGCTCCCTGATCGCTGTCCAGGGGCTCTGGCTCGCCGTCCTGATCCCCGCCCTGGTGGTCGGGGCGGGGGCCGGCGGGATCGTGGGGGTGGCCCAGGGGCACGTCCTGGTGGCCTGCCTCGTCGTGGTGCCCGTGTTCCTCGTCGCGCTGCACCGCGGGGGCGTCGGCCTGCGGACCGTGGCACGGGCCTGCGCCTGGCCCTTCCTCGGCGGCGCCGTGATGGCCGCGGCGGTCCTCGGTCTGGAACGGCTCCTGGGCGACGGGGTCCTCGCTCTCCTCGCGACCGGGGCCGCCGGAACCCTCTGCTACGTGCTGTGCGTCCTGCCCAGCCGCGGCTTCCTGCGCGGCTCCCCGCAGGCAGGGAGGTAGGCCCGGTGGCACGCGACCGAAGGCGCCTGAGGGCCTGGCTGCTGGCCGGGCTCGTCCTGGCCGTCGTCCTGGCCCTGTACGAGGCCGACCGGACCGGCGTGGGCGAGCCGTCGGCCGGGCCGTGCCCGGACAGCGCCCTGCAGTGCCCCGAGCCCGGCCACGGCCCCGGACCGCACCCCACGTCGTCCCCCTCGAACTCCCCGTCCTCCGCGGACCCGTCCGCCCCGGGCGGCCCGAGCCCCTCCGCAAGCCCGGCTCCGCCCTCCGCCTCCCCCTCCTCGCCGCCCGCTCCGGGGACCGGCGGGGCACCCCCCACAGGCCCCTGCGCCTCCCCCGGCGCCTGCGGATTCCCCGACGCGCGCACGACCGGCCCGCGGATCGGGCTGGAGCGGCACGACACGGGCAACATGTCGGTGAAGACCGACGGCACGGTCATCAGGGGCTGGGACATCCACGGTTCGCTCGACGTCTACGCCAACGACGTCACGGTCATCGACAGCCGGATCACCTCCGCGAACTGGTGGGGGATCAACCTGCGCCCCGGCTACAGCGGCCTGCGCGTGCTGCACACCACCATCACGGCCGTACCGGGCAAGGGCCCCGACAACGGAGGCGTCGACTACGCGGTCTCCAACATGGGCGGCAGCTCGATCGAGGTCGGCTGGTGCGACGTCTCGGTGTTCGGCAACGCCCTGTCGATGGGCCAGGGCGACCTTCACGACAACTACGTGCACGACATCATCGCCTTCCGCAACCAGGGCGGCGAATGGCAGCACACCGACGCCGTCATCAGCGGCGGCGGCAACAAGGGCCGGCTGACCGTCCGCCACAACACCCTGCTGAACTCGGTCCCCGTGGACCAGGGGGCCAGCGCGGCCATCGGGCTCTTCGCGGACACGGGCAGCGTCTCCTCCGTGGTCGTGGACGGCAACTGGCTGGCCGGCGGGGCGTACGCCCTCTACGGCGGCGGGCCCGGCGCCACCGGCATCCAGGTCACGGACAACGTGTTCTCCACCCAATACCACGTCAACGGCGGCGCCTACGGACATGTCACCGCCTGGAACGAGGGCGGCGCCGGGAACGTGTGGCGCGGCAACCGCACGGCCGACGGCCGGCCCGTCGTCCCCGCCCCCGCCTCCTGACCGGCGTGCCCCCTGACGACCGGACCGAAAGGACATCATGCGCCGCACCGCCCGGGCACCCTGGGAGCTGCTCAAGCGGGCCTTCGGCTGGCTGGTGCTCTTCGAGGCCAGGAACAAGGTCCTGCTCGCACCCTCGGCGGTGCGGCTGCGCCGCTTCGAGGACGCGGAGACCGCGCGGCTCGCCGCCCTCCTGGGCAGCCCGCCGGCCGCCCTGGTGGCCACCGTGATCGCCACCCACCGGCGCCCGGCCGCGCTGCGCGCGGCCGTCCGCTCGGCCCTGGCGCAGACGGTGACCGACCAGGTGGTCATCGTCGTCGACGACGGCGCCGGCCTTCCGGAACTGCCTTCGGATCCACGGCTGTACGCCGTGTCGCTGGCCCGCAACACGGCCACGGCGGGAGTCGTGCGCAACGTGGGCCTGCGGCTGACCCGTTCGCAGTACGCGGCGTTCCTGGACGACGACAACCTGTGGGAGCCCGACCACCTGGAGCAGGCCCTCGCGGTGCTGGAGCCGCCCGGCGGGCCCGATGCCGTGTACACCGCGCTGCGCCGCGTGCTCCCCGACGGCTCCGAACGGGACGTGCTGTCGGTGCCGTTCGACCGCCGCCGGGCCGCGCACGAGGCCTTCCTCGACACCAACGCCTTCGTGGCCCGCCGCACCCGGTCCCTGTACTTCAGCCGGCTGCGGCGCACCCCCGAGGTGCTGCCGCGGGAGGACTGGGAGCTCGTACGCCGCTACGCCCGCCGGCACGAGGTGCGCCACGTGCCCCGTGCCACGGTCCGCTACCTGGTCAACCCGGAGAGCTTCTACACCGCCTGGGACGGTCCGGCGCCCTCCGGGTGACGGGTGGCCGCGCCGCGTCCGGTCAGGGCCCGGGCGTGGCCCGCAGCGCGGACGGGCTGGCCAGGGCCCGGGCCGCGGCCAGGCTCGCCGGGCGGCCGAGGACCGCCCGCGAGGTCTCGCGCAGCAGTACGGCCCCACGGAAGGCGGCGGTCGCCGCCGCCCCGTGCCGGCGGCCGTAGAGCCGCACCCGGTTGAGGGTCAGCAGCGTCCACAGGTGCGGCGAGACCTGCGAGTCGCCGCCGAGGTGGACGGCCGAGGCGGCGGGTTCGAGACGGGTCGCGAAGCCCCGGTCCCGGGCCCGCAGGCAGTACTCGGTCTCCTCCGAGTAGAGGAAGAAGGACTCGTCCCAGGTGCCGCAGGCGTCCAGGCAGTCCCGGGAGAGGGCCATGAGGGCGCCGGTCGCCCAGTCGGCGACGGTCGCCCGCGCGTACGCGGCCGGGTCGGTGACCAGCTCGCTCCACCGGGGGAAGCGGCCGGCCCGCCGGTTGCCGATCACCGCCTCGCCCAGGGCCCGCGTCACGCGCGATTCGCGGCGCAGCGAGTGCTGGAGGGCGCCGTCCTCCTCGTACAGCAGCGGGACGCTGATCCCGACCCGGCGGCCGCCGGCGAGGGGGGCGTCGAGCGCGTCGACGAGGAGTGCGGCGCAGCCCCGCCGCATCCGGATGTCCGGATTGCACACGAGGGCGGCGCGCAAGCCGTTCTCCCACGTGGCGGCGGCCTCCAGCGCGGCGTTCACCCCGGCCGCGTAGCCGGCGTTGCGGCCGGTCTGGACGACGGTCGCGTCGGGGGCCAGCGAGCGGACGACGTCGACGGTGTCGTCGGCGGAGTCGTTGTCGGCGACGACCAGGCGCCAGTCGAGCCCCGCCATGCCGTCGGGCAGGGAGGCGAGGAACCCGGGCAGCACCCGGGCGCTGTTCCAGGTGACGACGACGACGGCTACGGGACCGGCTGCGCCGGTTCGGGCCGGCGGGGCCGGGTGGCGGCGGGAGGACATGGGGACTCCACGGTTCGGGGCTTCGGCGCGCTGCGCCGGATGAAGCCGAGGTAACTGCCTCCGGCGGCGATCGTCAGGAAGAACATCCCGGCGAACATCGGGAAGCTGAGGGCGTCGAAGGTGGCGCTGCTGACGAGGGCGACGAGCGCCGAGGCGAAGAACGCCTGGCCGAGTTCCCGGTCGGATTCGCCGGCGGCGAGGCGGCGGATGGCACCGCCCTGGTGGATTCCGGTGAAGAACAGCGCCAGGAGGGCGAGCAGGCCGAACAAGCCCATCTCCGCCAGGGTGAGCATGTACTGGTTGTCGGTGAAGAAGTAGAGGTCCGGGGTGAAGGTCCCCAGGCCGCGCCCGAACAGCGGCCGCTCCTGCAGGTAGGGGACGATCGCGCTGTACTTGACGGTGCGGGCCTGGGTGCTGCTGTCGGAGTTCGACAGGAAGGACCCGAACAGGGTGGTGATGGTGCCGATCAGGCCGGGCACCAGGACCTTGAAGCAGGCCACCGAGCCCAGCAGCAGGCCGATGGCGGTCCAGCGCCGCTGCGGTTTCCAGCGCGGCACCATCACGAGCACCACGATGAGCGCCCCGATGATGGAGGTCCGTGACACGGTCAGTGGCAGGGCCCCGCCCATCAGGACCACGGGCCCCCAGCGCCGCCACCGGCTGAGGTGGCTGCGGACGGGGTCGAAGGCCTGCTGTACGGCGAAGGGCAGCAGCAGGGCGAGCATGCCGCCGAACTCCAGCGGCTGGGCCGTGGTGGAGCGCGGCCGGGTGAACGCCCCGCGGTCGAGCGTGGTGATCTGCGCGACGCTGGAGTGGAGTCCCGGGATGCTGATGTGTTCGGCGATGTTCGTCGCGGTGAAGAAGTCGTAGTAGCCGATGGCGGCCACCACCGAGGCCATCACCACGGCCCGGCGCAGCAGGACGTCGAGGCGGGCCCGGTCCTGGATGCCGGCCGAGACCAGCACCACGATCGACACCCAGACGAGCAGTCCGATCAGGCCCCGGTCCGCGCCGAGCACCTCCTTGTGGGTGCTGCCCCGGGTGGCGTCGGCGAGGTACGAGGCCAGGACCGAGACGGCGAGCAGCCACATCACGACGCGCGGCAGCCGGGTGCCGGGGGCCGCGCGGATCCGGCCCGTGAGCCAGGTCGCCAGGTACCAGAACAGGCCGAGGAGGGCGAACACGTTGGCGGGGGTGCCCACCCCGCCCATGCCGGGCAGGGTCAGGTTCGACGGGATGAAGAAGGCGAGGCCCAGGTAGCCGCTGAGCAGTGCGGCGGCGTCCGGCGTCCGGCCGGGCAGCCTCCTGCGGAGGCGCGTCCTCGGTACGCCGGCCGGGGCGGCGGCCGCCACCCCGCGCCGGCGGGCCACCAGCAGGGTCTCCGTGACGAACGAGAGGGTGAAGCCGGCGGTCACGCCCGCGATGACGACGCCCAGCACCTGCTGGTAGCGGCTCTTGAGCTGGGGCACCGGGGTCTGCGGGAGCACCACGGGCGCCGTCTGCACGAAGTACGCGGGCTGCACCTTGGCCGCCGCCTGGAGCGCGTTGAGCTGCTCGCCGGCGAAGGTGGTCAGGGTGCTGGTCTCCTTGAGGACCTTCGCCCGGTCGGTGCCCGTGACGGTCAGGGTGAGCATGGGGCCGGAGGTGTTCGCGGCGAAGCCGACCGTGTAGGGGTCGGTGACGCCGAGCCCCTGCAGGTCGCGTGCCGCGTCGGCGCCGGAGAGGGTCCTGATCAGCACGTCGGCGGTCACGACCAGTGAACCGCCCGCGTTGGAGATGGGGTTGCCGAAGGCCGGGGCCAGTTCGGCCACCGCCGTGGAGTCGAGCAGGGCCACCGAGCTCTGCGACTGGTACGCCACGGGCACCGACCGGTACAGGTGCAGGCCCGCGAGGAGTCCGATCACCGTCAGGGGGACCATCACGTACCAGCGGCGCCGGAGCACGGCCGCCATCTCACCGATGCTCACGGACGCCCCCTCCCCGTGACTGCCGGAACCGATGGCGGGCCGACCCGCGTCCTGGAAAGATCGCACGCGACGGAAGGAATGCTGTGTCGCCTGGTGAGTTGTTCCGTACGCTCCGCCGCCGCTGGTACGTCCTGCTCCTGGTGGCGGTACTCGCGGCCGCCGGGGCCCTGCAGGTGCTCCGCCCCGAACAGACCTATGTGAGTTCGGCGATCGTGGTGCTCAAGCCGCCGGTGACCGGCAGCCAGCCCAACCAGCTCGCCAATCTCCAGCCACCGCTCGCCGCGGTGTCCTACGCGGCGGTGCAGCAGCTGGAATCGCCCGCCGGTACCGCCGAGCTGAGCCTTGCGGGGGTGACCGGAACCTATCGGCTGATCCCGCGCAACAGCGGTACCAGCGTCACCCCCCGCTATCTGATCCCCTCGCTCCAGGTGCAGGCGGAGCACGCGGAGCCTGCCGCGGCGAACCTGGCCGTGCTGAAGGTCGTCGAGGCCTACACCAAGCGCGTCGCGGCGATGCAGGCCGAGCAGCAGATCCCCGAGCGGGCGCGGATGAGCGTGACCCTGCTGGTGCCGCCGACCGCCGTGGCGCAGACGGGGACCAAGAGCCGCGCGCTGGCCGGGACGGCGCTGCTCGCCGCGGTGTGCGGCGTGGCGGCGGCCCTGTGGACCGATCAGCTGGTGACGCGCCGGAACCGGCGCCGGCGCGAGAGCGCCGACGCCGGTCCGGAGGAGAGTGCCGGGGCCGGGGGCAGGATGCCCCCGGCCGTGGCCGCGGCGGCCCGCTGATACGGCAGCCCGCCGGGCCGGCGGTGCCCCGGGGACGGGGCGGTGGTGCAGGTGGTGCACTTGGTGCTGCTGGTTCATCAAATCCCTCGGCGTTTCCAGGACTGCCACCACAGCCACTCGCGTCCCCGGTCGGCGACGGCCGAGAGCACCAGCGGCTGGAGGTACGGCATCACGCGGGCCCCGATGCGCCGGCGCCGCTGCAGCGCCCGGTACTCGGCGAGCGAGGTGTAGCCCGGCAGGCACCGGGCCGCGAAGGCCTCCAGCTCGTCGACCGGCACCACGCCGGTGCGCCCCCGGTCGTACGCGCGGTAGGCGCGGCGCAGCGCGTACCGGGCGAGGCGGGTCCGCGCCAGGTCCGACAGCCGGCCGGCGTCCGGGAGCAGCCCGCCGCACTTGTCCAGGACCGAGTCGAAGGCGACGAGGCGCTGGCTCAGGTCGTCGAGCTGCCCGCCGAAGTCCGTCGTGGACATGTTGTCGCCGTGGACACGGTAGAAGGCCTGGTCGGCTCCGCGGACGTAGCCGACGTCGGCGTGGGCCGCCAGCCGCATCCACATCTCGATGTCGCCGGCGTGCGGGAGGTCCGGGTCGTAGCCGCCGACCTTGCGCTGGAGGCTGGTGCGGACGACCACCTCGGGTGAGGTGATGCACCCGGTGCCTTCCCGGAAGCGCCGCTCCAGCCACCACCGGCCCGGGTAGACCACGGATCCGGTACCGCGGGTGCGGGCGGCGGGCAGCGGCCCGCCATGCCGGAACCGCAGCGGCCGGCCGTAGGCGAAGCCGGCCTCGGGGTGGGCGTCGAGCAGGGCCGCGGCGCGCACCAGGGCCCCGGGGACGAGCCGGTCGTCGGCCGAGAGCAGGGCGACGTAGTCCCCGTCGGCCCACTCCAGCAGGCCCTCGTTGTAGGTGGCGATGTGGCCCCGGTTCTGTTCGTGGACCCGGACCTCGATGCGGGGGTCGGCGGCCGCGAGGGCGCGTGCGACGTCCGCGGAGTCGTCGGGCGACGCGTCGTCGATGATCAGTACGCGTACGTCGACGCCGGGCTGTTCGTCCAGGACGCTCTTGACGCAGTCGGCCAGGAAATGGCCGTACTTGTAGCAGGGGATGACCACGCTGACGGTGCTCACTGCGCGGTCACCTCCGTCGATCCCTCCGCCGCGAGACCGGCCGGCGCCGTGGTGGTGAACACCGGGCCGACCCAGTAGTTCACGGAGCCGAAGGTGTTGTTCGGGAAGGCTGCGGAGGCACCGTACTTGTAGAGGCCGTTGGCGCCGCTGCCGCCGTCGGCCGGGGCGACCAGCGGGTAGGAGCGGTGCGCGGCCGTGAAGTAGCCGCCGTCCACGGCGTACTTGCCGTTCGGGGCGTGGTAGGAGGCCACGTAGCCGGTGCCCGCGGTGATGGGTACGGGGGTGGCGAAGTGGAGCTGCTGCCAGCCGGACAGGGTCTCGCTGCCGAAGGTGCCGGTGGCCAGGAGCGTGCCGGTGGACGACCACAGGCTGCCGGTGTGCGTGCCGGTGTTTCCGGTGCCCTTGTAGAAGGTGATGCCCGTGACGTAGCCGCTGACGGCGGACTGGAAGCGGGTGCCCAGTTCGACGGAGTTGGTGTCGTCGGTGACGCTCGGGGTGCTGGGCACGGTCGAGGACCCCCACAGGGTGCAGGGGCAGTTGACGGTGGGCGGGCTGGTGCTGGTGGTGAACGTCCAGTTGACGGGGGCCGCCATGGCGTTGCCCCACAGGTCGGCCGCCTGCACGGAGGCCGTGTAGGTGGTGTTCAGCCCCAGTTCCGTGGACGGTGTGAAGGTGGCGCTGTTGGAGGCGCTGAGGACCTTGTTGCCGGGGACGGTGGCCCCCGATGCGTCCTTGAGGGTGAAGGCGAGGGTGTCGGCGTCGATGCCCTCGTTGAAGGTGGCGCCCAGCTGGGTGGTGATCGAGGTGCCGACGGCCGCGGACTGCGGGGTGGTGGAGGTGACGGACGGCGGCGTGGTGCTCGCCGTGGCGGTGTCCAGGACGGCGTCGACCCAGTAGTTGCTGCCGGACGAGGCCGTGGACGGGAAGCCGCCCGTGGAGCTGTAGCGGTACACGCCGTTGCCCCCGTCGGTGCCGCTCTTCAGCGCGGTCAGCGGGGCGAGCCCCGCGTCGGCGGCGGCGAAGGTGTTGTCGAAGGAGTACCCGCCGTTGGGGGCGAAGTAGGAGGCGACGTAGGTGGTGTTGGCTTTGACCGGGACCGGCGAGGAGAAGTTCAGCTGTTGCCAGCCGGACGCCGTCTCGTTGGTGAAGGTGCCGGTGGCCAGTCGCTGGCCGGTGCTGCTCCACAGGCTGCCCGTGTGGGTGCCGGTGTTGGCCGGGGACTTGTAGAAGCGGACGCCCGTGATCGAACCGGGCGCCGAGGAGCGGATCTTCACGCCGAGTTCGACGGAGCTGCCGTCGCCCGCGTTGACGGTTCCGGGGACGGCCGCGGCCGGCCAGACGGTGCAGGGGCACTGCTGGGGGCCCACGGTCAGGGGCACGGTGGTGGTGGCGCCGATGTTGACGCTGTCGTCCACCGCGCGGACCTTGACCTGTACGGATCCGGGGACCGTCGGGGTCCACTTGTAGCTCCAGGACCCGGTGCCGGTGGTGGCCTTCCAGGTGGTCCCGCCGTCGGTGGAGACCTCCACGCGGGCCACCACGCCGCCGCCGCTGTCGGTTGCGGTGCCCGTGAGGGTCACGGGGCGCAGTGCCGGTACGGTGGCGCCGGCCGCGGGGCTGGTGACGGTGATGGCCGGGCCGCCGGTGTCCGTGGAGGCGGTGGCCGTGACCAGGTTGGCCTGCAGGGACTTGGGCTGGACGCCCATGTCGGCGAAGACGTTCACGGTGGCCTGCTGCATCCGCTTGTCCTCGGTGACCACGGTGTCGGCCGCGTTGCCCGTGGGCATGTTGGTCAGGCCCCAGGACCACTGGACGGTGCCCGTGCCGAAGACGAGGGCGTGCGAGGTCTGGTCGCGGAAGGCGACCAGGCTGTGGGTGGCGGTGCCGTTCCCGTACGTGTTGCCGTAGTCGAGGCGCAGTTTGCCGTCGTTGATGTCGACGGTGGTGGACGACAGCTGGATCTGGCCGGGCGGACGGGCTGCGTCCTCCACGTCGCTGTCCCACTCGTACCCGAGGGTGCCGACGGGGAAGGTGGCGGTCTGGGAGGGGGTCAGGCCGGCGACGGTGGTGCCCCGCCACAGCCTCATCCTGGCGAAGGAGCCGGGGACGGTGATGGCGTCGCTGCGGTAGCCGTTGACGCTGAACAGCGATCCGGTCAGCTGGTTCTGCGGCTGGTAGGGCCTTCCGTTCGTGGAGCTGGCCGGGTCCATGAAGGTGCCGGTCCAGATCCCGCTCGGGTCGGGGACGCCGTTGGGCTGGGGGAAGGAGAGCTTGGTCTCCTTGTAGCAGACCAGGGTCCGGTTGGCGGTGCCGGTGCCGTCGTTGCTGGGGGCCAGCCGGGTCTTCCAGAAGACCTCGTTGCCGCTGAAGTACGTCTGGTTGACCCCGGCCCGGCGGGCGGTGAGGGCGTTGGTGAACTGGTCCTGTGTCCAGTACTCGTCGTGCCCGGAGGACATGAAGACCTTGTGGTTCTGCAGCGGGGCGGCGCCCCTGGTCGACACGTCGATGCCGGAGACGTAGCTGACGTCGTAGCCGTTGCGTTCCAGCCACGACAGCATCTGGTACTCGGAGCCGTAGATGCCGTTCTCGCCGCCGATGTCCATGGGCCGGTTGTAGCTGACCTCGTAGGCCCGGCCGTCGGGGGCGGGGCCGCCGCCTCCGTAGAGGTCCTGGCCGCCGTAGTCGTTGTACGCCTGCCAGGTCTGGTCGCTGGTCTGGACGACGATGTCGGAGTGGCTCGAGTCGTTGCGGACGACGAACGGGTACGGCATCACCCCGTTGCCGTCCGCCTGGTCGAAGTTGGCGATGTACAGGCCGGAGACGGCGTCGGACGGCACGGTCCACGTCGCGGTGACGGGCCAGTTGCCGCAGTCGACCAGGCCGGTGGCGGGCTTGGTGGTGCAGCTGCGCGGGCCGGCGCCCGGCAGGAAGTTCGCCGGGTAGGTCTGCGCCGCCTGTGCCGCGGTCGACAGCAGGCGGGCCCCGTCTCCCCCGTAGTAGCCCAGCCGGTAGACCGACACGTGGTACGGGGTCGACGACTGCACCTTGAACTGCACGGTGTCGCCGGCCTGGACGCTCATCTGGGTGCTGAAGCCCTTGATGTCGCCGTAGGCGCCGGGCGCGAACCAGTCGGACATCGGTGTGCCCGGTTTGGAGTTCTCGCACACGATCGCGTTGGTGCCGGGACCGCACGGGTCCACGGCCCTCGCCACCGCCGGGGGTAAGAGCGCGGTCATGAGCGCCGCGACCACGGTGTAGAGGCCGTACCGGATCAGCCTTGTCCGTCTGTTCATCTGTACCTCATTTGTTCTGCGTCAGAGCAGGGCGGCGGCGAGGGCCTCGACGACCCGCTCCTGTTGGGCGGCGGTGATCTGCGGGAAGAGCGGGAGGGAGAGCATCCGGTCCGCGGCCTGCTCGGCGTGGGGGAAGTCCCCGCGGCCGTGGCCCAGGTGGCCGAAGGCCGGGGTGAGGTGGACCGGGGCCGGGTAGTGCACCCCGGCCCCGATGCCTTCCGCGTTGAGCTTGCCGACGACGGCGTCGCGGTCGGCGCCGGCGACCCGGACGACGTACAGGTGCCATACGTGGACGTTGTCCTGCGCCGTGACCGGCAGGGTCAGGCGCCCGGCGGCCGCCAGATCGCCCAGCAGTTCGTCGTAGCGGGCGGCTGCGGTGCGGCGGGCTGCGTTGCCGTCGGCGAGGCGGGCGAGTTTGGCCCGCAGCACGACGGCCTGGAGGCCGTCGAGCCGGCTGTTGAACCCGGCGACGTCGTGCCGGTACTTGGCGGTGCCACCGTGGTTGGCCAGGGCGCGCACGAGGCCGGCCGTCTCCTCGTCGTCGGTCACGACCGCGCCCGCGTCGCCGTACGCGCCCAGGTTCTTGCCCGGGTAGAAGCTGGTGGCGGCGATCCCGCCGCTGCCGGGAGCACGGCCGGCGCGGGTGGCGCCCTGGCTCTGCGCGCCGTCCTCGACGACCTTGACGTGTCCGGGGAGCTGCGCGGCCAGCTCCGCCGCCGCGGCGCACTGCCCGTAGAGGTGGACCGGGACCACGGCGCGCGTGGCCTCGCCGACGGCGTCCAGTGCGGCCTGCGGGTCCATGAGCAGGGTGTCGGGGAGGCAGTCGACGAGGACCGGCCGGGCGCCGATGCGGGCGACGGCCCCGGCGGTGGCGATGAACGTGTTGGCGGGCAGCACCACCTCGTCGCCGACGCCCACCCCGCTCGCGCGCAGGGCGAGTTCGAGTGCGTCGGTGCCGTTGGCCACGCCGACGCAGTGGCCGACGCCGGCGAAGTCGGCGTACTCGCGCTCGAAGGCACGGACCTCCTCACCGCCGATGAAGGCGGTGTCGGCCAGCACCCGGTCGAATCCTTCGCGTATCTCCTGCGCGACCTCGGCGTGCGCGGCCTTCAGGTCCACGAGCGGTATCTGGTTCATCCGGCTGTGCTCCCCATCGGTGTCTGCGGCCTGCGGCCGCTGTGCTCGCCATCGGCCCGCAGCTCGTCGAGCGCCGGGCCCCCCGCCTCGCGCAGCCGGCGGGCCGGGCTTCCGGCCCACACCTCGCCGGGCGGCACGTCGGCCAGGACCGTGCTTCCCATACCGGTCAGCGACCAGGCGCCGACCGTCGTGTACTCCCGTACGAGGGCGCCCGCGCCCAGGTACGCGCCCCGCCCCAGCCGCACCCCGCCGCCGAGGCGGACCCCCGAGGCGAGCGTGGCGAAGTCCCCGACCGTGTCGTCGTGGGTGAGGACCGCGTGCGGCATCACCGCGACGTGGGCCCCCACCCGTACGGCCGCGGTCAGGACGCAGTGCGCGAGCAGGACGGAGCCCGCGCCGAGCACCGAGGACGCGGAGACCGCGGCCGTCGGGTGGACCACGGTCGCGTACCGGCGCTCGGGCAGGGCCAGGCGCCGGACCAGACGGGCCCGTACCGCGTAGTCGCGCGGGCTGCCCACGCAGACCACGACCCCGGTGTGGGGCCGCCGGTGCACCAGGTCGCTGCCGCCGAGCACCGGCACCCCGTCCACGTTCCGGCCGTGCAGGGCCGGGTCGTCGTCCAGGTGACCGGCGAGCCGCCACCGCGGGGCGCGGCCGCGCGCCAGGTCGGCGGCGGCCCCGTCCCGTACGGCCTGGGCGGTCTCGCGGGCGAATCCGCCCGCGCCGACGATCAGGAGCTCCTGGGGCGGCGGGCCGTCCGGGGCGGTCATCCGGCCGCCCGTGCGCGCAGCACCGCGACCACCCGGTCCTGCTGGTCGTGCGTCATCGTGTGGAACAGCGGCAGGATCAGCGAGTCGCGGCTGATCCGCTCGGACACGGGCAGCGGCGCCGCCGCGTGCCCGGCGTAGGCCGGTTCCAGGTGCGAGGCCATGATCCCGCGCCGGGCCGAGATGCCGGCCTCGGCCAGCACCGCGAGGAGCTCGTCCCGGCCGACGGGGTGGTCCCCGGTCAGCAGCACCCAGTACGACTGGAAGTTGCCCTCGCCGTGACCGGGGTCGCGGACCGGGCGCAGGCCGGGGACGTCGGCGAGCAACTGCTCGTAGCGTGCCGCGAGTTCGCGGCGGCGGGCCACGATCGCGTCCAGTTTGCCGAGCTGCACCAGGCCGACCGCGGCCTGGATGTCGGTCATCCGGTAGTTGTAGCCGACCTCCAGGTAGGCCTCGGCGATCGGCTTGCTGCTGGCGTGCCGCTGCGCCGCGGACACGTTCATGCCGTGCTCGCGCAGCCGGCGCAGGCGCTCGGCCCACTGGGCGTCGTCCGTGGTCACCATGCCGCCCTCGCCGGTGGTGATCACCTTGCGGGGGTGGAAGGACCAGGCGGCCAGCAGGGCTCCGTGGCCGACGGACTTGCCGCCCACGGTCGCGCCGATCCCGCAGGCCGCGTCCTCGACGAGGGGGACGCCCCAGTCGGCGCAGGCCGCCCGCAGGGCGTGCACGTCCGCCGGCACGCCGCCCTGGTGGACGGCGAGGACGGCCCTGGTCCGCGGTGTGCGCACGGCGTCCACGGTGTCGGGGGTCAGGTTCCCGGTGGCCTCCTCGACGTCCGCGAACACCGGGTGCGCGCCGACGTAGCGCACCGCGTTGGCGGTGGCGATGAAGGACAGTGAGGGTACGACCACCTCGTCGCCGGGCCCGAGCTCCAGAGCGATCAGCGCCAGGTGCAGGGCGGTGGTGCACGAGCTCACGGCGATGCCGTGCTCGGCGCCCACCCGTTCCGCGAAGGCCCGCTCGAACGCGGCGACGCGGGGGCCCTGGGCGACCCAGCCGGAGAGCACCGCGTCGGCGGCCGCCCTCGCCTCCTCCTCGCCGAGCCAGGGGACCATGACGGGGATGCGGTCGCCCCCGGGCGCCGGGACCCCGGCCGGGTGCGGCGTGCTCATCGGCCGGCCTCCGCGTCCGCCGCGCGCTCGGCCCGCCACCAGTCCACCAGGTCCCGCAGGCCGCGGCGCATGTCGATCTCGGTGGTGAAGCCGAGGCGCTCCGTGGCCCGTGAGGTGTCGGCGAGGCGACGGGTGACGCCGTTCACGGCGCGGGCCGGACCGTGCTCCGGCACCATGCCTTCGGCGCCCATGGCCTCCAGCAGTCCGACGGCCAGGTCGCGCAGGCTGGTCTCGGACCCGCTGGCGACGTTGAACACCTCGTCGGTCAGGTCGGATTCGGCGGCGAGCAGGTTGGCCCGCGCGATGTCCCTGACGTCGGCGAAGTCCATGGTCTGGGTGCCGTCGCCGAGGATCAGCGGCGGTTCGCCCGCGGTGATCCGTTCCATCCAGCGGATGAGCACTTCGGTGTACAGCCCGTGGATGTCCATGCGGGGCCCGTACACGTTGAAGTAGCGCAGGGCGATGTAGTCCAGCCCGTACATGGCGTGGAAGCTGCGCAGCACACCTTCGTTGAAGGCCTTCGCCGCCCCGTAGAAGGTGTCGTTGTTGTACGGGTGGTGGCGCTCGGTGGTGGGGAAGGTCTCGGCGAGGCCGTAGACGGAGGCCGAGGACGAGGCGACGACCTTGCCCACTCCGGCGGCGACCGCCGCCTCCAGCACGTTGAACGTGCCGTCGACCAGTACCTCGTTCGCCAGCCGGGGCTCCTCCGCGCACTGGGTGATCCGGATGGCGGCCAGGTGGAACACCAGGTCGGCGCCCTCGGTCGCCTTGCGGACGGCGGTCGTGTCACGGATGTCGCCGTCGACGACGTCGACCACGCCGCTCTGCAGGGCGCGGGCCAGGTTCGCGGCGCGCCCCCGCACGAAGTTGTCGAGCACCACGATCTCGCGGGCCCCGTTGTCCACCAGCAGGTCGACCACGTGCGAGCCGATCGTGCCCGCCCCTCCGGTGACCAGAATCCTCTTGCCTCGTACGCTGCTCAACGCCCTGCCCCTACTGAGTCGGTCGTGGTGTGTGCTGCTGCGCCCGGCGCGGTGTGCGCGGCTGCGGGCGCGGTGGTGCCGGGATCGGCCGGGCGGGCGGTCGCGCCCGCGGCTGCGCGAACGGTCAACGGCCGGTGCGCAGTCCGACGACCGCGCCACGGAACTCCAGGCTGCGGGAGGCCGCTTCGAGGATGTCGAGGACCTGGAGTCCCGAGCGGCCGTCGGTCAGCGCCGGCCGGCGCGTCCGGACGGCGGCGGCGAACTCCTCGACCATGCTGCGCAGGGCCTCCTTCTCGCCGAGCGCGGGCGCCACCATGTCGCCGCTGCGGTAGGAGACGAGCATGTCGCGGCGCTCGTCCGCGCCGATCTCCTGCGGAGCGGTCATGTCCACCCCGCGGTCGAACACCGCGATGCGCTGGGTGGGGTTGAGGTCGTCCCACACGAGAGTGCGCTTGGAGCCGCCGACCATCGTGGTGCGGACCTTGACCGGGGACAGCCAGTTGACGTGCACGTGCGCGATGGCGCCGGTGTTGAGCGTGAGCGTCAGGTAGGCGACGCAGGACTGGCCGGCGCCGATCGGGTCGGCCCCGTGCGCGGCGACGGCGACGGGCCGGACGTTCTCCGGGAGGATGAAGTCGAGGACCGAGAGGTCGTGGGGGGCCAGGTCCCACAGGACGTCGACGTCCTTCTGGACGAGCCCCAGGTTGATCCGGACGGAGTCGAAGAACTGGATCTCGCCGAGGTCGCCGGCGCGGACCATCTCGCGGATGCGGCCGACGGCCGGGGTGTAGCAGTAGGTGTGGTCGCACATGAGCGTGAGACCGCGCGACTCCGCCTCGGTCACCAGGCGCAGGCCGTCCTCGTACGTGGCGGCGAGGGGCTTCTCCACGAGGACGTGCTTGCCGGCCCGCAGTGCGGCCAGCGCCACGTCGAGGTGGGTGCCGGCCGGGGTCGCCACGGCGACGGCCTCGACGGCCGGGTCGGCCAGGACCGCCGCGTAGTCGGAGGTCGCCTGCACGGTGGAGTATCCGCCGAGCACCTTCCGGGCCCGGTCGATGTTCAGATCGCAGAGCCAGCGGAGCCGGAACTCCGGACTCGACTGGAAGTTGCGGACGAGATTGGGACCCCAGTAGCCCGCGCCGACGACGGCGACGCCTAACGGCTCCATCCGCCCCGGGCTCGCGGCCCCTGCGGCGCGCCCCGCGAATTTCACGGTGTCCTTCGCGGTGTCCTTGCCGGTGTCGTTCACAGCGTTCCCCTTCCTTCCACGCACGCCCTCGGGCGTGTCGACAACCCATGGCGGGGACGCGTGCGAAGGAAGGGGGTGCCGCCGACGGCCGGCCGGATCGCGTGCGCGATCCGTGCATGCCCGCCCAACGGTGATGGCCCCCCACAACCGATGCCTACGTGTTTCGACGTACTTTCCGCCCCCCGGCCGCCCGGCGCCCCTCGCGCCGGTCCGGCCACGGGCGGGCGGCCTGTTCCCCACAGGCCACCGCACCCGCACAAACCTCAACTGCCTTGCTCCGGTTGGATTGCAGCGTCGCCGAAGCACGCCGAATCCGGTCGGCTGCGTTCAATCTAGACCACCGGGACTACCCCCGGGGGGAGTTGGAGGAAACGGTCGGCGCGGGTGTTCGAGCGTGCATACTTCCGGGGTGACCAGCATCGTGATCCCGGCGCACAACGAGGGCCGGGTCATCGGCCGACTCCTCGACGCGCTCCTCGCCGGCGCCCCGGAATCCGGGCCCGACATCGTCGTGGTCTGCAACGGCTGTACGGACGACACCGCCGCGGTGGCGGGCGCGCGGGGCCCCCGCGTCCGGGTGGTGGAGATACCGACTCCCTCCAAACACACGGCACTGCGGGTCGGGGACGAACACGCGCGGGGCTTCCCCCGGCTGTACGTCGACGCCGACGTCGAGTTCGGGGCGGCGGACGTACGGGCGCTGGCCGGGGCCCTCGCCTCCGGTCCCGGCCTCCTCGCCGCCGCCCCCGGGCGCGACATCCCCCTCTCCGGTTCCGCCTGGCCGGTCCGCGCGTACTACCGGGTCTGGCAGCGGCTCCCGGCCGTCCGCGAGGGCCTGTTCGGGCGGGGGGTCATCGCGGTGACCGAGCGGGGGCACGCGCGGATCGCCGCCCTGCCCCCGCTGATGGCCGACGACCTGGCGGCGTCCCTCGCGTTCGCCCCGCAGGAGCGGCGCGTGGTCGAGGCGGCCCGGGTCGTGGTGCATCCGCCGCGCACCTGGGCGGACCTGATCAGGCGGCGGGTCAGGGCGGCGACCTCGTCCGCCGAGCTGGAGCGCTTCCAGGCGTCCGGCGGGGCGGGCGCACCGGCGGCCCCCTCCGCCCGGACCGGGACGGGCGATCTGCGCGCCCTGCTGCTGGCCCGGCCGAGCCTGCTGCCCGGAGTCGTGGTGTTCGTCGTCGCGGCCCTCGCCGCCCGCCGGGGTGCCCGCAGGGCCGTCCGCAGCGGGGACTTCTCCACATGGCTCCGCGACGAGAGCAGCCGGCAGGGCTGAGCGGCGCCGAGCTGCCGCGCGCTGCGTGGCGCGTGGCGCGTGCCGCCGGATCGGGCCGTACGCAGCCCAGTCGGCCCGTACCACCACTAGGGTTCCACACGTACGTTCGACTGACTTCAGACCGCCGGCACCGGGAGTTCGGAAGCATGTACCTCGCCGACCGCTCCGCGCCCGCGCCAGCGGGCGCGCAGACCGCACCGGACGGCGGGCCCGGCCGGGCCCCCGCGGTCGCCTCGACCGTTCTCGCGCTCGGCGCGGTCAGCCTGGTCACCGACGTCTCCTCCGAGATGGTCACCGCCGTGCTGCCGCTGTACCTGGTCGCCGGCCTGGGGCTGAGCCCGCTCGGCTTCGGTGCGCTCGACGGCGTCTACAACGGGGTGAGCGCGCTCGTGCAGCTGACCGGCGGCCACCTCGCCGACCGGGTCCGCAACCACAAGCTGATCGCCGGGATCGGCTACGGCCTGTCCGCCCTGTGCAAACCGCTGCTGCTGCTCGCGCACGGTCTCGGACCGGTGGGTGTGGTCCTCGCCCTGGAACGCACCGGCAAGGGCCTGCGCACCGCACCGCGCGACGCACTCATCTCCCTGTCCACCCCTGCCGGGTTACAGGGCCGGGCGTTCGGGGTGCACCGCGCCATGGACACGACCGGGGCCCTGCTCGGCCCGCTCGCCGCCTTCTTCATCCTGAATGCGGCGGTGGGCGGATACGACGCCGTGTTCGGAGTCAGCGCCTGCATCGCCGTGCTCGGCGTCGTGGTGCTCGTGCTGTTCGTCCCGTCGGGCGCGGCCCTGGGCCCGACCGGCCCGGAGTCGGGTCCGGTGAAGGCCGCCGCGGTGAAGCCCGACGCCGGGAAGCCCCACGCGGTGAAGCCCGAGGCGGTGAACGTGCGCGAGGCGCTCGCCCTGCTGCGGCTGCCCCGGCTGCGCGCCCTGGCGGTCTGCGCCGTACTGCTGGGCCTGACCACCGTCAGCGACGCCTTCCTCTACCTGCTGCTCCAGGACCGCAGCGGCATCCGCGAGCAGTGGTTCCCGCTGCTCCCCCTCGGCACCGCCGCCGTGTTCCTGCTGCTGGCCGTGCCGGCCGGCGCCCTGGCCGACAGGATCGGCCGCCGGACCGTGTTCCTCACCGGGCACGCCCTCCTGCTGGCCGGGTACGGGCTGCTGCTCTGGGCCCCGCACTGGCCCGCCCTGCCGTGGCTGGTCCTCGTCCTGCACGGCGTGTTCTACGCCGCCACCGACGGGGTGCTGCCGGCGGCCGTCGGGGCGACCGTGCCCGCGAAGCTGCGGGCCACCGGCATCGCCCTCGTCGGCACCGGCCAGGCGCTCGCCCGCTTCGGCTGCTCGCTCGCCTTCGGCGCCGCCTGGACGCTCTGGGGCGCCGGTCCGGCGCTCGCCGCCGCCGCGGCCGGCCTGTGCTGCTGCGCGGCCGTCGCAGGCCTCGTACTCCGCCCGGCGGCCCCGGGCTCCGCTCCGGACCCGGCCCGACTCCCCCGAGGAACCCGATGACCCGCTCACGCCGGCTGCTCGTACTCGCCGTGGCCGTGCTGCTCCTCGGGGGCCTCGCCGCCGCCCTGGTGCTGCGCGCCGCCGCCCGCGCCGAGCAGACGCGGGCGGGCGACCCGACGGTCGCCGAAGGCCGGGTCACGCTCGGGCCGCAGGACCGGCTGGCCTTCCTCAACGGCGCGAAGGGGCCGCACCGCGGGGCCCTCGCATCGGTCCCGGGGCAGGACCCCGAGGGCGGCCGGACCGCCTCGGGACTCACCTGTCAGCGCTTCCACGCGGCCGCCGGGACCGGCGTGTGCCTGAACTCCAGCCCCGGGGCGCTCGCCCAGGACAACAAGGCCCTGATCGTCGACGCCGATCTGCGCACCCTGCACGGCTTCCCGCTCGCCGGGACCCCCTCGCGGGCCCGGGTCTCGCCGACCGGCCACTTCGCCGCCTGGACGGTGTTCGTGGCCGGCGAGTCCTACGGCGCCGCGTTCTTCTCCACCCGTACGACGATCGTCGACACCCGTACCTGGGCCGTCGAACCGGACCTGGAGAAGTTCTCCATCGTGCTGGACGACCGCCCCTACAGCTCGGGGGACGTGAACTTCTGGGGCGTCACCTTCTCCAAGGACGACGACACCTTCTACGCCACGCTCGGGACCGCCGGTCAGACGTACCTGGTGAAGGGCTCGCTCGCGCGTCGCACCGTCACCACCCTCGCCCGGAACGTGGAGTGCCCGTCCCTGTCCCCGGACGAGACCCAGGTCGCGTACAAGAAGCGCGTCATGCGCGGCGCTTCGCTGTGGCGCGAGCACGTCCTGGACCTGCGGACGCTGCGGGAGCAGCCGCTCGCCGAGAAGCGCAGCGTGGACGACCAGGCCCTGTGGCTCGACGACCGCACGGTGGCCTACGCCCTGCCCGCCGAGGGCGCGCCGGACACCACCGACCTCTGGACGGTGCCCGCGGACGGATCGGGCGCCCCCCGCATCCTGACCCCGGCGGCCTCCTCCCCGACCCGCCTCGGCTGACCGCCGGACCACGGCGGAAGAGCCGCAGACACCCCGGAGCCGCACCCCGGAGCCGGCCCTCGTCCGGTACGCGCCCGGCCGGTCAGGCCCGGGCCACTGCACGCGGCGCGCCGACCGCTGCCTCCCGCCGGTCCGCCCCCTGCGGACCGGCTCGGAGACCACCACCGGGCGCGCCCGCCGGGTCAGGTCAGGAGCTTCGTCTTGGCCTGCTGGAACTCTTCCTCGCTGAGCACGCCGCGGGCCTTCAGGTCGGCGAGCTTGGCCAGTTCGTCCGCGCCCGCTCCACCGGCCGGGGCGGTGCCCGCCGTCTGGCGGATGTAGTCCTGGAACGCGGCCTCGCTCTGCTTGGCGGCCTTCACGTCCCGCTGGGTCATGCCCTTGCCGCGGGCGATGACGTAGACGAGCACTCCCAGGAAGGGCAGCACGATCACGAAGATCAGCCAGCCCGCCTTGCCCCAGCCGCTCATCTCGTGGTCACGGAAGATGTCCGTGATGATCTTGAACAGCAGGAACAGCCACATGATCCACAGAAAGAACCAGAGCATGGACCAGAACACGGAGAGTGCGGGGTAGTCGTCCATGGATGCCTCCTTGCGGCGGGCCGAATGCCCGCGATCAGCAGTATTGGCCCGCTCACCGCCCTCCGCACGTCGAGCGCGTCCCCTCACCCGGTCGGCCCGCCCCGGCTCGCCCGGTCCCCCGGGCCGCGGTCCCCTGGGTACGACCCGTAGGAGGGCTGTATGCCGGACGACGAAAACCAGGGCGAGCTCGCCGCGCTGCGGGCTCGGGTCGCCACGCTCGAGGCGCAGGCCTCGCAACGCCTGCCGCGCTGGCACCGGCTGCGCGCGTTCCTGTCCGCGCTGCTGATCATCATCGGCTGTGTCCTGGCCCCGCTGGGCATCGTCGCGGCCTGGACGTCCAGCATCGTGGGCGACACCGACCGCTACGTGACCACCGTGGCCCCGCTGGCGTCCAACCCCGACGTGCAGGCGGCCGCCGCGAACCGGGTCACCGGCGCGGTCATGGAGCACATCGACCTGCCCAACCTCCTGGAGGGCGTGGCGCCGGAAGACAAGCCGCTGCTGCAGAAGGCGCTGGGGAAGCTGGGCAACGGGCTGGAGGGCGCGGTCCGCAGCTTCGTGCACGAGAAGGCACTGGACGTCGTCCAGTCGAACGCCTTCGAGACCATCTGGACGAACGCGAACCGCACGGTCCACACCTCACTCGTCCGCGCCCTGACCGGCAGCGACGAGGGAGCCGTGCAGATCAAGAACGACTCGGTGACCCTCGACCTCGCTCCCGTGATCGACCAGGTGAAGACCAAGCTGGTGGACGCCGGGCTCGGCGTGGCCGCCAAGATCCCCGAGGTCCACACCGACTTCACCGTGCTCAAGTCGGACGACATCGGCCGGGTCAAGACCGGTTTCCGGCTGCTGGAGATCATGGGCCTGTGGCTGCCGGTCATCGCCGTCGTACTCGCGGCCGTCGGTGTCCTGCTCTCCGTCCACCGCAGGCGCACCCTGGTGGCGGCGGCCCTCGGTTTCGCCGTCGCGGCCCTCGTCCTGGGGATCGCGCTGACCGTGTTCCGCACGGTGTACCTCAACGCGCTCCCCGACACCGTGTCCCAGCCGGCGGCCGGCGCCGTCTACGACGCGATGATCAAGCTCTTGCGCACCACGGTCCGCATGGTCGTGGTCCTCGGCGTGGTGCTCGCACTGGCCGCCTGGCTCTCGGGGCCGGGCCGGCACGCCACGGTGGTCCGCCAGATGTGGCACTCCGGCATCGCGGCCACCCGGGGCGCGGCCGACCGGGCGGGCATGCGTACGGGCCCGGTCGGAGCTTTCGTGGGCCGCCACCGCACCTGGATCACGTGGATCCTGGTGGCGGCCGCGGTCCTGGCCTACGTCCTGTGGCCGTACCCGACGGGCTGGGTCGTCGTGGGGCTCGCCCTCGTGCTCCTCTTCGCCTTCGCGGTGATGGACTTCATCGCCGAGGATCCCGGGCTCGCGCAGCCGGCTACCCCCACCGTGGGCGGCCCCCCGAGCCCACCGAACCCACCGACCCCTCCGGACCCTCCGAACTCCCCGAGCCCACCGAGCCCCCCGAGCCCCCCGAGTCATCCGTAGCCCACCGCGGTCAGGGCCGCCGCGCGGCCCCCGGCTGGGCCGCGGGGATGCGCTGGGTGAAGAAGAGCGCCAGCAGCGCGGCCAGGGCGAGGATCCCTAGGGAGGCGCGCAGACCGTCGATCCGGGCGGTGGCGTTCGCGTCGAGTGCGGCCTGAGCCGCCTCGGATTCGACACCCGCCTCGTCGAGCGCCTCGGTGAGCTGGGCGTCCGACAGGAAGGGTGCTCCCCCCACGAGTTGGACGTTCGCCTGGCTCTTGACCTCGGCGGGAACCGCCGGGCTCTGCTCGATGGCCGTGAGGAACGACGAGGTCAGCACGGTGATGAGGATGGACCCGGCGACCGCCGTGCCGATCGAAGCGCCGAGGTTGGTGACGGTGTTCTGGATGCCGCCGATCTCGGCGCTCTGCTCGTCCGGGACCGCCGAGACGGTGACCGCCCCGAGCTGGGAGGCCAGCGCCCCCATCCCCAGTCCGATCAGCAGCAGCGGCACGGTGACGACGGCCGCCCCGGAGTCCTCGTCCAGGCTGGCCAGCAGCACGACGGCGCCCGCGAACATCAGCAGGATCCCGGTCCGCACCACGCGCCGCGGTGACGCGTCGGGGCGGAACCGGGGGATCCCGATCGCGGCGGCCAGCAGGGAGACGGACAGCGGCAGGATCAGCAAGCCCGTCTTGACGGCGGACAGGCCCAGCGCGACGGACAGGTAGAGCGGGACGACGAAGAAGACGCCCATCTGTACGAGGTACTGGAAGAAGAACATCGTCAGGCCGCCGGTGAGCTGTCGGTTGCCCCCGAGGTCCGGGTCCACCAGCGGTTCGGCACCGCGTGCCGCCAGGCGCCGCTCCCAGCGGAAGAACAGCCAGAGGAGGAGGAGGCCGGCCATCATCAGCCAGACGACCGGTGAGAGGTTGAACCAGGCCGGCGCGCCGGCCTTGGGGCGGAACCAGCCCCATTCGCTCGTGCGCAGCACGGCGAAGACGAACAGCCCGATGCCCAGCGCGGACACGATCGCGCCCGGGACGTCGATGTGCGGTCGGGGGCCGGGGGGCGCGTCGGCGACCCGGCGGCCGAACAGCAGGATGGCCAGCACGACCACGACCTCGCCGGCGAACACCCAGCGCCAGGAGAAGAACGTGGTCGCCACACCGCCGATGAGCGGTCCGAGGGCGATCGCCACCGCTCCCGCGGCGGCGACCAGCCCGTAGGCGGCCGGCCTGCGCTCCACGGCGAAGTTGGAGGCGACGAGCGCCACGATCGCCGGCATGATCAGGGCCGCCCCCACACCCTCCAGGAACGACCAGCCCAGCAGCAGGACGGTGAGGTTCGGGGCGAGTGACGTGGTGAGGGATCCGCACCCGTAGACGACGCAGCCGATCATGAAGGCGCGTCTGCGGCCGACGAGCGCGCCGACCTTGCCACCGCTGATCATCAGCATCGCCATGACCAGCGTGTAGGCCGTGATCGCGCCTTGCAGGCCGGTGACGGTGGTGCCGATGTCCTCCGCCACCGTCGCGATCGAGACGTTCATGACGGAACTGTCCAGGGCCATCAGGAACTGTCCGGCCGCCAGCGTCAGCAGGACGAGCCGTGCGTCCTTCGCCTCCCCGGCCGCGGGTGTCGGGTGTGCCTTGGCTGTCATGGACGGAGCCTCCCACGGCTCCGCAGGACCACGTGTCGGCTCGCCGTCCAGGTCAGCCGACTGGCGCCGCGGACACGCTCACGCCGACTGCGCGGCCACCCGGCCCGCGGCCACCGCGTCCGCCAGCGCCCGGTGGTCGCGCTCGTTGCGGTCGGCATAGGCTTCCGCGAACCGCACCAGGGCCCGGTCGAACACGTCGCCGCCGCCCAGATAGGCGGCGATGGCGATCCGGTCTCCGGAGCGGGCGTGGGCGCGGGCCAGCGTGGCGGCGCAGATCTCCCCGTACGTCCGCATGCCGCGCGGCACCATGAGCGCCGGCTCGACGCTGCCCTTCCAGTCCCGCAGCTGCCGGACGTAGAAGTCCCGCTCGCGGCCGTCGATGCCCTGCGCGCGGTACCAGCCCAGGAAGATGTCACTGGCCGCCTGCATCAGGCGCTGGCCGGCCACCACCCGTTCGCCCTGCATGGAGTACTCGCCGGCGCCGGCGTACGGGGCGAGGACCGACTCGCCGGCCTCCTTGGCCTGGAGGATCAACGGGTCGTCACTGTCGCGCCCCACGAGCAGCAGGATCCAGCACCGGGTCCCCACACTGCCGACGCCGACCACCTTGCGCGCCACGTCGACGAGGGTGAACCGGCGCAGCAGGTACCGCCGGTCCGATGGCAGGGTCTGCCCGTAGTGGTCGACCATGTCGTGGATCTGGTCCTCCAGCGTGCTGCGCTCCGCGTCCGGCAGCAGCGCCCAGAGCGGCTCGACCAGCGGCGGCGTCGACCGGAACCGGCGTTCCCCGTCGACCACCTCGGTGAGTTTCCCGGCGGCCTGGAGGCTGTCGCGTCCGCGTGCCTTCGCCAGGGATTCGGCGACCTGCTTGCGGCCGCGCGAGCGCAGTTCGCTGTCCGCGAGGGCGCGGAGCTGCTCCGCGTCGATGCGCGCGTACCAGACGTCGAGGTGGCTCATGCCGGCGTAGCGGCGCATCTGCTCGCGGTAGGACCTGCCTGCGGACCGGACGATCTCGGCGCGCTCGGTGTCGGTGAAGCCGTTCTCCCTGCCCGCGACGGCCAGGCTCACGGCCAGCCGTTTGACGTCCCATTCCCACGGCCCGGGCAGCGTCTCGTCGAAGTCGTTGATGTCGAACAGCAGGTTGCGCTCCGGGGAGCCGAGCAGCCCGTAGTTCAACATGTGCGCGTCGCCGCACAGTTGGACCCGCAGGCCCGAGTCGGGGGTGTTCGCCAGGTCGCGGGCCATGACGGCGGCGGCGCCCCGGTAGAAGCGGAACGGAGATTCCACCATCCGCCCGTAGCGGATCGGCACCAGCTCCGGCACCCGGTCGGCCGACTGGCCTTCGAGGACGTCCAGGGGGTCGGGCCGGTCTGCGGGCGGCTCGAACTCGGCGTTCCGGGAGCGTGGTGTCCTGCGCCGGGCGGCGCGGCCCGCTTCGGCCCGCTCCTCCACGGACAGCCTGCGGGTGGCGTTCTCCCCGCCTGCGGCATGTGTCGCCATCGCTGCACCTCCGGGCCGCTCGGGCCCCCCGGTGCCCAGCATGGCACTCCCGGCCCGGTGGCGCCGTACGGTGCGGCCCGGCGCCGGAGCCGGACGCCTCAGCCCTGTGCCGCCCGCAGCCGCTTGGGTACCGGGCTGTCCAGCCGCCGGGCCAGGAAGGGCTCCTGAGCGAGGACGGCGCCCGTCGTGACGCCGATGGCGATGGCCACGCACACCACGATCAGCCAGGACAGCAGGACGAAGACCGAGCCGGCCGACCCGTAGTCGCTCAGCGCGCGCTCGAGGGCGCGCGGCATGTAGAAGCGGGCGACGAGCGACAGGGCGGTGGAACCGAAGGCGGTGAGCACTGCTCCCGGCAGCAGGGGGAGCCAGCCGACCAGACCGCCGAGCAGGAGGTGCTGGGACCACCACCACGCCAGCGACAGGAAGACGAAGGTGAGGGGCACGCCCAGCCACAGTCCGAGGCCGAACCCCTCCCGCACCGGTCCCAGCAGCACCAGCACGCAGAGCCAGACGCCGATCCAGGCGACCCAGCGCCAGATCGCGATGTGGACCCCCGACCGGGGAATCTCCCAGGCGCGCTTGCACAGCCGCTGCATGGCGCGGCTGACGGCGGTCGCGGACAGCAGCACCATCAGGGCGCCCACCAGGCCCACCGCGTTCTGGAAGCCGGTGTCGGTGCCGCCGAAGACGTCGTCGAGCTGGGTGCTCGTGTCGCCGCTGAGCCCGAACACCGCACGCACGGATGCGGCCAGTTGGTCCTGGACGGGTTTCGGGGCGAACGACGCGACGACGATGACCAGCGGCACGGCGGTCAGGAAGCACTGCGCGGCCAGCCGCGTCGCGGAGTCGAAGATGTTCACCTCCACCATCCGCTCCGCCACGTGGGTGATCACGGGGAAGCGGGCCTCCGCCTCGCGCTGGAGGCGCCGGGCCCGCTCGGACGCGTCACGGGACCGGGTCCGCCACCACGAGGGGTGCGTGGCGTCGCGCGCGCGCCTGCGGGACGCCATCAGCGCCCCGGGAAGGGAGGGGAAGGGAACGGGAACGGGAACGGCGAAGAAGGCGGACGGCCGGACACCCATGACAGCGCCGGCGGTGCAGTCGTCGCCATGGGTCTCTCCTTCGTGTGCGTCCAGGTTGGAGGATGCCGCCGTGCGCGGCATCTCGAACCGCCGTCGGCGGACGGAGGGGAAAAGGTGTCGGGAGGGGGTTCCCTGCGTAGGGTCGACGTCGTACGTCGTCACACGCTGGGGGCGCCATGGTTCTCGACCTCATGCTGATCGCGCTGGCCATCACCCTTGATCCGCTGCCCCTGATGGGGTTCGCGCTCGTCGTGTCCTCCGCCAGGGGCGTGTGGAAGGGCCTCGCCTTCATTCTGGCCTGGCTGGCCTGCTTCGTCGCGGTGATCGCCGCCGTCCTCCTGCTGACCGGCGGTGAGCCCCTGCCGCCGCGTTCCCCGCCCGGCGTGGCGGGCCTCGTCGCGAAGCTGGCCATCGGGATCGGTCTCGTGTTCTACGGGTTGCACCGCCGCCGGCTCATGCGGCGGGCCGACGGGGCTCCGGCGGGCGCTGCGGCACCCCCCGGCCCGGCCACGCCCGAAGAGCGGGCCGACGAGGTGGCCAAGGGCCTGGACGAGAGTTCGGTCTGGGCTGCGGCGGGACTGGCCGTGCTCGTCCAGCCGTGGGGCATGGTGGCGGCCGGTGCGACGACCGTACTGGAGGCGAACGCCTCGCAGCCGTCGACCTTCGCGGCCCTCTTCGGCTTCTGCCTGCTCGCGACCGCGAGCCTGCTGGCCGCCGAGCTGTACCTCGTGTTCGCACCCGAGATGGCCCAGGCCCGACTGCTGCGCCTGCGCGGATGGCTGAAGGGTCACGCGCAGCAGGCGATCGTCGTCATCTGCCTGGTGCTCGGCCTGTACCTGACCGGCAAGAGCCTCTACCAGCTGAGCGGCTGACGGCCCGGCCCGGCGGCCGTCCGCCCTCCCGGCAGGTGGGGTTCCGGATGTGCGAACGCGCGGGCGCGGTGCTGGAATGGGCTTAGGCGATGTCCGCTCCGGCCCCTGTGCACCGGAGCCGCCCGGCACCCGCGGACCGGCGGCCGGCTCGACGTCCCTCCCCCAGCCCGACAGGAGAAGCCATGAGCAGCGAGGCCGAGGAATCCTTCGGGATCGGCGAGATCGACGACATGGGCCCCGTGGACTATGTCGTGATCGAGTTCCCGGGCAACCGGATGACGGGCCGGGGACTCCCCCTCCTCGTCGATCTCGTCGACCGCGGCATCATCCGGATCTTCGACCTGATCTTCGTCCGCAAGGACCTGGACGGCTCGGTGACGGCCGTCGAGCTCCAGGACTTCGGGTCTGAGGTCGACCTGTCGGTCTTCGAGGGGGCTTCGTCCGGTCTGCTGGACCAGAGCGACATCGACGACGCCGGCGGCGCCCTGGAGCCGGGGAACTCGGCGGGGATCATCGTGTACGAGAACACGTGGGCGGCGCCGTTCGCCCGTGAACTGCGGCGCGGAGGCGCCCAGCTCGTGGCGGCCGGCCGCATTCCCGTCCAGGCGCTGCTCGCGTCGCTGGACGCCATGGAGGAACCGTCCTCCGACGCGTGAGGACGGCCGCAGCCCCGTTCCCGCACCTCCTTCGCCACACCCTGGAGATGAGCACCATGCCCGGACTTCTTCGCGGAGTCGCCCGTACCGCCGTCGTCGCCGGCACCGCCACCGCCGTGTCCAACCGGGTGTCCCGGCGGCAGGCCGGCCGGTGGGCCCAGCAGGAGGCCGCCCAGCCGGTCGCGGCCCCTCCCCCGCCTCCGCCCGCACCGGCGCCGGCCCCGGCCGCGGACGACATGACCGCCAAGATCGACCAGCTCAAGCAGCTCAGCACCCTGAAGGACCAGGGCGTGCTGACCGAGGAGGAGTTCGCCGAACAGAAGCGCCGGCTCCTCGGCTGACCGAGCACCCGGCGCCGGACGCACCGGTGAGGGACGGGGGACGGGAAGGAACGGCCCCATGACGCAGTCGACGCAGCCGAGCCCGCCGCCGCAACCCGGCCGGCCCGGCACGCCCCCGGGCGGCCCGGCCGGAGCGGCGCAGCCCAGCGAGGCCCAGAAGCTCCGCGAGCTGCTCAGGACTCCCGGTTACCTGAAGACGCTGCTGTTCTGCGGGCTCATCGGCATCCCGGTCTCGCTGGCCGCCTTCTGGTTCCTCGCCGGTCTCCAGCAGTTGCAGCGCCTGGTGTGGACGGACCTCCCGCACGCCCTCGGCCACGACTCCCCGCCCTGGTGGCTGCCGCTGCCGCTGCTGCTCGTCTCGGGCGTCTGCGTGGGGCAGATCGTCACCCGGTTCCCCGGGGCGGGCGGGCACGTCCCCGCCTCCGGCCTGCATCCGGGCGGTGCCACGGCCGCCGCCCTGCCCGGAGTGGTGCTCGCGGCCGCGTTCAGTCTCCCGCTCGGCGCCACCCTCGGCCCCGAGGCCCCGCTCATCGCGCTGGGCGGCGGCCTGGCGATAGCCTTCCGGCACCTCACCGGCACTCCGGAGACACCGATGAGCACGGCGCTGCTGGGCGCGGCCGGATCCGCAGCAGCGATCTCCGCCATCTTCGGGAACCCGCTGATCGCCGCGATCCTGCTCATGGAGGTGGCGGGCGTGGGGGGGCTCCAGCTGTTCGCCATCATGCTGCCCGCGCTGCTCGCGAGCGGCATCGGATCGCTCGTCTTCACCGGCTTCGGCCGGTGGACCGGCCTGGGGACGGGCACCCTGACGCTGAAGTCCGGTACGGACTTCCCCCGCCTGGACGCCGGTGACGTGGTGTGGGGGATCCTCATCGGCGCGGTCCTCGGCGCCGCCATGACCCTCGTCCAGCGCGGGGGACGGATGACCGCCGTCCGGGTCGCCCGACGGCCCCTCACGATGACGGCCCTCTGCGGGCTCGCCGCAGGTGTCTGCGCCGCCGCCTACACCCTGGGCACCGGCCGTTCACCCGTGGACGTCGCCTCGTCGGGCCAGGCCACGCTGGCCGAACTGGCCAAGGATCCGCACGCCTGGGGGGTGGGCGCGCTGATCGCCGTCCTGCTGTGCAAGGGCGCCGCCTTCTCGCTGTGCCTGGGCAGCCTGCGCGGTGGTCCCATCTTCCCGTCGCTGTTCCTCGGCGCCGCGGCGGGCGTCCTCCTCTCACCCCTGCCCGGACTGGGCGTCGGCGCCGGACTGGCCGCCGGACTGGCCGCCACGACCACGGCCGCGCTGCGACTGCCGGTCAGCAGCGTGCTGCTGGTGGTCCTGGTGCTCGGGAGCACCGCGACGATGCCGGTGGCGATCCTGTCCTCCGTCGTCGCGTTCGTGATCTCCGGGCTCCTCCCGGCCGGCCCCGTGGTACCGCCGGTCGGCCGCATGCCCCGGACGGCCGCCCCCGCGCCTCCCGCAACCCCCGCCCCGCCTGCCGCCTAAGGGCCGTCCCCGTGCGGCACGAACCGCCACCGACGGGGGCCGTGCCGGTCCGGGGCGTGCAGACTGCGGGTATGGCGACTCTGAACGGCTCCCCCGCCCCCCTCGCGGCCCTGCAGGCCCTCGCACTCACCAACTACGGCCATTTCACCACCATGGCGGTGGAGGACGGGGCGGTGCGGGGGCTGGCACTGCACCTCGCCCGGCTGGCCGACGACTGCCGTGCGGTGTTCGGGGCGGAGCTGGATCCCGAGTGGGTGCGGGAGTGCGTACGCAGGGAAGCCGGGGGGCGGCCCGGGACGTTCATGGTGCGCGTCACGGTCTTCGACCCGGAGCTGGACCTTACGGCTCCGGACCGCGCGGGACGGCCGTGCGTACTGGTGACGACCCGGCCCGCGCCGGGTGCCGGCCGGCCCCTGCCCGCGCTGCGCGTGCAACGGCTGGCCTTCCACCGCGAGGCACCGTCGGTGAAACACGTGGCGTTGTTCGGGCAGTTGCGGCTGCGGCGCGCGGCCCGGCTCGCCGGGTTCGACGACGTGCTGTTCACCGGGGTGGACGGGCTGGTCTCCGAGGGCTGCACGTGGAACATCGGCTTCGTCGACGAAGCCGGGACCGTGGTGTGGCCGCAGGCCCCGGTGCTTCCCGGGATCACGATGCGGCTGCTCCGGGCCGGCGGGGACGGGCATGTCAGCGCCCCCGTGACGGACGGCCGACTGCGCTCCATGCGGGCGGCGTTCGCGACGAGCACCGGCATCGGTGTACGGGCGGTTGCGGCGGTCGACGACATCGTGTTCCGGACGGACGACCCGGTGGTCGGCGCGCTGCGCGAGGCCTACGCCGCCGTTCCGCCGGACCGCCTGTAGGGAGCCGGCGCCGGGGAGGAACCCGGAGGACCGGGCCGGTGTGGTGCGGGGGACGGCAGACCCGTGGTGTCGAGCGGCCTGTGCCACGCGATGCGCCGGCGTACGGCGTCGAGATCGGCCCGGAGCGGGCTGGGCGGCACGGCCAGGACCGGGCAGGGGGCGTGGGCCAGGCAGTACCGGGCCACCGAGGGCCGCAGGACCCGGAGCAGCGGCCGCCGCGCGCCCGTACCGACGACGAGCAGGTCGTCGGCGTCGCGGACCGCCTCCAGCAGCGCGGCGCCCGGAGTGCCCCGGACGGCCAGTGCGGTCAGCGTCACTCCGGGCGCGCCCGTGCCGAAGGCGCTGTCCAGCACCTCCTGCAGCCGCGCCACCGCCGCGTCCCTGGTGGCGGCGAGCAGCGGCGTACCGCCCGGGCCGCGCCGGGCGCCCGGGCCGTCCAGCGGCGGCTGCCAGGCCAGTACGACCCAGAGCTCGGCTTCGCGTGCGCGCGCCTCGTCCCGTGCCCGGTGCAACGCCGTGAGGCTGCCGAGGGATCCGCACGTGCCCGCCACGATTCGTCCTGGCACCGTTCCGCCTTCCAGCTCTGTTTCCCCGCGCCTCCATGGAACGGTGGCGCGGGGTCCCGGGCGGCCGCGCTGACGGTCCTCTGATGCCGGGCGCCCGAACCCTGACGCGCTCCTGATGCCGCCGGCCTCGGGTCTACGGGCCGCGGCGGAGCGGCCGGCCCGGCCGTCACGCCGAGGGCACCGAGGGGCCCGCGCATGCGCAGGCCCGGGCGGCAGCCGGGCTCGGCGCCGACCTGGTGTGGGGCGAGGTCCAGGCGCCGGACCCCGCCGAGTCCGGCCGGCGCGCCGCCGCGCGGGCCCTCGCCCGGGACGGGGACGCGCTGACCGCGCGCCACCCCTGGCTCGTCAACGCCATCGGCACGCACCTCGCGTACGGGGACGGGATGGCCCGGTACGAGGACCACGGGCTACGCGGTGTACGAGGCGGCCGGCTTCCCGGGCCGGGACCTCGACCGGGCCGTGGACGTGACGCCCCCGGCCGCGGTTGGCGGACGCGTTCTCCTGGGTCACCGACCGGGATCGACGGCAGAGCCGCCCATTAGGGTCGGGGCATGACGACACCTCTCGCCGGCAGCGCCTTCGACTCGCTCCGCCTCGACGCCGTGCCCGACCAGGAGGCGCTGCGCCGGGCCTACTCGCTCCCCGGCGAGGCCGCCGTGCGCAAGCAGATGACGGAACTCACCGAGCAGACCCGGCGGTTGATCGGCTGCTCGTCCCTGGTCCTGGTCGCGAGCGCGGACGCCGAGGGCAACTGTGACGTCTCCCCGCGCGGCGGCCCCGCCGGCTTCGTCGCCGTCCTGGACGAACGGACGGTGGCCGTACCGGACGCAACCGGCAACAAGCGTCTGGACACCCTGCAGAACGTCGTCGCCACCGGACGGGCCGGGCTGCTGTTCGTCGTCCCGGGGCGCACCACCACGCTCAGGGTGAACGGCCGGGCCTGCGTCTCCACCCGCCCGGAGCTGCTGTCGCAGCTGACCGCCGTGGGCAGGCCACCGGCCAGTGCGCTGGTGCTGGGGATCGAGGAGGTCTACCCGCACTGCCCCAAGTCGCTGCTGCGCAGCGCGGCCTGGAAGCCGGAGCAGTGGCTGCCGGCGGACGCCCAGCCGACCTCGGCCGAGGTGACGCTGGCCCAGCTGCGGCTGCCGGAGCTGACGATCGCCGACATCGAGCGGGCGGAGGCGGATTCGCTGAAGTACCGGTACGAGTGACGGCCCGGCCTGCGACCGCCGGACCACCCGGCCCGCCGCACCCCCCCCCGGCACGCCCCGGGATCGGTCGCGGGGCGTCCCGTCGGAGCACGACCGCCCGTACGCCGTCGATGACCCGGTCGGACCCGCGGCGTTGCCGCGATCAGCCGGAGGGGCCGCGATGAGCCGGTACTTCGACAGGGCGACGAGATGCGGGGGAACCCGTCCAAGGGGGCGTGGCGCCTGTTCCTGCGCCACGTGGCCGTTTTCGAGTCGGGGCTGCAACTCCCCACGGCCATCGGCCCGGTGGAGAACGACGACCGCCGGATCGACCCCGCCGCCTTGGAGGCCTTCGTCTACGCCCTGCCGACGCGGCACCGGGGGCCACGGCACGGGGTCGCACTCGCCCTCTCCGAGGGTTTCACCGCCAGGGTGCCGGTCCTCGCAGAACGCGCCGGAACCAGCGTGGACCGGACGGATCCAGCCACCCCGGAGCCGGCGCCCGCGGAACTGCGGGCCAGGCAGGGGAACTGGCCCGCCACACGCCCCGCTGACGCCACCCGCCGGCCCACGACGGCCCCTGGGCCCTGTCGTCAAACTGCCGTCCGCCCCGCAACGACGGGAGTTCGACGACAGGGCCTAGTCCGCCCGGACTTCGGTGTTCTGGCAGGCGTGGAGCAGCCAGGTTCCGTCCGGCTGCCGGGTCATGACGTAGAGCGGGGCGCCCTCCGTGTCACCGGCCGCCGCGTGGTAGACCTGCCGGACCTTGACGGCCGCGACGTCCGGTCCCAGGAACTGCGTGTGCACGGTCTCGTACGTGACCTCGCCGTCCCAGCTCGCGTTCGGCAGGACCGCGCGGGTGAACTCGGCGATCGCGTCGAAGCCGATGAGGACCTTGCCGTGGGCGGTGGTCCAGAGGGCGTCGGGATGGAAGAGCCCGAGGAAGCCCTCGACGTCCTTGGTGCGCTGCGTGCGCTCGACGGTGGCCACGACTCGCTCGATGGCCTCGATGTCCTCGGTTTCGGTGTTCATGCGGATCACTCTGTTCCCTCAAGTGGGCTTGAGGTCAAGGCCTCGGGTCCCGTGACCCGGTGGGCCGGACGTCCGGGTGCGGGCAGTGCCTCGCCTGCGCGGGTTCCGGCGCCGGCTGCAGTTCCGGCGCCGGCTGCGGTTCCGGCGCCGGCTGCGGTTCCGGCGCCGGTTGCGGCTGCGGGGGCATGCCGGCGGGCCCAGGCCCTGTCGTCACACTCACGTCGTCGCCCGGAGGGCGGCCCCGCGGCGTCTGGTGCGTGCTCTCGGCGCGGGGCCGCCCTCCGGGCGACGACCGCGTACTGCACCGTACTTGGCTTTCGCCCGGTGCGGCGAGAGCGCGTGCCAGGCGTCACGGGGCAGACGGCAGTTCGACGACAGGGCCCAAGCCCTGCGCCGGCGGATGCGGGCCGCGAGGACGGCGACGTCGTCCTCGGCGTGGCGGGCGTCCAGGGCCGCCACCACCGCGTCCACCAGCTGCTCCACCGCCGCGCCCGCCGGCAGCCGCAGCCCGGCCAGCCGGGCCGGCGTCACGTCGATGTCCTCGCCGCGCCGCTCCACCAGCCCGTCGGTGAACATCAGCAGGGTCTCATCGGTGGTGACCGGCCGGGTGATGCCCTCGTAGCCGCCGATACCGGTGCCCAGCGGCGGGCCGACGGGGACCTCGGCCAGCGCGGCCGAGCCGTCCCCTCCGAAGACCGCCGGCGGCAGATGGCCGGCGCTGGCGAAGTCCGCGACGCCGCGCGTGGGGTCGACCCGTACCAGCAGGCAGGTGGCCGGCCGGCGGGCCGGGTCCCCGGCCACCAGGGCGTCCAGCTGGCGCAGCACGCGGTGCGGGGCGAGGTCCGTGGCGGCCACGTCGCGCAGCGTGGAGCGGTGGGCGTTCATGTCCACCGCGGCGTCGAGGCCGTGGCCCATCACGTCCCCGGCCACCAGCAGGGTGCGGCCGAAGTGGAGCCGCACCGTCTCGAACCAGTCCCCGCCGACCAGCGCCCCGGAACCGACCGGGAGATAGCGGCTGGCCGTCGCCAGATTGGGGTGCGGCCGGCCCGGCTCCGACACCAGGGCCCGCTGCAGGTGCATCGCGGTCTCCTCGGTGGCGGCCAGCTCCCGGGCGTGGCCCAGGTGCACCGCCGCGAGGCGCGCCGTGAAGTGGATCGTCGCCGCCTCGTGGTCGCTGAAACGGCCGCGGGCGCGTACGGCGAGCACCGCGCCGTGCACCCGGCTCCGGGCCTGGAGCGGTACGGACAGCAGGTGCACGGGGGTGCCTGCCGACAGCGCCGTCCACTCGGACAGCGGATGCCCCCCGTCCACGGCCCGCACGGAGGGGGAGGCCTTGGCCTGCGCCTCCAACAGGCCGACCTCGCCGGCCGCCGCGACACGGTCCAGGCGGCCGCTCTCGGTACGCAGGTCCACCGCGACGGCGTCGCACAGGTTCCGGAAGAGGAAGCCGGCCAGCTCCCGGCAGGTGGCACCCTCGTCGAGCCCCGTGCCGATCTGCTCGGCCGCGGCTTCCGTCACGCGCAGGCTCGCGAGCAGCGCCCCGTACTCCCCAGGCGGCCCGGCGGACCCCCCGTCATGCTCCGACACGGCACCTCCCCGGCCCGGCAGCCGAAGAGACCATTCCACCAGCCCCTCCCGCCCCCGCACGCACGACGCACGCACGCCGCGCGCCCGCCCCGCCCCGGTTCCGGGCCCCTGCCACCGGGGGAGGCCGCCGCGGGACGGCCGTCGGGGACGCGGGTCCGGCGACCGCCCCCGCGGCTCAGGGGTCGGTCACCTGGGCCACCCAGCCGTACGGGAGTTCCGCGCCGTCCACCGTCACCGCCTCCACGGTTCGGGTTTCGGGGTCGATGTCGGCTTGGATGCCCTCGCCCTCGTACCGCGGATAGCCGGAGGCCCCGTACGCGCCGGTGGCCTCGACCAGTGCCGTGCGCAGTACGCCACGGCGGGCGGAGGCGGCGGCGCCGGGTTCGGTGAGCCCCGGGCGCAGGACGACGGTGTACCGGTCGAGGGCGGGCCCGGGATCAGCGGAGCTGTTCATGCAGCCAGGCTAAGGGCTGTCCCGTGATCCCCGGTGGATCAGCGCGCGGCGTCGGATGCGGTGCACCGCACGGCGGAGGGGCAACCGCACATTGGCGTATCCGGGCGTTCCGACAACGCAGCGAGGTGCCGTAGCCGGCGTCGCGCGCCCGCCGGGGATCACGGGACAGCCCAGCCACCGACCGGTCGGCCCGGCGGTATCCCGGGGCCGCGGCCCGTTCGCGTCCGCCGTCACGTCCAGCGCTCGCGTCCGCCGTCACGTCCAGCGTTCGCATCCACCGTTCGCTCCGCTGTCCGCCGTCCGCGAATCCGGCTGGATGTTCGAGGGCCCCGGTGCTTGGGTGCCGGTATGGAGATCTTGGTATTGGGTGGAACGGCATGGCTGGGCCGGGAGCTGTCCCGGCAGGCGATCGCGCGCGGCCATCGGGTGACGTGCCTGGCCCGCGGCGAGAGCGGCGAAGTCGCCGACGGGGCCCGGCTGGTGACGGCCGACCGGCAGGACCCCGCGGCGTACGGGCCGCTGCTCGACCGCGACTGGGACGCGGTCGTCGAGGTGTCGTGGCAGCCGGGCTTCGTCCGCGGCGCGCTCGACGCGCTCGGCGGCAGGGCCCGGCACTGGACCTACGTCTCCTCGGTCAGCGCCTACGCCTCCCACGCCGCACTGGGAGCGGACGAGTCCGCCGAGCTCCTTCCTCCGACGGACCGGAGCACCGTCGACCGTGAACTGTACGGCGAGGCCAAGGTGGCCTGCGAGCAGGCGTCGGCGGCCGCGCTCGGCGAGCGCCTGCTCATCGCGCGCGCCGGCCTCATCGGCGGCCCGGGGGACCACAGCGACCGCTCCGGCTACTGGGTGGCGCGCGCCGCACGCGACCCGCACGGGCCGATGCTGGTTCCCGCCGTACCGGCGGCTCCGACCCAGGTCGTCGACGTACGGGACCTGTCCGCCTGGCTGCTCGACGCGGCGGAGCGGCGGTGCACGGGTACCTACGACGCCGTCGGCCCGGTCGTCCCGTTCCGGGAGTGGATCGAGCTGTCCCGCACGACGGGCGGCCACACCGGTCCGCTCGTGGGCGCCGAGTCGCAGTGGCTGCTCGCGAACGGCGTGGCCCAGTACATGGGGGCCGGATCGCTGCCGATGTGGCTGGCCGAGGCGGGCTGGGAGGGGTGGTCGGCCCGGGACGGGTCCGCGGCGCGCGCCGCGGGACTCCGGCACCGGCCGCGGTCGGATCTGCTGGCCGACACGCTGGTGTGGGAGCGCGCACAGGGCCTGGACCGGGAACGGCGGGCCGGCCTCAGCGCCGCCCGCGAGCACGAACTCCTCGACGCGCTCGGCTGACACGGCTGCTCAGCGCCCGGCCCCCGCACCGGTGCCCGCGCCCCTGCCCGCACCGGTGCCCGCGCCGGTTCCCGCATGGCCGGTGCGGGGTTCCACCTGCCGCAGTTCGGCGAGGAGTTCGCTCTGGCCCGCCAGCAGCTCGGTGAGGATGCGGCGGGCCGCGCGCAGGAGTTCGGCGACGTCTCCGCCGGCGAGGGCGTAGTTGACGGTCGCGCCGTCGCGCGTGGAGACGACGATTCCGGAGCGGCGCAGGACCGCCAGTTGCTGGGACAGGTTGGACGGTTCGATGTCGATCTCGGCGAGGAGTTCGCGTACGGGCCTCGGCCCGTTCTGGAGGAGTTCCAGAACGCGGATCCGGACGGGGTGTCCCAGCATGCGGAAGAACTCGGCTTTCGCCTGGTACAGGGGTACCTGCTTGCCCACTTACTCTCCCGCCGTTGCTTCGACCCGTATGTGCGGCCCAGGGCCGTTGAGTTGGCCGCCCGCCTGCACCCATCATCGCGTCCGGCGGGCCCACGCGCGCCCTGGCTTGACCAATTTCGGATGTGCCGGATTGAAGAGTTCTTCAATTCGTGGGCATGCGTGGGCCCGAGGAAACGGCGACGGCTAGATCTCCAGCTCGGATTCGATGCGCTTGAGCTGGTGCCGGGCCATGGCCAGATTGGAGTTGGCCTTGTTCAGCACGACGTACAGGAACAGCCCGTTGGACCCCCTGCCCTTCAGCAGCCGGATCAGGTGGTACTGGGTCCCGAGGGTGATGAGCAGGTCCTCGATGCCGTCGTCCAGACCGAGCATTTCCATGGTGCGGACCTTGGCCCGGATCACATCGGTGTTTCCCGCCGCGGCGACCGCCAGGTCGAGGTCCTTGCCGCCACCGAGCGTCCCCAGGGCCATTCCGCTGGTGTAGTCGACCAGGGCCACACCCAGGGTGCCCTCGATCGAGGTCATCGTCTCCTTCAACGAGACTTCCACATTCGCCATCTGCGCCCGCTCCTCATCTCACGTTCACGGCCGGCGCCCGCTTCCGGTGCACCGGTCCACTGGTGGGGCTGACGCTACTGAGCGGGCGGGGCGGCGGGCGGAGATTGGGAGATCTGACGCAAAACCTCCCCTCCCCCGTCTAAGATCCGCCCGCGCGGGCACGGGGCCGGACCGGATCGCGGGCTACCGCCGCCGGTCGACCACCGCCAGCAGCTTCCCGCTGGCGGCCGTACGGGCCAGGCGCGCACCGTCGACCACCTCGACCGTGAAGTCGAGCAGGTTCTCCGTCACGGCCGACCGCAGTTCGGGGTACGCGGCCAGGAACGCCTCGCGCGACCTGTCCGGATCCGGAGCGTGGGCGCTCTCCATCCGCAGGGTGAGGGCCTCGCGGGCGGCCCCGGCGGTCAGGACGGCCTGGAGCTCACCGCCGTATTCCAGCCGCTCCCCCGCGATGGCCACGAAGCGGCGGTAGTTGAGGAAGTACGTGGCCACCCTCATCACCTCGCCCAGCCGCCCGAGCAGTTCGAAGCGGGGGGCGTGACTGCCGCAGGGGCAGCGGCCGGGCAGGGCGCGGCCGAGGTCGCCGATGACGTACCGGTCGAGGTGCTGGCCGCGCCGCGCCCGGGTGGTGAAGACGAGCCGGCCGGTCTCCCCCGGCGCCACCGGCCTGTCCTCGTCGGCGTCGACGATCTCCAGGGTGTGCAGGTCGGCGTGGAGGTGGTGGACGCTGCCCGTGCTGTGCGTGCACTGGTAGCCGAGGGGACCCAGGTCGGTGCTGCCGTAGGTGACGGAGTGGACGACCTCGATGCCGAAGGTCTCGGTGAGGGTGCGGCGCTGCTCCTCGGTGAAGTGCTCGCCGCCGTAGTAGATCTTGCGGAGGCCTCCGTAGGAGCGCAGGAGTCCTGCCTCCTCGTGCAGCAGCTGCCAGAGGTAGGAGGGCATGCCGAACAGGGTGTCGACCTCGTAGGCGACGATCATCTCCGCGGTGGCCCGGTGGTCGGAGCCGGCGGCCATCGGCATCTGGACCCCGCCGAGGCGCTCCAGGATGGAGAAGAAGCTGATGAACCCGCCGTACATGCCGCCGCAGTAGAACAGGTTGGCGGTGCGGTCCCGGGCCGGGTCGTAACCGGCGGCGAGCAGGCCGCGGGCCGCGGCGTGCATCTGCGTGTCGTAGTCCTCGTACGTGAACAGCGACAGGGCGGGCGTGCCGGTGCTGCCCCCGCTGCGGAAGTACAGCTCGGCGTCGCCGCGGTCCACGCCGCGGTTGAGGTATTGGACGGCGGCCTTGTCCAGCAGCGGCCCCGAGGGCGGCGGGAAGACCGCCGGGCGGGCCAGGTCGTCGAGGCAGGCGGTGGCGGTGAACCGCTCGTCGGCCTGGACGGCGACGCGGCGGCTGTAGCGCTGGAGGGCGTAGACGCCGTCGTGCGGTTCGCCGGCGTAGCCCGCCGTCATGGCGCCGACGGGGGTGACCCGGGTGGCCCCGGCGGCCAGGACCAGGCCGGCCAGCTCGGCGGTGTCGGTGGGGCTGCCCGCGATGCCCGCCGTCTGGAGGTAGCGGCGCATGGGGCGCAGCGTGGCCATGAGGTCCTTGCGGGGCAGGGGTTTGACCCAGACGCTGCGGTGCAGCGGTGAGGCGGTGAGGGCCGGGCGGGTGTCGGCCATGACGCGCCAGGTGCCGTCGGGGGCGGCCAGGACGCGGGTCAGGCCCAGGTGCTCCTCCAGGCGGGCGAGGTGCTCGGTGGTGGTCAGTTCCGCGTATTCGGCCGGGTCGAGGTCGGGCCCGGCGGGCGCCGGCTGCACGGCCAGGGCCGCGGCCAGGCGCTCGGCGAACGCGTGCAGGACGTCGGTGTCCGCACCGTCGGTGTCGAGGTAGACGACCTGGGGGCTGGAGCAGGCCTGCTGTTCGAAGAGGCAGACGTCCCGCGCCAGGGCGTCCAGCGTCGCCTCGTCCGCCCAGGCGTCCCGGGTGAGGTAGGCGAAGGAGATCTTGTGGCCCCACTCCACGAGGCGGCAGCCGGCCGGGACGTGGGCGGCGACGCCCTCGACGGCGGCCTCGCCGCCCCAGACCGCGACGGCGTCGGCGGGGGCGCACATCAGGCGCAGCCACTCCTGGCGGGAGGAGGGGAAGCGCAGCACGATGATCCGCTCGGCGAGGGCGCCGGTCGGGTCCTGCGCGGCGAGTTCGGCGAGGAGGTGCTGGGCGAGCAGGGTGTCGGAGCTGCTGGTCTTGAGGACGTTGACGTTCCCGGCGAGGAGTCCCTCGATCAGGCTGAGGGGGGCGACGGTGGCGGCGTTGCCTGGTGCTATGTGGGCGACGAGGCCGACGGGCGCCCAGGCCTCGTACACCGTCTCCTTGGCGTCGGGGCGGTTCAGCCGCTGCGGGGCGGTGCCGCCGAGTTCGCGGCGGAGCTTGCGGGTGAGGGCGCTGCGGCTGAGGAAGTCGGCGAGTTCGGCGAGGAGTTCCCCGGGGTCCGCGGCACCGGCCGCGCCGCCCGTCCCGTCACCGGGCCCTTCACCGGGCCCTTCACCGGGCCCGGTGACGGTCGCGGGCAGGTGCGGGGCCAGCCGCTGCCGTACGGGGTGGCCGGGATCGCGCAGGGCGCGGGAGAGCGCGTCGCAGGCGGCCAGGACGGTCTCGGTGTCCAGCGGCGCGGCGAGGGCGGCCCCGACGGCGGCGGGCAGGCCGGCCAGGCGGCGGGCGGCCTCCTCGTCGGCGATGAAGGTGCCCTGCCAGTAGTGGTGGTTGATGGTGTCGGTCATGACATTCCCTTCATCAGTTCGGCGGCGGCCACGGCACAGCTGCGGTTGCGGCTGACGCCGGCGCGGCCGTGGACCGTGAACCACGGGGTGGCGAGCTCGCAGCCGCACTCCTCGCCCGGGTGGAGCGAGGCGAGGTCTCCCATGACGACGCTCTGGGCGGGCACGGAGGTGATGTACGGGGACACGAGGTGCAGGTAGCCGCGTTCGCCGTACGGGAGGGGTTCGAGGGTGCGGGTGGAGCGGATGAAGACGCGGGACCAGACGGGCGCGTGGAGGTTGTGCTGCGAGCACTCGATGTACGGGATGCAGTGCTCGACCGAGCCGAAGGTGTCCCGGATCCGTTCCGGGGGGACGCCCAGCTGCTCGGTGACGCGCGCGTACAGCTCGTGCTTGCCGATCTGCCGGTCCGTATGGCCCTTCCAGCCGCCGCCCAGGATGATCAGGGACCCTTCCGGCAGCTCCAGCGGGGGCAGGCCCATGGCCCGCATCCGCTCCAGGGTGAACCAGAGGAAGGCGGGGAAGCCGAGGATGCGCACGGGTACGTCGTCCTCGGCGAAACGGCGCAGTGCGGCGACGCATCCGAAGGGGTCGAACTCGTGCCCGTTGCCGGTGTTGCGCAGGGCGTACTCGACCTGCCGGGCCGGCGCGAAGTCGCACAGGTAGTTGTCGGTGAACGAGGTGCCGAGGTTCAGGTCGCGGGCGGGCTCGTAGCTGTAGAGCAGGTAGTTGACCGGCTGCTCGGGGGTGATCCAGCCGTTGTGGTCGAAGATGCGGGCGACCATGCGCTGGGCGGACTTGATGGTCCACTCGTCGAAGAACATCTGCGACTTCTGTCCGGTGGTGCCGGAGGAGGTCAGGTGGAGGTGCACCTCGTCCCGGGGGATGGACAGGACCTCGTGGCGCTTGAAGAAGTTCGCGTGCACCAGGGGCGCCCGGTACGGGGTGTGCGGCCGGTCGCCGTCGTACAGGCTGCGGAAGAACGGGGAGCGGTCGCGGTGCCACGTGTTGATCTCGGCCATGGCGGCGGCGAACAGCTCTTCCTCGGCGGGGCCGCAGGAGTAGGGCGAGGTCAGGTCGCACAGCTGCTGCACGCGGGCGAGGGCCGCGGCGTCGGGCACGTCGACGGGGGCGAGATGGGGTTTCGAGTCTGCCGCCGGAGGGGCTGCGGAGCCGGGCGCGGACGCAGTGGTGGAGGGGGTCGTGGAAGGGGTCATGAAGCAACCTCACGTACGGGCAGATGCGTCGACGCCCAGGCCGACACATAGGAATCGAGGAAGGGCCGCAGCGGCGGGTCGACGACCAGGCCGCGGAAATCGATGTGCTCGGCGGTGCGGGACATCACCACGTAGTCGTGGAAGCCGTCCCCGTCCCGGCGCATGGCCGGGTACAGGGCCCCGGCGATGAAGCCCTGGGCGGCGAACGCGGAGAGTGCGGCGTGGTGTTCCAGGGGTACGAGCGCCTCGACGTACCCGGCGCCGGCGCGGGTCAGGGTCCGGGTCACCGGCTCCAGCCAGCCCGCGGCGGCCACCGGGTCGGGGTGGGCCGCGACCAGGGCGCAGTAGCCGCCGGTCCGGTTGAGGTAGGCGTACACCTCGAAGCCGCCGTCGTCGGGGGTCAGGAGGACGTTGGGGGTGTGCAGCGGGTAGAACCAGCGGCCGGTGTCGGGGAAGTGCTCGTGGAAGCGGCGGCGGACGAAGGCCGGTGCCTCGATCATCTCCAGCGGCCGCGCGGCGGGCCCGCGGCCCGCCGGCACCGGCGGGGTGGGCCGGACGCCCGCGTAGCTGATGCCGAGGCTCGCCTCGGCCGTGCGCAGGAGCGGCAGCAGGGAGGCGGGCACCTCGTCGACGGGTACCCGGCGGTCCAGGACGCCGGGCGAGTGACGCGCGTAGAGTGCGAGGCTTTCGCGGCTGCTGAGATCCACGGCGTTGGGCAGGATGCCGAGGGGGCGGAAGCCGTTGCGGGCCACGACGCGCTGGGGTCCGGCGCTGACCGTACGGACGGTGGCGTACACCGAGTCGAGCGTCCCGGCGTCGAGGGTCCCGGCGCAGACGGCCTCGGTCAGCTGTCCGGCGAGCCCGGACCCGCGCTGGTCGGGGTGGACGGCGAGCCCTTCGAGGCGTCCGATGCGGCTGCCGGGTTCGCTGTGGACGGCGGCCGATCCGGCGAGGGCGCCGGTACGGGCGCAGCGGGCGACGAGCCAGAGGGTGTGCGGGTCCCGGATGAGCCGGGACATCTCGGCGGGGTCGGTGCCGAGGGCCGTGGGGTAGTGCGGCCCGTAGACGGCGTAGTAGAGCTGGCGGAGATCGGCGATGTCGGCCGCGGTGGCCTGCTCGATCGCTGCGGTCATCGCGCGCCTCCTGCGGGGGTCGGCGCCGGCGGGGGCCCGGACGGGGCCCCGGCGCAGGGATCGTGCCCGGCGTCCTGCTCGGCGGCACCGCTGCCGGGCCCGGCCGCCGGGCCGGTGGGTCCGGGCAGCAGGGCCAGGGCGAGGGCGGCGGGCACGAGTCCGGCCGCCTGGACCAGGCACAGCGTCTGGGCGGAGAGGTGGTCGCCGAGGAAGCCGAAGAGCAGCGAGGCGACGGGGAAGGTCGCGCCGAGGACGGCCTGCATGACGGCGAAGAACGCGGGCTTGTCGGCGGGCGGTACGAGTCGCTGGAACAGGGCGACGAAGCGGACCCCGATCACCCCGACGCACCAGCCGGTGACCAGCAGGGCCCCGGCGATGACGGGCCGCGCGGCGATCAGGCCGGGTACGGCGAGGGCCACGGCCATCGTGCCCAGGCAGGCGGTGCCCACGACGGCGGGCCGGCCGGGCACCCGCGCGCCGGTGAAGGAGCCGACGAGCGTGCCCGCGCCGAGCGAGGCCTCCAGGAGGGCCACGGTGGCGCCGTCGCCGTGCAGCACCGAGGCGGTGTACAGCGGCATGACGACGAAGACGGCCGTGGTGAAGAGGTTGGCCGCGGTGAAGCAGAGCAGGATGCCGCGGACGTACGGCAGGGAGCCCAGGATCCGGCGCAGGTTCCGGCGCGGTGCGGGGGCCTGCGCCACGGCCGCGCCGGCATCGGCGGTGGCGCCCTCGGGGGCGGCGTCCGCGTCAGCGGTGGGCGAGGCGGCGGGGCCGGCGGCGGGGCCGGGAGCGGCGGTGCGGAAGCGTGCGGCCGTGATGAGCAGGGCGGCCGTGGCGTAGGCCGCGGCGCAGCCCACGGCGAGGCCGGCCACTCCGGCCCCGTCCACGACGAGGGCGCCGAGCAGGGCGCCGCCGAGGCTCGCGAGCGACTGGGTGGACAGCTCGAAGCCGGTCGCGGCCTCGATGTCCTCGTCGTCCACGAGTTCGGGCACCGAGGTGGTCAGGCACGGGTCGAAGAAGGCCTGGCAGGTCGCCAGGGCGAGGGCGGCGGCGTAGGCCGCGGCGACGGGCAGGTCGCTCGCGCCGGCCCAGACGGCCAGTGCGGCAGCGGCCGCCCCTGCGCCTCCGGCCGCCGTGCGCAGCAGCGAGCGGTGCGCGAAACGGGCGATGGCGCGGGCGACGAGCGGGGCGAGGACCACGGCGGGCAGGGTGCTGACGGCCATGAACAGCCCGGCCGCGAAGCCTCCGGCACCGGAGGCGGCGTCGCTGACGAGCCACCAGGAGATGCCCACCTGGAACATGCGCACGGCGGCCTGCGTGAGGACTTGGCCCAGCCATACGGTGCCGAAGGTGCGGTTGCGCAGGACGAGGGGCGGGCGGCGCCGGGTGGAGGCGGTCGGCGCGGTCATGCGGTCGGCCTCTCGTCGATGACGCGGACGAGCTTGCCGGAGCGGGGGTTGACCACCAGGTCGCGGTGGCGGACCCACTCGACGCCCAGCGGGTGGACGAATCCGGCGGCCACGCTGTCGGGGTAGAGCGGCCGGGCGGTGTTCAGGCCGGTGACGAGCCCCTTGGCGAGGACGTCCAGGCCGGCCGGGTCCTGTCCGGGAGCGGTGGCCAGGCGCAGGACGAGGCCGTCGCGGCCCTCCCAGCGGCGTACGACGAGCTGCATGCCCGTGACGCGGCCCTCGGTGTCCGCTTCGGCGACGGCGTCGGTGGCGTCCTGCCAGTACAGCGAGACGGGTCCGACGCGTACGCCTTCCTCGGCGCGGCCCAGGATGCGGAACGGGCCGCCTTCGGTGCCGGTCCACTCCGCGCGGTCGCCGGCGGGGTAGCGGATGACGGGCATGAGGCTGCGGAAGAGCTGGGTGACGACGACCCGTCCGGGGCGGCCCGCTTCGCGGATCGGCTCACCGGTGGTCTCGTCGAGGATCTCGACGACGGTGTGCGGGGCGAACGGGCGGTGCGTGCGCGGGTCGGGCCCGGGCACCGGCCTGCCGAGCAGGCCGCCGTCGACGCTGGCGTAGCCGAGCGAGCGCGGCGTGGCCTGCGGGAAGGCGGCCGACAGGAGGCGGCGCTGATCGGCGAAGAGGGCCTCGCCGCCGAAGAAGAGGAACTCGACACCGGGCAGCCGGCGGCCGGTGGAGGTCAGGTGCTCTGCCAGCCGGCACAGGGTGGTCGGGGTGCCGGCGACGACGTGGGCGCCGAAGTCCTCCAGCGTGGCCACGGTCGAGGCCGGCGCGGCGCCGCCGCCTATGGGCAGCCGGACGTTGGCGACGGGGGCGTGGGCGAGCGAGTCCAGGATGAACAGGAAGCTGGCGTAGAGCTCGCCGGCGTAGAAGAGGTCGGCGACGCGGTGGCCGGGGCGCAGGCCCGCGTCGACCATCCCGGAACCGAAGGCGGTGACGAACTCCCGCCATTCCTCGCGGGTGTAGCAGGAAAAGCGCGGAGTGCCCGTGGTACCGCCCGTTTTGAACACGACGGCTTCCCCGAGCGGCGCAGTCAGGACGCGGTTGTCGTGCAGGGTGTTGGCGGCCCAGAACTCGTTCTGGTCCACGACGGGAACGTCGGTGATCCGGCTCACGTGCGGTGGCAGGTCCGCGTAGAGCTCGGCGTAGAAAGGGGAACGGTCGCGGGCGAAACGCACGAGGTCTGAAAACTGCTGGACGGGCATGCTGCCTTTACCTCGAAAGATGAAAGTTGAAATAGACGGGATGCAGGCGAGGCGGCGGGGAGTGGTGGAACTCACACCACTCTCGTCCGTTGATCCGTCAACAATGCGTCGGGTGGACACAGTTGGCGAGCGCGGCTCAACCTGATGTCTGTTCACATGATGAGACAAGAGGAACGCGCTGCCAAATCGGCCGAGTTCCTCCTCGGCCAACGAGCGCGGACTTCCGGCCCGCGGGGCCGAAACACCACGGACGTCTCCCGGGCCCCGCCGCGGCAATGTCCGGATTCTCGCGGGACTTCTTCCGAAGGAAATCTGCGGTATTGCAGATGGCATCTCCGCGCCTATCGGCCGACGGCGCGATCCGGCCGAACTCACCTGCTCCGAACGCGCCTTGGCAATTGCGTCCGGAATCCCGCCCGTCGCCGCCCCCGCGTCCGGCGGATCGGGTTCTTCGACGGGGATCGGCGCCCGCACGCTGCTGGAGCTCGCTCCCCCGGCCCCCGAGGTCACGCACGTGTGACGGGCGGTCCCCAGGACCCCAGGTGTGACGGGTGGTCCCCCGGACCGCGCCGGCCGGCGGTCCGGCCCCCGCCTCGGGGAGCCCTCCCGGCTCCGGCATCCGCCGACCCCCTCGGCAGCCCGTGCGTGTCCCCGCCGCCCGGGAAATCGTTTGCCCGGGCATGACGACGACGCGCTCCACGCTCACCACCACGGCGCGGCACCGGGCTGCGGATGACGGCGACCGCCCCCTCTACGTCCCCCGGCAGGCGACCCCCGCGGCCGGGTCCGCCCCGCTGTTCGAGGGGCTCGCCCGGGAATGGGCGGCCCGGGGTGCCACCGTGCCGGGGCGGCCGGATCCCACCTGGCGACGGCTGATCTCCTGGGAGCACTTCGAACGCGAGACCGCGACCACGGTCCGCAACCTGCACCTGCGCGGCCCGGAACCGGTCCCCGAGCCCGTCACCCCGGGCCACCCGCCCCGCTGGAGGCGGGTGTGAGCGCGTGAGCGGCGGGCGGACGCTCACCGTCCGGCGAGGGCCCTGCCCGCGACCAGCCGGATGGCGGCGATCGTCAGGTCCGGGTCGTGCAGCTGCACGTAGTGGTCGCTTCCGGTGGCCAGCAGGTGCGGGGTCTGGTTCCCCAGCTCCACCAGCGCCTGCTGGACCCCGGGCCAGGCACGCTCCAGCGGTGCGAGGACGGTCCTGGGGCTCCCCGCCGGGGCCGCGAAGGGCTCCGTCTTGCTGAGCACGGCCATCGGGACCTTCGGAAGGGGCTTCGCCGCCTTCACCGCGGCGGCCGCGGCGTCGACGTCGGCCCTCTCGAAGGCCGGGTCCGCGTCGAAGGGCGTGCCGGGGCTGTTCAGCAGTCTCAGGTACGCAGGCCACTGTGCGCCGAAGTAGGGCTTCGCGTTCGTGCCGAACGCGTCGACGAAGACGAGTCCGGCGGTGCGGTCCGGATGCTGCTGGGCGTACAGCCGGGTGATCATCCCGCCGAAGGAGTGGCCGACGAGCAGGTACGGGCCGGGCACGTGGGCCGCCGTCAGCAGCTTGTCGAGGTCCGCGGCCATGGCGGTGAGGGAGCGCGTGCCGGTCACGGGCGTACTGCGGGTGGTGAGCGCCGGCGGGTCGGTGTAGCGGATGGTCCCGGGCCGGTCGTACGTGCACACCCGGGCGAAGGCCGCGACGCCCGGGAAGACCGCCGGTGCCTTCGGGACGGGTGGCCGGGTCTCGGTGAAGGTCCAGGTGTCGGACGAGTCGTGCAGCCCGGATTCCAGCACGACCGTGGGACCGCCGCTCCCCTTGCAGCTCAGCCAGAGCCTTCGGCCGCCGCCGATGTCGACCCGGCCGGCGAAGTCCCGGGGCGCCCGGCCGGTGGGCCCGGACGGGGGAACGGAGGCCGAAGGGGCCGGCGCCCCGCGGACGGCGGCCGGGCCGCCGCACCCGGGCACCGCGGCCAGCACGGTCGCGACCAGGGCGGCGGTCAGGGAGGCGGTCCGCTGTCGCATCGGCTCTCCGTCGCTCGTGGGCCCTGTGCGCGGGTCCGCACCGTGTCGGGCCGATCATCCGGTACGGGCCGCCCGATCCGCGGGACCGCCGCACGGTGGGGCGGGGCGGCGAGACCCCCGGACCACGCCGGACGGGGACCGGTGCGCGGTGGACACCCCCCGCCTCCGGTCCCCGGTCCCGATCCCGGTCCCGATGCCGCTCAGGCCTTCTTCGTGCCGCGGACGCCCAGGCCCGCGCCCACCAGGACCGCCGCCGCGATCACGATCGCCGCGTCGATCGCCAGGACCGTACGGACGCCGCCGAAGAGCGAGGCCTGGGTGGTGGCGAGGACCCCGAGCAGCGGGATCCCGATGGTCAGGCCGACCTGCTGCGTCGTGGTGACGAGGCCCGTCGCCAGACCCTGCTCCGCGTCGGGCACGCCGCTCGTGACGGTCAGCCCGTACGAGATGATCGCGCCGAGGTGGCACATGCTGGCCAGCGAGACGGCGACGGTGGCGACCAGCGCGCCGGACCCGGTCCCCACGGCCAGCAGGGCGGCGGTGAACACGCCCTGGCCGAGCAGCGAGCCGATCAGCGTGCGCCGGGCCCCGAAGCGGCCGATGACCCTGGGGGCGTACGAGCCGGCGAAGGCGGAGGCGACGCCCTGGACGCCGAAGACCAGTCCGGTCCGGAAGGAGGACAGGCCCAGCGTCTCCTGGAGGTACAGGGTCAGCACGAAGACGACCGTCGACATCATCGAGAAGGTGATCAGTCCGCCGGCGTTGCCCCAGGCGACCGTGCGACGCCCCAGCATCGGCAGCGAGACGAGCGGAGCCGGGGTCCGCGACTCCACCACGGCGAACGTGGTGAGCAGGAGCAGTCCGGCGACGAGCGTGCCCTGGACGTCCGCCCCGCCGAACCCGCGCTGGGCCGCCGTGGACAGGGAGTAGATCAGCGCGAGCAGGCCGCCGGTGACGGTGACGGCGCCCGGTACGTCCAGACGCGGCCGGCCGGGGGTCCGAGACTCGGGCAGCAGCCCGGGGGCGAGGGCGAGCACGATCACCGCGGTGACCGAGAGCAGCCCCATGGTGGAGCGCCAGCCGAGGGTGTCCGTCATGACGCCGCCGAGGACCATGCCGATGGTGAAGCCGAGGGAGAGCAGGGTGCCGGAGATGCCGATCGCCTTGTCGCGCAGCGGGCCCTCGGGGAACGTGGTGGTCAGCAGGGACATGCCGGTCGGCACGATGACGGCCGCGCCGAGACCCTGCAGGGCGCGTCCGGCCAGGAACGACGCCGGGTCCCAGGCCAGGGTGGCCAGCAGCGAGGCGGCGCCGAAGAGGGTGAGGCCGGTAAGGAACAGCTTCTTGCGTCCGTAGAGATCGGCGATGCGGCCGAAGAGGAGGAGGAAGCCGCCTGAGGGGAGGGCGAAGGCGGTGACCGCCCACTGGAGTGCGGAGCGGCTCAGGCCCAGGTCCTCGCCGAGCACCGGCAGGGCCACGTTCAGCACGGAGAAGTCGAGCGCCACCATGAACTGGGCGGCGCAGAGCACGAAGAGGACCAGCTTGGCGCGGCCGGTGAGCCGGGCGTCCGCCGGGGCCGGGCCGCGGGATCCGGTCGTGGGGGCGGCTGCCGCCGTTGCGGTCGTGGTGGTCGTCGTAGGGGTGTCGATTGCCATGGCCACAGCCTCGTGGCCCGGGAATGCCCGTGGAGAGTGGGAACTTATCCTGTTGGTGGCACCACCAGGCAGCCGACAGGGGGATTGAGTGGCTACACCGGTCGACAGGCACCGCCGTTCCGAACTGCGGGAGTTCCTCATGAGCAGGCGGGCGCGGGTCACTCCCACCGAGGCCGGCCTGCCCGACGGCGGGGCCCGCCGTCGCACGCCGGGCCTGCGCCGGGAGGAGGTCGCCGTGCTCTCGGGCGTCGGGGTGTCCTGGTACCAGTGGCTGGAACAGGGCCGCGACATCACGGTCTCCCCACAGGTGCTCGACTCGGTGGGCCGGGTCCTCAAGCTGTCCAGCGCCGAGCGCAGGCACCTGTACGTCCTCGCGGGCCTCAACCCGCCGGCCCTCGAAGTGGCGCCCGCCGACCGGGACATGTGCCAGGGACTGAAGCGGCTGATCGACGCCTGGATGCCGTTCCCCGCGCACATCATGGACGTGTACTGGAACACCGTGTTGTACAACGACGCGGCCGCGCTGGTCCTCGGCATGCGTCCGGAGATCGTGCAGAACTGCCTGATCGCGTTCTTCACCGACCCGGTCTACCGGGCCCGGTCCAAGCACTGGGCGGAGATCGCCTGCAACGTCGTCGCCCAGTACCGGGCGGCCTACTCGGAGTGGCCCGACGACGAGGGGTTCCGGGCCGTCATCGAGGAGGCGCGGGAGCTCAGCGCGGAGTTCGCCGAGCTGTGGGACCAGCGGGACATCCGGCCCGGCGGCCAGATGCGCAAGGAGCTGGAGCACCCGGTGGTGGGCACGCTGTTCGTCGAGTCGACCCAGCTGCGCGTGCTGGCCCGGCCCGACCTGTCGATCGTGCTGCACACCCCGGTGCCGTCCACGGACACCGCGGAGAGGCTGGAGTGGCTGACGTCGCCCGAGGGACGGCGCGGAGCCATGTACCCGATCGCCGGCTGAACCGGTTGCTCCTGCACGCGTCGGCACGCACTCGGACGATCACACAAGGACATATAGGGCGCAGTGTTGCACATCACCCTTCCGTCAGTCCCCCTTGAGTGGCCAAAGGGGCGTGGGGTTAGCATGTGAGCGCCGCCTAGCTCGAAAGATAAACCTGTGACTGTCAATGACGACTCGTTCACCAATTGGAAGAACCGCGAGGAGATCGCGGAGTCGATGATCCCGATCATCGGGAAGCTGCACCGGGAGCAGGACGTCACGATCCTCCTCCACAGCCGCTCCTTGGTGAACAAGTCGGTGGTCAGCATCCTGAAGACCCACCGATTCGCCCGGCAGATAGCCGGCGGGGAACTCTCGGTCACCGAGACGCTGCCCTTCCTCCAGGCGCTCACCACCCTGGACCTCGGCCCGTCCCAGATCGACATCGGCATGCTCGCCACCACCTACAAGGCCGACGACCGCGGCCTGTCGGTGGAGGAGTTCACCGCCCAGGCCGTCGCCGGCGCCACGGGTGCCAACAAGATCGAGCGCGGCGCCGGCCGTGACGTCGTCCTGTACGGCTTCGGCCGCATCGGCCGCCTGGTCGCCCGCCTGCTGATCGAGAAGGCCGGCTCCGGCAACGGGCTGCGCCTGCGCGCCATCGTCGTCCGCGGTGGCGGTGAGGCGGACCTCGTCAAGCGCGCCTCGCTGCTGCGCCGCGACTCGATCCACGGCCAGTTCAACGGCACGATCACCGTCGACGAGGCGAACAGCACGATCATCGCCAACGGCAACTCCATCAAGGTGATCTACGCCAACGACCCGTCCGAGGTCGACTACACGGCGTACGGCATCAAGGACGCCATCCTCATCGACAACACCGGCAAGTGGCGCGACCGCGAGGGGCTCTCCAAGCACCTGCGCCCCGGTATCGACAAGGTCGTCCTGACCGCCCCGGGCAAGGGCGACGTCCCGAACATCGTCCACGGCGTCAACCACGACACGATCAAGCCGGACGAGCAGATCCTGTCCTGCGCGTCCTGTACGACCAACGCGATCGTCCCGCCGCTGAAGGCCATGGACGACGAGTACGGCGTCCTGCGCGGTCACGTGGAGACCGTCCACTCGTTCACCAACGACCAGAACCTGCTGGACAACTACCACAAGGCCGACCGCCGCGGCCGCTCCGCGCCGCTCAACATGGTCATCACCGAGACCGGTGCCGCCTCCGCCGTCGCCAAGGCGCTGCCGGACCTCAAGGCCCCGATCACCGGCAGCTCGATCCGCGTCCCCGTCCCGGACGTCTCGATCGCCATCCTGAGCCTGCGCCTGGGCCGTGAGACCACCCGCGACGAGGTCCTCGACTACCTCCGCGACGTCTCGCTGAACTCGCCGCTGAAGCGCCAGATCGACTTCACCACGGCTCCCGACGCCGTCTCCATGGACTTCGTCGGCTCGCGTCACGCCTCGATCGTCGACGCCGGCGCCACCAAGGTCGACGGCGACAACGCGATCCTCTACCTCTGGTACGACAACGAGTTCGGCTACTCGTGCCAGGTCATCCGGGTCGTCCAGCACGTCTCCGGCGTCGAGTACCCGACGTACCCGTCCCCGGCGGTCTGATCCCGTCACCGACGCGTCGCACTCACGGCCCGTTCCACCGCCCTTCCGGGGCGGCGGGACGGGCCGCGCGCGTTCCTGCCCGGCACGTCCCCCGAAAAACCTGATGTGTACCGGACGGGTGTGCTGTTAGTTTCACCGTGTGCCGAAGTTGAATCAGATCATCGCAGTGGAGAAGGGCGTCAAGTCCAAGTCCCTCCAGGAACTGACCCAAGCCCACCAGGACGTCCAGAAGCCCGCGTTGCTCGCCGGCATCTCGCGGACGTACCAGCCCAAGGACGAGGAGGGCGAGCAACTGCCGCCCGAGTCCACCCGGGTGCAGGTCAAGGCGGAGGACGTGCTGCGCGCGACGGCGGGTACGCTGACGCGGCTGTTCGACGTGACGGCGACGAAGGACTGGGCGAACCGCACGGCGGCCGCGGACGTCGTCGTCGACGGAACCGTCCTGCTGCCCCAAGTGCCCGTCCCCTACCTGCTGTTCCTTGAGAAGCAGCTCACGGACCTGCACACGTTCGTCCGCAAGCTCCCCGTGCTCGACGCGTCGGAGGCCTGGAACCTCGACCCGTCGACCGACGCCTGGAAGACCGACCCGGTCCGCACGATCCGCACCAAGAAGGTGCCGCGCAACCACGTGAAGGCCGAGGCCACGGAGAAGCACCCGGCCCAGGTCGAGGTGTACTACGAGGACGTTCCCGTCGGCTACTGGACGACGGTGAAGTTCTCCGGCGCCCTGCCGGCGCGCCGGGTCAACGAGCTCCTCGACCGCGTCGAAAAGCTGCAGCAGGCCGTCAAGTTCGCCCGCGAGGAAGCCAACGGCGCCGAGGTCACCGACCAGCGCGTCGGGGACGCGGTGTTCGGCTACCTGTTCCGGTAGCCTCCAGATCGCCCCTTGTGCGAGCGAGGGGGTGCGCGCGCGAGCGCGCAAAAGCTGAAACTGATGTTGAAGCTGACCAAGGGGTGTCAGTTGGGGGTTCGAATCCCTCCCCCGGCACACGTGCCGGGGTGGCCCAAGCCGGCAGAGGCGGCCCCGTGAAACTCAGATTCTCGCTCCAGTCTCAGCATTCGCCGCCGAACGCCGGATCGACCGAGCGCGGACGGTCATCGACGGATGGGGGTTCAAGTCCCCTCTGCGCCTCTCTCGTGGCGCGGTAGTTCAAAGGCAGAACACGTCGGTCTCAGAATGATCCGCGGCTCTTAAACGCCGCCGGTGTGCGCAATTGGGTGGCAAACTGGAGCCCGGGAGCTGGATATGCTCCCGGGCTCCGTCACGTGCGCCGTCAGGATCGCCGCTCCTCCTGGGCGAAGCGCAGCAGGAGCAGGGCGATGTCGTCGGTACGCGGGGCTCCGCCGCGGGCATGGCCGATGAGGTCGTCGGCCAGCGTGGTCACCGGGTGGTGTTCGCGGGTCGCCGTGACGCGGGCGGCGACGGCCGCGATGCCTTCTTCCAGGTCCTCGCCGGGGACCTCGACCAGCCCGTCGGTGTACAGGGTGAGCAGGGTGCCCGGCCCGAACGGGACCTCGACGGCCGTGTACGAGGCGTTCCGGTCGATGCCGAGGAGCAGCCCCGGAGGCAGGAGCAGCATCTTCGCCGGGCCGCCGACGTGGCGCAGCAGCGGGGGCGGGTGGCCGGCCGTGACCAGGTGGGCGGTGCGGGCCGCGAGGTCGATGTGGGCGTACACGCAGCTGGTGAACAGTCCGGGTTCGAGGTCGGTCAGGAGCCGGTTGGTGCGGGCGAGGACCTCCGCCGGAGGGTCGCCGGCGGTGGCGTGTACGGCCGTGCGGACCTGGCCCATGAGGGCGGCGGCGTTCACGTTGTGACCCTGGACGTCGCCGACGGCGGCCGCGACGGTGGTGTCGTCGATCCGGATGAGGTCGTAGAAGTCGCCGCCGACGTCGAGTCCGTGCGCCGCCGGCAGGTAACGGGCGGCCACCTCCAGGCGCGGGACGCGGGGCAGGACGCGCGGCAGCAGGGCGGTCTGCAGGCTGCGGGCGAGCTGGTGGGTGGCGTCGTAGAGGCGGGCGCGGTCCAGGGCCTGCGCGATGAGTCCGGCGATGGACGTCAGGATCGCCCGTTCCCCGGGGACGAACGAGTGGGGGCGGGCGTAGGCCAGGATGAGGGTGCCGATGGCCCGGCCGGACGCGATGAGGGGCAGGAAGGCCCACGCCGCCATGCCGTCCCCGATCACGACCGCGGGGAATGCGGCCGCGAGCTCGCCCGCGTCGGCGAAGAACAGCGGCTCGCCCGTGCGCAGGCCGTGGGTGCTGGCGGTGTGGACGCCGAGCGGGATGCCGTCGTAGCGGTCCATGAGCTCGGCCGGGTAGCCGCGGAAGCCGACGATGCGCAGGCGCTGCTCCTCGGCGACCAGGAGGGCCAGGGCCTGGGCCCCGAGCGCGGGGACGAGCAGATCGGCAGCCTGGTCGACGACGTCGCGGGCGTGGACGGCCTCCGTGAGGGCGGCCGCCAGGTGCATGAGCTGGTAGAGGGCGGTGGCCCGGCTGGGTGAGGGCTCCAGGGGGACGGCCGTCGGCGGGCCGGGGCCCGGGCCGGGGTCGTCGTCGGCGACCGGGGTGATGCGGACGCTGATCCCGGTGTCGTCCGGGTAGAGGTCGAAGCGCAGGTAGCGGCCGGTCGGGGACGCGGCGGTGAAGCTGCGGGGCAGCCGGCTGATCGCTGCGGCCCGGTAGTGGTCCTCGATGACGGGGGTGTCCATCCAGGGCAGCGCCTCCCAGGGGAGGGCGCCGCGGAGCCGGGAGACGGGTGCGCCCAGCAGCTCGGCCGCCTCGTCGGTGATGAAGGTGATCGTGCCGTTCAGGTCGAGTGCGCAGTTGCCCCCGGGCAGCCGGCGGATGAAGGCCATGGCGGCGGCCGCCTCGACCGGGCCGGGCGTGGGAGGGGGAGACGGGCTCAGCATGACCGGGTGCGCCGGCGGCCGGACGGGGTGTCCGGCGTCGGCGGCCCGGCGCAGGTGGTTCGCGAGACGGCCGCAGGCCGAGTCCACGGCGTCGCGTTCCCCGTCGGTCAGCCGGGGCGCGTGGGAGCCGGGCCACAGGAGGACGAGACCGGCCCCGGTGGGCTCCGCCGCCTCGGGTGCCGGATCGGGGACGAGCGGGGCGGCGGCGAGGGCGAAGTCGTACGGCAGGACGAGGCCCAGGCGCGGGTAGTGCCGGGCCGCTTCCTCCTGGCCGCCCAGCCACACGAACCGCCCCTCGCGGACCGCGTCGGCCACCGGGATGGGGTCATCCATGACGACCCGGGACCAGGGCAGCGCGAACTCGCGGGCCAGGCCGACGGTCATCGCCAGGTGCAGGACGCGCCGGGCGGGGTCGGGCAGGTAGAGCATGCCGACGGACGCCCCCGCGGCCGCGCAGGCCCGGATCAGGGCCTCCCCGAGGGCCCGCTGATCCACGCCCTCGACGGACCCGGCGGACCCGGCGGACCCGGCGGACCCGGCGGGCAGGGCCTCCTGGTCACGCCCTGGAAGGTTTCGCACCCGTCCATCGTCCCCCTCACACCCCGCCCGCGCGTCGGCACCGCCCGTACCCGGCGAGCCCGCGCCCGCCCGGACCGGGCCGTGTGCGCACGGACGGCTACCGGACGTCACGCATAGGGGTCGAAGGGGATGGGGGGCTTCGAGGCGTTCAGGGCATCGCCGAAACGGCCGTCGGTGATCTTGATGGTGGCGGAGCCGAAGTCGGCGTTCATCAGCTTGTCGCGCAGGCCGGCAGGGTATCCGTTCCAGCCCACGAGGCGCGGGTAGAACCAGTTGCCGGTGTGGTTCTCCGCGGGCTCGTCGTTGCCGTTGGCGAGGCGGTAGAAGTGCGTCGAGGCGCCGTCCTTGTGGTAGACGACCTTGGCGTGCGTCCCGTCGAAGCGCACCTGTGAGCGGGGGTACCACTTCCAGCCGCTGTGCTGCGAAGTCGAGACGTACTGGACCTCGTTGTCCTTGATCCAGACCACCACGTGCTCGAAGTCGTGGCGGTGTCCGATGGCCAGCGGGCCGAGCGTGGCCTGGTCCTTCTCGAAGTAGCCGGCGTACATCACCGCGCACCAGCCGTTGTTGCACTTCTCGCGGGAGTACGTGTTGGAGTTCTGCAGTTGCGCGTAGTCCCGGCAGTGGCCGTTCACCGCTCCGCCGGGCTTGAGGCCGGGATTGAGGACTCCGCTGCCGCTGATCGCGGCGGTGGCGTAGCAGCCGTCGCCGTCGTAGTCGAAGGCCGGCGAGAAGGTCTGTTCGAGGCCGTCCGCGTTCTGCGGCAGGGCCGGTATCACGTCGGCGACCGCGACGGCCGGGAGGACCATCACGAGCGCCGCGGCGCCGAGGCCGGCGGTGGTGAGGGTCCGGCGCAGTCCGGCCCACGGCCGGGGCCGGAGCCCGGACCGGGGACGGGACGCACCGGGGGCGGTGGCTTCGTTCGTCGTCCTCGTCGGTGACAGCAGGCTGCGCACATCATCTCCTTGACCTGACCGGTGGCTCCGGGCACCGGGAGCCGCGAACCGGGGGAACCCTAGCCCGGCCGTGTTCAAGTCCGGGTCGAGTCAGGCGGATTCCAGGTGAATTCCGATGCGGCGTCGAGGAGCCAGTCGGCGAGGTAGCCGGCGAACGAGGAGCGCACCAGCACCCGGAAACCTGGGCCGGATCCGGATCCGGATCCGGCCCCGGGGTCGTCGCGCACCAGCACGACCTGCGCGCGGGCCAGCGTGGTCTGGGCGCAGCGTCCGGCACCGAAGACGCTGGGGTGCAGGTCGAGGGAGCAGCCGTGCGCGAGGAGTTCGGCGGCCCGGGTCCCCCCGACGAGCAGGGTGGTGCGCTGCGCGGAGACGTCGACGACGCAGGCGTGCGCGTCCGCGACGGCCTCGCGCAGCCGGGTTTCGAGATCCGTGCGGGTGCCGGCCGGGCCGGTGACGAGCCATTCGTCCGGGCCCAGCCACAGCGCCGTGGACCCGGCTCCGCCGGTGAGGGTGTTGGGCTCCCGGGGCAGGGGGAACCCGAGGGCGAGTGCGACGGAGTCGGCGGCGGGCCCCGCGGGGTCCAGGCGTACGTCGACCTGGGCGAGGAAGGGGAGTTCCGCGAGCCGCAGGGCTCCGCCCGAGGCCCGGCCGGCGGCGGCGAAGCGTTCGGCGTACCGCGCCAGGGGGCTCAGCCCGTGGCGGCGGTCGGCGGTGTCAGCCATCGCGGCGTGTCCCCTCGGGGTCGTAGAGCACGGCGTCGGCGACCGTGACGGGAACGAGCGCGTCGCCCACGGGTGCGTACAGCCGGTCTCCGATGCGGTCGCGGCCGCCCTTGACGAGGGCGAGTGCGAAGGTCCGGCCGAGCGCCGCACTGCGGTAGGCGGAGGTGACGTGTCCGAGCATCGGCACGGGCGGTTCGGGCAGCGGGGCGGCGGCGACCAGCTGGGTGCCTTCGGGCAGCAGGACGGCGGGGTCGTCCGGCAGCAGTCCGACAAGGTGCTTGCGGTCGGGCCGGGCGGTGTCGGCACGGGTGTGGGAGCGTTTGCCGATGAAGTCGCGCTTCCTGCGGGAGACGAGCCGGCCCAGGCCGAGGTCCTGCGGGGTCACGGTGCCGTCGGTGTCCTGGCCGACGATGGGGTACCCCTTCTCGGCGCGCAGGACGTGCATGGTCTCGGTGCCGTACGGTGTGATGCCGTAGGGGCGCCCCGCCTCGTACAGCGCCTCCCACAACGCGGGGGCCTCCCACGGCACCACGTTGATCTCGTAGGCGAGTTCACCGGAGAAGCTGATCCGGCAGATGCGGGCCGGGATGCCGGCGACGTCCGTGTCCCGCCAGGCCATGAAGGGGAAGTCGGCTGCCTCCAGGGCGAGTTGGGGGGCGAGCCCGCGCAGGACGTCCCGGGAGCGCGGCCCGACGAGGGCGACGGTGGCCCACTGTTCGGTGACCGAGGTGCAGTGCACGCGCAGTTCGGGCCATTCCGTCTGGAGCCACTCCTCCATCCAGTCGAGTACGGCCGCGGCGTTGCCGGTCGTGGTGGTGACGAGGAAGCGGTCGTCGGCGAGGCGGACGGCGGTGCCGTCGTCGAAGACCATGCCGTCGAGGCGGCACATGACGCCGTAGCGGCACATGCCGTTCTTGAGGGTGCTCATCACGTTGGTGTAGAGCCGGTCGAGGAAGATCCCGGCGTCGGGGCCCTGCACGTCGATCTTGCCGAGGGTGGAGGCGTCCATGAACGCGACTCCCTCGCGGGCGGCGCGGCTCTCCCGCAGCACCGCCGTCTCCCTGTCCTCGCCGGGGCGCGGGTAGTACCACGGCCGTTTCCACTGGCCGACGTTCTCGAACTCGGCCCCGTGCGCGAGGTGCCGCTCGTGCAGGGCGGTCACGCGTACGGGGTCGTGCAGCGGGCCGCGGTCGCGGCCTGCGAGCGCCGCGAAGGAGACCGGGGTGTACGGGGCGCGGAAGGTCGTCGTGCCCAGCTCGCCGATGTCGACGCCCAGCAGGTGGGCGACGACTCCGCTCGTGAGCACGCCGGAGGTCTTGCCCTGGTCGTTCGCGGTGCCGGCCGTGGTGTACCGCTTGAGGTGTTCGGCCGAGCGCAGGCCCGCGCCGGTCGCGCGGGCCAGGTCGTCCACGGTGACGTCGCGCTGGAGGTCGACGAAGGAGCCGGCCGTGTCGGTTCCGGGGACCACCCACAGGTGCCGGGCGGGGGTGTGCGGCTGCCGGGCGGGGGCGGGGAGCGGGAGGGCGTCCGGGGCGGCGAAGCCCTCGGCCTCCAGGGCCCGGACCGCGGCCGCCCGGCCGTCGGCCAGGCAGCGGGCGAGCTCGTACTCTCCCCTGGCCGCTCCCGCGGCCTCCACCGCCTGGCGGCAGCCGTCGGGGACGAACGTCCCGAGTCCGCGGTCGTGGCGCAGGCGCCCGCCGGCCTGGCTGTACAGGTGGACGACCGGGTTCCAGCCGCCGGAGACGAGCAGGAGGTCGGCGGGGACCTCACGGACGGCGGAGCCTTCCCCGAGCCGGGACACGGTCACGGAGGAGACCCGGGGTGCGCCGGCGGTGCCCGTCACCGCGTGCCCGGCGAGCACCTCCACACCGGCCTGGGCGGCGCGTACGGCCCACTCCCCCGGCGCGGGCCGGGCGTCGACGACCGCCGCGACGGCCACGCCGGCCGCGGCGAGGTCGAGGGCGGCCGCGTAGGCGCTGTCGTTGGTGGTGAAGACGACGGCGCGGCGGCCCGGGACGACGCCGAACCGGTGGAGGTACGTACGGGCGGCCCCGGCCAGCATCACTCCGGGGCGGTCGTTGTCGGCGAAGGCGAGGGAGCGTTCGTGCGCGCCGGTCGCGAGGACGACCCGGCGCGCCCGGATCCGCCACAGCCGTTCCCGGGAGACGTGGGCGGGGGCCTGCGCGCCGAGGTGGTGGGTGCGGCGTTCCACGGCGAGCATGTGGTTGTCGTCGTAGTGGCCGAAGACGGTGGTCCGCGCCAGCACCCGGACCTCGGGTGCGGCGTCGAGTTCCGTGCGCGCCGCGGCGGCCCATTCGGGCAGCTCGCCGGTGTCGGGCAGGCTCCCGCCGGGTTCGGGACGTTCGTCGGCGAGGATCACGCGCGCCCCGCTGCGGGCGGCGGCCGTCGCGGCGGCGAGACCGGCGGGGCCACCACCGACGACCAGCAGGTCGCAGTGGGCGTGTACAGCGTCGTAGCGGGCGGGGTCGGCTGTGGCGGCGAGCCGGCCCCGGCCGGGGAGGCTGCTCGCGACGAGCCCGTCGTACAGCTCGACGGTGGTGGCGGGCAGCATCGGCTCGGGGAAGGGGGCCTCGATCTGGACAAGGGCGTTCGGCTCCTCGGCTCCGGCGCTGAAGATGCCGCGCGGGCGGCCGAGCCGGATGCTGCAGCCGACCTGGTGGACGCCGTGTGCGAGCAGCGCGGAGGCCAGGGTGTCGCCGCGGTGGCCCTCGTACTCGACGCCGTCGAAACGGAAGCGGAGCGGCTGGCCGCGCTGGATCAGGCCGCGGCCCGGCAGCCGGTGGGGTTGCCCGGTCATGCGGTCACCGGCCGGGGCTCGCCGGTCCGGTAGACGGCCCGGATCTCGTGGGTCGCCGTGTCCCGCACGGCGTTGAACCAGCGGCGGCAGCCGTCGGCGTGGTTCCAGCGTTCCGCGAAGGGGCCCCTGGGGTTGGCCCGGAAGAAGAGGTAGCGGGCCCACGCCCCGTCACTCAGGGCCGCGGGGTCCGCGGGGTGGGGCACGTGCGCCTGGCCTCCGTAGTGGAATTCGGCCTCGTCGCGGGGCCCGCACCAGGGGCAGGGGATGAGCAGCATGGTCTCGGCTCCTCAGTGGGCCACCGCGGCCGCGCCGTGCTCGTCGACGAGCGCGCCGGTGGTGAAGCGTTCGAGCGTGAAGGGGGCGGCCAGCGGGTGGGGGGTGTCGTGGGCGATGGTGTGGGCGAGGACCCAGCCGACGCCCGGTGTGGCCTTGAACCCCCCGGTGCCCCAGCCGCAGTTGACGTAGAGGTCGGCCACGGGGGTGAGGCCGGTGATGGGTGAGGCGTCGGGGCTGACGTCGACGATTCCGCCCCAGGTGCGCAGGACGTGCGCGCGGGCGAAGACCGGGAAGAGTTCGAGGGCGGCCGCCATCTGGCGTTCGATGACGTGGAAGGCCCCGCGCTGGGTGTACGCGTTGTACGCGTCGATGCCGGCGCCCATGACCAGTTCGCCCTTGTGGGCCTGGCTGACGTACACGTGTACCGCGTTGGACATCACGACCGTGGGGTGTACGGGTTCCAGCAGTTCGGAGACCAGCGCCTGCAACGGGTGGCTCTGGAGGGGGAGTTCGAAGCCGGCCAGTGCGGCGAGCACGGAGGAGTGGCCGGCCGCGCAGAGGGCGACGCGGCCGGCGGCGATCGGGCCGAGGGAGGTCTGGACGCCGGTGACCCGCCCGTCCCGTACGTCGATGCCGGTGACCTCGCAGTTCTGGATGAGGTCGATGCCGGCGGCGTCGGCGGCGCGGGCGAACCCCCAGGCGACGTGGTCGTGCTTGGCGATGCCCGCCCGCGGCTGGTGGGTGGCGCCCAGGACCGGGTGGCGCACGTCCGGGGAGGTGTCGACGATCGGGCAGGCCTCCTTGACCTGCGCGGGGTCGAGCCATTCGGCGTCCACGCCGTTCAGGCGGTTGGCCTCGACGCGGCGCACGCCGTCGCGTACGTCCTGGAGGGTGTGGGCCAGGTTGAGCACGCCGCGCTGGGAGAACAGGAGGGGGTAGTCGAGGTCCTCCTCCAGCCCTTCCCACAGTTTGAGGGCGTGCTCGTAGATCCCGGCGCTCTCGTCCCAGAGGTAGTTGGAGCGGATGATGGTCGTGTTGCGGGCCATGTTGCCGCCGGCCAGCCAGCCGCGTTCGAGGACGGCGACGTCGGTGATGCCGTGGTTCCTCGCCAGGTAGTGGGCGGTGGCCAGGCCGTGTCCGCCGCCGCCCACGATGACCACCTCGTAGCCCCGCTTGGGCTCGGGCGTGCGCCACAGCCGTGCGGGATGCTCGGGCAGGGCTGCGCCCGGGGGCCGGGGGCTCACCGGGCGTCCTCCGGCAGTCCGCGCAGTCGGCGCATCCGCGGGTCGAACAGGGGCTCGGCGGCGACGACGGCCGCGATGCGCCGGTCGAAGTAGCCGATGTGCAGGGCGCGGCCCGGTGTGGCGAGCTGCGCGGGCAGCCAGGCGTAGGCGATGCCCTTGCCCACGGTGTACCCGTACGCGACGCTGGTGACGTGACCGACCGGCCGGTCCCCGTCGTACACGGGTTCCTTGCCCATGACGACGGCGGCCGGGTCGTCGATGGTCAGGCAGGTGAGGCGGCGGCGGACGTCCGCGGCGCGGCGCTCCAGTGCGGCCCGGCCGATGAAGTCTCCCTTGCCCGGTTTCACGGCGAAGCCGAGGCCGGCCTCGTAGGGGTCGTGCTCGTGGCCCATGTCGGTGCCGAAGGACCGGTAGCCCTTCTCCAGGCGCAGGCTGTTGAAGGCTCCGCGGCCGGCCGCGACGCCGCCGTGCGGTTGTGCGGCCTCCCAGAGGGTGTCCCACAGCTTCAGCCCCGTGTCGGCGGTGGTGTACAGCTCCCAGCCGAGTTCGCCGACGTAGCTCAGGCGCAGGGCGGTGACGGGGACGGCGCCGATGTGGGCGCTGCGGGCCCGGAAGTAGGGCAGGCCCTCGTTCGAGAAGTCGGCGTCGGCGAGCGGCTGGAGCACCTCGCGCGCCTTCGGCCCCCACAGGCCGATGCAGCAGGTGCCCGCGGTGACGTCCCGTACGGCCACGGAGCCGTCGTCGGGCAGGTGGCGGGTGAGCCAGTCGAGGTCGAGGTTGCCGTTTGCCCCGATCTGGAAGTGGTGCCGGGCGAGCCGGGCCACGGTGATGTCGCTGCGGATCCCGCCGCCCTCGTCCAGCATCAGCGTGTACGTGACCGAGCCGACGGGCTTGTCGACGTCCGAGGTGGTCAGGCGCTGGAGGAACGCCGCCGCCCCGCGGCCGGACACCTCCAGCCGTTTGAGGGCGCTCATGTCGTACAGGGCCACGCCCTGACGGGTGGCGAGGGCCTCGGCGCCGACGACCGGGGACCACATCCGGGCGGCCCACTCTCCCGGCGCCGGGATGTCCCACCGTTCCAGGAGGGGCTCGTTGGCGTCGTACCACTGGGGCCGTTCCCATCCGGCGGCCTCCAGGAAGACGGCACCGAGCTCGCGCTGACGGACGTGGAACGGGCTGGTGCGCAACGGGCGCGGCGCACCGGCCGGCTGGAGCGGGTGGAGGATGTCGTACACCTCGGCGAAGTTGCGGCAGCTGCGGGCGAGGACGTAGGCGGGGGCGAGCTGGTGCGGCTCGAACCGGTTGACGTCGCAGGCGTGCAGGTCGAAGGAGGAGCAGTGGCCGTCCACGAGCCATTCGGCCATGGCGCGGCCGACTCCGGCGGAGTGGGTGACCCAGACGGCCTCGGCGACCCAGAAGCCCTTGACGTCGGGTGACTCGCCGAGCAGGGGCATCCCGTCGGTGGTGAAGGAGAAGAGCCCGTTGATGCCCTCCTCGATCTTGGCGTCGCGGAGCGCGGGCAGCAGGGAGCGGGTCTCGGCCCAGGCGTCGGTGAAGTCGTCGGCGGTGAAGGGCAGTACGGACGGCATCCGGGGCGAGGAGTCCGGCGGGGCGATGTCGTCGGCGGGGACCGGCATGGGGCGGTGGCCGTAGGAGCCGATGCCGAGCCGGTCGAAGCACTCGCGGTAGTAGAGGTCGGCCTCCTGGTGGCGCAGGACGGGCCGGACCGCCTCCACGGTCTGCCCGGCGAGCGCGGGGACGGGCCCGGTCCAGGCCAGCTGGTGGGCGAGGGGGGTCAGCGGCAGCCTCATGCCGGCCATCCGGGCGACCTTGGGGCCCCAGATGCCGGCGCAGCACACGACGACGTCGGCGGGGATCTCGCCGTGGTCCGTGACCACGGCGGTGACGCGGTCGGTGCCGGCGGTGTCGTCGGCTTCGGTACGGACGTCGAGGACCTGGTGGCGGTCGAGGACGCGGACGCCGCGGGCGCGGGCGTCCCGCAGCTGTGCCTCGACGGCGAGCACCGACTTGGCCAGGCCGTCGGTGAGGACCAGGAGTCCGCCGAGGATGCGGTCGCGGTCGACCAGGGGGTGCAGGGCCGCGCATCCGTCGGGGTCGACGAGCCGGCCCTCGACGCCCCACGAGGTGAGCCAGCCGTGGCGGCGCCGCAGGTCGGTGAGGCGTTCGGGGGTGGTGGCGAGTTCGAGTCCGCCGACCTGGAGGAAGCAGGGCTCGCCGTCGACGTCGAGGGCGGCGAGCTTCTGGACGGTGTAGCGGGCGAGTTCGGTCATGGTCTTGGAGGGGTTCGCCTGGAACACGAGACCGGGGGCGTGGGAGGAGGAGCCTCCGGTGACGGGGACCGGGCCCTGGTCGACGACGGTGATCCCGGTCCAGCCGCGCAGGGACAGTTCGTCCGCCAGTGCGGCGCCCACGACACCCGCTCCGATGATGACCACGCGCGGTCCCGCCATCTCCGCCCCTCCGATTCGAAAAGAAATCGAGTTGCCGTCAGCGCAACGTGGTGCAGGTTGCGCAACTCACACTGCCGGTCGCCCCCAGCGCTGTCAAGAGGAGCGATTGCGACGCAACTGCCCTGTGCGGAGCGCCCGAACGGCGGTGCCCGGCGGGCTGCCGAAGCAGCCCGCCGGGCACGGCGGCGCACGCGGGCACGGGGCCGGGTCAGCCCTTCCGCCCGAGCCAGGCGTCGACCTTCGCGCGGTTGGCGCCGACCCATTTCGCGGCGGCGTCCTGCGGCGACATCTTGTCCTGCGCGATGTACTTCGCCACGAGGTTCTGGTCCTCGTTCGACCAGGAGAAGTTCTTCACGAGCCGGTAGGCCGGACTGTCCGAGTCTGCGAACCTCTTGCTGACGATCTTGTCCAACGCGTACACGGGGTAGTCGCAGGCGACCTTCTCGGGGTCGTCGTCGCAGCCCGCCTTGTACTCCGGCAGCTGCACCTTGACGAGCTTCAGCTCGGAGAAGAGCCACTGCGGTTCGTAGAAGTAGCCGATGACGGGCGTCTTCCTGGCCTCGGCCTGGCGGAAGGCCTGGATCAGCGCGGCTTCGCTGCCCGAGTAGACCACCTTGAAGCCGAGGTTCAGGTTCTTCACCAGGGCGCCGTCGTTGGTGACGAACGACGGGTCGCCGTCGAGCAGTTGGCCCTTGTCCCCGGACTCCGAGGTCTTGAACCGGTCCGCGTACTTGTTGAGGTTCTCCCACTGGGTAATGTCCGGGTACTGCTGCACGAGCCACGGCGGGACGTACCAGCCGATGACCCCCTTGTTGCCCGTCTCCCCGGCGGCGACGGCCGTCTTCTGCTGCTCGACGTACTTCTTCTTCAGGTCCGGGTGGCCCCAGTTCTCGACGATCGCGTCGACCTCGCCCGTGCCGAACCCCTGCCAGGCGACCTCTTCCTTGAGGTCCTTCTCGGTGACCTCGCAGCCGAGGTCCTTCTTCGCGACGTACGCGATGACCGCGGCATTGGCCTCGTACCCGACCCACGGGTTGACTGCGAGGGCGAAGGAGCCGCACGTGCCCGCGCCGCCGCCCCCGCCGGACGATCCGGCGCCCGCCTCCCCGACCTTCGCGCCGCTGCACCCGCCGAGCACGAGGGCCAGCGCCGCAAGTCCGGCCGGCACGGCCGACCGGGCCGGGCGGCGCCGCGACGACGGCTGCGGCCGTGGCGAATGCGACTGAGACTGAGACTGCGGCTGCGGCTGCAGCTGCGGCTGCGGCTGCGGCTGCAGCTCCGGTCCTGTGGTGCCGAATCCTGCCATGTGTCGGTCCCCTTCTTCCGCCTCAGTGCCCGCCGGGGGCTCCCGCCGCCCGCCGCGCCGCCGCCTGGGTGATCCGGTCGGACATGACCCCGAGCAGCACGATCGCCAGGCCCGCGGCCAGCCCCTTTCCGTACAACTGCCCCTGTGAGAAGCCCGCCACGACGTCGTAGCCGAGGGCGCCCGCCCCGACCAGCCCGCCGACGACGACCATGGACAGCACATGGACGAGCCCCTGGTTCGCGGCCAGCGCGAGGGCGCCGCGGGCCATGGGGAGCTGGACCTTCGTGATGATCTGCCAGGTGCCCGAACCGGCCGACACAGCCGCCTCCACCGTGTCCTGCGGCACCCCCCGCACCCCGTCGGCGATGATCTTCACCGTCACGGGGGCCGCGTACACGACCGCCGCCACGATCGCCGTGAACCGGCTCGCGCCGAACAGGGCCAGGAACGGCACCAGGTAGACGAACGCCGGCATCGTCTGCCCGGCGTCGAGCACGGGGCGGATCAGCCGGTCGGCCGGGGCGCTGCGCCCCATCCACACACCCACCACGACCCCGAGGGCCAGGACGACGACCGTGGCGACCAGGCTGGAGGCCAGCGTCGTCATGCTGTCCCGCCACAGGCCGGTGCCGACGATCAGCGCCACGCACACCGCCGCGGTGGCCGCGGCCCGCGGGCCGCCGAGCAGCGCGCCGAGGGCCACCGCGACCGCGCCGACGAGCCACCACGGGGAGCCCGTCAGCAGCGCCTCGAAGGGGTCGAGCAGCAGGGTCGTGATCACGTCGCGCGCCGCGCCCGTCACCCCGGCGAGGCTGCCCTGTGCCCACGCGGTGGCGGAGTCCGCCGTACGGGAGAGCGCCGCGCCGACACCGGCGTCGGCGGGGAACTGCGCCGCCCATACGTAGGTGTGGGAGAGCCAGACGCATGCGCCGGTGAGCGCGGCGCCGGCGAGGAGCAGGGTGCGGCGCCGTCGCGCCGGGCCGCCGCCGCGCCGCC
>LJCW01000044.1 GCA_001298555.1 Actinobacteria bacterium OV450
GGTTCTCCCCTCTCTCCCTCCCCGCCGCTCGTCCGCTCTGTGGCGGGGGCGGGGGGGGCGGGGGCGGGCGCCGGGCCGCCGGCGGCTCGCCTGCCCGGCACGAGGAGGGCGAAGGCGGCCGCCCCGGCCACCGCGGCGGCGCCGATCCACAGCGCGGGCACGGTCCCGTCGGTGAAGGCCTGCGGGGACTCGTAGCCGCCCTGGGCGGAGAAGACCGAGGCCAGGACGGCGACTCCGAGGGCTCCGCCGACCTCGCGCAGGGCGTTGTTGGCGCCGGAGGCCTTGCCCTGGTCGGCGGGGCGGACGGTGGACATCAGCACATTGGCGGCGGGGGCGAAGTAGAGGGCCATGCCGATGCCGCTGAGGATGAGCGCGGGCAGCTGGGCGGCGTACGAGACGTCCGCGTCCAGGATCATCGCGAACCAGCCGAGGCCGAGGGCCTGGAACGCCAGTCCGGCGGCGACGACGGGACGGCCGCCGATCCGGTCCGAGAGGATGCCGGCGACGGGGGCGACGATCATCGGCATGCCGGTCCACGGGAGCATGCGCAGCCCGGCCTCGGTGGGCGAGTAGCCGGCGACGCCCTGGAGGAACTGGCTGAGCAGGAAGATCGAGCCGAACATGCCCAGGTACATCAGCAGGCTGGCCACGTTGATCCCGAGGAAGCCGCGGTGGCGGAAGAGCCGCATGGGAAGCATCGGGTTCGCACTGACGGCGCCGTGCCGGGCGAAGGCGAGGACGAGCAGTCCGCCGATGACCAGGGAACCGAGGACGGTCGTACTGGTCCAGCCGTCGGAGTTGGCGTTGACCAGGCCGTAGACGATGCCGAAGAGACCGCCGCTGATCAGGAGGGTGCCGGGGACGTCGAGACGGGCACCGGGGGCGGTGGACTCGGCGAGGTGCAGGCGGGAGAGCGGGATCAGCGCGAGGCCGAGCGGAACGTTCAGCCAGAAGATCCACTGCCAGGAGATGTGCTCGGTGAGGCTGCCGCCGATCAGGGGGCCGCTGGCGACGGCCAGGCCGGTGACGGCTCCGTAGATCCCGAGCGCCATGCCGCGGCGGGCGGCCGGGACGGCGGCCATGAGCAGGGTGAGGGTGAGCGGCATCATGACCGCGGCGCCGACGCCCTGGACGGCGCGGGCGGCGATGAGCGTGTCGATGCCGGGTGAGAGGGCGGCCACGGCGGAGGCGCCGGTGAAGAGGGCGAGACCGCCGATGAAGAACCGCCGACGGCCGAAGCGGTCACCGAGGGCGGCGCCGAACATGAGGAGGACGGCGAAGGTGAGCGTGTAGGCGTTCACCGTCCACTCCAGGTCCTCCAGCTTGCCGCCGAGGTCCTCGCGGATGGCGGGCAGGGCCGTGGTGACGACGAGGTTGTCGAGGGCGGCCATGAAGCTGGCGGCCCCGGTGAGGACGAGCGCCCAGACGGCGGGCCCGCGCAGCGCGTCGCCCTGCGCCTCGCGCGTCACGCCGGTCGCTCCGTGCGCCCCGGTCGCGCTGGTCTCCCCGGTCGTGCCGGTCTCTCTGGTGCCTTGCGTGCCGTTCACGGTTTCCCCCTGGAGGTGAGAACTGGACTGCTAGTTATCACTTACTAACTTTGCGGCGCATGAGAATGCGCAGCAGCGCAGGGCCCGGATGCCCTACTCCGGTTCCGGCTGCTTCTCGACGCGGGCGGACGGGTACAACGCCTCCCACACCCGGTGCCCGGGCGGAAAACCCATGGCGGCCAGGGTGTTGATCAGCATTCCGTAGGCCATGAAGGTCGTGGTCTCGTGCACGTCTCCACCGAGGGGGACGTGCACGGTGTCCCAGAGCTCCATCCAGCCCTTGCGGACGAGCTCGCCGAGCTGGTGGTCGCCGGCCGCCTCGGCGGCGGCGACGGTGACGTACATCTGGAGCTGCATCTGGAGCTTGTCCGGATCCTCGGCGATGAGCCGGGCGTACGCGTTCGCCATGGCGAGCGTGGCCTCTTCGCCTTCCAGCCCCTCGGCGGCGTCGGCGAAGACCTCGCGGGTGTCCCGCAGGCAGCGCTCGGCGGCGGCGAGGAAGATGGCCGGCTTGTTGGGGAAGAGGCGGAACAGGTACGGCTGCGAAACGCCGACGCGCTTGGCGATGGCCTCGGTGGAGGTCCCGTAGTACCCGCCGCGGGCGAACTCGTGCATCGCCGCGCGGATGACGCTCTCGCGCCGCTCGTCTGCGCTCATCCTTGCCATGCCAGTAAGTTAGTACTCAATCACTAACTAGGTCAACCCCGGCCGGAGCCGTTCCCCGGCGCGCGTGGCGGCCGGGGAACGGAGGGTCAGGCCAGGGTCACGACGGCCCGGGACATGCCCAGGACCTTCTGGCCCGCGCTCATGGCCGTCAGGTCGACCCGCACCCGGTTGTCGTCGAGCTTGGCCGCGACCTTCCCGCTGACCTCGATCACCGCGCCAGTGTCGTCGTTCGGCACCACCACCGGCTTCGTGAACCGCACGCCGTACTCCACGACCGCCCCCGGGTCGCCGACCCAGTCGGTGACGACGCGGATCGCCTCGGCCATCGTGAACATGCCGTGCGCGATGACGTCGGGCAGTCCGACCTCCTTGGCGAACTTCTCGTTCCAGTGGATCGGGTTGAAGTCGCCCGAGGCGCCCGCGTACCGCACGAGCGTGGCGCGCGTCACCGGGAAGGAAGCCGCCGGCAGCTCGGTACCGACCTCGACGTCGGCGTACTTGATCTGCGCAGTCATCTCAGGCCTCCTCGGGGGCGCGGGAGACGAGCTTCGTCCACGCCGTCACCACGTGCTCGCCGGTCTCGTCGTGGACCTCGCCGCGGATGTCGATGATGTCGTTGCCCGCCATCGACTTCACGGCCTCGATGGTCGAGGTCACCGACAGCCGGTCACCCGCCCGCACGGGCCGGGCGTACGCGAACTTCTGGTCGCCGTGCACGACGCGGCTGTAGTCCAGACCCAGCTGCGGGTCCTCCACGACCTGGCCCGCCGCCGCGAATGTGATCGCAAACACGAAAGTCGGCGGAGCGATCACATCGGGGTGGCCGAACGCCTTGGCGGCGTCGGGGTCGGTGTAGACGGGATTCGCGTCACCCACCGCCACCGCGAATTCGCGGATCTTCTCCCGGCCGACCTCGTACGGATCGGTGGGCGGGTAGCTCCGCCCGACGAAGGACTGGTCGAGCGCCATGGCTCCCTACCTCCTGTTGAAAAAGTCGGTCACATCAGGAAAACGATCAGGGAACCGATCACGAAAACGATCAGTGAACCGATCGCGGAAACGACACGAGGCCGTCCCCCGATGAAGGGGACGACCTCATGACGGTGCCTGTATTCGAGACTTCGCTGGGGTCAGCGGGTCTCGCGGTGCGCGGTGTGCGAGTTGCAGCGCGGGCAGTGCTTCTTCATCTCCATGCGGTCCGGGTTGTTACGCCGGTTCTTCTTGGTGATGTAGTTCCGCTCCTTGCACTCCACGCAGGCCAGCGTGATCTTCGGGCGGACGTCGGTGGCAGCCACGTGAGTGCTCCTTGACGGACTATGGGACGGATGAACGCATAAAAGAGTAGCCGATCGGGAGACCGACCCCGCAATCGGCTACTGTGGGTAGCGGCGACCGGACTTGAACCGGTGACACAGCGATTATGAGCCGCTTGCTCTACCGACTGAGCTACGCCGCTTTGATGTGATCAGCTCCCCACCCGAGGGTGGGGAACCTCTCTCACCAGAGCCCCAATGCGGAATCGAACCGCAGACCTTCTCCTTACCATGGAGACGCTCTACCGACTGAGCTATTGGGGCGAGCGATGAAGACATTACACGGTTGCCTGCCCATCGCCCAAATCCTTTGCGGGGACTGGCCTCCGAGGGGGTCGGTGCGACTTTCCGGATCAGGGCCCGGAAGCCCTTGGAGGCCATTTCGGGGCAGATTGTGGCCGGGCTCACACGCCTGACGCCCCGTACGTCGCTCCCGGAGCCCTCCGCGAGGGCCGGGCCGGGGTCGCGCACGCGGCGGCACGCGCGGGCGGCCCGGGGCGCGCCTGCGCGCCGCGGCGCGCAGGCACACACCGGTACGACTATTGCGCTCCTCCGTGAACGGGAGAGCCCCGCACCCTAGGCTCTGAGCACGCTGCGTGATCTTGGGCCGCGGGCCGCGGCCACATGGCCCAGGAACCGCCCGAGCCACCGCAGGAGCGCGATGTCCGACAGCCAGCCGCAGCAGCCGTCCCCCTTCCCGCCGGGCGGCCGTGGCGAGGGCGGCGGCCAGGGGCCGCAGCGCCCCCCGGCCGGCAACCCGAACGCGGCCGCCGCCGAGCCCACCACCACCCTCCTGCTCGCCGGGGCCCGCCTCACGGACGGCCGCACGGTCGACGTCCGGCTCGGCGGCGGCCGGATCCAGGCCGTCGGCACCGCGGGCAGCCTGCCCTCCCCCGCGCTCAACCGGGTGGACCTGGGCGGCTACCTGCTGCTGCCCGCCCCCGCCGAGCCGCACGCCCACGGGGACACCGCCCTGACCGCCGACGGCGAGGGGCCCGTCTCGTACGCGCCCGACGAGGTGCAGCGCCGGGCCACCGAGGCCGCCCTGCTCCAGCTCGGGCACGGCGCGACGGCGGTGCGCTCCCACGTCCGGATCGGCGACGTCCACGGCCTCGGGCCCATGGAGGCCGTGCTCCAGGCCCGCCGCTCGCTGCGGGGGCTCACCGACCTGACCGCCGTCGCCGTACCCCGTCTGCTGACGGGCACGGCGGGCGCCGACGGGCTCGCCATGCTGCGGGACGCCGTGAAGATGGGCGCCTCCGTCATCGGCGGGTGCCCGGACCTCGACCCCGACCCGACGGGCTTCCTCGAAGCCGTGCTGGAACTCGCCGCCGAGCACGGCTGCCCCGTGGACCTGCACACGGACGGTGACGATCCCGGCCGCGTGGCCCGGCTCGCGGCGATGGCCGGCGGGCTCCGGCCGGGGGTGACGATCGGCCCCTGCGGCGGGCTGTCGCGGCTCCCGCTGGACGTGGCGAACCGGGCCGCCGACCAGCTGGCCGCGGCCGGCGTACGGGTGACCTGCCTGCCCCAGGGCGACTGCGCGGCCCTGGAGCGGCGCGGCCTGCGCACCGCGCCCGTACGGCTGCTGCGGGCCGCCGGGGTCCGGGTAGCGGCCGGCAGCGGGGCGCTGCGGGACGCCGGGAACCCGGTCGGCCGCGGCGACCCGCTGGAGGCGGCGTACCTGCTGGCGTCCCAGGGCGGGCTGCGCGCGGGCGAGGCCTACGCGTCGGTCAGCGCCTGCGCCCGCGAGGCCATGGGGCTGCCGGAGGTCCGGGTGGAGGCCGGGTTCCCGGCGGAGCTGCTCGCCGTGCGCGGGGACCGGATCGCGGGCGTGCTGTCATTGGCGTACAGCCGGATCGTGATCCACCGCGGCCGGGTGGTAGCCCGGACGAGTGCCGTACGGGAGTACTGCGACTCCGCGGTCGCCGTGGCCCTGGACCTGCCCCGGCAGGGCCGCACGGAGCCCGGTCCCTGACCGTTTCGCCCCGTTCGCCGGACCGCCCGGCGGGCCCGTTCGCGGGCGCGGGCGCCCGGCTCGTCGTACGGTCGGGGCATGCGCATCGTCATCGCGGGTGGACACGGTCAGATCGCGCTGCGGCTGGAGCGCCTGCTCGCCGCGCGCGGGTACGAGGTCGCGGGCATCATCCGCGATCCGGAGCAGGGCGACGACCTGCGGGAGGCGGGCGCCGAACCGGTGCTCTGCGACCTGGAGTCGGCGTCGGTCGAGCACGTGGCGGGCATCCTGCACGGCGCGGACGCGGCGGTGTTCGCGGCCGGCGCCGGCCCGGGCAGCGGCGTCGCCCGCAAGGACACCGTGGACCGGGGTGCGGCGGTGCTGTTCGCGGACGCGGCCGAACGGGCCCGGGTGCGGCGCTTCCTGATGGTCTCTTCGATGGGTGCGGACGCCCACCACGAGGGCGATGACGTCTTCGACGTCTACCTGCGCGCCAAGGGCGCAGCCGACGACCACGTCCGCACCCGCCTGGGCCTGGAGTGGACGATCCTGCGGCCCGGCTCGCTGACCGACGACCCCGGGACGGGGCGGGTGCGGCTGGAGGCGCGGACGGGCCCCGGGACGGTGTCGCGCGACGACGTGGCGGCCGTGCTCGCGGAGCTGATCGAGACCCCGGCGACGGCCGGACTGACGCTGGAGCTGATCGAGGGGTCGACGCCGGTCCCGGTGGCCGTCAAGGGCGTCGCGGGCAACTGAGGAGCCCTCAGAACTCGGCGGTCACCTTGTCGTCGGAGCGCCCGACGGAGTCCTGCTGGTACTGCTCCTCGTAGGCCTGCCGGATACGCTCGATGCGCGTGCTGCGCTCGTCGGCCTCCTTCTCCGGGTAGAGCAGCACCACCTCGTACGAGGCCTCGCGGATGACCTTGCCGCCCCGCTGCCACTGGCCGCGCCCGTCCAGGAGGGTGAGGCCCTCGGGGAAGGCGGGGGTGATCTCGCGGTCCAGGAACCGCATGAACTCCTGCTCCGCGACGGGGGCCCGGCCGCCGGGGCGCTCAGTGCCGAAATAGAGCGTGGTCTCCTGGTAGGGCTCGCCCACGTGGCTGTGCAGTGCGGCCCCGACCAGGGCCGGGATGCTGGCTCCGAGGAGGGCGAGGAGCACGCCCCCGCCGACCTTCCCGCGCGTGTCAGAAGTGAAGTTCACGTCCGGAGAACGAACAGCGGACCAGGACGATGCGGCCGGTCACCGGCCCCGCGCCGAACGGCGGTATGCGGGACGAACGGCGGTATGCGGGACGAGGTATGCGAGAAGACCCCCGTCACTGCGCTTCCGCAGTAACGGGGGTCTCACATCGCGTGGCGGCGCCAGGGTTCGAACCTGGGTAGGCTGAGCCGGCAGATTTACAGTCTGCTCCCTTTGGCCACTCGGGCACACCGCCAAGAGCTGCTGCCATTTTTTCCGCCTTGCGGCGGCGCTCCCTGGCAACGACGTAAACGATACCTGATGCTCGGGGGTGCTTCACCACCGGATTGATCAGCCCTCCGGGTGGGCGCGGTGGCTAGGCTTTGCGGAGCGGTCCGGGGATGTCCGGCCGCGCCCTCCGGGGCAATGACAGCCGACTTCAAGGAGCCACAGCACATGGCCGACTCCAGTTTCGACATCGTCTCGAAGGTCGAGCGGCAGGAGGTCGACAACGCCCTCAACCAGGCCGCCAAGGAACTCTCGCAGCGCTACGACTTCAAGGGCACCGGCGCCACCATCGCCTGGTCCGGCGAGAAGATCCTGATGGAGGCGAACTCCGAGGAGCGCGTCAAGGCCGTCCTCGACGTGTTCGAGACCAAGCTGGTCAAGCGCGGCATCTCGCTGAAGGCGCTCGACGCCGGCGAGCCGCAGCTGTCCGGCAAGGAGTACAAGATCTTCGCCTCCATCGAGGAGGGCATCTCCCAGGAGAACGCCAAGAAGGTCGCGAAGATCATCCGGGACGAGGGTCCCAAGGGCGTCAAGGCTCAGGTGCAGGGCGAGGAGCTGCGCGTCAGCTCCAAGAGCCGTGACGACCTGCAGGCCGTCCAGGCGCTCCTCAAGGGCAAGGACCTGGACTTCGCGATCCAGTTCGTGAACTACCGCTGACCGCGGTCCTCCCCTCCCTGCCGTCCGGCGGCCCGGCGGTCCTTCCCAGGACCGCCGGGCCGCGGCTGTTTCCGGGGGCGTGCACGACATGTGACCGGCGTGCGCGGCGCATGCGCCTCAGTGGCTCCCGATGACCACTTGGGCAGCGCTACGCGCGCCCACCACCCTGGGGACATCCATCACGGCAGGACAGGGGAGGTTCTCGGATGTCCGGTGCCGACACGTTTCGCGAAGACTTCGGGGCTTCCCTCGTCGTCGCGCTCGTCGCACTGCCGCTGTGCGTGGGCGTGGCCGTCGCCTCGGGGGTCCCCGCCGAGCTGGGCATCGTCACGGGGGTGGTGGGCGGGCTGGTCACCGGCTGGTTCCGGGGCAGCTCGCTCCAGGTGAGCGGGCCGGCCGCCGGGCTCACCGTGCTCGTCTACGAGGCGGTGCACGCGCACGGCGCCCGCGCACTCGGCGTCCTGGTGCTCGCCGCCGGGGTGCTCCAGCTGGTCATGGGGGCGCTGCGGCTCGGGCGGTGGTTCCGGGCGATCTCCGTCGCCGTCGTGCACGGGATGCTCGCCGGGATCGGCCTCGTGCTGATCGCGGGGCAGCTGTACGCGATGGGCGGCGTACCGGCCCCCGGCGGCACGCTGGAGAAGCTGGCCGCGGTGCCGGCGCTCGCCGCAGAGGCCGACTGGGCGGCCGTCGCGCTCGGCGCCGCAACCATCGGCATCGTCGTGGCCTGGCGCCGGCTGCCGGCCCGGCTGCGGCTCGTGCCCGGCGCGCTCGTCGGGGTGGTGGCCGCCACCCTCGTGTCCGCCCTGCTGCGGCTGCCCGTCGACAAGGTGACGGTGACCGGCGTCCTGGGAGCCGTGGCCCCGCCCGGGTGGGCGGACTTCGGGCTGCTCGCCTCCGTCGGCGCCCTCGGGACCGTGGTCGCCCTGGCACTGATCGCGTCCGCCGAGACGCTGTTCAGCGCGGCCGCCGTCGACCGGATGCACGACGGACCGAAGACCCACTACGACCGGGAGCTCATGGCGCAGGGCGTCGGCAACGCCGTGTGCGGAATGCTGGGGGCCCTGCCGATGACCGCCGTCATCGTGCGCAGCGCCGCGAACGTGGAGGCCGGGGCGCGGACCCGGGCGTCCCGCGTGATGCACGGCGGCTGGCTGCTGCTGTTCGCCGTCGCGCTCCCGCAGCTGCTCCGGGTGGTGCCGCTCGCCGCACTGGCGGGGGTGCTGCTGCACGCCGGGTGGAAGCTGCTGCCGGTGCGGGCCGTGGCCGGCCTGTGGCGCACGCACCGGGGCGAAGCGGTGGTGCTGGTGGCGACGGCGGGCGCGATCGTGGCCACCAACCTCTTCGAGGGCGTGCTGGTCGGGCTGGGGCTCGCCGTGGCCAAGGCGGCCTGGGAGACCTCCCAGGTGCACATCGAGGAGGTGTGGGAGGGCGAGGAGCTCCGCGTCCAGGTCATGGGGAGCGCCAGTTTCCTGCGGCTGCCGAAGCTGCTCGACGATCTGGACGCGCTGCCGGCCGGCCAGCCCGTACGCCTCGATCTGAGCGGACTGCGCCATCTGGACCACGCCTGTCTGACGGCCCTCCACGGCTGGGAGAAGAACCGCACCCCCCTGACCGGTCGCGAGGGTGTCATCTAGGGCGGTTACCCTCCGCCCGTGAACACCGGACTGAAGCGGTCTCTGGGCGTCTTCGACGCCGTCGTCGTCGGGCTGGGCGCCATGGTGGGGGCCGGGATCTTCGCCGCGCTCGCCCCGGCCGCGGGCGCGGCGGGCCCGGCGGGCGGCGCGCTGCTCGCCGCCCTCGCGGTGGCCGCCGTGATCGCCTACTGCAACGCGCACTCCTCGGCGCGGCTGGCCGCCCGGTACCCGGCCTCCGGGGGGACGTACGTGTACGGGCGGGAGCGGCTCGGCCCGTTCTGGGGGTATCTGGCCGGCTGGGGCTTCGTCATCGGCAAGACCGCCTCGTGTGCGGCGATGGCGCTCACCGTCGGGGCGTACGTGTGGCCCGGGCGGCAGCACGCCGTGGCCGTCGCGGCGGTGGTGGCGCTGACCGCCGCGAGCTACGGCGGTGTGCAGAAGTCCGCCCGGATCGCCCGGGTGATCGTGGCGGTGGTCCTGGCCGTCCTGGCCGGGGTCGTGGTGGTGTGCCTGACGTCCGGGGCGGCGGACGCGGACCGGCTCGGCGGTCTGGCCGGGGGAGGTCCCGGCGGCCTGCTCCAGGCGGCCGGGCTGCTGTTCTTCGCTTTCGCGGGGTACGCCCGGATCACCACCCTGGGCGAGGAGGTGCGTGATCCGCAGCGCACGATCCCGCGGGCGGTTCCCCTTGCGCTGGGGATCGCCCTGCTCGTGTACGCCGCGGTGGCGGTGGCGGCGCTGTCGGTGCTGGGGGCCGACGCCCTGGCGGCGTCGACGGCTCCGCTGGCCGACGCGGTGCGGGCGGCGGGCCGGCCCGGGCTGACCCCGGTGGTGCGTGCCGGTGCGGCCCTGGCGGCGCTGGGCTCACTGCTGGCCCTGGTGCTCGGGGTGTCGCGGACCACCCTGGCGATGGCCCGGGACGGCCATCTCCCCCGCGCGCTGGCCGCCGTACACCCCCGGCACCGGGTGCCGCACCGTGCGGAGCTGGCCGTGGGTGCGGTGGTCGCGGTGCTCGCGGCGACCACCGATCTGCGGGGCGCGATCGGCTTCTCCTCGTTCGGCGTGCTGGCCTACTACGCGATTGCGAACGCTTCGGCGTGGACTCTCGATTCAGGTGTCAAGGGCCGTGCCGTGGCAGCGGTCGGGCTGTCCGGCTGTGTCGTGCTGGCCTGCGCGCTGCCGGCCGCGTCGGTGCTCGCGGGGGCGGCGGTACTGGCAGTGGGCGCGGTGGCCTACGGGGTGCGCGGCCGGCTCAGACGCGGGATCTGAACTCCGTCCAGGGGGCCATCTCCAGATCCGCGCCCTCCGAGTCCTCGCAGAACCAGGCGGTGCCGTCGAGCCGGCCGCGCAGCCGGTCGGCCAGGGCGGGCGAGTCGGCGTACCAGGCGAGGTCGGGATCGTCCGGGTTCGGCTCGAACAGCAGGACTTGGGCAGGCTCGGAGCGGCGTCAGCGCGAAGCCGGGTATGCCCTCGGCCCGGCGCACCGCGTCCGGGTCCACGGGGGCCGGCAGGGCCCCGGGCGCCAAGGCGCCCCCCTCGGGCCCGAAGCCGTGCACGCGTCGGGCGACTTGCTCCGGCAACTGCTCGGTCTCGTCCATGCGTCCATGGTGACCCACACCACTGACAATCACCTCGACCTGCACCGGAGCTCGCCGAACCCCCGTCAGTCGCCGCTTTCCCCCGGCTCCTTGGCGCCGTCTTCGCGCGCCGAGTCGTACCCGATGAAGTAGGTGGGCCGGCGCTGTACGGCGGTGTAGATCCGGCCGATGTACTCGCCGAGCAGCCCGACGCAGATCAGCTGCACGCCGCCGAGGAAGAGCATGGCGACGAACAGCGAGGTCCAGCCGGGCACGGTCTTGCCGAGCAGGAAGACGACCAGCGTCCAGGCGATCATCACCAGGCAGGTGACGAAGCTGATGACGCCGAGCCAGGTCGCAAGCCGCAGCGGGGCGGCGGAGAAGTTGGTGATGCCGTCCACGGCGAGGCGGATCATCTTGCTCAGCGGGTACTTCGTCTCGCCCGCCACGCGCTCGGCCCGCCGGTACGTGACCTGCCCGCTCGGGAAGCCGAGCCAGGGCACGAGCAGCCGGTAGACCTGCTGCTGGTCGGGCAGGGCCTTGAGGGCCTCCACGGCTTCGCGGCTGAGCAGCCGGAAGTCCCCGGCCTGTGCGGGCACCTGTTTGCCGACCATGCGGCGCATCAGCCAGTAGTAGGCGGCTGCGGTGCGGCGCTTGAAGCCGGTGTCGGTGCTGCGGTCGGAGCGGACGCCGTAGACGATGTCGAGGTTCTCGGACCGGGCGAGGTCCAGCATCTCCGGGATCTTCTCCGGCGGATCCTGGAGGTCGGCGTCGATGCTGGCCACGTACGCCCCGACCGCGCTGTGCAGACCGGCGCGCAGGGCGGCCTGGTGGCCGGAGTTCCCGCGCAGCCGGACGATGCGCAGCTCCGGCCAGTCCGTGCGGAACTTCTCCAGGAGTTCGGCGGTCCGGTCGGTGCTGCCGTCGTCGACGGCGAGCACCTCGTACGGGACGCCGGTGTCGTCGAGCACCGGGCGCAGGCGGCTCACCAGGGCGGGGAGGGCGTCCTCCTCGTTGTACATCGGCACGATGACCGACAGGGTCGTGGCCGCGCTCGCACCCGACACAGGTCTTTTTCTCCCTACCGGGACGCGAACGGCGCGTCCGTGGGGACGATCTCGCGGCCCAGCGGGAGCAGGGACAGCGGGACCATCTTGAAGTTGGCGATGCCGAACGGGATGCCGATGATCGTCACGCACAGGGCGATGCCGGTGACGATGTGGCCGAGGGCCAGCCACCAGCCGGCCAGGACCAGCCACAGCACGTTGCCGATGCAGGAGCCCGCGCCGGCGTCATGGCGCTCGACGGTGGTGTAGCCGAAGGGCCACAGGGCGTAGACGGCGATCCGGAAGGCGGCGATGCCGAACGGGATGCCGATGATGGTGATGCACAGGAGCACGCCCGCGAGGCAGTAGCCCAGGAACAGCCAGATGCCGCTGAGGACGAGCCAAATGATGTTGAGGATGGTCTTCACTGACTACGGCCTGCCATCTGTTCGAGCCGGGCGATGCGCTCGGCCATCGGAGGATGCGTGGAGAACATCTTAGAAAGGCCCTGACCGGGGCGGAACGGATTGGCGATCATCATGTGGCTCGCGGTCTCCAGTCGGGGCTCGGGGGGCAGCGGGAGCTGCTTGACGCCTGCGTCCAGCTTGCGCAGGGCGCCGGCCAGGGCGAGCGGGTCGCCGGTGAGCTGGGCGCCGGAGGCGTCCGCCTCGTACTCCCGCGACCGGCTGATGGCCAGCTGGATCACGGATGCGGCCAGCGGGCCCAGGATCATGATCAGCAGCATGCCGAGGATGCCGGGCCCCTCGTCGTCGTCGGACCGACCGACCGGGATCAGCCAGGCGAAGTTCACCAGGAACATGATCACGGAGGCAAGGGCTCCGGCGACGGAGGAGATCAGGATGTCGCGGTTGTAGACGTGGCTCAGTTCGTGCCCGATGACCCCGCGCAGCTCGCGCTCGTCGAGTATGCGCAGGATGCCCTCGGTGCAGCAGACGGCGGCGTTGCGCGGGTTGCGACCGGTGGCGAAGGCGTTGGGCGCTTCGGTCGGCGAGATGTAGAGCCGGGGCATGGGCTGGCGCGCGGAGGTGGAGAGCTCGCGCACCATGCGGTAGAGCTGCGGCGCCTCGAACTCGCTGACGGGGCGGGCGCGCATCGCGCGTAGAGCCAGCTTGTCGCTGTTCCAGTACGCGTAGGCGTTCGTCCCGAGGGCGACGAGGACGGCGATGATCAGGCCGCCCCGCCCGAAGAAGCTCCCGATGAGGATGATGAGTGCGGACAGCCCGCCGAGGAGTACGGCGGTCTTCAGCCCGTTGTGCCGGCGGTGCACGGTACGCCCTCCAAGTGGTGCGGCAGGGGGACCCGCGTCCAAGGTCGGTGGATCTGAGGGTCTACGGTCCAGTGGACCCTTCCTTCTCGGTCAACGCGAGGTGGGGGCTTCTGGTTCCCAGGGCGTGCCCGGCCCGCCGCCCGGGGGGGGGGGGCGGCGGGCGTCCGGCGGGCGTTGCGCCGTACGGGTCACGGCGGGCGGGCCACGGTGGGCGGGTCACGCCGCGCGGGCCACGCCGTACGGTTCCCGGCGTGCGGGCTACTGCGGGAACAGGCTGCCGGAGGCGAAGCGCAGGACCAGCTGCGGGGCGCCGGAGAGGACCACGGCGGTGACGGCGGTGAGCGCGATCGCGGCGGTGAGCGGCCAGGGGGCCTTCGTACGGGCCCCGGCGGCGTCCTCGGGGGCGGCGTCCTCGGGGGCGCCCACGGCGGCGGCCTCCGGGGCGCGGAAGAGCAGCGCCGTCCAGCGCAGGTAGTAGTAGAGGGCCATCACGACGTTGACCGCCATGACCGCGGCCAGCCAGCCCAGTCCGGCGTCGACCGCGGACTGGAAGACGGTGACCTTGGCGAACAGGCCGATGATGCCCGGCGGCAGGCCGGCCAGGCAGAGCAGGAAGAAGGCCAGGGCGAGGGCGGCGGCCGGGCGGCGGGCGTACAGGCCGCGGTAGTCGCTGATGCGGTTCTGCGGCTTCGTACGGGCGACGAGGGCGGCGACGGCGAAGGCGCCGAGGTTCACGGCGGCGTACATGAGGGCGTACGCGACGGTGGAGCCGATCTGGTCGCGGCCCGAGTACGCGGCGGCGGCGATCGGGACGAGCAGGTAGCCGGCCTGGCCGACCGAGGACCAGGCGAGCAGCCGTACGGCGCTGTGGTCGCGGTCGGGGGACTGGCGCAGGGCGGCGGCGTTGCCGAGCGTCATGGTGAGCGCGGCGAGGACGGCGAGGGCGGGGCCCCAGATGTCGGAGTACGCGGGGAAGGCGATCACCGTGACGAGGATGAGGCCGGTGAAGCCGACGGCCTTGCCGATCACGGAGAGGTAGCCGGCGATGGGCAGCGGGGCGCCGACGTAGGTGTCGGGGACCCAGAAGTGGAAGGGGACGGCCGCGGTCTTGAAGGCGAAGCCGACGAGGGTGAGGGCGACGCCGGCCATGGCGAGGGTGTCGAGCCGGCCGGGGACGTCTTCGAGCCGGTCGGCCACCTGGGTGAGGTGCAGGGAGCCGGTGGCGGCGTAGACGAAGCTGACGCCCATCAGCGACACGGCGGTGGCGGTGACGGACGACAGGAAGAACTTGAGGGCGGCCTCGGAGGAGAGCCGGTCGCCGCGGCGCATGCCGACGAGGGCGAAGGCGGGCAGCGAGGCGACTTCGAGCGCGACGATCAGGGTGGCGAGGTCGCGGGAGGCGGGCAGCAGGGCGGCGCCGGCCGCGGAGGACAGCAGCAGGAACCAGTACTCGCCGGCCGGCATGCGTGCGTCACGCACGGCAGTGACCGACAGGAGGGCGGTGACCAGGGCGCCGGCCAGCACCAGGAACTGCACGACGAGCGCGAAGTGGTCGGCGGTGTAGCTGCACGCACCCGGGTCGGTGGTCAGGCAGAAGGTGGACCGGTCGCCGGCGCGCAGCGGCAGCAGGGTGGCGGTCGCGACGGCGAGGCCGGCGACGGAGAGCCAGCCGAGCAGCGGCTTGCGCCGTTGCGGTACGAAGAGGTCGGCGACCAGGACGACGAGGGCGACGGCGGCGGGGAGCACCACCGGGGTGATCGCGAGCCAGTCGACGCTCTGGACGACGCTCGCGGCGGGCGCGGGCGGGGCGGACAGGGCCGACAGGACCGGCAGGGCCGTCATGCGTTGCCTCCTGCGAGGAGCTTCTGGACGGCCGGGTCGGTGAGGCCGAGGAGGACAGCGGGCCACAGGCCGGCGAGGACGGTCAGGGCGACGAGCGGGGTCCAGGCGGCGAACTCGTAGCGGTGGACGTCCGCGAGTTCGAGCGCGGGCCCGGAGCCGGGCCGGGCCTTGGGGTCTCCCATGCAGACGCGCCGTACGACGATCAGCAGGTACGCGGCGGTGAGCAGGGTGCCGAACGCGCCGAAGGCCATGTAGGTGAGGAAGGCGGGCCGGGACAGGCCCCGGGCCGGGTCGAACGCACCGAACAGGGCAAGCATCTCGCCCCAGAAGCCGGCGAGGCCGGGCAGGCCGAGCGAGGCGACGGCGGCGAACGCGAGGAGCGCGCCGAGGCGGGGGGCGCGGCCGTAGAGGGCGGCGCCGGTGACTCCGGCGAGGGTGTCGAGGTCGGCGGTGCCGTAGCGGTCCTTGAGGGCGCCGACCAGGAAGAAGAGGAGGCCGGTGATCAGGCCGTGGGCGATGTTCGCGAACAGCGCGCCGTTGATCCCGGTGGGGGTCATGGAGGCGATGCCGAGGAGGACGAAGCCCATGTGGCCGACGGAGGAGTACGCGATGAGGCGCTTGAGGTCGCCCTTGTTGCCCTTGCGGGCGAGCGAGAGACAGGCGAGGGACCCGTAGACGATGCCGATGGCGGCGAAGGCTCCCAGGTAGGGGGCGAAGGTCGCCATGCCGTCGGGGGTGACGGGGATCAGGATGCGGACGAACCCGTACGTGCCCATCTTGAGCAGCACGCCGGCCAGCAGGACCGAGCCGACGGTGGGGGCGGCCGTGTGGGCGTCGGGCAGCCAGCTGTGCAGCGGCCACATCGGGGTCTTCACGGCGAGCCCGATGCCGATGGCGAGGACGGCCAGGAGCTGGGTGGTGCGGGTCAGTTCGCGCCCGTTGTCAGAGGCGAGTGCCACCATGTCGAAAGTGCCGCTGTTCAGTCCGATCAGCAGCAGTCCGAGGAGCATGACCACGGACCCGAGGAGGGTGTAGAGGATGAACTTCCAGGCGGCGGCCTGCCGCTGAGCACCGCCCCAGCGGGCGATGAGGAAGTACATCGGGATGAGGACCATCTCGAAGGCGAGGAAGAACAGCAGCAGGTCGAGTACGGCGAACGTGGCGAGGGTGCCGGACTCGAGGACGAGGAGCAGCGCGACGAAGGCCTTCGGGGAGGGGCCCTCGGGGAGCTTGAAGTAGCTGTAGAGCGCGCAGAGGAAGAACAGCAGCGCGGTCATCAGGATGAGGGGGAGCGAGATGCCGTCGACGCCGAGGTGGATCCGGACGTTCAGCGCCGGGATCCAGCTGATGTCCGTGGTCGCCTGGAAGCGGGCCGGGGTGTCGCGGTCGAAGCCCAGGGCGAGGGCGACGGCCGCGGCGAGGATCGCGCCGGTGACGGTCACGCCGTGGCGCAGCACGGCCTGTCCGGGGTTCCTGCCCTTGAGTCCGGGAGGGGCCGGCAGGAGGGCCGCGACGGCGCCGAGGAGCGGTGCGGCCACGACGAACGCCAGAAGGAACTGCATCACGGACGGGCTGATATCAATCACGGCTGACTCACGGCTCACGATCCGGCGTTGACGTTGGCGAGGACGGCGGTGGCGATCGCCAGGACCACGGCGCCGGCGAGCAGGGCGCTCAGGTAGCTCTGCACGTTGCCGGTCTGGGCCCGGCGTACGAGGCTGCCGAGCAGCCGGGGGCCGGCGCCGGCGCCGCGGACGTACGTGTCGACGACCTCGCGGTCGAGGAAGCGGACGAGGCTCGCGGCGCCGCGGACGGGGCGGACGAACAGCCGGTCGTAGACGGCGTCGAGGTGGAAGCCGTCCGCCGCGTGCGGGTGCAGGGGGCCCAGGAGGGCTCGGCCGGGGTCGGCGGCGGGACCCGCCGGGACGGCGGGGTGCTCGTGGGTGACCTCCGCGACCTCGGGGGTCTCGGCCGCGGACTCGGCGGCCGCGGTGGCCGCGGACACCGTGGCGGCCACGGCTGCGGGCTGTTCGGCCGCGGCGCCGGTGGTGGCGGGAGCGGGTCCGGCCGCGGGAGCCGCGGCGGCCTTGACCATGGCCCGCTGCCACAGGGCGTAGGTCAGGACCGCGCCGACGGCGGCGGCTCCGGTGCCGAGGACGGAGGTGGTGAGCGTCGGGGTGAGCGCGTTGCCGTCGAACCAGTCGGCGATCGGGCCGGCGGTCAGGCCGAGGCCGAGGGAGGGGATCGCGAGCAGCCACAGCACGCCGGTCATGGCGAGGGGCTCCTTGCCGTGGTCGGGGGCGGCGGCGCCCCGGCCGCGGAAGGCCATCAGCCAGAGCCGGGTGGCGTAGGCGGCGGTGAGCAGGGCGGTCAGCACGCCGGCGACGAGCACGACCCAGCCCGCGGCGCTGGGAGCGGACTCCGAGTGCCCGCCGGCTGCGTGCTCGGCGGCGACGAGCACGGCTTCCTTGGAGAAGAACCCGGCGAAGGGCGGGATCGCGGCGAGCGCCAGGAGCGCGACCGTCATGGTCCAGAAGGCGTCGGGGACGCGCTTGGCCAGGCCGTCCATCCGGGACATGGCGGCCAGGGAGTTCGTCCCGGCGGCGTGGATGATCACGCCGGCGCCGAGGAACAGGAGCGCCTTGAAGGCGCCGTGGGAGATGAGGTGGAAGACGGCGGCGCCGCGGTCGCCGACGGCCAGGGCCCCGGTCATGTAGCCGAGCTGGCCGATCGTGGAGTAGGCGAGGACGCGCTTGATGTCGTCCTGGGCGAGGGCGGCGAGGCCGGAGCCGACCATCGTGACGGCCGCCATGACGGCCATGACCACCAGGGCGGCCGCGGAGGCCGTGAAGACCGGGAGGAGACGGGCGATGAAGTAGACACCGGCGGCGACCATCGTCGCGGCGTGGATCAGGGCGGAGACCGGGGTGGGGCCCGCCATGGCGTCCGGGAGCCAGGTGTGCAGCGGGAACTGCGCGGACTTGCCGGCGACTCCGGCGAGCAGCAGGAGCGCGATCAGCGTGGGGTGGTCGAGTCCGCCCGCGGCGACGGCGCCCAGGACCTTGGGGATCTCGAAGGAGCCGGCGTCGGTGGCGAGCGCGAACAGGCCGATCAGGAAGGGGACGTCGCCGAGCTTGGTGACGAGGAAGGCCTTCAGGGAGGCGGAGCGGGCCGCCTCGGTCTCCCAGTAGTGGCCGACGAGGAAGTAGGAGCAGATGCCCATGACCTCCCAGCCGACCAGCAGCACCATGAGGTCGCCGGTGTAGACGACGAGCAGCATGGCGGAGGTGAACAGGGAGACGAGCGCCGCGTACGAGGGGTAGCGCGGGTCCTCGCGGAGGTAGGCCGTCGAGTAGAGCTGTACGCAGGTGGCGACGACGCCGACCAGGACGGCGGCCAGCGCCGCGAATCCGTTCAGGTAGAGCGAGAGGTCGATCGGCACCGAGCCGGTCGGGGTCAGTTCGGTGGAGGCGACGATCGGGCTGCCACCGCCCTGGCGGACGGCGACGAGCACGGCCAGCACGGCCGAGGCCAGTGCCGGCAGCACGGCGAGGGGCCGGACGAAGCCGGGGGCGCGGCGGCCGAGCAGCAGTCCCGCCACCGCGGCCAGGAAGGGCAGGAGCGGGACGAGGACCGCGAGGGTCGTGGTGCTCACGCGGTGACCTCGCTCTGGTGGGTCGGGGCGGGCTCGTGGCCCTCGGCGGTGTCGCGCAGCCGGTCGACGTCCGAGGTGCCGCGGTTGCGGTACACCATCAGCACGATCGCGAGGCCGATGCCGATCTCGGCGGCGGCGATGGCGATGGTGAAGAGGGTGAGGGCCTGGCCGGCGTGCAGGGCGTCGCGCAGCCAGACGTCGAAGGCCACCAGGTTGAGGTTGACGGCGTTGAGCATCAGCTCGACGGACATCAGGACCAGGATGGCGTTGCGGCGGGCGAGCACTCCGTACAGGCCCGTGCAGAAGAGGAGCGCCGCGAGTACGGCGGGGTAGGCGAGGTGCATCAGCGCTGCTGCCCCTTCGTGTCGTCGGGCCCGGCGGCGGCGTCCCTGCGGGAGAGGACGATGGCGCCGATCAGGGCCGCGAGGAGGAGGACGGAGAGCGCTTCGAAGGGCAGCACCCAGTGCTGGAAGAGGATCGCGCCGGTGACCTCGGTGGAGCCCTGGACGGGACCGTCGAGATCGATCCAGGTGGTGCGGAACGCGTCGACGACGACCCAGACGAGCGCGCCGGCCGCGACGAGGGCGACGCCGAGGGCGACCCAGCGGTTGTGGGAGTCGGCGTCCGGGGAGCGGCCGATGGGGGCCTTGGTGAGCATCAGCCCGAAGAGGAGGAGGACGACGACGGAGCCGAGGTAGATCAGGACCTGGACCCAGGCGATGAACTCGGCGGTCAGCAGCAGGTACTCGACGGCGATGCCGCCGAGCGTGACGACCAGCCACAGGGCGGCGTGCACGAGCTGCTTGGTGGTGACCGTGATGGCGGCCGCGCCGAGGGTGGCGAGGCCGACGAGGACGAAGGCGATCTCGACGCCAGTCGGGGAGAGGAACCCGTGGCCCGTCGCCGCGGCGGCCAGGGTGGCGGCCGCGGGGGTCAGGTCGCTCACGCGTCTCCCTCCGGGGTGGTGGTCGGGTCTTCGGTGCCGGGCCCGGCGGCTTCGGCTTCGGCGGCGGCTGCCGCTGCCGCTGCCGCTGCGGCCTCGGCCTTCTCCACCGCCTTGCGGGCGGCGGCGATCTCCTTGGGCTCCTCCGCCGCGGGGTCCAGGGCGGGCGGGGCCGGGACGGTCCACATCCACTCGCGCAGCTTGTCGCGCTCGTGGGTGAGTTCGAGGATGTCCGTCTCCGCGTACTCGAACTCCGGCGACCAGAAGAGGGCGTCGAAGGGGCACACCTCGATGCAGATGCCGCAGTACATGCAGAGGGAGAAGTCGATGGCGAACCGGTCGAGGACGTTGCGGCTGCGCTCGCGGCCGCCGGGGGTGGCCGCGGGGACCGTCTCCTTGTGGGAGTCGATGTAGATGCACCAGTCGGGGCACTCGCGTGCGCACAGCATGCAGACCGTGCAGTTCTCCTCGAACAGGCCGATGACCCCGCGGGTGCGGGGCGGGAGCTCGGGCTGCACCTCGGGGTACTGGGCGGTGTGCGCGCGCTTCGTCATCGTGCGCAGGGTGACGGCGAGGCCCTTGGCGAGGCCGGATCCGGGGATGGGCATCAGTTGATCGCCACCTTCACGATGCCGGTGAGCGCGATCTGGGCGAGCGCCAGCGGGATGAGTGTGGTCCAGGCGAGCTTCTGGAGCTGGTCCTCGCGCAGCCGGGGGTAGCTGACGCGGAGCCAGATCACGACGAACGCGAGGACCGCGGTCTTCAGGAGCGTCCAGACCCAGCCGTCGGCGATCGGCCCGTGCCAGCCGCCGAGGAACAGAACGGTGGTCAGGGCGCAGAGGACGACGATGCCGGCGTACTCGGCGAGCAGGAACAGCGCGAAGCGCAGGCCGGTGTACTCGGTGTACGCGCCGAAGATGATCTCGGAGTCGGCGACGGGCATGTCGAAGGGCGGCCGCTGGAGTTCGGCGAGGCCGGCGGTGAAGAAGACGAGCGCGCCGGTGATCTGCCACGGCAGCCACCACCACTGGAAGGCGTCGACGATGCCGGGGAGGGACACGGTCCCGGCGGCCATGGCGACGGAGGCGGCGGCGAGCAGCATGGGGAGCTCGTACGCGAGGAGCTGAGCGGCGGTGCGCAGGCCGCCGAGCAGGGAGAACTTGTTGGCGGAGGCCCAGCCGGCCATCAGGCTGCCGAGGACGCCGACGCCCATGACGGCGAGTACGAAGAACAGGCCGGCGTCGATGACCTGGCCGACGGCGCCTTCGCCCGGGCCGATGGGGATGGCGACGAGGACGAGGAGGTACGGCAGCAGGGCGACGGCGGGGGCGAGCTGGAAGATGCGGCGATCGGCCTCGGCCGGGACGACGTCCTCCTTCTGCGCGAACTTCACGCCGTCGGCGACGAGCTGGGCCCAGCCGTGGAAGCCGCCGGCGTACATGGGGCCGAGGCGGCCCTGCATGTGCGCCATCACCTTGTGCTCGGTCTGCCCGACGACGAGCGGGAGCACGAGGAAGACGGCGAAGACGACGATGAGTCGCAGGGCGACGTCGAGGACGTCGTTCACGCGTCGCCTCCGTTGTCGGGTCGGGTTTCGGGGGTGTCGCCGGCCTCGGGCTCCGACTCGGGTGCCGGGTCCTCCGTGAAGGCGGGCTGGGGGTTGTGCCAGGGGGCGTCCGCGCTGCGGGGCGCGGGGCGCCGCCCGGGCGCGACGGTCCGCCGCGGCCGGCGCTGGGCCTCGGCCCCG
>LJCW01000045.1 GCA_001298555.1 Actinobacteria bacterium OV450
GCTGGGAGGACCGGCGGGCCCGGCCCTGCACCTGGCGGTGGCCACCGGTCTCGGCGCCCGCCACGCCGAGGACCGCCGTGCGGCCGTGGACGCGCTGCTGCTCCTCGCCGCCCGGGGCGAGCTGGACGCGCCGAGGCTCGGGCGGGACCTGGCGGAACTGCTGGGTCTGGGCACGGTGAAACCCAGCCGGCTGGCCGAGGCGGCGCGCACCGCCGCCGCCACCGGTGCGTACGCCACGACCTGGGCGGTGCTCGCGCAGGCGCTGACGCCGCTGCTGGCCGGTGACGGGCCGACGCGGGGCACGGGGGAGCTGCTGGCGGTGGCCGCGGAGTGCGTGGAGCGCTGCGGGGCGTACGGACCCGCCCCGGAGGGTCTGGCCGAGGCCGCGGCCCGGCCGGGCTCCTCGCAACTGGTCAGGCAGGCCAGGCGGCTGCGGGCGGCCCTGACGGCGGCTCCGTAGGGGGCGGGCCCGGGGAGCAGCCACCCGCCCTCACCACCCGTGGCGCCGGGCCGTTTCCTCCGCCTGGCCGACCGGTGCAGCGCCTTCATCACCGGCTGGAAGAGCGCGGCCGCCGCCGCGGCCGTCTCGGCCTTTCCGGCCTCGGAGGGGTGCGTGTCCACGAAGCCCAGGTCGCGGACCGCCGCCCGGTGCATCAGCTCGGCGTACGGCGCCATCGGCTCGGCGTGCCACGGGTGGCCGAGCCGGATGAGCGAGGCCGGCGCCACCACCCGGGAGCGGTGCACGGGGGAGAGGGGGCCGAGCTCCCGGGCCGTCGTCCAGCCCAGCACGGCGAGGAGCCGGTCCACCTCCAGCCGCGCCACGGCCACCGCCTCGTCCGCCTCGTCCGCGTCATCCGGTTCGCCGCCCTGCGGCAGGGCCCCCAGGGCGGCGCCGAGCCGGATCGTCCGGGCCAGGGAGTCGTCGTCGACGTGGCGGAGCACCTCCCGGGCCGTCGCCACCGGGATCCCGCCCACCCGGAGGAGCGCGCGGATCAGCGGCAGCCGTCGCTGGTGGCCCTCGTCGTAGTCGGCCGTGGGCGCGCCGACCCTGCGTCCGGGTGCCAACAACTCCTCCGCAGGTGGTACTTGACGGTCGCGGAGGAGGCGCCGCTCCGCTCGCTCAGCTTCTGCCAGCCGTCGGCCGGCGTTCCGGAGGCGGTGTGTTCGCCGAGCCGATTCGGGGCTGCGTACGCCGGGGCGCCGCACGTGTACCGGTGGAGCGCCGCGGCCGCGCCGGCCCGTGAAACGCGGCCACCCGGCAGCGGACGGACTCCGCTGCCGGGTGGGAAAGGGAAGAGGGGCGGCCTCAGCCCTTGGGGACCTGGATGACGACGGTGCTGCACACCTTGTCGGCGAAGGTCTGCTTCTTCTCGTCCCACAGCGGCCACAGCCAGCCGATGTAGCAGGGGAGGCCGTCGAGGACGTGGGCCAGCTTGCGGACGAACGCCATGCCGAACCCGAGGAAGGCACCGTCGCGCTCGCGGCGCAGGCTGATGCCGAGGACCTTCTTGCCGGTCGTCTGACCGGTGGTGCCCTCCTTGTAGAGCTGGAAGAGGGCCATGCCGACCGCGTACAGGACGCCGATCGTGAAGAAGATGCCGGGGCCGGCGGTGGCGGGGTCGTCGCTGCCGGCCAGGTCGATGAACCCGAGGCCGTACATCGGACCCGCGATGATCAGGGCGTCGAGCAGGTACGCACCGACGCGCTGGCCCCAGTGGGCCAGCGGCGGCATACCGGCGCCCGGCATGCCCGGCATCGGGGGCGGCGGGTAGGCGCCGTACGGCGGCGGGGTCTGCTGGGGCTGGCCGTACTGCGGGGGGACGCCCTGCGGAGGCTGCTGCGGGTAGCCGTACTGCGGCGGCACGCCCTGCGGGGCCTGCTGCGGGTAGCCGGGCTGACCCTGCGGGGGCTGCTGGCCGTACGGGTTGTTCGGGTCGCCGAAGCTCATGGCGAAAACTCTCCGATGTCGGAAACGGGGACGTAGCGGATCGATCGGAGGAACGTCACCATCTGACCGGTTTGCCCCCCTGAGCTGCCGCGATCTAGCGCGCATCATCGTGGTCGGTCCATCGACCACTTGTCCAATCCAGCCACACCCGCCCTCCTTTCGGTACGTCAGGGCGAGTCCGCCGTACCCCGTGGCCGAATCCGACGTGTGTGAATTCCCCGCCGTTGTGACTCGGTGGTAACTTCCGCGAGTTGATCTTGCCGGTCGCCCCCCTCGCGGCGACGGCGATCCCTCATGCAAGGAAGTCACCGTGCACCGCCATACCCTTCACCGCCCGTCCGTCGCCGCCGTCCGCACCGCGGTACCGGCGGTCGTGCTGGCCCCGTTCGCCGCCGGCCCGGCCTCAGCCGCCGCGGCGGCCGCCGCCGGGGCCGCCGCCGCCCCGGCACCCCACCTCGACGCCGTGGAGCAGACGCTCCGCCAGGTTTCCCCCGGCCTCGAAGGCCAGGTGTGGGAACGCACCGCCGGCAACGTGCTCGACGCCTCGACGCCCGGCGGCGGCGACTGGCTGCTGCAGACCCCCGGTTGCTGGGGCGACGACACCTGCACCGCACGCCCGGGAACCGAGCGGCTGCTCGCGAAGATGACGGAGAACGTCTCCCGGGCGACGCAGACCGTCGACATATCGACTCTCGCGCCGTTCCCCAACGGCGCGTTCCAGGAAGCCCTCGTCGCGGGTCTCAAGTCCTCGGCCGCGCGCGGGCACAAGCTGAAGGTGCGCGTGCTGGTGGGCGCCGCGCCGGTGTACCACCTCAACGTGCTGCCGTCGAAGTACCGGGACGAGCTCGTCGCCAGACTCGGCGCCGACGCCCGCAACGTCGACCTCAACGTCGCCTCGATGACGACCTCGAAGACGGCCTTCTCCTGGAACCACTCCAAGATCCTCGTGGTCGACGGCCGGTCCGTGATCACCGGTGGCGTCAACGACTGGAAGGACGACTACCTGGAGACCGCCCACCCGGTCGCCGACGTCGACCTCGCCCTGCGTGGTCCGGCCGCCGCGTCCGCCGGCCGCTACCTCGACGAACTGTGGTCCTGGACCTGCCAGAACAGGAGCAACATCGCCAGCGTCTGGTTCGCCTCCTCCAACGGCGCCGCGTGCATGCCCGCGCTGGCCGGGGACACCGCACCCGCCACGCCCCCGGCCGCCCCGGGCGACGTGCCGGCCATCGCCGTCGGCGGTCTCGGCGTCGGGATCCGGCGGAGCGATCCCTCGTCGGCCTTCCGGCCCGTCCTGCCCGCCGCCTCCGACACCAAGTGCGGCGTCGGCCTCCACGACAACACCAACGCCGACCGGGACTACGACACCGTCAACCCGGAGGAGAGCGCCCTGCGGACGCTGATCTCCAGCGCGAACCGGCACATCGAGATCTCCCAGCAGGACGTCAACGCGACCTGCCCGCCGCTGCCCCGCTACGACATCCGCCTCTACGACGCCCTGGCGGCGCGGATGGCGGCCGGTGTGAAGGTCCGCATCGTCGTCAGCGACCCCGCCAACCGCGGCGCCGTGGGCAGCGGCGGCTACTCGCAGATCAAGTCGCTCGCGGAGGTCAGCGACACCCTGCGCGACCGGATCGCCCTGCTCACCGGCGACCGGGACAAGGCGAGGGCCACGATGTGCTCGAACCTCCAACTGGCCACGTTCCGCAGCTCCCAGAGCCCGAAGTGGGCCGACGGCCACCCGTACGCGCAGCACCACAAGGTGGTCTCCGTGGACGACTCGGCCTTCTACATCGGCTCCAAGAACCTCTACCCGGCGTGGCTCCAGGACTTCGGCTACGTGGTGGAGAGCCCGGCGGCGGCAGGACAGCTGAACGACGGCCTCCTGGCCCCGCAGTGGCAGTTCTCCCGTGCGACGGCCACGGTCGACCACGAACGCGGCATCTGCCCGGCCTGACCCGCCGGGCCGCGGTGCGCAGCCGCCCCCGCCGGGCCGACGTGCGCAGCCGCCCCCGCCCGGCCGCGGCCGTGCATCCGGCCGCGTCGCGGCCCGGGAGCGGCGGAGGCCTTCGCCCCCCCGACGGCCGGGCCCTCCTGGAGGCGCTCTTCCCCGACACCCCGCGCACGTCAGCCGAGGTTGCCGCGGTGTTCGGGCTGAACCCGGTGTGCCGCCACCGCCACAACCCCGTGCGGGGCTGCGGCAGCTGCGGATACCGGTCAGTGGAACAGCATGGAGGCGTCCCCGGCCGCCGTCGTGACCGAGCCGGGGCACAGGAAGCTGCCCGAGACCTTGGCCGCGGTGAAGGCCTGGTTGACGTACCGGCGGGTGGCCGCGTCGCGGTTCCACGTGAGGTTCGTGGCCTTGTAGCGGCAGGAGATGAAGCTCTGCTTGCCCGTGATGTCGATGGCGTCCGTCCGGGCGAGACCCGCGGAGTCGTCGAACGTGAAGGCGGGGTTGTTGTTGAGGGTGGCGGTGATGCTGCCGTTGCAGCTGAGGTTTCCACCCGGTGCGTTGATGGTGGTGCGGTCGACGCTCAGTGCGCTCGGGGGGTCGGCGCTGGTGTGCGCGTTGGTCCAGGTACAGGTGTTGCCGGCGACGACGATGACGCCGTCCAGCCGCTGGTCGGCGGTCGGGCCCAGGGCCGTCGCCGACGTCGCTCCGCCGACGATCACCGCTGCTGCCAGGGCGGTCACGCCCGGCCATGTCGAGATCTTCATCCTGTCGCTCCTCTTCGCCACGTCCTCGTGGGGTGTGAAGCGGGGCCCTGGGGGGCCTCGCCGGCGTGCGCCCGGACGGGCGGGGCGGTTCCGCAACGGCCGGGGAGAGAGCTTGCGAACACGCTGCGGAAGGTCCCACAGGGACCTTGAAATGTCAGGCCCATGTCAACAGATTGGCCGGAGTTCGCCCTGGCGCCCGCACTGCCCGTTTTCCGGCCGAGTCGCGACGGTGTGGAACGGATCGGGTCCGGTTGCTGTCTAGTCGTGTGCGCCGGCACCCGCGGCGCGGCCGGGCCCGGGTCCGCGCCGACACAGCGTAGAGAGTCCTCCTGACCGTGAGTCTGACCAGCAGCACGCTCCTGACCGTCGTCGTACTCGCCACGGTGCTGGCCTTCGCGGCCGCCGTGTGGCTGTGGCCCCGGCTCGGCCGGCGCGGCGGGCGGCCGGCGCTTTGCCGCATCGGGGTGGTGCTGGTGCTCCAGGTGCTGCTGCTCTCCTCCGTCGGCCTGGCGGCCAACCGGACCTTCCTGCTCTACGGTTCCTGGGCGGACCTGGCCGGAAAGGAACGGCCGATGCCCACCGTGGGCCGGGACGCGGACGCGCCCGGGGGTTCGGCCGTGCGACTCCTCGGCCGGCAGCCGACGCAGATGCGCGGCGGTGGCACGCCGCACCTCGGCGGGGAGATCGAGAAGATCACGGTGCAGGGCGAGCGCTCCAAGGCCGTCGTCCAGGCCTATGTGTACCTGCCGCCGGAGTACTTCCAGAAGGGGAACGAGAACAGGAAGTTCCCCGCCACCGTGGTGCTCACCGGATTCCCGGGGATGGCGGAGAACCTGCTCAAGCCGCTGCCGTACCCGAAGACGGTGTGGACGCTCGCGAAGCAGAAGAAGATGCCCCCGATGATCCTGGTGATGATGCAGCCCTCGGTGGTGCCGACCCGCAACACCCAGTGCATCGACGTGCCGGGCGGCCCGCAGAGCGAGACCTTCTTCGGAACGGACCTGCCCAAGGCGCTCTCGGGCGCCTACCGCGTCGGCACCTCGCCCTCGAACTGGGCCGTCATCGGGGACTCCACCGGGGGCTACTGCGCGCTGAAGGTCGCCTTGCAGCACCCCGAGAGCTACGCGGCGGGGGTGGGTCTGTCGGCGGACTACAAGCCGGAGATCGACGCGGACTCCGGCGATCTCTTCCACGGGAACGCCGCCGAGGAGAAACGATCCGACCTGCTGTGGAGCCTGGACCACCTGCCCCAGGGGAAGTCCTCCTTCCTGGTGGCCACCTCACTTCAGGGCGAGGGGAACTACAAGGCGACGCAGAAGTTCATCGAGAAGGTGAAGGCGCCGGCCCACGTCTCGTCGATCACCCTCGACCACGGCGGGCACAACTTCAACACCTGGAAGCGGGAGATCCCGCCCGCGATGGAGTGGATCGGCGCCCGCATCGGCGCCGAATGACCTCCCGCGCACGGCCCGGGCCACCGGGCACCGGACCCCGCGACCAGACCCCCGCACCGGACAGGGAATCCTTCACGGCATGACCCGGAACGCAGCGACCACCCCCGCGCAACCCCTCCCGTGCCCGTTCGACGAAGCGTTCGCACGCGACCCGCACGCCGTCCACGCCCGCCTGCGCGCCGCCGGCCCGGTGCACCGCGTCGCGCTCCCCGACGGCTCCCCGGTGTGGCTGGTCACCCGCGCCCCGGACGTGCGGGACGGGCTCGCCGACGCCCGGTTCTCCGTCAACAAGCGTCATTCGACCACCGGGTTCAGCGGATTCAGCCTGCCGCCGGCCCTCGACGCCAACCTCCTCAACGTCGACCCGGAGGACCACCTGCGGCTGCGCCGCCTCGTCGCGAAGGGGTTCACCGCACGCCACGTCGAGTCGCTGCGGGCCGGCATCCAGGACTGCGTCGACGAGCTGGTCACCGGGCTCGCGCAGGAGATCGCCCGCTCCGGGGAGGCCGACCTGGTCGGCTCCTTCGCCAGGCCGCTGCCGCTGCGGACCGTCGGCGCACTGCTGCGCGTACCCGCCCCCGATCAGGAGCGGTTCTCCGGCTGGGTGGCCACGATGCTCGCCCCGCGCACGAAGGAGGAGCTCGTCGCGGCCGTCGGCCACGCCCACCGCTTCCTGAAGGAACTGGTGGAGCAGCGGCGCGGCGCCCCCGGGGACGACATGCTGTCGGGCCTGATCGCGGCCCGCGACGACGAAGACCGCCTCACCGAGGACGAGCTCGTCTCGCTCGCCTTCCTGATCCTGATGGCCGGCAGCGAGACCGTCCAGCACGTCATCGGCAGCGGGCTCCTCACCCTGCTCACCCACCCGGACCAGCTCGCCGTGGTGCGGGCCGACCCCGCCCGGCTCCCCGACGCCGTCGAGGAACTTCTGCGGTACACCGGCCCCCATCAGACGGCGGTCCGCCGGTTCCCGACCGAGCCGGTGGAGATCGGCGGAGTCCGCATCCCGGCCGGCGACACGGTCCTGTTCTCGCTGGCCTCGGCCCACCGCGACCCGGAGCGCCACCCGGACCCCGACCGGTTCGACATCGACCGGGACGACAAGGCCCACCTCGCGCTCGGCCACGGGCTGCACTACTGCCTCGGTGCGCCGCTGGCCCGCCTCCAGATCTCCCTCGCCCTGGCCGCGCTCCTTGACCGGCTGCCCGGACTCCGCCCGGCCCTCCCCGTGGACCAGCTCTCCTGGACGACCACCTTCCGCTTCCACGCGCTCCGGGCCCTGCCCGTCACCGCGGACCTCTGAGGCCCACGGAGCCGGGACGGCCGGGGCCGCTCCCTGCGGATGCGGTCCCTGCCGTCCCGGCGGAGGCTGGGCCCATGCACCGTGCACCGATCCTGGTCCACCCGATCGCCCCGGCCGGCGGCCGCCGGGTCTCCCTGCGCGCCGAAGGGCAGGACACGGTCCTGGGCCTGGCCCGCAGCGACGCCGACGTGATCGAGTTCCTGCGCCGGGCCGGCGTACCCGACCCCGACGACGTCGTCCTCGGCGACTCCCGCCTCGTGGAATGGCAGAACGACGAGCCGCACGCCTACGAGGCGGAGCCCTCGGACACCGACATCCCCTGACGCCGCGCCCCGAACCCCGGGAACCCCCGCGCCGGGGCGGCCGGGCAGGCACCATGGAAGGCGGTGGCTGACCCAAGCCGTCCGTTCGGGAGAGAAGGGGATGACGGCATGCTGAAGGCCTTCGCCGACCTGTCCACGCCGCTCGTGGCCGACGCCTGCGTCCGTGCCGGCGTGCCGCTGCGCGTCGCGCCGCCCGGCATCGGCGCGGTGCTGCCCGGTCACCGGGTCGCGGGCCGTGCGCTGCCGGTACGCCATTACGGCAGCGTCGACGTGTTCCTGGAGGCGTACGGGTCCGCCGAGCCGGGCGACGTGCTCGTCATCGACAACGGCGGACGCACGGACGAGGCCTGCGTGGGCGACCTCGCCGCCCTGGAGGCCGAATCGGCCGGCCTGTCGGGCCTCGTGGTCTGGGGCCTGCACCGCGACACGCCCGAACTGGCCGAGATCGGCCTGCCCGTCTTCAGCTACGGGAGCCTCCCGGCCGGCCCGGCGCGGCTGGACGAACGAGAGCCCGAGGCGCTGGTCACCGCGCGGTTCGGGCCGCATCTCGTGGCCGGCTGGGACTTCGTCTTCGGCGACGCCGACGGCGTGCTGTTCGTCCCCGCCGACCAGGTCGAGGAAGTGCTGGACACCGCGCTGCGGATCCGGGGGACCGAGCGCGAGCAGGCCCGCCGGATCCGCGCGGGCGACACCCTGCGCAGCCAGACCGACTTCGCCGACTACCTGGTCCTGCGCGAGGCCGACCCCTCGTACACCTTCCGCCGGCACCTGCGCCGGACCGGCGGCGCCATCGAGGAGTGACGGCGCAGCCTCCCGCCTCACCCGGCGGCGGGGCGGATCACCGCTGCGCCGCCGGGCACGTGGTGTCCCCGGCCGGCAGGATGCCCTCCAGCAGGTAGCCCTCGACGTGGGCGTCGACGCACGCGTTGTGGTTCTGGAACTGGCCGTGGTCGCCGCCCCCGACGGTCACCAGACGCGATCCGGCCAGCCCCCGGTGCGCGCGCACGGCGGCCTCGTAGTACGTCGCCGGGTCGTTCTCCGAGTTGAGCATCAGCACCGGCGGCAGCCCCTCGCCGGTGACCTCGATGTGCGGCGCCTTGGACCGCGGCCAGTTCGCACAGATCGACGCGAACGTCAACTCCCGTGCTCCGACCAGCGGATGGGTGCGCGTGGCCTCGCCGCTCTCCTTCAGCCAGTAGCGGGTGTCGCGGTTCCACGGAGTGTCTGCGCAGGTGACCGCGGCGAAGTCGGCGATGAAGTCCGCACCCATGACGTGCCTGAGCTGTCCCGCGACGGCCTTGCGTGTTTGCGCGGGCGCCCCGTCCGGCCGCTCCAGGAAGCCGAGGAGCGAGGCCAGGGCCGCGAACTGGTCGGCGTTGTAAAGGGCGTTGCTCGTCGCCGCGTCGAGGTGGTCGGGGGTGATGACCGTCCCCTCGACCTCCAGCGGCCGGTCGTGCAGGCCGGCCCGCAGCCGCTCGAACGAGGCCTTGGCCTCCTCCGGGGTGCGCCCCTGGTGGTACGTGGCGTCGTTCGCCGCCAGCCACGGCAGGAAGTCCTGCTCGAACCGGCGCTGGAAGCTCATCGGCTGCCCCGTCATGAAGGACTGCCAGTCCCCGGTGAAGTCGATGTTGCTGTCGAGCACGACCCGCTCCACCCGCCGCGGGAACTCGGTCGCGTAGTACGCCCCGAGGAAGCTGGCGTAGGAGGGCCCGTAGTACGACATCTTCTCCACCCCGAGCAGACCGCGGAACAGGTCCATGTCGTGCACGGCCTGGTCGGTGGTGATGTACGGCAGCAGACCGCCCGAGTTGCGCTCGCAGTCCCGGACGAAGTCCCGGGTGCGGTCGAGCGTCCGCCGGACGGCGGCCGCCGAGCGGTCACGCAGGTCACCGCCGCCGAACATGGCGTCGACCGCGTCCTGGTCCGAGCAGACGACGCGCGTACTGGAGCCCACGCCGCGCTGGTCGAAGCCGACGATGTCGTACGCCTGGGCCAGCTCGGGGCTGTACGAGGCGAGCCGGGCCGGCCGGGCGAGCCCCGAGGCCCCGGGGCCGCCGGCCGCCATCATCAGCACGCCGCGGCGCCTGCCCGGATCCGGCGCGCGGTGCCGGGAGACCGCCACCGTCAACGCCGGTCCGGAGTCCGGGTGGTACCAGTCCCGCGGCACGGACATCGACGCGCATTCCAGCGAACCGTCCGCGCACGGCCGCCAGTCGAGCTTCTGGTTCCGGAACCGGGCGGGCACCGGCGGGGCCACGGCACCGACGGCCCGGGCGGTCACGCCCGCGCCCGCGCGCGAGCCGGCGCCTTCGATCCCGTTCGCGGCGCTCGCCGGGCCGGCCGGCAGGGCCGCTGCGGCGAGCAGCCCGCAGGCGGCGGCCGCGAGCCATCGTGCGGGCTTCTTGAACACGTGCATGTGTGAACTCCCCCTGGGTTCCGTCAGGTCTCCCCGATCGTCCCGCGCGAACCCCGGGCCCTCGATATCCCTGCCATCCGCATCCGGGGTGGCAGTAGTGCCACCCCGGCGGCTACGGCCCGAGCGGGTGGCCCGGGGCGACGGCGCCGGCGATCCGGTACGCGATCGTCTGGGCCGTGTTGTCCTGGGCGCCCTTGGGCCCGACCGTCGTGGAGACGGCGATGGCGAGGTGCTCGGACGGGAGGTAGGCCTGGATGGCGGCGTACCCGGAGAACGAGGGGTTCTGCACCACCCAGCCGTTCTGCACGATGAGGCCGAGCCCGAAGTGGTGCCCCGGTGTCATGGTGCGGCAGACGGTTGCGGGGCACTGCGCGGTGGCCTTGCCCAGGCCCACGGTGCCCGGGTCGAGCGAGATCCGGTAGCCGGCGGGGGAGAGCAGTTCACCGGAGCCGATGGCCACCGCGGAACGGGCCATGTCGCAGATGTGGGTGGTCTGCACCGCGCCGGGCGCGGTGGTCCATGAGGGGTTCCAGAAGGTGGACTCCTCGTAGCTGCCGCGCTCGGAGGTGAAGGCGTGCAGGACCGGCGTGGTGATCTCCGGGGTCGAGGAAGCGCGGGTGTCACGCAGTCCGAGCGGGCCCATGACCCGCTCCTGGAGCAGCCGGTCGAGGGAGGTGCCGGTGATCTTCTCCAGCGCCGAGCCGAGGAGCACGAAGTTCGCGTGCGAGTAGCTCCAGTTCGTCCCCGGCTCGTACCAGAGGGGATGGGCGAGGGAGAACCCGACGAGTTGCTCCGGGGTCCACTGCCGGAACGGCGCGGCTTCGAGCGCCGCGACGAACTCCGGGTCGGTGACGTAGTCGTGCAGTCCCGACGTGGAGGCGGCGAGCATGCGCAGCGTGATCTCGTCACCGTGCGGCAGATCGGGAAGCCAGCGGGAGACGGGGTCGTCGAGCCCCACCTCGTGTGCGTCGACGAGCTGGAGGAGCACGTCGCCCATGTACGCGATGGCCACCGAGCCGGACCGGAAGTGCATGCCGGCCGTGGCGGGAACGCCGGTCATCGACTCGCCGAGCGCGCCGGTGACGACCTCCTTGCCGTCGCGGGTGACCCGCAGGACCACGGCGTTCAGCCCGAGGTCCTTCCGCGCCCGCCGGGCGATGTCGAGGACCTGCCGGGCCTGGCCGGTCGCGGGGCCGGGCGAGCTGACGCAGGCCGCCGGTAGCGGCTCACGGCCCGCTGCGGCGGCGCCGGTGCCCGTGCCGGTCGCCGGGAGGGTGGCGGCGACCAGGCCGGCAGCGCACACCAGGGCCGTCCGGATGCGACTCATGCCTTCACTATGCGCCGCATCCTCCCGGAGGGCAGTTCGGTCGGCGCCCGGGGCCGACCCCCGGCCGCCCGAGGGTGGGCAGCGGCTTTGCCATCAGCCGGGGAGTCCGTAGCAGAACCGATACTTCAAGCCTCTGTGACGTGTATCGCACGCAGCGCTACATTGCCCACGCCCCGTAGCCGCGGGGAGGTGCACGGCCGTGAGGCGGGGGAGGGCATCGACGATGGGCTCTGGGGTCCTGGCGAAACTGGGCAGTGCGGTCACCGCCAAGACGGCCGCCGTGGCGGCCGCGGGCGCCCTCGTGGTGTCCGGCGCCGTGGGGGTCGGCGTCTGGGCGGTCACCGGCGGTCCGCAGCTGACGGTCGTGCAGCGCAGTGTCACGGTGCCGGTCGCGGCCGGCGGGGAACAGGCCGTCGTCGCCTCCTGCCAGGCCCACGAGACCGCGCTCGGCGGCGGATACGCGATCACCGGCACGGGCTTCGCCACGAACAGCCTGTTCATGAGCGGCGCCTGGCTGGCGGCTGCGTACAACCCGGGTGCCGAGGCCGCCGCGCTCACCTCGTACGCCCTGTGCGTCAACGCCAAACCGCAGTTCGAGACCACCGGTTGGATGGAGCGGGCATACGCCTACCACGACCGGAAGAACAAGATGGCCGCTGCCGGTGACGGCGGGACCATCCACGACCTCTCGACCGACGGGCCGTACGCGGCCGTGGCCCGGGCCCACGACGCCACGCCCGGGTGCGACGGGGACTTCACCGCGGTGGGCACCGAGTTCCGGGCGGAGCGCACCGTCGCCGGCCGAGCCGTCGCGCCGGTCCCCCTCGACGGCCTGACCCCCAAGGGACCGCCCGGCGACGCCAAGTCCGGTACCTTCGCCGCGCTCAACCCGGGCAGTCGGCTGACCGCCGGCACGTTCCCGGTCCCCAGGTCCGAGTTCATCGAGCACCAGACCCGCATCGAGGACCCGCAGCCACCGCAGGCGAACTACGCGGTCGGGGTCCGGGCGATCTGCGTCCGCCTCAAGGCCGTCTCCGTGGTCACCGCCAAGGTGCCGGTGGCCGCCGGCGGCAGCGCGGACGCGGCCGTGTCCTGCCCGAAGGGCGAACTCGTGGTCGGCGGAGGCTTCCGGTTCCCCGCCGCGAACGAGGAAGGTGAGGACCCGTCCCCGACGCGGTTCCTCGGCGACGGCTGGCTGTACGCGCCGACCGACGCACCGACGGCCGGCGAGCCCTCGGGCCACAGGGTGACGGCATGGCACGTCACCGGCAGGAACCAGCAGAAGGCCGGCTCCCACTACATGAACTCGGTGTGGATCGAGCACAGCGACCGGGAGACGCTCACCGGGAACGGTTACTTCGACACGCACGGCCGCGGCCCGGACGACCAGGCGCTGCGTGCCCTGCCCGTGCCCGACAGCCAGGATCTCATCGCCAGCGCGGTCTGTGCCAGGATCGACGCCCAGCCGACCGAGCCGGCCAAGGCGGCTCCGCCGCCCGCCGTGATCCACCCGGAGGTGCCGCGCGCACTCGATCCGCTGCCGGGCGGGACCGGCCGCCCGTCCGCGCCGCCCTCGGCCTCCGCCCCCGGCGCCTCGCCCACCACGAGCCCGACGGCCGCACCCCGTACGACACCCACGCCCGGCGGGCCCAGCAGCCCGGGCACCCCGGGCACGGGCGGCCCGAGCCGGCCGGGCAGCCCGTCCCCGAGCGGTTCGCCGACCCGGCAGCAGCCGCAGGCCCCGGCGGTGGCCGTCCAGCAGCCCACCGCCGGCGGTCAACTGCGGCGCGGCTGCGAGGAGTCCTTCGCCGGGACGGCCCGGACCCGCCCGGGCGACCAGCCGGTCACCGACCCGCAGTACACGACCTGGAGGATCAACGGCCCGGCCGGACCGGTGACGTTGGGTTCGGGCGCCTCGGGCCGCTTCCTCGTCCCGCTGCTGCCCGACGGTACGTACCGCCTCGTCTTCAGCGCCACCGATCCGGCCTCCGGGCTCACCGGCACCGCGGAGGCCTCCGTCAGGATCGTCGGCTGCCTGCGCTGAACCCCCTTCGGGGGAAAGCCGGCACGGGGGTGGCCGGGGCTCCGCACCCGGAGGATCATGAGGGCGCCGGCCCGCCGGGCCCCGCCCCGCCACCGAGTCCAGGAGGTACGTGTGTCTGCCGCGTCGAGTTCCGCCCCTCGAAGCACTGCGCCGTCGAGTTACGCGTCCGGGGTCTTCGAAGTGCCGCTGCTGGGCGACACGATCGGCGAGAACCTGGACCGGACCGTCCGCCGCTTCCCCGGCCGCGACGCCCTCGTCGACCTCGCCTCCGGCCGCCGCTGGACCTACGCGGAGCTGGCCGCCGACGTCGACGCCCTCGCGCTGGGCCTGCTGGACCTCGGCATCGTCAAGGGGGACCGCGTCGGCATCTGGGCCCCCAACCGGCCCGAATGGACACTCGTCCAGTACGCCACCGCCAAGATCGGGGCGATCCTCGTCACCGTCAACCCGGCGTACCGTTCGCACGAGGTGGAGTACGTCCTGCGCCAGGCGGGGATCCGGCTGCTCGTCGCGGCGGAGCGGTTCAAGACCTCCGACTACGCCGGGATGATCGAGGAGGTCGGGCCGCGCTGCCCGGAACTGGAGTTCACCGTCCTGCTGGAGCGGCCCGAGTGGACCTCCCTGCTGGAGCGCGGCCGTACGGGCGACCCGGACCGCCTCGACCGCGCGGCGGCGGAGCTGAGCCCCGACGACCCGGTCAACATCCAGTACACCTCGGGGACCACGGGCTTCCCCAAGGGGGCCACCCTCTCCCACCACAACATCCTCAACAACGGTTTCTTCGTCGGGGAGTTGTGCCACTACACCGAACAGGACCGGGTCTGCATCCCGGTCCCCTTCTACCACTGCTTCGGCATGGTCATGGGCAACCTCGCCTGCACCAGCCACGGCGCGGCGATGGTCATCCCCGCGCCGTCGTTCGACCCCGAGGCCACCCTCGCCGCCGTCCAGGCGGAGGCGTGCACCTCCCTGTACGGGGTCCCCACGATGTTCATCGCCGAACTGGCCGCGCCCGGCTTCGACACGTACGACCTGTCCAGCCTGCGCACGGGGATCATGGCCGGATCGCCCTGTCCGACCGAGGTGATGAAGCAGGTCATCGACCGGATGGGCATGCGCGAGGTGTCCATCTGCTACGGGATGACGGAGACCTCCCCGGTGTCCACGCAGACCCGCGCGGACGACTCCGTCGAGCGCCGGGTGTCCACGGTGGGCCGCGTCGGGCCGCACCTGGAGGTCAAGGTGGTCGACCCGGAGTCCGGCCGGACCGTACCCCGCGGCGAGCCGGGGGAGCTGTGCACCCGCGGCTACTCGGTGATGCTCGGCTACTGGGGCGAACCGGAGCGCACCGCCGAGTCCGTCGACGCCGCCCGCTGGATGCACACCGGCGACCTGGCGGTCATGGACGAGGACGGCTACCTCAGCATCACCGGCCGCATCAAGGACATGGTGATCCGGGGCGGCGAGAACGTGTACCCGCGGGAGATCGAGGAGTTCCTCCACACCCACCCGGACGTGCTGGACGTCCAGGTCATCGGCGTCCCCGACGCCAAGTACGGGGAAGAGCTGATGGCATGGGTGCGGATGCGCGAGGGGGCGCGGCCGCTGACCGCGGCCGCCGTCCGCGCGTACTGCGACGGACGGCTGGCCCACTTCAAGATCCCGCGGTACGTGCACGTCGTGGACGAGTTCCCGATGACCGTGACGGGCAAGATCCGCAAGGTCGAGATGCGCGAGGCGGCCGCCGGGCTGCTGGAAGCCTCTTCGTAGGGGCGCCGGGTCAGTTGCGGGGGGACAGCTCGGCCATGGCGCTCCAGCCCTGGCCGGGCACCTCGACGTGGATGATCTCCGGCGTGCCGGCGATCGCGCCGGCAAGGGTCTCCATACCGGCCTTGAAGTGGTCGGACGCCACGTGGGCCGCGCCCGCCTCGGCGTCGGTGAAGGCTTCCAGGAGCGTGTACTTGGTCGGGTCGTCGACGCTGCGCGACCAGTCGTAGAAGAGGTTGCCCGGCTCGTTGCGGGTGGCCCGGGTGAAGTCGTCGACGAGCGTGAGCCAGTTGTCGCTGTGCTCCGGACGGACGTCGAACCTGACGGCGATGAAGATCATGCCGACCAGACTCGCAGGCGGCCCCGGCCCGCGCATCCCCATCGCGCCGTATTTCCGGCAGTGTCGCAAAACCGGCGCGACGGGTGTCAGGCGCAGCCCGCCGCAGCCTGCGCGAGGGCGGTACGGATCTCCCGCGGGCGCCGCCGGAACTCCTCGGTCGGCAGCGACACCGACAGGGCGTGCACGGCGTCGCCGGCGCGGTCGCGGTCGCTGCCGCGCCGGCGCGGCAGGGCCACGGCCAGGCAGGTGTACGCGGGGTCGGCCTCTCCGACGGACACGGCGAAGCCCTGCCCGCGGACCCGGGACAGCTCCGCCTCCAGCAGCTCGGCGCTGGTGATGGTGGCCCCGGTCAGGCGGGCCATCCCGTGCTCGGCCAGGTACCGGCGCCGCAGCGGCCGGGGCAGTTCGGCGAGGAGCGCCTTGCCGTGGGCGGTGGCGTGCGCCCGGGTCTCCCGCCCGGGGGCGAACGGGTGCGCCGCGTCCGTGACCGGGGCGGTGGTGTCGACGACGGTGATCAGGCCGCCGCGGTAGGCGGTGTAGTACGCCTCGGCGCCGGTGGTCCGGCGCAGCCGGGCCAGCAGGTCGGTCATGCGCGGAGCGGGTTCCAGATGGCGCAGCAGGCTGTGGTGCAGCCCGGGGATCCTGGGGCCCAGCACATACCCCTGCGCGGTGCGGACGAGGTACCCGCGTGCGGTCAGCGGGGCCAGCAGGTGGTAGGCGGTGGACAGCGAGCACTCCATCCGGCGGGCCAGCGCCTTGGCGCCCACGGGCCCGGGCGCGTCGGCGACGGCGTCGAGGATCGCGAGGGCGCGGTCGACGGACTGCGGACCGGTGGACGGCATGGCGGAACTTCTCCCGGAACGGTGACAGGACGGCCCCCCGACCCTATGTCCGCGCGAGAGGGCGGACGGACGCACGGGTCGCGCGTCGCACCCGCCTCGACATCCCGGCGGGTGGTGGCGTTCATCGGACGTTGAGTCGACGCTGAGGCGGGGCGCGCACAGTCGTGCGCATGAACAGCGAACACCTCGCCCCCGTCGAGCCGTACGGTCTCACCGGCGTCCGGGTCGCCCACCGGGCGATCCTGGCCGACGGCGAGCGCCTCGCGGGGCTGCTCGCCGCTCTCGCCGGGGCCGCCGAGCCGCCCGCACCCGCGCGGGCGCGGGCCATCGCCGGGTACGTGCACCGTTACAACGACGCCGTACGCGGCCACCACCGCGAGGACGAGATCCTGTGGCCCCTCGTCCTCGACGCCGTGCCCGACGCGGCCGCGGCGGTGGCCGGAATCGTCCGCTTCGTCGACGACCTCGCGGCGCTCGACGCGCTCCAGGCCGACTGCGATGCGGCCGCGGCCCGCTTCGCCGCCGAACCCGGCCGTCACGCCCGGCGGCTGGCCGGGCTCCTGACCCGCCGGCGCGACCTGCTGGCGGCGCACATCGAAGCCGAGGAGGAGCACGTCCTCCCGGTCATCGCCGGCCGGGTACCCGGAGCGGCCCACGCCGCCGCACGGGCACGGATGCACGGCGCCGATCGCCCGGCGGACCCCGCGTGGGCCCTGGCCTGGATGCTGAGCCACGCCACCGAGGCCGAGGCCCGGTGCCTGCTGCCTTCCGCCGTCGCGGACCGGGCCGCGCTGGAACCGCAGCTGCGGGCGTACGCCGCCGAGGCCTCGGCGGTGTTCACGGACTGACCGGCGCCCAGGCGCCCGGCCACCGCCGGGCGCGCGGGCGAGCGCGGCGACGGCGCGGGCGGCGGCGCCCTCGTACGCGCTCTCGCGGCGCACTCGGCGCAGGAGGACCACGGTCCGCTCCGGGAGGACGGCCGGGCCGAGGGGCACGGGGTGCAGCGCGGTGCGGTCGCGGGGACCACCGCCACCTGCTCATGCCGGTGCGGCAGCTGAGCTGACGGCCCCCTCCCCGCCCGGCGCGGCGAGGAGGGCCTCGGCGACGGTGGTGCGGGCGTACAGCACCGAGCGGCCCGCCCGGTGCGCGCTGACCAGACCCGCATCGCGCAGCGCCGTCAGGTTCTGGGACACCCCGGCCGCCGAGAGCCCCGTACGCCGGGCCAGCTCGGTGGTCGAGGCCGGCGCCTCCAGCTCCGCCAGCAGCAGGGCCCGCGCACGGCCGAGCACCGCGGCGAGGGCCTGCGCCCTCGCGGCCGGCGGCCGGGACGCCCACAACGCGCCGACGCCGCGCGCCGGGTAGGCGAGCTGCGGCGGGTCCGGCGGCGTCATCCGGGTCAGCAGTCCCGGCCCGAGGAACGCCGAGGGGACCAGCAGCAGGCCCCGGCCCGCCGTCTCCCGGGACAGCGGCCGCGTCCGGCGCAGCAGCCGCAGGACGTCGTCGTCCCACCGCACCGCGCTGTGCAGCTCGTTGATGACGCGGCCGGCACCCTGCTCGGCCGCCTGCCGGGCCCGATGGAACACGTCGGCGTCCAGCACCGCACGGATCCGCGCCCAGTACGGGGCGAGCGCCAGCTCCCAGTACGCCTCGACCTCCTGCGCCAGCCGCGGCAGGTGCGCCCGCGGATCCGCGTACAGCGACCGCGCGCGGGGCCCGAGCGGGCCCTGGTGGTAGCGCAGGTGGTCCAGGTTGCGGCGGACGACGTCGGCGGGGGCGGCCACGAGGGCCGCCAGCTCCTCCGCCGGAGCGGGGGCCGGACCGGCGGGCGCCGGGGTGAGGAAGTGCGGCAGGGACCCCTTGGGCGGGATCAGCTCGGCGAGCCAGCCCCGGTCCAGGCCGGCGGCCGCCAGCCGGGGCCGCACCTGCTCCGCCCAGGGCCGGTACAGGGGCGAGGTGGCGCCGTCGGTCAGCAGCCGCCGGAAGCTGGTCACGACCTCCCACGCCGGTGAGACGGCGAACCGCATCTGGGCCAGATCGCCCGCCGAGAACGCCAGTTCGCCCAGGAGGACCACCCCTCGGATTCACTCATACCTGAAACATTGGCGCCGAGCCTATCGTGCGGTGATCATTCCGGCATGACCTCCCAGACCATCAACGCGGCCGCATCCGGCACGTGGAAGCTCGGCGACCTGCAGGTGAACCGCCTCGGCTTCGGCGCGATGCGGCTGACCCAGGACGGCCCGGCGTTCAGCCGCGACTGCGTCCCCGGCGACCGGGCCCGGGCGATCGGCGTCCTGCGCCGCGCCGTCGAGCTCGGCGTGAACCACATCGACACCGCCGCGTTCTACTTCTCCCCGCTGCGCTCCGCCAACGAGCTGATCAACACGGCCCTCTCCCCGTACCCGGACGACCTCGTCATCGCCACCAAGGTGGGCCCCGGCCGGTCACCGGCGGGCGAGTTCGTGCCCCACGCCACCCCCGGGCAGCTGCGCGGCCAGGTCGAGGAGAACCTGCGCCAGCTGGGCCGCGACCACCTCGACGTGGTGAACCTGCGCATCGTCGGGGACGATTCGATCGCCGAGCGCTTCGGCGCCCTGGCCGACCTCCGCGAGGCCGGACTGATCCGCCACCTGGGCCTGTCCAACGTACGGCCCCACCACCTCGCCGAAGCGCAGGCGATCGCGCCGGTGGTCTGCGTGCAGAACATGTACGGGCTCGGCGCCGGACCCGAGCAGGAGGCGTTCCTGCACACCTGCGCAGAGCAGGGCGTGGCGTTCGTGCCGTTCTACGCGATCGCCGGAACGGGACGCGAAGCGGGCACGGGCGGCGCCGAACACGAGGCGGTGCTCGCCGTGGCCCGCGCCCACGGGGTGGGCGCCGCCGAGATCCGGCTCGCCTGGACGCTGCACCGGGGGCCGCACGTCCTGGCCATCCCCGGGACCGGCAACCCGGACCACCTCACCGCCAACGTGGCCGCGGGCTCCCTGCGCCTGACCGCCGAGGACCTCGCCCTCCTGGACTCCGTCGCCGGCACCGGCTGACCGGCGCGCCGAGGGGCGGTCCCCCCCCGCCCCCGCCCGCCCTGCCCACCGGC
>LJCW01000046.1 GCA_001298555.1 Actinobacteria bacterium OV450
GGGCGTATCACCTCTGTCGGCGGCACCACTCGCCGGAACAACACCCACAACTCATCCGGCACCAGCCGCTCAACCAAATCCGTCATGCACGATTCAACGAACGATCACGCCATAAGAAACGGCGTCTAAGAGGACGCCTGGTTCGCGTAGTTGGTGATGGTTGCGGTTTATGCGTCTCGCCGGGTTGAGGTGGTTTCGTTGGTTGCGCGTTTGGTGAGGGTGGAGATTGCGGCGATGCGGATCATGCTCTCGGAGTGTTCGGGTTTGGTTTCGTAGTCGCGGGCGAGTCGGCAGTGCATCATGATCCAGGTCGTGGCTTTGGCCGACCGTGCCGCCGACAGCCGACAGTCGGAAGCGCACCCTCGTCGGCCGCGTGCGCCTCGAGCCGGACGGCCAAGTGCTGCTGTAGACGAGGCGGGGGTCTCTGGTCCACGACTGGTTTCCCGATCTGGTCATGGCCGCCGTCGAGCAGCTGCCGTCCGGCCAGCAGCCCGCGAGGCCGCCATGGTCAGGAGGCGCCGTCCACGGGGCGGCCGAGGGGACCTGGCCGACGCGGTCGCCGCCGAGATCACCCCGGACAACACCCTCGACACCTACGCCAAGAGCTGGAGGGTGTGGACACGGTTCTGCGCCGCCACCGACCTGCCCCAACTGGAGGGCTCCCGCGGATCCTGGTGGCGTTCGTGGCCTGGATGCTGCGCGAGAGCCAGCAGAACGGGAAGGACTAGGCGCCGAGCTCCGCGGACACCCACCTCGCCGGCGCCGTCATCGGCCTGCGCGAGCGCCGGATCGCTGTCAGCGGCGACGACCAGGCCGCGGCCCGCAAGGCGCTGGCCGGGCTGGAGGTCAAGCTCCTGCAGGCCGGGGAGCGGCGCGGCCGCGACCAGGCCGTCGGCGCCGACATCGACGGGCTGTACGCCATCGCCCGCTCCTGCCCCGACACCCTTGCCAGCGACCGGGACAAGCCGGGGACAGGCTCTACGTCCCGCATGGGTGGTGGCACGCAGTGGCCGCCACCCAGGGCCGCTCACTGCACCTGACGTGGGGCCTTACCGCGGCGACCGGCCACCATCTCCTGGTGTGGCTGGCTGGACAGCTCCTCCTCTCCCCCACCGTGCGCGCGAACGTGCCGATCGTGGCGGCCATGCTGAGCGCGCTGCCTACGCCGAGCAGCTGCGCAAGGAGGTCGCGAGCTCTCGCGGAGGGAAGCCCACGGTGCGGGCGCTGTCGGCGGTGGTGTATGTACTGGGTGCGGGCCGGGCAGCGGTGGCACTAGCTCTTGGTGCACCTGGCCACGATCGGGGGGGGCCGCGGTGGGGGCGCGGGGCGGAAATACTGTTGCGCGCCCGTGCCCGCCCACCACGTACTGTCTCCCTGTCGATCACGGGGAGGGGACATTCATGCAGGTCGGATCGAGACGCGGCTTCCTGGTAGCGGCGGCCGCCATGACCACCGCGGCGTCCGTCGGCGCTTGCCGCAGCAGGAGCGACGGGAGCGGCGACCTGCTCGACGTCTCGGCAAGCGCGAACCTGCCCACGGCCCGGGAATCCCTGGCCGCCGACGGCAACACCATCGTGCTCGGCGACCCGGGCGCTCCGCTCGCCGTCCGGCTGTACGAGGACATGAGCTGCCCGGCCAGCGCCGAGTTCGAGACCGAGGGCACCGCCCCGTACCTCAAGCGCGCGGCCCGCAATGGCGCGCTGCAGCTGCAGGTGACGCTGGGGTCCTTCCTCGGCCCGGGATCGAAGCTCGCGGCGAACGCCCTGCGCGCCGCGCTGGATCAGAACAGGTTCGCCGACTACCACGACCTGCTGTACCGCAAACAGGACTGGGTGCGGAAGGCAGGGGGCTTCACGCGGGACCGGCTGCTGGGGCTGGCCATCATGATTCCGGGCCTGCGCGGCCCGGAATTCGACCTGGCCGTGCTGGAGACGAAGCACGAGGACTTCGTAGAAGCCGCCGACGAGGTGCTGCGCACGTCACGTGTCCCGGGAACCCCGGCCATGGCGATCAACGGGTCCCTCGTCCCGTCGGACAGTCGCGATCTCCTCACCGATCGCAGCCGCCTCTACCAGCACCTCAGGAAAGCGGCCCGGGCCTAACCGCGGCCGCCCAGATGCTCCAGGCCCAGGACCGCACGGACTTCTACGCCGAGCTCGCCGAACCCTTACGCGGGCACCTGGCCCACGTGTAGCCAGACCCGACGTCGCCGGGCCCGGCGACCGCTCCAGGGCTTGGAGGACCTGAGCGGCTACGGTCAGAGGCCCGTGCGTGCCTCGGGCCGGGCTCTGATGGCTGGAGCCCAGGGGTCGTTCATGACGACGTCTCTCGAAAGCTGGGAGGTTGTGGTCAAAAGCGCTGCTCTCCTGAACGCCCGACTGCCGGGGAACGCTGTCCAGGTTGCCCACATGGAGGGGCACTGTTGTACGGGTGGGGCCTGCGGGTGTGTTCCCGGACCGCTTTGGATACGTCACTGTGGGGAGATGGGGAGCAAGTAGGGTGCGTGGGGTGAACACTTCCTCTGCGCTCCCGCGTTCGTTCCGTCTGCTGGTGACGGGTGGTGGGACGGGTGGTCACACCTACCCGGCCCTTACTGCGATCCGGACTTTGCAAGGCCGCCTCGCGGATGCGGGCAGCACGCTGGACGTCTTGTGGATCGGGACCGGGGAGGGTCTTGAGGCGCGTGTCGCTCCGGCGGAGGGGATCGCGTTCAGGACGGTGGCCACGGGGAAGATCCGTCGTTCGGCGAACCCGCTGAAGATGCTGTCCGCCTCGAATGTCAAGGACATGGCGCGGGTGCCGCTTGGTGTGGCGCAGGCGCGGACGATCGTCTCCGAGTTCCAGCCTGACGTTGTCCTGGCGACAGGGGGGTATGTCGCGGTGCCGGCCGGGCTGGCCGCGCGGCTGTGCCGCCGTCCGCTGGTTCTGCACGAGCAGACCGTGCGGCTGGGGCTGGCCAACCGCAAGCTCGCGAGTTCAGCGACGCGTATCGCGGTGTCCTCGGAGTCCTCGCTGGCGCTGTTGCCTGCCGACGTGCGCGAGCGTGCGGTGGTCACCGGGAACCCTGTACGGCCGGAGGTGCTCGGTGGCCACGCGGACAAGGCTGTTGAGGCGTTGCACCTGTTCGGGTTCGACCGGCGGCTGCCGACGGTGTACGTCACTGGTGGGGCGCAGGGTGCGCAGCAGATCAACGCGGTGGTCCGGGACGTGCTGCCGTGGCTGCTGAGTCATGCGAACGTGATTCACCAGTGTGGTCCGGCGAACGTCGATGAGCTGCGGGCGGCCTCTGCCGGGCTGGACTCGGTTCTCGCCGGCCGGTATCACCTGACCGGGTTCGTGGGGCCGGAGCTGCCGGATGTGCTGGCGCTGGCCGACGTCGTGGTGTCCCGGAGCGGTGCCGGAACTCTGGCTGAGCTGACCGCATTGGGCAAGGCTGCGGTGTTCGTCCCGCTGGCTACGTCGGCCGGGAACGAGCAGGCGCACAATGCCCGTCATCTGGCTGAGGCGGGTGCGGCCCTGGCCCTGCTCGGGGAGGTCACCGGGCAGGCTCTGCAGAACGCGGTGGGCCCGCTCCTGACCGACCCCGCCCTGCGGACGGCGATGGCTGCGCGGGCTCGGGCGTATGGGCGGCCGGATGCGGCAGACAGGCTGGTGGACGTGGTGCTGTCCGCCGCATCCGGCTGATCATCCGCGTTACGGGCGGCGTCCTGCGATGTGCAGCGCAGTGCCGGCCTCGATTATCACGGCGCAGTCGTTGAACGCGTTTTCATCCTGGCTCATCGGATCGGGAACGTCGCGGCCGGGGAGGTAGAGGCGGAGTTTGTGGGTGTTCTGACCGCCGTCGATCGCCAGGAGCGTTTCGAGGACGGCGGTGTCCATCGCCAGGACGTCGTCCGCCCAGTCCAGGTCCTGCCGGGTGATCTGGTGCCCGCGGTGGTGGGTGAGGTCGTGCCCGAGGCGCCGGGCTGCGTTGATCATGGAGGGGTTGGCGGGCTGGTCTTGCCATTTGCCGATCAGCCCGGCGGAGCGGACGGCCACCGCTGCCCCGCCCCTGCGGGTGAGCGCGACCTGAGCGAAGGGGCTTCGGCAGTAGTTCCCCAGGCATACGGTCAGAAGCTTGCGCATCGTGTTCCTCCGACGGATTTGAGGGTCTGTGCGAGCGAGGTCACCACACGGTCGATGTCCGTCTCGGTGAGGTGCTGGTGGAACGGCAGGCTGAGGATCTCCTCCCCTGCCTGCTCGGTGGCCGGCAGGCTGCGGTGCCAGGCGGCGAACGCGGGCTGGGTGTGATTGGGCGGGTAGTGGACGCCCACCCCGATGTCGCGTCTGCGAAGGTGGGCGAACACCTTGTCTCGATTGGGCACGCGGACCTGGCACAGGTGCGGCACAGCGTGGTCCACGTCGACGTCGACGAGTGTCGTGCCATCCAGTGGGGCGAGTGCGTCCCGGTAGGTACGCCAGAGGTGTCGGCGGGTGTCCTCGGCGGCCTGGAAGCCGTCGAGCTGGACCAGGCCGATGGCGGCGTTGATGGATGAGAGCTGGTAGCGCAGGCCGAAGCCGTTTACGCGGTAGCTGGTGATGTTCGCGCGCTCGCCCTGTGACTGGACCACGCCCAAGAGCCGGATCCGGCGGATCGTGTCGGCTTCGGCGGGCGTGCGGGGTATGACCATGCCGCCCTGGCCGCATGTGAGGTTCTTGATCGGCCCGAACGAGAAGCAGGTCAGTGCCCCGTGTGCCCCGACATGTGTGCCGTGCCGGGAGCCGAAGGCGTGCGCCGCGTCCTCGATGACGGCGATGCCGTGTCCATCGAGCTCGGCCCGGACGGCGTGGAGGTCGATGGGGCGGCCGCCGAACAAGACCGGCAGGACAGCGGCCGTCTTGTCGGTGACGGCCTCCAGGAGGAGCTGACCGGTGACGCACAGGGTGGCGGGGTCGATGTCGACGAACCGCGGTGTGGCTCCGACGGCCAGGATGGCCTGCACGGTCGCGCAGAACGTCATGGACGGCACGATCACCTCCTGGCCAGAGCCGACCCCGGCGGCAAGCAAGGCGGTGTGCAGGGCTGCGGTGCCGGAAGCGACCGCCACGGCCTCGGGGACACCCAGGAAGGCGGCGATCCGCCGCTCGAACTCCTCCGTGACGCCGCTGTGTCCGTACTGCCCGCCCTCCAGGACCCGGGCCACTGCCGCGGCCTCGCGCCCGTACAGGTACGGGCTGGCATTGCGCCGGGCATCGGGCCTCGCTGATGCGCTCACCGTGCTTCTCCCTTCGCTGCGGCCGTGATCTCGGAGATGTCACCGAAGGCCAGAGTCTCGATGTAGTTGGTCAGGAACATGCCGGTCCGGTAGGTGAGGCGACTGTGGTCGACTGGCAGGCCGAACAGGCCGTTCACCATCTGTCCGACGAGGTCCGCTCCGGCTGCTTCGGTCAGGGGGAATCCGCCGGCGATCCGCAGGTTCAGCTCGGTGATCGTGATCGTGCCGTCGTCGCAGACGAACCCCTGAACGCAGCAGACTCCGCGGGCACCGACGGCGCTCAGCGTCTGAACCACGAGGTCGCGCACCTTCGGATCATCGAACGTGGTGGACACCGCAGCGAGGCCCGCCTTGACCAGGTCCCGGCGGCGCAAAACAACCGAGGCCCGTCCTGTCCGGTCCACCAGGCAGTCCGCCGTGAACTCGCTGCCGTGGATCCGCTCCTGCACGATGGGTTCGGGGACGAGCTCGCACAGAACGCGCGCGTGCTCCTGGCGGCGGACGAAGTGCACGTTCTGCGCGCCATGGCCGTGCCGGGGCTTGACGACCAGCTCGGTGCCGTCCGGAACCTGGTCGATTTCCTGTGGCTGCCAGGTGCGCGGGGTCGCGATGCCGTGCTCGGTCAGCACCTCGTGGAAGAGCGCCTTGTCTGTGCAGGTGCTCACCGGCCAGGCGTCCGGGAGCCACAGGCGTACGCCCTCGGCGTCCAGCTGGTCGGCCATGTATGTCAAGGGCGCCAGGTCCGGCTCGATGCCGGCCACCACTGCCGCCACCGCGAGCTCCCGGCACAGGCGCACCATGACGCTGGCGTAGTCGGGGTCACTGGCGAGCGGGATGATCCGGGGCACTGCGGACGGCAGCAGGAACCCGGGGGCGAGCGGGTTCGCGTCGGTTGCGACGACCGTGTGGCCCAGGCGCATGAGGCTGCGGGCCAGCCCGAAGCCCGGGTTGGCGCCGACGCCAGTTACCAGAATCCTCCGCGGAGTGTGCTGGTCAGTGGACATGCGCTTCCTCCCCTGCGGGTGCCACCACGGCCCCGGAGCGGCGGGAGTACAGGGCGTCGGCGGTGTACGGGCTGCGCGTCATCGGTGCCCAGCGATCGGGGTTGCACCGGTACCAGTCGACTGTCTCGGCCAGACCCTCGTCGAGCTCGCGGGACGGACGGAATCCGAGACGGGCGACTTTGTCCCAGAGCATCGAGTACCGCAGATCGTTGGCCTGCCGATCGGGAACGTAGGCCACCGCGTCCCAGTCCTTGCCGCACAAGGCCAGGAGTTTGGCGGTCAGCTCCCACCCCGTAAGGTCGGTTCCGCCACCCAGGTTGTAGATCTCGCCCGGCTCCCCTTCGGCAAGCACGAGTTCGATGGCTGCACAGTTGTCCTCGACGTGCAGCCAGTTCCGCACGTGCTGACCCTGGCCGTGCAAGGTCACCGTCTCGCCCCGCAGGAGCCGGGTCGTGAAGAGAGGAATGATCTTCTCGGGGAACTGATGGGGCCCGTAGTTGTTCGAGCTGCGCGTCACGCAGACCGGCAGGCCGTACGTCTGGAAATGGCTCAGGGCCAAGAGGTCGCTGGCAGCCTTCGACGCCGCGTACGGGACGCTGGGCCGTACCAGGTCGTCCTCGCTCGCCGACCCTTCGGCACGTGATCCGTAGACCTCGTCCGTCGAGACGTGCACGAACTTCTGGATCCCATGGCGGCCGGCGGATGCGGCAAGGGTCTGCGTGCCCATGACGTTCGTAATGAGGAAGGTGTCGGCCGTGGTGAGAGAGCGGTCGACGTGGGACTCGGCGGCGAAGTGGACGACGGCCGTGTGCCGGGCCATAAGCTCGTCCACGAGCGGGCCATCGAGGATGTTGCCGTGGACGAACGCCAGCCTCGGGTCGAGGAAGGCCTCTCCCAGGTTTGCGGTGTGGCCCGCATAGGTGAGCGCGTCCAGCACGGTCACCCGGGACACGTCCTCCCTGCGCAGCATTCGCCGCACGAAGTGCGAACCGATGAAGCCGGCACCGCCGGTGATGAGGACTTCGTACATCTGACACCCACCTTGGTCGTGGACCGGGAAGGGACGGCGGACCCCCGCCAGCGCGGGGTGCGGGCCCTCCGCGCTGGCCGCCGTCTGGAACCAGAGAACCGCCGCAGGTACGGTGCGCGGGAGGCGAACTAGGGGGGCGAACAACGCACATCCCGTTCCCACGGGTCGCTCTGGCGTCCTACGCTCGGATACCGCACCCGCGGCATCCGCGTCGCAGGACACCGGCTGGCATGAGGGGGCTCTGTGGCGTCGAAGCAGGACCGCCAGGGCGATCCCAACGAGGATCTGGCCCGGCTCATCAAACAGGCCGGTGCCAGTCACAAATCCCTGGCCGTGCAGGTCAACCGGATCGGAGCCGCGGCCGGTGTGCCGCTCCGGTACGAGCACACCAGTGTCGCCAGATGGGTGAATCTCGGAATGGTCCCGCGCGGCCGCGTACCCGAGTTTGTGGCCTCTGCGCTGGGCGAACGCCTGGGCAGGGCGGTGAGCCTGGACGAAATCGGCATGTACAGCAGGTCGGGCGGAAACCCTGACATGGGGTTGGATTTCGCCCGCGACCCTGTCGATGCCATTCGCGTCGCCGCGACCTACTGGAGAACCGTGGACCGCACCCGCCGCCAGCTCATGAGCAACGGCTTCGCCATCGCCGCCTTCGCCACCCCCGTCACCCGCTGGCTGACCAAGCCCGCCGACGCCCCCATCGCCCACCAAGGCGGCCGCCGGGTCGGCCGCAGCGACCTCGACGAACTGTGGAACGCCGCCGACGATGCCCGCCTGTGGGACTCCCGCTTCGGCGGTGGGAACTGGAAAGCCAGCTCCGTCACCGAATGCCTGCGCCTGAGCGCTGCACCACTGCTCACTGGCACCTACACGGAGACCATCGGACGAGAGCTGTTCGCCGCAACCGCCGAACTGTCCCGGGTCGTGGCATGGTCAGCAGTCGACACCGGACGCCACGACATTGCCCAGCGCCACTTCATCCAGGCCCTGCGCCTGGCCCGGGCCGCCGGCAACGTGGAGAGTGGCTGCTACGTGCTGGCGACCATGGCCCTGCAAGCCTTCCTGCGCGGCCACCCTCAAGAGGCGGCCGATATGGCCGAAGGAGCCTACGAACGCGGCCGCGGACACGCCGCACCCCGCGTCTTGGCCTTCGCCAAGCTGGCCGAAGCCCGAGCCCATGGCCGCACCGGAAACACCCAGGCCGCCAAGGCCGCACTCGGCCGAACGCAAGAGCTGCTGGACTCCATCCGGCCAGGCAGCCACGACCCCGAACAGCTGGCCTACATGACCCACGCCCGCCTGGCCACCGACGCCACCGAAGTACACCGCGACCTCACCGACCCCAAGGCCGCCTTCGCGTGGAACGAGCTCGCCGAGCCCATGCCAGCGGACCGCTTCACCCGCGCCACCGGCATCCGCATGGCTGTCCTCGCCACCAGCCACCTCCAGGCCCGCGAACTCGAACCCGGCCTCACCGCCGCGAACACCTCGCTCACCATCCTCAGCAACGTCCACTCCACCCGAGCCCACAGCTACCTCCACGACGTCACCCGCGCCCTCGCCCCCTGGAAGACCCGCCCCGAGGTGGCCGACCTCATTCAGCGCACCCGCACCGAGCTCCCAGCCGCAGCCTGAACCACGCGGCCGCTGACGTACCGGCTCACCCCTCAGAGGTTCAGCGAATGCCGACACCGCCAACCCGAGCTCCAAGAGGCCGTGGATGCGTGCGTGAGGAGGCACCTCCGATGCCCGCCGTCGGCATACGCAGACCGCGCGTCTATTCCGATGTGATCGCCGCAGCGACCTCGCGTGCCAATGCAGCCTCGCCAGCCAGCCCGGCGGTGGCCAGAACCGCGGAGAGGATCAACGCGTTGTTGGCGACCCAGACCACGTCGGCACCCGATGTGGCAGCGATCTGCCGGTACGCCTGGATCGCGTCCAGCGCGGCGACGCGCGCCTGGGCTGCGTCTTCTTCGGCGATCAATCGCTGGGTCAGCGTGTGCAGCGCCTGCGCGAGGACCGTCCGGTACGTCAGCAGCGCCTGCGTCGGCGGGTCGAACTCTTTGAGCACGTCGACAGCGGCTTGGGCGGCGGCAGTCGATTCGCCAGCCAGCCCGGCGGTGGCCAGAACCGCGGAGAGGATCAACGCATTGTTGGCGACCCAGACCACGTCGGCACCCGATGTGGCAGCGATCTGCCGGTACGCCTGGATCGCGTCCAGCGCGGCGACGCGCGCCTGGGCTGTATCTCCTTCGGCGATCAATCGCTGGGTCAGCGTGTGCAGCGCCTGCGCGGCGGCCACCAAAGATTCGAGTGGTTTCCGGATTGGGGCTTGAGACCCGGGTAGCGCTGCAGTCTCGGCGAGCTGCTCATTCCACAGCGCAGTGACCTGGTATGTGACCCGTAGGAGCTCACCCTGCTGAATCGCCACGTTCATTCTCAGAACAAGGCAAAATAGACGCTCCCCGACAACCCCCGGAATTTCCGTCTGCCTTTCCATGGCAACCGAAGCACCGTCTACCGCAAATATGGTGTTGGCTTCATTCAAGGCCGCGGAGGCCGGACGTACAGTAACGGTCGCGCCGCGTAGAGGATTCTCACCAGGCGCTAAAGAAAATGCCTCGATAACCCCGGGGGAGATCGGAACGAAAGAAACGACCTGGAACCGTTCGGTGACGTCATGAAAAGTATGCGCCACGGCGTTCACTTCTATCCAACCCGTGTACACGTGAAGGCGCTGTCGCGTCGTGGGGTTTTTCGGGTCTATACTCTTCGTCTTTACATGCCCTATGTTCCCAATTTGCCGGACCTGGAGACTTATGGGTAGAACCATCGCGTTTCTCCTGCCTGTAAAATTGCTGTCTTGACCAACGCCAGCGCGGGGCAGGTGGCACTAACGCCTCCCTTGTGCAGTGGGGCATGCCTACTCTGGGGCCGTGGACCCGAGTAGCGGAGTCCGCGTGAGAGTGACATCCCCCTTCCATTGGACCGTGACCTGATATGTAACCCGCAAGAGCTCACCCGCCTGAAGCGCCAGGTCAATTATCAGAAGAAGGAAAGACGACAGCGGACCCGCGTCCCCCTGAAGTTTCTGCGTTCCCGGGGCAACTGAAGCACCGTCTACCGCAAATATGGTGTTGGATTCATCTAAGGCTACAGAGGCTGGAGACACGGTAACGGTCGTACCAATCAGATGGGTCCCGCCTGGAAACGTCTCGATAACCCCGGGAGACACCGGGATGAAAGAAACGACCTGGTCCCGAGATGTGGCATCCGGGCCATTACGGTTCTGAAAGTGGCTGATGTACTCGAGGGCTGGGGAACTGCCGTGGAGGTACCCGCTGTCCTCGCCCTCCTGGACAAGGTCGTCGCTGGCGAGCTCACTGCCGAAATGGCCCGTGCCGTCCTCGGACATCCCCGCCCTGACCGGCCCCGCCGAGCGCGCCGCGTACGCCGAGCAACTGCGCAAGGAGGTCGCCGAGGCGCTCCACGACCACGTGGTCGCCGAGTTCGCCGCCTCCACGGACGCCCGCGACCCCGGCCGCCCGGCCCCGTCCCTGCCGCACATCGGCGACGTCCCCGCCGACCCCGAGCTGATCCTGACTCTCACGACAGCCCGGGCCGCGCTGGAGGGTGCCGACGCGTCGGTGGTGCTGCGGGCCGCCGGACACGAATGGGAGCTCCACCCCTCCGTCCGTCCCGCGCTGGAGGCCCTGGTCTCCGGCGCCCACCTGACCCTCGGGGACCTGGCCGAGCGCTCCGGCCTCACCGTGGAACAGGTCGCGGCCCTCGCCACCGAGCTGGTATCCAAGGACGCAGCCGCCGAGCAGCCTGTGATCGTCCATCCGTACGACGCCGACGCGTGGGGTGAGGTCTACCAGGGGACCCGGCACATGGTCGAGGACCCGTTCTGCTACTCCTCCAAGGGATGCGCACTCCACGACCAGTAGTAACCCACGCCTGGCTTGCGGGCGTCCGGCTGCCCGGTCGGGGCACACGTCGGTTGAACGGATGACATCGGCCCAGCCCGCAGAGGCGGCATCCGTTCCCGTGCATTGTTCGACGAACGGCGCCCCCTTGGTTAGGTGTCGAGGAGGCCGAGGTCGCTGTGGGGCCGGCACAGCGGGCAGGCGATGACCGACGGCATGGTCCGCAGCACCTCCAGCACCGACTCCCGAGTGGCCGGCCGGCCCCGGCCGGTCATCCCGCAGGCGCCGGTGTGGACGCGGTCGGGCTGGGGGGTGGCGCCGATGCCGTACTCGATCCACCAGTCCGGTATTTGACCCCGTAGTAGAAGGTCTGAGCGGCCGCCTTGCAGGCGGTGAAGTCGAAGTCGGGGCTGGGGAGGAGATCGCCGGGGTTGATGATCGTGTTGACGAGGGGCTCCCCGTCCGTGACTCAACCGCCTTGCGGCCCGTCTACCTGCGGCGGCGGTGTTTCATGGGTCGTTTCAGGCGGGCCGGGCCTGGCGGCCTTGTTCCCCCCGGGCCCCCAACTTCGGGATCAAGAAGAGGTCGACGGTGTCGCTGCCGTTCGCATCCGAGATCGGGTAAGTGCGCGAAGACCGCGCCCCATTATGCGTGCACGGCACGGATTGCCAAGGCCTGCTCCCTCCAGCTCGCCTAGAGCAGCAGGGTGCCGCACCAGCCGTCACCGGGGTAGGGGACCCCCGTCCGCATGTACGGAAGCGATAGCCGATGTGGTGATGGACGACGCTTGGGTGAACGACGATGCGGTGGCATCACCTACTTTGGCCCGGCGCTCCCGCAAGCTTGATCCCTCCTACCGCCACACATCACACTCCTCCCCGCATGACGTGGCGCACAAGGCGTGTCGCTGCCGGAACATCGTGCTGTCCTCCGCCTGCTGACGACCTGCGATCTGCGATCTGCCACGCATGTCGCCCCCAGTCCACGAGCGCAGCCATCTCCATCGCTATCGATCCCTCATCCGGCCGGTAGCGGTCGGATGCCGACTGTCGCTGGTACCGGCGAGGCCGGGACTTGTCTGCCTGATCATCATCCGACTCGAAGCGGTCCACGCTGTCGTCGGGCTTCCACAAGGTGCCCGACCCGCCGTGACGTGACCTTGTCCACTCTTCATCGGCCAGACGCGGTTCGGCCTCCATCGGCTCACACAGCTGCGGAAACCACGTCGGTTCCTCGCCGAGCTCCCGCACCTGCACGGCCGGCAACCACACCACTTGCCACCAGCCGCACCAGCTCACCCCTGGGATGACCGGATGGAAGGGAACCAGCTCCTCATCCAGGATGTCCCGAACCACATCCGCCAGCGGTCTACGGCCGACCGGAACAAGCACGTTCTCCCCGGCTTCGTTTCTCGCCACTTCGCCGATTCCGTGAGTCACCCACCAGCCAGATGCCTCAGCCCCCCGCCCCTCCACGACTAGAGCCGGAACATGGGCCACCCACTCATGCCCCATCTCTCGGGCAAGCCAGATCCTCGGCACCCCGTTCGCCCAGCAGGCCCTGGTCCTCTCCTGCGCCTCCGACGCAGACTGATTCACGCACTGAGCCTCAAGCACCCGCAACGTCTCAGGGCCATCCTCGCCATCGGACAGGGCCAGGACATCAGCCACCCACGAACGGTTCGCGAATCCCCAATCCGTGGAGGGCTGCTCCAGCAGGGCTACCCACTCCGCCTGCTCCGCTGCGTTGGCTAGGGCCTGCTTCAGCACCTGATGCTCAGGCCCTTCGCCGGACCTCAGCTCACACTCCGGGCCTCCCGGAAGATGAGCCAGGAAGCGGGTACCGTGCCGCTTCAGTTGCTTGGCTACTACTCCGTGGCCGCACACCTTGCACGACAAAGGCGCTGCAGGCCTGACTTTGTGGATTTCCTCCCAGACATGCCCGCACCCCAGACGCGGCGTGGCGATGTTCAGCAGTCCCCACTCCGCATGCATGCACGTCAGAAACAAGACATATCACCGCATAAAGTTGATATCAGTTCTACTAGTATCAATCTCTGCAGACCTGCACCTTGTACCCCGGAACCCATTCGGATCACGTAGCCCCCCGACCTGATCACCACCGCCCCCTTCTGCCTCAGACCAGAAGTCTCCCCATCAACACCGAAACGAACACGCGATACCGGGCCAGGAGCCGACGTCCAGGGCGTGTGCCTCGGTAAAGGGCACGGTCTTGGCAAACGCAGGCGCGCGGCTTGGGAGCCGGCACCGGAAACGAAGCGCTCGGCGGCTGGGCTGCAGAAGAACGTCCTCGACCGCCGGAAGTGGACGACCCGCGAGGAACTGCGGATCGCCATCGTGACCTGGATCGAGCGGACCTACCACCGACGCCAGCGGCAAGCCGCACTCGGCCTGCTGACCCCTATCGAATACGAGACCGTCATGACCACACCGGCCCTCCAAGCCGCGTGACCGTACCTGTCACTCGAACCTGCACCAGACCCGGCCCCCCGGTCCGCTAGCTCCGGGACCCGTCCACGTTCCATTCCCGCGGCAGTTCCTTATCGCAGAAGACGCAGATGAAGTCTCCTTCCCGGACGATGTTCAGCTGGCCACAGGCAGGACAGCGCCGGAAGATCACCTCGTGGGTGAAGCCGGAAGGGTGCTCGATCCCGGCCGCATCCAGAGTCTTCGCGACGGCCGGCCACGAGCTGACGTCCGGGCAGAATCCGGTCGACTGGTTACTCACCTCAGCGACCACCCACCGCCCGGACTCCTCACGGAAGCTCATCTCCCCGGCGCCCAGAACGGGGCCACCACCGGCACTCACCACGTGCTCGCTCCGGCGCGGCGCGAGCCGCAGCACACCCGCCGAGTCGATGACGAACGTGAAAGGCTCGGCCAGCTCCACCGCCGCCAGACCCGATACCCAGTCGTTGAAGTCCGATGCCGAGAGGATGCATCGGCCCTCAGCCTCCGGCCGGACCAAGGCCCGCAGATCAGGCGGTCCCACATACCGATAGCTCCACCCCAGCAAGTTCACGCTGGCCAACGTAACCCCCGGCCGAGGCCAGGGCCTGGGGAATTACGTGAACTTACGCCTGGGGAATATCGAGAACGTTCACATGTCGACCCAATAGCGGTCGGCGGTGTCGAGGAGCAGATAACCGATCAGCTGTCTTCGCGGTCTGCTTGGACAGTCCCCGGGTGAAGGGGTGGTTGGTGCTCTTGAAGTCGAGCAGCAGGCCGTCGACCACGAGGTCGGCGTCGGCGGTGATGTTGACGCCCGGGAAGGTGGGCCCGCCGGTGCAGTCCTGGGGCCGGGTGCGGGCGCGCAGCGCCTCCAGAGGGCCGGTAGCGGCCAGGTAGAGCATCGACCATGTCCTGGTTGGGGAGCTGCAAGAGCCGGTCAAGGGTGAAACCGCCAGGGTCCTCCAGCGCGGTGAGATACAGCTGGGTGTAGGTGAATCCGTACGGGTTGCGGGCCATCACCTGGTACCAGGCGCCGGCAAGCAGCATGCCGGCCAGGTCCTCCTCTTCGTCGTGGGCGCGGTCCATTGCCAAAGCGCGGTTGTCGAGGTCGAGCCGGTGCACGGTCTCAGCCAGGCGCGCGGCAAGCTCGTTGCCGACCGCGCGCATCCGCAGCCCCGCTGCCCGGCCGATGCCGCCGGTGAGGTCGATCCCGGCCTCCGTGGCCAGGTCCACGGGCGCGGCTGTCGTGAAGGCGAGGCGCAGTCGCTGGTCGATCGCGGTGCCGACGTTGCCAGCCTCCGTGCCGACGCCGGGCCCGGGCAGCAGAAGGTGGTCGGTTTGATGCTGGGCCCGGAAGGACTCGCGCAGCGGCCGTGGGCCGGCTGACAGTTCGCGGTCCAGGAACCGGCGCAGCGGAGTACGGGGACTGTGCAGTCCGGCGGTGAGGCTCATCCGAAGGCACCGCCTTGAGGAGGCACCGCCCGCACGCGGTGGAATCGTCACGGCCGGACGCTACGAACCGGCGCTGACAATGCATCACCCACACGAGGGAGCTGCCCGTCACCCACACGGAATCGTTCCCCCGACCGGGTGACGGAAGGCGGCGGGCGGCGGCCGTGCCAGACAGGCGGCGGAACGTCTTCGGCGAGGCACCTCACAAGCCTCACAACCTCACAGATCACCTCGCCCACCTGGGGAAATGGCCTGTGAGTCTTACAGACCTCACAGGCTGACGGGACAGCTACCGCCCAGGCTGTGTGTCCCCTGACACTCAACATGGACCGATTGCCAGGGAAGTTGGACACCTACTACGTTCCCGCCATAGATGTTGGACCGAGGGGGTTGGAGGCAGGGCGGGGCACCGGCTCTTGCGAATCGTGTGGATCCGCAGCGACGTCTTCGGCCGCAGGGGGAGGGTGGCTCCCAACATTTGAATCACCGCGTCCCACTTGAGGATCTGCAGCGCGTTGTGGACCTCGGGAGGATTGCTGGGCTTGTTGCGCTTACGCCGCCACCAGGCTGCACTCCCTGCCCTCCGGTGGATCTCCCACTTTGCGGGGATGTACCGGAGGTTTGCGGCACGCCGTCAAGAACTCAGTGTGGATCTTCCTGACAGCTTCTCTGCAGGGTTTCGTGTCCCTCCCATCCTCCGCCGCCTGCTTGAAGTACTCCAGCGCGCTCTCCAGACATGTCGCGATGTTCAGGATGGCCATGGGGGCCACCATGTTCAGTTCGGCCATGGCTGCATCCATTTGCCGTACGACGTGCATTTGTTGTGACACGGAGTCCATCCCTAGCTGCGCAAGTGCTCGTCCTCTCTTACGGCGCGGCACCCTCCGCTTCACATCCGCAATGCGACTCTCCAGCTCTGGCTGCGTAGGTTTCAAGCGAGAGCGCATGTTGATGGGTTCCGGCATCACTCGTGGTCCGGAGAGTGCAGGGATATCGGTGAGAAGTAAGAGCACGTGAAGCGGCACGGGCTCGCAGTGATCGCGTGCGGGGATTGTGCGGACCGTGGCAAGATGACGGCATGTTGATCCGAAAGGCCGATGCCGCGTAGGCGTCCGAAGGGGTTGCGCGCGGAGCGTTGGCGGCGCAGAAGAGGTGTCCCGGTTCGCCGGATCCGCGGTATTTCCGCGGCGACTCGCGTAGCGATCCGGAAGTTGGAAGAAGACCGCCTGTGGCCTGGGGCTGTCGCTGCTGCCCTGGCGGAGTGCCGGTGGTATCTAGGGCAACCGGGGCGCGTGCTGCCAGATCCGGTGATCGGCTGCGACTGCTGTGATCCTTTGGTGGCTCGAGACCGTCTGGAAGACGTGCTGCTGTGGCTGCCCCGTGGTGCTCGGGCAGACCTCGGCAGGCTCGTTGCCAGGTTGGACGCTGAGTTCGACCGCAGGGCCGTCTCCCTCAGCTCTCACCTCATGCTGGCAACCTCGTTCAGCGCTTGCGGGTATTGGCGCCGGCGATTCATGGAGAACTGAGGGCCGGGTGGTCTCTCGCCGCTCAGCTGGTGGCCTGCTGCTCAGCGCGGGCCCGGGTGTGGCGAGGCGGTAGGAGTCGCTGCCGGTCTCGATGATGTCGCCGCCGAAGGTGAGGCGGTCGACGATGGCCGCGCAGAGGCGGGGGTCGGTGAAGGTCTTGGTCCAGCCAGAGAACGACTCGTTCGAGGCGATGGCCACGCTGTTCTTCTCCTCCCGCTCCGTCAGAACCTGAAAGAGGAGCTCGGCGCCCCGCCGGTCGAGCTCCATGTAGCCAAGCTCGTCGATGCACAAAAGATCAACGCGGCCGTAGCGGGCGATGGTCTTGGTCAGCTGCTTCTCGTCGGCGGCCTCGACGAGCTTGTTGACCAGCTTGGTCGCGAGGACGTACTTGACCCTGTATCCGGCCATCGCTGCTTCGGTGCCGAGCGCGATCAGAAGGTGGGACTTGCCGGTGCCGGAGTCGCCGATGAGGCAGAGCGGCAGGCTCTTCTTGATCCGTTCGCACTTGGCGAGGGTGTGGATCATGGCCGCGTCGATGTTCGGGTTGGCGTCGAAGTCGAACTTGCGGAGGGACTTGTCGCGGGGGAAGCCGGCGGCCTTGATGCGGCGTTCGGAGCGGCGGCGGCCCCGGTCGTCGCACTCGGCGAGAAGGAGTTCGGAGAGGAAGCCGAGGTAGGACATCTGCTCGCGTTCGGCAGTCGCGGCGAGCTCGGGGAACTTGGACCGGATGGTCGGCAGCCGCAGCATTCGACATGCCTGGTCGGCCGCCGCGGTGGCGGCCTGCTCGGTCAGTCCTCGCTGGCGGGGGAAGGTCACAGGGGAGGTGCACGGTGAGTCGGCGGAAGCGCCCGTCGTCGGTCGTGCCGACACGGCGGAGTACCCGAACCGGGCCCGGGTCTCCACGGTGATCCCGCCGGTGGTGGCGGCCTTCTTCTGCTGGCGCTGCGCACCATGGGCTGCCACCGCTGCCTCCAGGCGCAGCAGCACGGCTTGGCAGCCGGCCTTCTCCACCCGGGCCCGACGCAGCGCGATACCCCGGCAGGCCGCGACCGGCGGCGCTGGGCACGGGCCTGCTCCACCGGGGGCCGGCGACAGTCCGGGACGTCAGGCTCAGGGAAGGCGTGGCAGGGCAGTGTGCGCAGCGTGGCGGCCTGCCGCTCCACCTGAGCGGTTGCGGAGTGGCGGCGTTGCCGTAGCGCCGAGTCCGCGGTCTTGTTGTTTCCGCCCGAGGCATGCGGCCCGGTGGGCAGGATGGCGTGATGAGCGAACTTACGCACGCGCCCGTCATGGAACTCCTTCGCGCCTCGCTCGATCCAGCGAGCCACCGCGAAGACGTCGTCTCGAAACTGGATCTCCCTACCGGGCGCCTGATCGCGGCCGCGGCCCACGCGGACGCCGACGACAACGGAGCCGACCGCCTGACCAACCTCGCCGGCGGTCTCGCCCTCGCAGCGCTCGGCCTCAGCGCGGAGGTCGCCTCTCGGGGAGAGAAGACGCTTGAGGAGTTCCTCGGCGGCCTGGAGCAGGCCGGCGACGACGAGGTGCACAAGCTCATGGCCGCGACGATCCGGGGCATGCTCCACGACCAGGGCGTGGAGGTGATGGGGCGCACCCTCGCGCAGGACCAGGCCCGCTTCCTCGACCTCCTGCTCGCCCTGACCTCCTACTGCGGAACCAGCATCCTCGCCCTGCATGCCATCGGCACCCCCGCCGAGACCACCCTGGCCGACCTGGAAGACGCCCTGCGGGACGCAGGCAACGAAGCGGAACCCGCCGCCACGTCTTAACCGCCGACCTCGACGCGGGCCGACCCGGGCGCGGGCACGAGGGTGACTTCGCGGATCGTGCCCGCGTGGGCATGGCTGGGCCGTACGGTCATTCCACGGATGACGACCAGGCGGTGACGTCGGGTCAGGAGTGGGAGGGGATCCGAGGATGGTCAACGCCCGTACGTACCCGCTGTGGCGGGAGCTCGCGATGAGCGAGGACCTGCCCAGGGAAGCCCTCAAGACGGTGATCGAAGCCCTGTGTACTCCGGCGACGACTCCGAACGGTTTTGACTCCCAGGCTGACCGGTGGCGGGAGGAAGCGCTCACGGCTGCGCTGCCCGCGCTGCTGGCCCGGACGTCGGCCAAGCGGCTGCGCGGCCGGCTCCTGGTGCACGCCGACGAGAAGACGCTGGCGGCCCTGGCGGCCGCGGGCACGGTGACCACCGCCGACGTACCTACCGTCCTGCGGCACCGCCGGGCCTGGGCGGGGCTGGTCTCCGCCTTGGCACGGCACGCCGGACAGGTCAAGGCAGCTATCGCGCTCCTGCCCCGGCTCTCCAGCCACGAGGTGGAGCATGTCGTCCGGGACTGGGATCCCGACCGCTACACCCGCGGCGCCGCAGACGTGCCGGTTCCGCCTGTGCCGCAGGAACTGTTCGACGCCGTCCTGGAAGCCTGCCTGACTCCGCTCGCCGCGTACCTGCTCCACCCGGAGCCGGAAGAGGGCTGGGCGGCCGTGTCCGAGTTCTCGAAGGACTGGTCGCTGGACCTGGCCGGCCACAGCGGCTGGGCGATGTTGGCCCGGTGTCCCGAGCGGTGGGCGGAGCTCGCCGCGCACCCCACGCTCGGGCCAGCCGTCCAGCACCTGCTGCTGGACCAGGCCGAGACCCAGGCCCTCGAGGACGCCCGGCTCCGCGCCGCCAGCGCCGACCCGGACAGCGAGAAACTCCCCGACGACCCGGCTCCTGCCCTGAGCGAAGACCTGCTGCTCGCCTGCCTCCCGGCACTGTGCCTGCCCGAGCTGGCCGAGCTGCCCAACCCGCAGGTGACAGCCCGCAAGAGCCTGCACCACATCGCCCACCGCGTCCACAAGAACCCACGCCTGAAGGCCCTGGCCGCCGACCAGCTGCACGCGGCCGCCGACGCCCTCGTGACCCACGGCCAGCTGCTCAGCCCGCCCGAGAAGCAGGACGGGGACCGCGACTTCGACGGCCGCATCCTGCGCCTCGCCGAGGACCTGGCCCTCCTCAGCGCCAACCCCGACCACCTCGCCGGGGCGTGCGCCCAGCTCGCCTGTCTAGATCAGCCGGCCGTCGTCTCCCCCGCGCCGAGCCGGACCCTGATCCGCATCATCGACAACGTCGACCCCGACCACGACCGTCCGGCCCGCCTCCTGGAACGACACTCCGAGCACCGCCGCGCCCAGGCCCTGACCGCCCTCGCCGCCAACCCGCACACCCCGCACGCCGCCGTCACAGACGTCCTGGACGGGCTGCACCCTGCGGAGCTGGCCTGGATCACTGAGCGGGCCGGCGGCCCCGACTGGTTCCTGGGCGCGGCGGCGGCCGTCCCGGTCGCCGCGGACGAAGACGACGGTGTGCTGCGGCTGGTGAGCGACGACGAACTCGGCAAGCACCCCGACCCCGCGGCCGTCCTGCAGTCCTGGCTCGACTCCCCCGCCACCGGCGAGATCCTCTCCCGCTCCGAGATCTACCGGGCCGTCATCAAGTCCCGTCACCACACCCCGGAACACCTGCTCCAGATCCCGGCAGAGGAGATCCTCTCCCGCAACGAACCCGAGATCGCGCTGAAGACCCTGCTCGACCGCTGCGGCCGAAGCGCGGACCGGTGGGCGGCGCTGGCCGCCGCCATGACCTTCGCGTACGACGAAGAGAAGATCACCTTCGGAGAGCTCCTCGACTCCCTAGACCAGGCGCCCGCGCGAGCGCAGACATCCTGACAGACTGCTGCGCCACACGGGCGAGCTCACCGGCCGTCGCCCATGTGCCGCATACGGTGGCCTCGCCGGAGATGACCTTCGGCCCAGCCGGAGAGCTTGGGCCGCATCTTCTTGCCGAACGGGAGCGACGAGGGTAGCGCCTGGATCAGCGCAGCTGCTTCAGTAGCTGGGCGAACGAGACGGTCGCGAGGTTGGTTCCCGTTTCCACGATGTCGAGGCGACTCTCAGGCTCGTCGTGCCACGAGAACTTGCCCGCTTTATCCAGCGGCGAGGCCAAGACAGTGAAGTCCTGTACCACATCGCTCATGTAGAGGATCGACAGCACGTAGCGCGGCTTGCGCGTCACGTTCAGGAGGTTGTTGTTGTAGCGCAGCCGACCGAGGTTAATCCCGATGTCCCCGCACTTGGGGCAGTCCACCCGCTTAGTCACCTGGTCCGGTTTCCACGACCAGTGACTCGTGATGAACTCGCTGTCGACGGTGCCACGGTCCTTCCGCATCGCGATCATGTGGCCGGACGCTTCGAGGTAGTCGAAGGCCGCGTTCCGGGGCAGCTGGATCACCCTCTGCTGCACGACTCGCTCCCCTGGGTTGAGCCAGCCGCCGGGAGCCGGCAGGGGCCCCCAGTAGACGAGGTGGGAGGTGGGTGGGGCTGCGTAAAGTTGGCTCTCGCCCAAGCCCTCGTGCCAGTCCTGGATCAACTCTTGCTTTGGTCTGAATTTCGACGACTTGCCGTATACGGTGACTGCGCTGGCGAGCATCCAGAACGGCACGGTCCCGGTGTTCTCCAAGGTGACAGTCATCGGCACATACATGATCGGCTTGTCCGCTTCGGGAGAGGCGTACGGGGTGCCGAAAGCTACCTGATAGCGCGTTGTTGCAAGGGCGGTCGTCGGCTGGTAGAGCCCTGAGTACGCCAGGTTCGTCGCCGCGACAAGGCCGGACACGATGACCCCGAGTGCGAGGCTGCGAGGATAGGGGATTCCCTGCCACGGCTTCTCCTGGCACACCCGCCAAGTGGCCCACAGGGACCAGACCCACAGTGAGATATAGCTGAGGCAGTGCGGGAAGAACTCCTTCTCCTGTAGCCAGAGGGCTAGCAGCAGGCTGCACACGACCAGGGCGATGATCACCCCGGCCAGGGCGACAGCACCGGAATACTTGAAGACCCGTTTGCTCCAGTGGTCGAAAGCTGCTGCCGCCGCCACGGCCTGGAGTAGGCCGCCCACGATGAACATGCACCCCATGACCCGGCCTGCGAAGGTCAGTGCATCGAAGAGGTCTGGAAGGCCGATGTCGACCAGCAGGGCCGCGGATCCGAGCAGACCGACTACCAGCAGCACCAGCGTGGCACGCCGCCGAAGAGGCCGGTCGGGCCAGATATCAGGGCCTCCACCATACCAGAACACTGCCGGATTGACGGCCGGCTCCGTCTTTTTGGGAAACCCAGACCGGATCAGCAGCCGGTGGAGCTCCCGCAGAGACCAGGCCCGCCCGACGGTTACCCCGTCCACCCGGACCTGACGCAAGCCGCGGCTGTCTGGAGGGTCGACTACCGCCCGCTTCTCATGGCTCATGAGGCCAGGCTCTCCGCCGGGAGCCCGTCATGCACCCCTGGATGCTCCAGCCGGCCGCTGCTCACTCCGAAATCGCCGGTGGCGCCGCGCTCGCGCGGACCAGCTACCGGATCGGACGAAGATCCAGAAGAGGCGCGCCACTGACACATGCCATGTCGCCGACCACTGACTTTCTCATGTCGCCTGACACCGGCCCTGCGCATGGTCCTCGTACTGGTGATAGCCGTACGCGCCACGGATCTCCCAGGCGTGCTCGTACGTCGTCCCCGTCGACGAAGACCCGGCGGTCCGGACCGCCCCATGGTCATACCGCCCGCTCCACGGGCGGAGAACGCACCGCCGGCCCGGCGCCGTCTCGAGGCAGGGCCCGGCTCCTGACGACCCGCTTGCCGGTCTGCCGTACGCCTACCCCGCTCGGATAGCCGTACGGGATCTGCCGGGCCGCGCCGGGGAATGCAAGGTGGAGTCATCTCCGCCAAGCTGATCGTCTACCCGCCCGACGAGCACGGATGGCGCCGGGTCCGTTACGACGGCGTCGCCATCGGAGTCGCCCACCGCCCCGCCGATATCCGGGTCTTCCTCGCCGCCGGCGGCATGGAGGATGCCGAGGATGTGGACCTCACCGATCCCAACTTCGTGGAGTGGAGGGGAGGCGGCCCGGAAGCTTGGGAGCCATCGCCTTAGCTGAAGACCGCGTCTGCCCGCCACACGGAATGCGGCGGGCAGACGCGTCGTGCACGGGCGGAACTATGGAACCACCGCAGGTGGATGGTCTGTCAGGCGAGTTCGGGCAGCCCATAGGTCTTCCACGCCCACTCGTCGCTGGTGTCGCGTTCTGCGATGACCACCTGGTCCTCGCCGTCCTCGGTTCGCTTGCGGGCCCGGGCGATCTCGGCGAGGAGCTCCACGTGGAAGTCGAACGGGAGCAGGTGGCTGCCCTGCTCACAGTCCGCGAGCACGACGGGCTCGGTGCCCGGATCGTTGAGCGTGACCTGGTAGTCGTTCGCCTCCAGGTGGCGCAGGGCATCGGCCCGGATCAGCGCGGACCGCGCTACGCGGTCATCGGTTGCGGGGATGCGCCGGAGCACCCAGACGTCGGCCATGCGGGTCCCTCCCGAGGGATCGGTGCCTGAGCTGTCCACGGTCACAGACCGATGCCTTCGGTGGCGGCGTCTTCCCACTTCTCGCCGTCGTCAACGTAACCCCAGAACACCGCGCTCTTGGCCGACCAGCCGCCCTGGGCGCGGAGCTTCTCGGCGCGTTTGCCCTTCTTACGGCCGGTGGTGACCACGCCGCGGCGCCCGGAGTGCCCGGTGATGCGGGCTTCCAGGCCCGCCTGCTCGGCAGCCCGGGTCATCGCGCGGCCGCAGGAGTCGGGGGCGAGCCGGGCGGTGCCCAGGTGCCCCCATTGGTCCACAGGCAGGAAGGCGGGCCCGCCGGGTGCGGCGCTGGCGGTGAGCTTGGCCTGCTGCCAGGCAAGCCAGCAGCGGACCGGGCAGGTGTCGGGGTGTTCTCCGTAGGCGACGGCGACGTCGCGGGGCGGGCGGCCCTTGACGCTGGGGACGTGCACCTCCAGGCCCTCGGAGACGAGCTTGATGTACGGGTCGTCGAGGGCGCTCATCTCCTCATTGCGCCCGGCGACGGCGAACCGCAGGGTGTTGATCGACCGGTCGCGGAGCCGGGCCAGCTCCGGGACGGTGCGTGTGCGCTGACGTCGTGCCTCCGGTTTCGGGACCCTGGTGCGGTCGGCGGTGTTCATCTTCCGCAGGTCGCCCGGGGTGATCGGGACAGCCTTGCCCCGGCCACGCGCCATCCGCTTCGGGTCGTTCCTGAACTTCTTGACCAGCTGCCGGGCCGCAAGGGTGGCTTCCTTGGGCACGGTGGTGCCCAGCCGCCGCGCCGTGACAGTGACGCCGGTGATGCGGCGGTCGATCGAGTTGGGCGCGGCCTCCTTCACCTCGTCCAGCCACACCGTGAAGCTCACCATCGTGCCCTTGGTGACGTCGGTCAGCGGCAGCAACGTGCCGGTGCGCTCGGCGAGCCAGCCGTGGAACTCCTGCCAGAGCTTCCAGTCCCCGGCGTACGAGGCCGTGGTCTTCTTCGGCCGGGCCGCCGCGATGTGCTCCTCGGCGCCCTGCTCCAGCGCGGCGAGCACGGCGACAGCCGGGTCGTGTGCGACCAGCCCGGTGTTGGCGGTCTGCTCCTGGTCCTCGACGAGCTCGGCGTCGAGGATGTCGTCCTGCGGGGCCAGGGCCGCGTTGACGTACGTCATTTGTCACACCTCAGGACCGTGACGATCGTCCGCCGGCGGATTCCGCCCCAGGTCTTGGACTTCATACCGCGGCCTGGGTGGTCTGCTCGTCACCGCACGGCAGGAAGTGCTCCGCTGGTTCACGCAGGATGAGGTACTTGGCCTCGGGCCACCGGGCAGCGTCGTAGTCCGCGTCGTCGCGCCAAGGTTCGGCGAACTGACGAAGGCGGTGCCACGCCTCTCGCCACTCCACGAGGGCTCGGTGATCGTCGAGTCGGTAGCGCAGGTGACCGACGACCTCGTCGCGGGTCGTGTCGACGGCGGTGTCGAGGGCGAGGAAGCCGCGGTACTCCTGAGAGCCGGCCGGATGTGCGAGCAACAGGGCCTGTACGCGCTCCTTCAGGAACGCGTACAGGGAGTCCAGGTGGTCCTGGGTCAGGTGGTCGATGTCGATCTGAGGAACGTCGGTCATCGCGTTCGTCTCCCCGGCCTGGTGCTCCGGACGGACGGGACGTCATGTCCGGTTTGTCACTGCGGATATGGCATCTTATCCAGAGTGATGGGAGTCACAGGCGGTGTTCTAAAAATCTTTGACACTTTGCCGCCGCGCCAGTCCCGAGGAATGGAAGCTCGAACCTGAACTTGAGGAGCCTCTCACATGCGCCACCGGTCCGTCCCCGCCACGTTCCGTCGTCCGCCACAACGCGATCTGAGTCAAATCGGCGTCCGCGACGGCCGATTCGGCCGTCTCTTTCTGGTTCTCGGAGCGACCGAGTTTCACAAGCATTGGTCGTATCGTGCTGGCGGCCCCCGGCATCGTCCGGTCCACTGGGGCGTGCAGCAGGGGCGAGTCTGGCTGACGACCGTTGCCTTCTCGGTTCCCGAGCCCCGTCGCATTGAGGCAACAGCGACAGATTTGGCCCGCGCCGACCAGGCAGAGCTGATTCTCCGCACGGCCAAGCCCGAGCCGGGTCGGCTCGCCTTCTACAAGGTCGAGCTCCTAGTAGTGCTTTGTTAGCTGGTGTCGTGTGACTGCGGGACGGTTTGTCGGCAGGTGGGGCAGGTGCCGGTCCAGGTGGCGATGAGGTGTTGGAGGAGGTCCAGGGCCTGGTAGAGGGTCAGGCCCTGGCAGGGGCTTTTGGGGTTCTCCGCTGTTCGGTGAGGAAGAGGTGGGCGGCGGTCACGAGGGTGACGTGGCGGTGCCAGCCGGTGAATGAGCGGCCTTCGAAGTGGTCGAGACCCAGTGCCGTCTTCAGCTCGCGGTAGTCGTGCTCGATCCGCCAGCGGGCTTTCGCCAGACGCACCAGGTCCTTGGCGGGGATGCCGACGGGCAGGTTCGAGACCCAGTATTTCGTCGGCTCGTCCTCGCCCTCTGGCCACTGGGCGATCAGCCAGGTCAGCGGGATCGTGCCGTCCTCGGCTGGTTTGGGGCGCCGGCCCGCGAGACGGACTCGCAGGAGCACGAAGTGCGAGCTCAACGCGGCTTTGGAGCCCTTGCGCCAAACCACGGATCGCCCTTGTTGCCGTCCGGCGGTCAGCACGTGCTCGCGTGAGGAGACCGGACGGGTGCGGTAGCGCGGCAGCGGCCGCGGACCCAGGCCGCCATAGGTGGGCTGGTGCGGTTCGGCGTCCTCGGGGTGAGCGGTCAACTCGCCTTTCACCTGCAGGACGTAGCCCAGTCCGCGGTCTTCCAGGCCGTGGCGGAAGTCCGCGTTCGCGCCGTAGCCGGCGTCCGCGACCAAAGCGGCGGGCCGAAGCCCGGCGCCGGCGAGTTCGTCGAGCATGTCCAGCGCGAGCCGCCATTTCGGCCGGTGATGCTCGTCCTCGGGGATCCGGCAGGCCTTGCGACGGCCGGCCATATCCGATCCGTCCCAGGACTCCGGCAGGAACAAACGCCAGGCCAGTGGGCACGAAGCGGTATCGGAAGCGGCGTGGACGCTGACGCCGATCTGGCAGTTGCCCACCTTGCCCAAGGTCCCGGAGTACTGGCGGGCCACCCCCGCGGACGCCCGCCCGTCCTTGGGGAAGCCGGTGTCGTCGACCACCCACACCTGCGGGCGGACCGCCCGCACGGCCCGCCACGCCAGCCGGGCCCGCACATCCTGAACGGGCCAGGTCGAGGAGGTCATGAACTGCTGCAACTGCTGATGGTCGACACCCAGCCGCTCGGCCATCGGCTGCATCGACTTGCGCCGGCCCTCAAGCAGCAGGCCCCGCACATACAGGGCGCCCTTCTCACGCTGGTCCCGCCGTACCAACGGCGCGAACACCTCGGAGGTGAACTCCTCCAACCGGACCCGACACGCGGCAAGTTCCCCAGCCCTCATACAAGCAGCGAACTACCAGACACCCGCCGTGACAAGACCAGCTAACAAAGCACTACTAGTGACCTGAGTCAGAGATTCGGTGGCAGTAGGCAGCGACTTTGTCGAGGATCTCGTCGGCGGTCTTGGTCCAGACGAAGGGGCGGGGTTGGTCGTTCCAGTCGGCGAGCCATGCTCGGATGTCG
>LJCW01000047.1 GCA_001298555.1 Actinobacteria bacterium OV450
GTCCGCCCCGGCGACCGGTGGCGCCCCCGCCGCCGAGCCCGCGGCCGCCCCGGAGCACGCCGCGTGAGCGGCACCGACTCCCGTACGCCCGCCTGGGCGCGCCCCACCGTGGCCGCCGCCGACGGAGCGGCCGGCCGGATCCTGCTCGGCGCCTTCGCCGCCGCGACCGCCGCCGACCTCGGCTCGCTGCTGGCCGGCTGGCACCTCGGGCACGTCATCGCCAAGCCGCTGCTGATGCCGCTGCTCGTCGCGTACGTGGCCACCCGCCGGGCCCCCCGGCTGCTGATCGCCGCCCTGCTCTTCGGGTGGGGCGGGGACCTGGCCCTGCTCTTCGACGCCGACCCCGCCTTCCTCGTCGGGATGGGCTCCTTCGCCGCCGGGCACGTCTGCTACCTCGTGCTGTTCGGCCGGCGCGGGACGCATCCCGCGCTCGGGGGCGCGTACGCCGTGGCCCTGGTGGGGACCGTCGCGCTGCTCTGGGGCGACCTGCCGGCCGACCTGCGCATCCCGGTCGCCGGGTACAGCCTGCTGCTCACGGCCATGGCGTGGCGCTCCGGCTCCCTCGGCCTGCGCGCAGGTCTCGGCGGGGCGCTGTTCCTGCTCTCCGACACGCTGATCGCCACCGGCGTCGCCGACTGGCCGCAGCTGCCCCGCCCCGATTTCTGGATCATGGCCACCTACGCCGCCGCCCAGTACCTGCTGGCCGCCGGGGCGCTCGCCCCGACGCAGGCGTACGGTAGGACGGTCATACAAGACTGAACTACTTGATCCGGAGGGCTGCACCACCATGCGAGCCACCGTCATCCACGCCCCGCACGACATCCGCGTGGAGGAGGTGCCCGACGCTGCGATCCAGCGCCCCGAGGACGCCGTCGTGCGCGTCCTGCGTGCCTGTATCTGCGGCAGCGACCTGTGGGCCTACCGCGGAGAGGCCGAGCGCCAGCCCGGCCAGCGCATCGGCCACGAGTTCCTCGGCATCGTCGAGGAGGCCGGCCCGGCGGTGTCCGGCCTGAAGCCCGGCGACCTCGTCGTCGCCCCCTTCATGTGGTCCGACGGCACCTGCGACTACTGCTCCGAGGGCCTGCACACCTCCTGCGTGGACGGTGGCTTCTGGGGCTCGGTCGGCCACGACGGCGGCCAGGGCGAGGCCGTCCGCGTCCCGCACGCCGACGGCACCCTCGTGAAGCTGCCCGCGGACGCCGTCTCCGACGACCACCTGCTGACCGGCCTGCTCGCGCTGTCCGACGTCATGGGCACCGGCCACCACGCCGCCCTGGGCGCGGGCGTCCGCAAGGGCTCCACCGTGGCCGTCGTCGGCGACGGCGCGGTCGGCCTGTGCGGGGTCCTCGCCGCCCGGCGCCTCGGCGCCGAGCGGATCATCGCACTGGGCCGCCACACCGTCCGTACGGACATCGCCAAGCTCTTCGGGGCCACCGACGTCGTCGCCGAGCGCGGGGAGGCCGCCGAGGCCGCCGTCCGCGAGCTCACCGGCGGCCAGGGTGCCCACTCGGTCATCGAGGCCGTCGGCACCGAGCAGTCCATGCGCACCGCCGTGAACATCACCCGCGACGGCGGGTCGATCGGCTACGTCGGCGTCCCGCACGGCAGCGGCACCGGCCTCGACCTCGGCGTGATGTTCGACCGCAACATCACCCTCCGGGGCGGCGTCGCCCCGGTCCGCGCGTACATCCCGGAGCTGCTGGCGGACGTGCTGAGCGGCGCGATCGACCCGGCGCCCGTCTTCGACCGCGCCGTGTCCCTGGACGAGGTCCCCGACGGCTACCGCGCGATGGACGACCGCAGCGCGCTGAAGGTGCTCATCAAGCCCTGACGGCACGGAACGCGCACAGGGGCCGGTCCGGGGAGTCCCCCGGGCCGGCCCCCGTCGTTCAGGCCGTTACTTGACGGCCTTCAGCGCGTCCACCACGCCGTAGCCGTAGTAGCCGGTCTGGCCCCACTTGCTCTGGCAGGTGGTGGCGTCGACCAGCGCGCCCGTGGCGTCGTACAGCTTCTCCGGGCAGGCCGCCTTCGTGGCCTGCGCCTTCAGCATGGCCTGGAGCTGCGAGGGCGTGGCGTTCGGGTGCGCGCTCTTGAGCAGCGCCGCCACGCCCGCCACGTGCGGTCCGGCCATCGAGGTGCCCTGCTTGTAGCCGTAGCCGCCGCCCGGCAGGGTGGACAGCACGCGGCCGTTGGCGTCGGGGGTGGCCGGGATCTGCCACTTGTCGCCGCCCGGGGCGGCGACGTCGACGACGCCCAGGCCGAAGCTGGAGTAGTACGACCGGATGCCCTGGTCGCCGGTCGCGCTGACCGTGACCACACCCGGCAGCTGGGTGGGGATGTCCAGGCAGACGTGCGGGTCGATCGTGCGCGGGACCGGGGTGCCGTCGTCCGGGCTCGTGTCGTCGACGATCGCGTTCGACGCCAGGTCGTGGTTGGAGTTGCCCGCCGAGGCCACGCTGAGGACGCCCTTGCGCTCGGCGTACTTGGTCGCCCGGCCGAGGGCCTCCACCAGCGCCTTCTGGTCGTCGTCCGCCTTGCAGTTGTAGAGCCAGGGGTCGACGTAGTAGCTGTTGTTGGTCACCTCGATCCCCTTCTCGGCGGCGAACATGAAGCCGCAGACGACCGCCTCGGTGAAGAACAGGCTGGTCCCCGGCTCGCTGACCTTGATCGCGGCGACCTTCACACCCGGCGCGACACCCGAGATGCCGATGCCGTTGCGGGCGGCCGCGATGGTCCCCGCCACGTGCGTGCCGTGGTCGCTGCCATCGGGGTACGGGCGCCACGCGCCGTCGGTGGTGTCCGCGACGCCGCCGACGCAGTTGGCCGACTGGCCCTTGGAGAAGTTCGCGGCGAGGTCCGGGTGGGTGTCGTCGACACCCGTGTCGATGACGCCCACGGTGACGTCCGGGCTGCCATCGTTGATCTTGTGCGCCTGATCGGCCCTGATCGCCCGCAGGTCCCACTGGTTGGGCTCCAGCGGCTCCTGACCGTCCGTGGCGGCCGCCGTCGCCTTGGCGGCGTCCGCCGCGCTCAGCTTCTGCGTCGTGCCCTCCTCGGTGGTCGCCACCGTCTGGAGGGGGGCCGTCCGGGTGGCGCCGACCGACACGAACAGGCCGCGCTGGGCACGAAGCTGCTTGGCGAAGTCCGGGTTCTGGGAGTGTGCGACGACGACCCCGATCTGCTCATAGGACGTCACCACCGTTCCGCCGGCCCGCTCGACGGCCTTCTTCGCGGCCTGCACCGTGGCGTACGTGTTCAGGTTCGCGACGTACGAGAGCTTGGGGCCCGTCGTGTCGGGCTTCGCCGCGGTCGCCGTGCCCGCCGTGGTGCCGAGCGGGGCGGCGGACGCCGCGACCGTGGGCAGGAAGGCGAGCGAGGCGGTGAGCGCCAGGCCGATCGGTACGGCGATACGCCGGCGACCGGATCCCAGATGAGCCATGGGTTCTCCACATCATCCGTGAAAGAAGCCGTCCTGCGCGTGATCGCGCAGGACGACGGGTTCATGACAGGTGAACCTAGTGCCGCCGTTCGTCTCTCCGCCATCAGTTCGACAAATCAGTTTCCCGAGTATCAGCGGGCGTTGAACCGTCCCGACGCGCCGTACGTGCCGTTGTCAGGGGGCGATCAGCGCCACCGTCCCCCCACACGGAGGTTGTTTTGTCCGTCCCCACCGCACCCGCGTCACAAGGAGAGCCCCCCGTGACCACCGAAGCAGCGCCGCCGCACGGCAGCGCGGGAACGCCTGCGGCGAGCCCCGCCGCCGAAGAGTTCGAAAGCGTCCAGCAGAGCGCGGAATTCGCCGAACTGCGCAGTTCCTACCGCTCCTTCGCCTTCCCGCTCACCGTGGCCTTCATCGCCTGGTACCTGCTCTACGTCCTGCTGTCCAACTACGCCGGCGGGTTCATGGGGACCAGGCTCTTCGGCAACGTCAACGTCGCCCTCGTGTTCGGCCTCGCCCAGTTCGCGACGACCTTCCTCATCGCGTACTTCTACTCCCGGCACGCCGCCGCGAAGCTCGACCCCAAGGCCGCGGCGATCAAGGCGCGGATGGAGGCCGGCGAATGAGCGGCACCCTCCAGCTCGCCCTCACGACGGACCTCGCCGCCGGGGCCACCGAGCACCGGCCGCTGATCATGACCCTGTTCGGGCTGTTCGTCGTCGCCACCCTCGGCATCACCATCTGGGCCGGCCGCCAGACCAAGGACGCCGCCGACTTCTACGCGGGCGGCCGCCAGTTCACCGGCTTCCAGAACGGCCTGGCCATCTCCGGCGACTACATGTCCGCCGCGTCCTTCCTCGGCATCGCCGGCGCCATCGCGCTCTTCGGCTACGACGGCTTCCTCTACTCCATCGGCTTCCTCGTGGCCTGGCTGGTCGCCCTGCTGCTCGTCGCCGAGCCGCTGCGCAACTCCGGCCGCTACACCATGGGCGACGTCCTCGCGTTCCGGATGCGCCAGCGGCCCGTCCGCACCGCCGCCGGCACCTCCACCATCGTGGTCTCGATCTTCTACCTGCTCGCCCAGATGGCCGGCGCCGGCGTGCTCGTCTCGCTGCTCCTCGGCATCACGAGCGACGGCGGCAAGGTCGCCGTCGTCGCGCTGGTCGGCGTACTGATGATCCTCTACGTCACCATCGGCGGGATGAAGGGCACCACCTGGGTCCAGATGATCAAGGCCGTCCTGCTCATCGCCGGCACCCTGCTCATCACCTTCCTCGTCCTGCTGAAGTTCCACTTCAACATCTCCGACCTGCTCGGCAAGGCGGCCGAGAACAGCGGCCAGGGCGCCAAGTTCCTGGAGCCCGGCCTCAAGTACGGCAAGGACGCGACGACGAAGCTGGACTTCGTCTCGCTCGGCATCGCCCTGGTCCTCGGCACCGCCGGCCTGCCGCACATCCTGATCCGCTTCTACACGGTCCCCACGGCCAAGGCCGCCCGGAAGTCCGTCAACTGGGCCATCGGCATCATCGGCGCCTTCTACCTGATGACCATCGCCCTCGGTTTCGGCGCCGCCGCCCTGCTCAAGCGCACCGACATCCTCGCCTCCAACAAGGCCGGCAACACCGCCGCCCCGCTGCTCGCCCAGGAGGTCGGCGGCGGAGCCGGCTCCACGGGCGGCGCGGTCCTGCTCGCGGTGATCTCCGCGGTCGCCTTCGCCACCATCCTCGCGGTGGTCGCCGGGCTCACCCTCGCCTCCTCCTCGTCCTTCGCCCACGACCTGTACGTCAACGTGATCCGCAAGGGCAACGCCACCGAGCAGGAGGAGGTCCGGGCGGCCCGCTGGTCCACCGTCGTGATCGGCGCCGTCGCCATCGGCCTCGGAGCCCTGGCCCGCGACCTCAACGTCGCCGGGCTCGTCGCCCTCGCCTTCGCGGTCGCCGCCTCCGCCAACCTGCCGACGATCCTCTACAGCCTGTTCTGGAAGCGCTTCACCACCCGGGGCGCGCTGTGGTCCATCTACGGAGGCCTCGTCTCCGCGGTCGTCCTGGTGCTCTTCTCCCCGGTCGTCTCCGGAAAGCCCACCTCGATGTTCAAGGACGCCGACTTCTACTGGTTCCCGCTGGAGAACCCGGGCATCGTCTCGATCCCGCTCGGCTTCCTGCTGGGCTGGCTGGGAACCCTCCTGTCCAAGGAGAAGGCCGACCCCAGGAAGTTCGCGGAACTCGAGGTCCGGTCCCTGACGGGAACGGGCGCCCACTGAAATACTCCACCCACGGAACGTGGCCGCGTCGTACTTCTCTACGACGCGGTCACGCCGTGTCTCGTTCATTTGGGCATCCCAAGGAGTCACGGCCGTCGCGTAGGCTCGAATACGGCGCCAGGCTTTTATCCAAAGTGGCGCAAACCTCTATGGACCGGACAGGGGAGGGGGCCCGAAATGCTTCTCGACACCTACGGCCGCGTGGCCACTGACCTTCGCGTCTCGCTGACGGACCGGTGCAATCTGCGCTGTACGTACTGCATGCCCGAGGAGGGACTGCAGTGGCTCGGGAAATCGGATCTGCTGAGCGACGAGGAGATCGTCCGGCTGATCCGGATCGCGGTCACCCGGCTCGGGATCACCGAGGTCCGCTTCACCGGCGGCGAGCCGCTGCTGCGCCCCGGCCTGGTCGGCATCGTCGAGCAGTGCGCGGCCCTGGAGCCCCGCCCCAAGATGTCGCTGACCACCAACGGCATCGGCCTCAAGCGCACCGCGGAGGCGCTCAAGGCCGTGGGCCTGGACCGGGTAAACGTTTCGCTGGACACCCTGCGGCCCGAGGTCTTCAAGACCCTCACCCGCCGTGACCGGCACCACGACGTCATCGACGGCATGGCCGCCGCCCGCGCGGCCGGCCTGACCCCCGTCAAGGTCAACGCCGTCCTGATGCCGGGCCTGAACGACGACGAGGCCCCCGACCTGCTCGCCTGGGCCGTGGAGAACGAGTACGAACTCCGCTTCATCGAGCAGATGCCGCTCGACGCCCAGCACGGCTGGAAGCGCGACGGAATGATCACCGCCGGGGACATCCTCGCCTCGCTGCGCACCCGCTTCACGCTCACCGAGGAGGGCGCCGAAGAGCGCGGGTCCGCCCCGGCCGAGCGCTGGCTGGTGGACGACGGCCCGGCCACCGTCGGCGTGATCGCCTCGGTCACCCGGCCCTTCTGCGGCGCCTGCGACCGCACCCGGCTCACCGCGGACGGCCAGGTGCGTACGTGCCTGTTCGCCACCGAGGAGTCGGACCTGCGCGGAGCCCTGCGCTCCGGCGCGCCCGACGAGGAGATCGCCCGCCTGTGGAAGGTGGCGATGTGGGGCAAGAAGGCCGGGTCCGGACTCGACGACCCGTCCTTCCTCCAGCCCGACCGCCCGATGTCCGCGATCGGCGGCTGAGGGCCACCGGCAGCTGACCGCCGGCCCCGCCGCCCCGGCGGCTAGCGGCGCTCCGAGCCCTCCGGCTGGACCCATTCGTCCAGCTTCACGACGTCCTTGAGGAAACCGCGGACCCCCAGGAAACGGGACAGGTGTTCGCGGTGCTCCTCGCACGCCAGCCAGGTCTTGCGGCGCTCCGGCGTGTGCAGCTTCGGGTTGTTCCACGCCAGGACCCAGACCGCCGCATCGCGGCAGCCCTTCGCCGAACAGGCGGGGGCCTCGCCGGAGCCCTCGGAGCGAGCGGCGTCGGGAGCATCGGGAACGTCGGGGGAATCAGGGGAGTTCACGCCTCAACCCTACAAACCCCTGCCACGGAAAGGCGACGCCGAGCAGCCACGGGGGGAGCTGCCCGGCGTCGGTCCGTCGCTCCGACGGGGGATGCGGAGCGCGTAGGCAGTATGTCACGCAGGACCCGGTGCAGTGCACCGGAACTTCATGATTGATCTGAGGTTTTCTTGAGGTTTCCCGTGTTCAGTGCCGGACGCACAGGTGAGGGGATGAAGTGCGAGGGCAGCGAGGGGGTCGACTCGCGCCCCGCGTTGGCGATGACCACGGCCACGTACGGCAGCAGCGCGCCCGCGATGAGCGTCACGATCGCCACGTGACGTTCCACGTTCCACAGGATCACCGTCGCCAGGACCGACAGGGTCCTGATCGACATGGAGATGACGTACCGGCGCTGCCGTCCGCGCACGTCCTCGTCGAGTCCCATCCGGGCCCCGGTGATCCGGAAGACCTCGGCCCCGTTCCGCTTCTTCCGCTCCACGCTCCACCGCCCGATTCACCCGCCGGACGCGTGCCGGTCCGGACCCCTCCCACCGTACGCCGCCCGCTTCATGACGAGGAGAGGGGGTGTCCCCCGAACGGGGCCGTCCGAAATGCGCGGTAGGCCGTACGGGTCGAGACTGGGCCCACATGCGCACGACGCGCCACGAGGAGGCTCGACATGTCATGGTTGTGGGCGATCATCGTCGGTTTCGTGCTGGGCCTCATCGCCCGGGCGATCCTGCCGGGCAAACAGCATCAGCCGATCTGGCTGTCCACGCTGTTCGGCATGGTCGGCGCCATCCTCGGGAACGCCGTCGCGGGCTGGATCGGCGTGGCGGACACCCGGGGCATCGACTGGACCCGGCACCTGCTCCAGCTCGCCGGAGCGGTCCTGATCGTGTTCCTGGGCGACATGATGTACAAGGCGGTCCGGGGCGGCAGCAGGCAGACGACCTGAGGACGGCATGACGGAGGGGCCGGCCGGACATCCGTCCGTACCGGCCCCTCCGCCGCGCTCAGTACCCGGACACGGGGCTCAGGCGCCCGTGACCTCGACCGCCGCCAGGTTCTTCTTGCCCCGGCGCAGCACCAGCCAGCGTCCGTGCAGCAGGTCCTCCTTGGCGGGGACCGCGTCCTCGGCGGTGACCTTCACGTTGTTCACGTAGGCGCCGCCCTCCTTCACGGTCCGGCGCCCGGCCGACTTGCTCGCCACCAGCCCGGTCTCCGCGAGCAGGTCCACCACCAGGCCGGGCTCGGCGACCGCGGTGTGCGGCAGCTCGGACAGGGCCGCGGCCAGGGTGGCCTCGTCCAGGTCCGCCAGCTCGCCCTGGCCGAACAGCGCCTTCGACGCCGCGATCACGGCGGCGCACTGGTCGGCGCCGTGCACCAGGGTGGTCAGCTCCTCGGCCAGCGCCCGCTGGGCGGCGCGCGCCTGCGGCCGCTCGGCGGTCTGCGCCTCCAGCTCCTCCAGCTCCTCGCGGGACTTGAAGGAGAGGATCCGCATGTAGGTGGAGATGTCCCGGTCGTCCACGTTCAGCCAGAACTGGTAGAACGCGTACGGGGTGGTCATCTCCGGGTCCAGCCAGACGGCCCCGCCCTCGGTCTTGCCGAACTTGGTGCCGTCCGCCTTGACCATCAGCGGGGTCGCCAGCGCGTGCACCTCGGCGTGCGGCTCCAGGCGGTGGATCAGGTCGAGGCCGGCCGTGAGGTTGCCCCACTGGTCGGACCCGCCCTGCTGGAGGGTGCAGCCGTAGCGCCGGTACAGCTCCAGGAAGTCCATGCCCTGGAGGAGCTGGTAGCTGAACTCCGTGTAGCTGATGCCCTGGTCCGACTCCAGCCGCTTGGCGACCGAGTCCTTCGTCAGCATCTTGTTGACCCGGAAGTGCTTGCCGATGTCCCGCAGGAACTCGATGGCGGACATGCCCGCCGTCCAGTCCAGGTTGTTCACCATGACGGCCGCGTTCTCGCCCTCGAAGGACAGGTACGGCTCGATCTGGGAGCGCAGCCGGCCCACCCAGTTCGCGACGGTCTCCGGGTCGTTCAGCGTCCGCTCGGCGGTCGGCCGCGGGTCACCGATCTGACCGGTGGCCCCGCCGACCAGCGCCAGCGGCCGGTGACCGGCCTGCTGGAGCCGTCGCACGGTCAGCACCTGCACCAGGTGCCCCACGTGCAGGGAGGCCGCCGTCGGGTCGAAGCCGCAATAGAAGGTGACCGGACCGTCCGCGAACGCCTTGCGCAGCGCTTCTTCGTCGGTGGACTGGGCGAAGAGCCCACGCCACTTCAGTTCGTCGACGATGTCCGTCAAGGTCTCTCGACTCCTTCAGATGATGATTGCGTCACGCCGATGACCCAGTCTAGGTGGATCAGACGCCCTTGCTGACCGAGCTCATGTTGAAATCCGGGATCCGCAGCGCGGGCATCGCGGCCCGGGTGAACCAGTCGCTCCACTCGCGCGGCAGCGTCTTCTCGGTCCGGCCCGCCTCCGAGGCCCGCGACAGCAGGTCCACCGGTGATTCGTTGAACCGGAAGTTGTTCACCTCGCCCACGACCCGGCCGTTCTCCACCAGGTAGACGCCGTCCCGGGTCAGGCCCGTGAGCAGCAGCGTCGCCGGGTCGACCTCGCGGATGTACCAGAGGCAGGTCAGCAGCAGACCCCGCTCGGTGCCGGCCACCATCTCCTCCAGCGACTTGTCGCCGCCGCCGTCCAGGATCAGGTTCCCGAAGCCCGGCGCGACCGGCATGCCGGTCATGGCCGCGCTGTGCCGGGTCGTGGTCAGCCGGGCCAGCTCGCCCTCGCGGATCCACTCCGTCGCCGGGACCGGCAGGCCGTTGTCGAAGACCGACGCGTCGTCGCCCGAACTGTGCGCGATCACGAACGGCGCGGACTCCAGGCCCGGCGCGTCCGGGTCGCTGCGCAGGGTCAGCGGCAGCTGGGACAGCTTCTCGCCGAGCCGGGTGCCGCCGCCGGGCTTGGAGAACACCGTCCGGCCCTCCACCGCGTCCCGGGCCGCCGCGGACCACATCTGGTAGATCAGCAGGTCGGCCACGGCCGTCGGCGGCAGCAGGGTCTCGTACCGGCCGGCGGGCAGGTCGATCTTCCGCTCCGCCCAGCCCAGCCGTACGGCGAGCTCGGCGTCCAGCACGGTCGGGTCCACGTCCTTGAAGTCCCGGGTCGAGCGGCCGGCCCAGGCCGAGCGCTGCCGGTCGGGGGACTTGGCGTTGAGCTCCAGGGTGCCGTTCGGCTGGTCGTGGCGCAGCCGCAGGCCCGTCGAGGTGCCGACGTACGTGGAGACCAGCTCGTGGTTGGCGAAGCCGTACAGCTCCCGGCCGCCCGCGCGGGCCCGGGCGAAGGCCTCGCCGAGGGCCGGGGCGAAGTCGGCGAACACCGCCGAGGAGGTCTCGGCCGGGGCGTCCGTGAAGTCCGGCGAGGCGGGGGTGCCGGTCACCAGCGGCCGGGCGTCCTCCGCGGGGCCCGGGCCCCGCGCGGCGGCCTCGGCCGCCCGGACCAGCGGCTCCAAGTCGTCCGCGGTGACGGCGGAGCGCGACACGACCCCCGAGGCCGTGCCCTCCCTGCCGTCGACGGTGGCGATGACCGTCAGGGTCCGGCCGCGGGTCACGCCGTTGGTGGTGAGCGCATTGCCCGCCCAGCGCAGATTGGCCGTCGACTCCTCGTCGGCGATGACGACGCAGCCGTCGGCGGTGGAGAGCTCCAGCGCCCGCTCGACGATCTCGTGGGGCTTGGTGCGTCCGTTCGAAAGCGTGCTCATCGGCCGGCCTCCTGCGTGGTGTTCAAGATGTTCACGTCGCGGAACAGCGCGGACGGGCAGCCGTGCGAAACCGCGGCGACCTGCCCGGGCTGGGCCTTGCCGCAGTTGAAGGCGCCGCCCAGGACGTACGTCTGGGGGCCGCCGACCTTCTCCATCGAGCCCCAGAAGTCGGTGGTCGTGGCCTGGTAGGCGACGTCGCGCAGCTGCCCGGCCAGCCGGCCGTTCTCGATCCGGAAGAACCGCTGTCCGGTGAACTGGAAGTTGTAGCGCTGCATGTCGATCGACCACGAGCGGTCGCCGACCACGTAGATGCCGCGCTCCACCCCGCCGATCAGGTCCTCGGTGGACAGCCCGCCCGGATCCGGCTGGAGCGAGACGTTCGCCATCCGCTGGACGGGCACGTGCCCGGGGGAGTCGGCGAAGGCGCAGCCGTTGGAGCGGCCGAGGCCGGTGAGCTGCGCGATCCGCCGGTCGAGCTGGTAGCCGACCAGGGTGCCGTCCTTGACCAGGTCCCAGCTCTGCGCCTGGACGCCCTCGTCGTCGAAGCCGACGGTGGCCAGGCCGTGCTCGGCGGTGCGGTCACCGGTCACGTTCATGATCGGCGAGCCGTACTTCAGCTTGCCGAGCTGGTCGAAGGTGGCGAAGGAGGTCCCCGCGTACGCCGCCTCGTAGCCCAGCGCCCGGTCGAGCTCGGTGGCGTGGCCGATGGACTCGTGGATCGTGAGCCACAGGTTGGACGGGTCCACGACCAGGTCGTAGCGCCCGGCCTCGACGCTCGGCGCCCGCATCTTCTCGGCGAGCAGTCCCGGGATCTGCTCCAGCTCGGCGTTCCAGTCCCAGCCGGTGCCGGTCAGGTACTCCCAGCCGCGCCCGGCCGGCGGGGCGAGGGTGCGCATCGAGTCGAACTCGCCGGTGCCGGCGTCCACGGCCACCGCGGTGAGCTGCGGGTGGATCCGCACGCGCTGCTGCGTGGTCGTCGTGCCCGCGGTGTCGGCGTAGAACTTGTTCTCGTGGACGGCGAGCAGCGAGGCGTCGACGTGCGAGACCCCCTCGGCGGCCAGCAGCCGGGCGCTCCAGTCCGCGAGCAGGGCCGCCTTCTCCGCGTCCGGCACCTCGAACGGGTTCACCTCGTACGCGGAGATCCACGTCCTGTCGGCGTGCACCGGCTCGTCGGCGAGCTCGACCCTCTCGTTCGCACCGGCGGCCTTGATGACCTGGGCGGACAGCTTCGCCATGGCCACGGCCTGCGAGGCCACCCTGGCGGCGCCGTCCATGGTCAGGTCCACACCGGAGGCGAACCCCCAGCTGCCCCCGTGCACGACGCGGACCGCGTACCCGAGGTCGGTGGTGTCGGAACTGCCCGAGGGCTTGGCGTCCCGCAGCCGCCACGAGGCGCTGCGGATCCGTTCGAGCCGGAAGTCGGCATGGTCGGAGCCCAGCGCGCGGGCCCGGGCGAGCGCCGCGTCGGCGAGCGCCCGCAAGGGCAGCGCGGTGAAGGCCGCGTCGATGGAATGGGGCACGAAGTCCTCCCGGGGTCGGGGCCGGTCGCCTCGATCATGTCGCGCTCGGGGCGCCTGTGCCTACATCTTTCTGTAGGGACTCGACAGAGCCCGTACCGAGGCCCTGTGGGAGATCGATTCTGCGTGCGGGGGGCCCGGCCTATAGGTTTCTGGTACTCAGACCGCTAGTCGAAAGGGTGATCCGTTGAGCCGCTCGGTTCTCGTCACCGGAGGAAACCGGGGCATCGGCCTCGCCATCGCCCGAGCCTTCGCGCAGGCCGGCGACAAGGTCGCGATCACGTACCGGTCGGGTGAGCCGCCGCAGGAGCTCACCGCGCTCGGCGTCCTGGCGGTCCGCTGCGACATCACCGACTCCGAGCAGGTGGAGCAGGCCTACAAGGAGATCGAGGACGCGCACGGCGCGGTCGAGGTGCTGGTGGCCAACGCCGGCATCACCAAGGACACGCTCCTCATGCGGATGTCCGAGGACGACTTCGCGTCCGTCGTCGACACCAACCTGACCGGCACCTTCCGGGTGGTCAAGCGCGCGAACCGTGGCATGCTCCGTGCCAAGAAGGGCCGCGTCGTCCTGATCTCCTCGGTCGTCGGCCTGCTGGGTTCGGCCGGACAGGCCAACTACGCGGCCTCCAAGGCCGCGCTGGTCGGCTTCGCCCGTTCGCTCGCGCGCGAGCTCGGTTCGCGCAACATCACCTTCAACGTCGTGGCCCCCGGTTTCGTGGACACCGACATGACGAAGGTGCTCACCGACGAGCAGCGTGCGGGCATCGTGGGCCAGGTGCCCCTGGGCCGCTACGCGCAGCCCGAGGAGATCGCGGCCGCCGTGAGCTTCCTGGCGTCCGACGACGCCGCGTACATCACAGGAGCCGTCATTCCCGTTGACGGCGGATTGGGCATGGGTCACTGATCACCATGAGCGGAATTCTCGACGGCAAGCGCATCCTCATCACCGGGGTGCTGATGGAGTCGTCCATCGCCTTCCACACCGCCAAGCTGGCCCAGGAGCAGGGCGCCGAGGTCATCCTCACCGCGTTCCCGCGTCCGACGCTGACCGAGCGCATCGCCAAGAAGCTGCCGAAGCCGGTCAAGGTGATCGAGCTCGACGTCACCAACGACGAGCACCTGGCCCGCCTGGAGGGCCTGGTCCGCGACGAGCTCGGCGGCCTCGACGGTGTCGTGCACTCCATCGGCTTCGCCCCGCAGGACGCCCTGGGCGGCAACTTCCTGAACACCCCGTTCGAGTCGGTCGCGACCGCCATGCACGTCTCGGCGTTCTCGCTGAAGTCGCTGACCATGGCGTGCAAGCCGCTGTTCCCGGCGGAGGGCGCGGCCGTCGTCGGCCTCACCTTCGACGCCCAGTACGCCTGGCCGCAGTACGACTGGATGGGCCCGGCCAAGGCCGCGCTGGAGGCCACCAGCCGCTACCTCGCGCGTGACCTGGGCAAGGAGAACATCCGCTGCAACCTGGTCTCCGCCGGTCCGATCGGCTCGATGGCCGCGAAGTCCATCCCGGGCTTCTCGGAGCTGGCCGACGTCTGGAACTCCCGCTCCATGCTGGAGTGGGACATGAGCGACCCGGAGCCGGCGGGCAAGGGCGTCGTGGCCCTGCTGTCGGACTGGTTCCCGAAGACCACCGGCGAGATCGTCCACGTGGACGGCGGCCTGCACGCGATGGGTGCCTGAGCGGCACGCGTACGTCCGTACGGCGGCGGCCGCGTCTCCCTTCCGGGGGGCGCGGCCGCCGCCGTTCGTGCCCTCGGGGGCGGGATCCCGGCGGCGCACTCGATCGGATGTCCGACCTCCGACCGGATCTTCCCGAGTCGAAAACCGGGACGGATACCTGCAAACTGACCGAGTCGGGATCTTCCCGGCTCGTGCGGGGAGGAGGTACGGGAGTGCGCGCGAGGCGGAGCCGAGCGGTATCGCTGCTGGTCACCTCGGTGGTCCTGACGGGATTCCTGATCCCGGGAGCCGTCGCGCAGCCCGAGTGGGGCGAGCCGGCGCCCGGGGCCGAGGCGGTGGCACCCGCCGCGGCGGAGCAGGTGTCGGACCAGGTGCCGGACCGGGCCGTCGTGGACCTGGACGAGATCCCCGCCGAGCCGCCCGTACGGGCCGGGCCGCCCGCCGCCGAGGAACTGTTCGGCGCCGACTGCGACACCGTGATCGAGGGGTCGCAGGTGACGGCGGCCTGCCACAACAGCTATCCGGAGACCGACCTCCTGCGCCTGCACGTGGAATGCGACCGCTGGTGGGACCTGGACGCGGACACCGCCGCCACCGCCCTCGGGCCGGCCGGACGGGTCGAGCTCACCAGCCGCTGCTGGAAGGAAGTCCGCTCGGCCTGGGTCACGCACCAGCGCCCGTGAGCCGGGCGGCCGGCCCGGGTCGGTTTCAGGCCCGGGCTGGTTCCGGCCGGGGCTACTTGCGGCCCAGGCAGGCGAACGGGTAGCCCGCCGCCTCCGACGCCGCCGCGTCCCCGTCCCCGCGCCGGACCGCCTCGATCAGCCGGGCGTGGTCCAGATGCGCCGCCGGATCCAGCTCCGTGCCCACGTCCGTGCGCAGCCAGTCGGCCACCAGGTCGCCGAGGTCCGCGTACAGCTCGATCAGCACCTCGTTCTGCGAAGCCGCCACCACCGCCATGTGCAGTGCCACGTCCGCCGCGACGAACCGCTCCGCGTCCCCGCTCTCCCAGGCCTCCTCGCGCCGCGCCAGCAGCGCGTCCAGCTGCCCCAGGTCCCGCTCGGTGCGCCGCTCCGCCGCCAGCCGGGCGGCGGCGGACTCCAGCGTCGAGCGGAGTTCCGCGATGTGCCGCGGGTCGGCGTCCGCGAAACGGCGGTGCATCACCCCGGCGAGCTCGCTGGTGGCGATGACGTACGTCCCCGAGCCCTGCCGGATGTCCAGGAGCCCGTTGTGCGCGAGGGCCCGGACGGCCTCCCGCACGGTGTTGCGGGCGACGCCCAGCAACTCCACCAGCTCCGGCTCGGTGGGGATGCGGGATCCGACCGGCCATTCGCCGGACGTGATCTGGTTCCGGAGCTGGGCGATCACCTGATCGACGAGCGCGGAGCGCCGGGGCGAGGTCAGCGGCATGCGGACGGGATCCTCTCCGAGTTCAGCACGGTGCGGCACAGGGTGGTTCAGCACGGGGGGTGACAGTCAATCATCCCATGATTCTATGATGGTGCTATGCCCGACGAAGACATCAGGACCCTGAACCGGCCCCAGGCCGCCCGCACGGTACCCGCACAGCCCCGCTCCACCGCTCCCGAGGACCCGCGCCCGCAGCCCACCTGGCTCGGCCCGGTCCTGATCGTCGGCATCGTGCTGGCCGCCCTCAACCTGCGGCCCGCCATCACCAGCCTCGGCGCCCTCTTCGAGGAGGTCCGCACCGGCCTCGGCATGAGCGGCACCGTCGCCGGACTGATCACCTCCGTCCCCGCGCTCTGCTTCGCCGTCTTCGGCGTCACCGCGCCCCGGCTCTCCCGCCGCTTCGGCCCGGCCGCCGTCGTCTGCGCCGGCATGGGCGCCGTCGCGGCCGGCCTGCTGATCCGGCCCTTCGCCGACGACGCCGTCGGGTTCCTCGCCGCCAGCGCCCTGTCCCTGGCGGGCATAGCCCTGACCAACGTGCTGCTCCCGGTCATCGTCAAGCGCTGGTTCCCGGACCGCGTGGGCACCATGACCGGCCTGTACTCCATGGCCCTGGCCATCGGCACCTCGCTCGCCGCCGCCGTGACCGTCCCCATGACCTCCGCCCTCGGCGGCGGCTGGCGTACGGGTCTGCTGGTCTGGGCCGTGCTCGCGGTGGCCGCCGTACTGCCCTGGCTGCCCATCACGGCGGCCGTCCGGCGGGAGAGGCGGGCCGCCGCCTCCGGGTCCGCGGCGGACGTACGGGCCGACACAGGCCCGAAGATCGTCCGCAGCCGTACGGCCTGGGCCCTGGCCTGCTACTTCGGCCTCCAGGCCACCGGTGCGTACATCACCATGGGCTGGCTCCCGCAGATCTTCCGCGACGCCGGGGTCTCCGCCGGCACCGCCGGCGTCCTGCTCGCCGTCACCATGGTCATGGGCGTCCCGCTCGCCTTCGTCATCCCCAACCTGGCCGGCCGGATGCGCAACCAGGGGGCCATCGCCGCCACCCTCGGCCTCTTCGGGCTCGTCGGGTACAGCGGCCTGCACTTCGCCCCCGCCGCCGGAGCCTGGGCCTGGGCGCTCCTGCTCGGCGTCTCCAACTGCGCCTTCCCCCTGGTCATCACGATGATCGGGCTGCGCGCCAAGTCCCCGGCCGGAGTCGTCAGGCTGTCCGCCTTCGCGCAGAGCGTCGGCTACCTGATCTCCATCCCCGGACCGCTCCTCATCGGCACGCTCTACCAGCACAGCGGGGGGTGGGACCTGCCCCTGACCGTCATGGCGGGCCTGCTGGTCCCGCAGATCGCGCTGGGCGTCCTGGCGGGCCGGGACCGCACGATCGAGGACGAATGCGGCATGCGAGACTGAGCGGCATGTCGCCCGTACTCGAACCCAACCCGCAGAACAGTCACAAGAAGCTCGGCATGGTGCTGGGCGCGATGCTCGTCGTGACCGTGATCATCTCCGTCATCGCGTCCGTCGTCAGCCCTTAGGGGCCGGTGGGGACGCCCCCGGGGCAGGGTGGGGACAACCCCCCAACCCCTAGGGGGTCAGGTTCAGGGTCGACTGGGGTGTGCCCCGGATGGGAACCGCGGCTTCGGATCCATAGATTCGAAGAGAGCGAGCCAGTCCCACCCCGCGCACCCACGGAGGCGGCCATGTCGGCCCCCATGACGTCCCGGAACATCCCCGGTCCCCGCCCGCGAGTCCGCGGCGCGAGCACCCGGCTGCACTGGTGGGCGCCGGCCCTTCCCGCGCTCGCGTTCGGCCTCCTGCTGATGCTCCTCGCCGGCTCCGGCCAGGCCCACGCCGCCACCGGAGAGGCCTCCGCGATCCTCCAGGTCACCGAACGGATCCTGCGCGTCGTCGGCTGACGGGGCACCCCGCCCGGACCGCCGGGCGCACGGGCGCGACGCGTGCCGGCAGCCGCCCCGCACGCGCCGCCGGGCGCTCCAACACCCTGCGCTCCGCGGCCCGATCCGTGCGAAGCTGGGAGCCATGAGCGCCGACACACCCCGCAGGATCGTCCTCCTCCGGCACGCCAAGGCCGACTGGCCCGATGTGTCCGACCACGAACGCCCGCTGGCGGAACGCGGCCGCAAGGACGCACCGGCCGTCGGACTGAAGCTGGCCGAGACCGGCATCACCTTCGACCTGGCCCTCTGCTCCACCGCGGCCCGCACCCGCGAGACCTGGAAGCTCGCCGTCCAGGAGATGCCGCACCGGCCGAAGACCCACTACGAGGAGCGGCTGTACGACGCCTCGCTCGGCGAGCTCATCGCCCTGCTGAACGAGACCCCGGACGACGTCCGCGACCTCCTCGTCATCGGCCACAACCCCGGCATGCACGCCCTGGCCGACGCCCTCTCCGGCCGCGCGGAGGGCGACACCGCGACGAGGATGACCCGTACCGGGTTCCCGACCGCGGCCTTCGCCGTCGTCGCCTTCACCGGCTCCTGGAAGTCCGTGGAGCACGGAGTGGGCACGCTGCTGGACTACTGGACGCCCAAGGACCACTGAGTACGCGTACGAGGACGGGCCCCGGGGGATCGACCCGCCGGGGCCCGTCCTCGTAGCGGGCGGACGGGCGGCTCAGGTCAGGCCCGCGGCCTCGACCTCTTCCCGGGTGACCCCCAGCAGGTACAGCACCGCGTCCAGGAACGGCACGTTCACCGCCGTGTGCGCGGCCTCGCGGACCACCGGCTTGGCGTTGAAGGCGACGCCCAGCCCGGCAGCGTTCAGCATGTCCAGGTCGTTGGCGCCGTCGCCGATGGCCACCGTCTGGGCCAGCGGAACGCCGGCCTCGGACGCGAAACGGCGCAGCAGCCGTGCCTTGCCCGCCCGGTCCACGATCTCGCCGGTGACCCGTCCGGTCAGCTTCCCGTCGACGATCTCCAGGGTGTTGGCCGAGGCGAAGTCGAGCCCAAGCCGCTCCTGGAGGTCGTCCGTCACCTGCGTGAACCCACCGGAGACCACGCCCACCTGGTAGCCGAGCTGCTTGAGGGTGCGGATCAGGGTCCGGGCGCCCGGCGTGAGCCGCACCTCGGAGCGGACCTTGTCCACGACGGAGGCGTCCAGCCCGGCCAGCAGCTTCACCCGGGCGTGCAGCGACTGCTCGAAGTCCAGCTCGCCGCGCATGGCCCGCTCGGTCACCTCGGCGACCTCGGCCTCGCAGCCGGCGTGCGCCGCGAACAGCTCGATGACCTCGTCCTGGATCAGCGTCGAGTCCACGTCCATGACGACCAGGCGCTGGGCCCGTCGGTGCAGACCGGCCGAGACCACGGCCACGTCGACGCCGATGTGCGAGGCGGCGGTGGCCAGGGCGGTGCGCAGCGGCTCGGTCTCGCAGCCGGAGACGGCGAACTCGACGGCCGTGACGGGGTACTTGGCGAGCCGGAAGATGCGGTCGATGTTGCCGCCGGTCGCGGTGATGCGGGCGGCGATGGCGGCCGTGGACTCGGCGGTGAGCGGGTGCCCGAGCACGGTGACGTGGGAACGGCCGCTGCCGCGCGGCCGGTTGTCGCCGGTGCCGGAGAGGATCTCGGCCTGCATCTTCAGCGACTCGGCCCAGCTGTGGACGGTGGCCCGCAGCTCGCCCTCGGCGCCGCCGGCGGGTTGGGTGACGAGGGCGCACAGGACGATGCGGCCACGGGTGACGACCTGCTCGATGTCGACGACGTCGACGGAGTAGGCGGCGAGGGTGTCGAACAGCCCGGCGGTGATCCCGGGACGGTCCTTGCCGAAGATCTTGACGAGGAGGGTGGGGACGTCGGAGGTCTGCGAAGCGCTCATGGTGCCCTCACCGTATCTTCCCGCCCTCCGTGCTTGGACCCCCGTCCCACCTGCCGGAACCATTTTGCGGCGCAGGGCCCTCCGCCGCCGCCCGGGGCGGGCGCCCGGGGGACGGCGGGGGAGTGGCGACGGGATGAACGGGAGCGGAAGGACAGGTGCCGGTGGCTTCGGGGCGGGCCCGCGGACGGCCGTGTTCGATATGCCCCGCCCGGTCCGGCGGCTCAGTCCGGGGGCCGCGGAGCCTCCGGGGGCCTCGGCGGTGGCG
>LJCW01000048.1 GCA_001298555.1 Actinobacteria bacterium OV450
TGTCAACGCTCCCTGAAAACTGACCCCTTCCGGCCCTCTGAAAATTGACCCCCTGGGGTCCGGTCAGTCCCGGTTTGCTCGGTTCTCCTTGGCGAGGAGCTCGCGCCGTTGGCGGGTCCGATAGGAGTCGCCGGTGAGGGTCAGGACCTCGGCGTGGTGGACGAGCCGGTCGATCATGGCCGCGGCGACGACGTCGTCGGAGAACGTCTCTCCCCAGCGCCCAAAGGGCAGGTTTGAGGTGACCATGATGGAGCCCTGTTCATATCGGGACGCGATCAGCTGGAAGAACAGGTTCGCGGCGTCCTGATCGAATGGAATATAGCCGACCTCATCGATAATGATCAGCTTGTAGCGCCGGATCTTCTTGAGTTCGGTTTCCAGGCGGCCGGCCTGGTGGGCGGTGGCAAGACGGGTAATCCAGTTGCTGGCGGTGTCGAACAGGACCGAGTAGCCTGCGTGGGCGGCCTTGACTCCCAGACCGATGGCCAGGTGTGTTTTTCCGATTCCCGGCGGCCCGAGGAGAATTACGTTCTCCGCTTTGGCGACGAACGTTCCGGTGGCCAGATGGGCCAGGACGTCACGCCTGAGGGAAGGCAGGTGGTCGAGGTTGAAGTCTTCGAGCGTTTTGACCTGCGGGAAGTGTGCGGTCCGGATTCGCATCACCGTGCCCTTGGATTCCCGGTCGGCGACCTGCCGCTGAAGCAGAGCCGCGAGGTATTCCTCGTGTGACCAGTTCTCATCCCGGGCCTGGCCGGCGAGGTCTTCCCAACTGGCCCCGACGGACGGCATTTTCAGGACTCGGGTCAGATAGGCCATCATCGACGGAAGCCCGTCCCGCTGGACCGGGATCTCCTTGATGTCAGTGCTCACTCATTGCTCGCTTTCGTGGGCTCGGGGTCGAAATCGACGCCGAAGAGGGCGTCGTAGTCGGGCAGGGGCCGCAGGGCGACGGCATGGCCGTCGGTGTGGTGGCGGGTGCCGGCCTGACGCAGCTGGCGGTCCAACGCGAGGGCCTGGCGCATGCGTGCGGCGGTGGCCACGTGGTCGGGGTCGGTGACCACGGCCTGCTTGGCCCAGGACCGCTGATGGCGTGCGACGACACGGCCATCGCAGAACACCGTCACGGTCTCCGGCGAGGCGGTGACATCGACGAACCGGCCGATCACCTGCGGGTCCACGGAGTAGTCGACGGTGTCGACGCGGACGTAGTAGTCGCGGGCCAGGCGGACCCGGTGACTCAGGCCGATGGGCGGTTCGACGGGCGGCAGCGGGAGCATCGACAGATAGTCGGTCTCCAGCAGATCGGCGGGGCGTCCCTGAATGGAGCGAACTGTTCGAGCATTGGCCCGCGGCAGCCAATCGGCTAGCTGGTTGTTGAAATCCTGCGGCGAGATGAACCGCCGGCCAGGCAGGAACGACGTTTCCAGATACTGGTTATTCCGCTCGACCATTCCCTTGTATTCAGGGTCCCTGGGCGGTGCGAGCTGGATCCGGGTGGCCAGCGTCCCTGCGAACGCGGCCGCGGGCGCCGTCACCCTGCCCGTTCCGCCAATCGCAGATTCACGGTCCCAGACCAGCGTCTTCGTGACCCTCCCGATCGCGCTTATCAGCGACCACATCCCCGACATGATGTCGCCACCCTGCCGGGACGGGATCATTACCGCTGAGAGGTAGCGGGAGAATCCCAATGTCATGACGAGGACCGGCAACATGCGTTCCTGCCCGGCGGCGACTGCAATCTTCGTCTCAGGAAACCACAGGTCACACTGGGCGATCTCCCCAGGCTCGTACTGGATACGGTCCACCGGGTCGATTCCCGCATATTCTGGCCTCAGCAAGGCCAGGCGCTTCTTCAGCGGGGACATCGAATGCCGCCAGCCGATCCGCTCGGCAATAACCGGGGCCGGCATCCGGGGCCACTCCTTCAGCAAAGCCCGGATCTGTGGTTCGAACGCGTCGGCAATCGAACCGCGAGGCGCCCGCTCGTACTTGGGCGGCCGGTCTGAGGACAACGCCGCCCGGACGGTGTTCCGGGCCACCCCCAGCCGCCGCGCGATCTCCTTGATGGGGACGCCTTCTGCTCGATGCAGACGGCGTATCTCGGCCCAGTCCTCCACCTTTAGCACCCTCCATGATCGACAAGGGGGGTCAACTTTCGGAAGTCTCCCGGGGGTCAGTCTTCAAGAACCTGCGACACCGTTCAACTTCCTTGCCCAACCGTATGACGACCACGCGATGGCCGAGCACGTCACCGAAGCTGCGAGGAGGGCTTGGCCCGAGCTCGCACATGGTGCGCCGACCTTCGAGAACATCCTCAAACACTCCGTCGTGGCCCTTCGCGAGGCAGGCCTTCCCCTTACCCGTCTCTCAGACCTGCTCACGGACGTGGAGTACCGCCACCGCCTGCTTGAGACTCGGATCCGTGACCCGCAAGTGATCCGCTTCTTTCGGCTGCGCATGGACCAGTGGGGCCGTGAGGCACCGCTCATGAAGGAGTCGACCCTCAACCGGGCAGACCTCCTCACCCTCTCCCCCGTCCTCCGCTACGCCCTGGGTCACAAGGACAACGTCCTGGACTTCCGCCGGCTCATCGACTCCGGCACCTCTTTGATCGTCAACCTGGCCATCGCCTCCCCCGACGTCCGCCGGCTCTTCGGCTGTCTGCTCACCGTGGGCATGGAGACCGCCGCTCTCAGCAGGGCCAACCTCCGAGCAGCCACCGCGGCCCGGACGCCCCACGTCTTGATGCTGGACGAGTTCTCCCAGTTCATGGCGCAGAGCGAGGAGAGCCTCACCCGCATGTTGTCGGAGACCCGCAAGTACAAGCTGTTCTGCGTTATGGCGCACCAGAACTGGAGCCAGGCCTCAGACCGTCTCCGCGGCGCACTGCAGAACGTCGGCATGGAGGTCGTTCTCAAGGCTGGCCGACCCGACGCCGAACACTCGGCCCGCCTCTTCGGCACGGTGGACCCCGACGCCGTGAAGCACGTCGTCTCGGACGAGGCCGCCGAGGAGAGGACGCATCCGGCGTACTACCCCCTTCAAGAGCAGTGGGAGCGCCACGTCCAAGCGATCCAGCAACTCCGAGTGGGAGAGGCATACATCCGCCTCCCCGACGACAAGGTCCACAAGGTCATCACTCCCCACCTGCCGGACCTTAACCCACTCCCCCACGGCCTGGCCGAGGTCGAGGACTACTACCTCCATCACTATTTCGAGGCTCCGACTGCGCAGCACGGGGAGGAGGAAATACCGCTCGGACCGTTACCTCGCATAGGACGCCGTACCAATACTTCCCATTGACTTTAAATGTCCGAATTTGGTATAAATCACCTTACGGATGAATCCCTTGAACGTATATTTAGACAAAGCAGAAGAGAGCCTACGCACAGCTTCCAGTGAGTTCGCGAATGAGCGCTTCAACAGCTCGGCGAATCGCGCCTACTACGCGTGCTTTCAAGCTGCTATCTACGCTCTCTTGAAGCATGGAGTGGTTCAGCCCCAAAGGCGTTGGGGGCATGAGTTCGTTAAGGGACAGTTCGCCCTTCAGCTCGTCAATCGCCGCAAGGAGTTCCCCGCTCGCCTCAAGTATGTGATGGAGGCTTGCTACGACCGCCGACAGATTGCCGACTATGGACAGCAGCACATAAGCCACAAGGAGGCATTTCGTAGCCTCCGATCGGCTGGGGATTTCGTCCGTACAGTCATAGGTAAGGAGGTGATTCTCGATGACGAGTGAAATGAGTCAAGCAATCGGTCAGCTCCAGAAGGCCATCTTGGCCGAGTACCCAGAGGCGGAGTTTGAAGTTGACGGGGGTGAAGATGTCGACCCTCAGTCGGTCCACCTATACGCCACTGTAGACCTCGTGGAGACAGATCCGCTCCTCGATCTCGTAATGCAACAGGTCCTTGCCTACCAGGATGAGGGACTTGCCATTCATGTGATACCTCAGAGGACGGCTCGACGTGAAGACGAACTACGCCGCTCCCTCGGTAAGCCAGGCTTGATGGCTGGGTCGATCTGACTACTTTTCCTTTCCTCCCTTAATTGAGGGTCTCCCCCTGCGGTCTTCCCTCTCGGGTCAAGGGCCGGCGGAGGTACGGAGTCGGCTTGCGTAGCCCTTGAGGCGCAGGAAAGTCGCGGCAGCATGATCTCGAAGGGTGAAAGGAAGCCCTATAGGGACCTCGCTCACTGCTACGCCATGTCGCAGAAGAAATGTTCCTCGACCGTCCGGCGAGGCTGTCGGGCACTTCAATCCCGTCCAACAGTCCTGTAGTTGACATTACCGCTACGGATCAGCCTCAACGCCGCGTCGCACTCCACCCCAACCCGCTGTCTGTCATCTGCCTCACTGAACCGGCTTATAGCCCGGTGGTATAAGCAAACCCACGGCGAGGGTTACGACTTCGTCGGTTCTTTACAGGTTCAATTCGGATTGGGGTTTGCGATGACACCGGCAGAGGTGCTGCGAGCAGCAGCAAACATCATCGAACTGCACGGTCACCACAAGGGATCGGCGTTTGCGTACCCTCGTATACGCCGCACTGGAGGTGCAACGTGGGAGCAGCTCATCGAAGATGCAGTCATGCTAGCGCCTGTCTCAGTTGATGGCGCACTAGAGCGTGCCATCTGGGGCAAGGTCCAGCGCTTTGACACGCTTCCTTACGAGATAGGAAAGTGGACGGAGCTCATTGAGACCAGAAACTACATCTCCAATTGGTTGGCTTGGACTCATGGCATCATGAATCTGAGCACTTGGAACGATGATCCGGATACGGCTCCTGAGGCGGTGATCCTGCTGCTCCGTAAGGCAGCCGACGAGTGGGCGGATCCGCCGTTTTGATTAACAGGCACGTGTCGCTCAGCGAGTGCAGTGCTGCACTCACGGGCACTTCCCGAGCTGAGCCTCGCGCTCTACACATACTAAGGGCACCTACGTACGTCCCTGGCCCTGGCTAGGGGGAGGCGACAGCCTCATACATAGGTGCCCTTTTTATCATCACGTTACGGGTCTACCGGTCTTCAGTTCGGCTGTACGGGTGACACCCGCACGTGCAGCGGCGGACGAGCATGATGCCGAAGCTGTAAGGAAGGGGAACGTCTTCGGTTCGACGACAGTACCGATGAAGTTCTTGATAATCGGGTTGTTCAGCGAGCGTGCATTCGGCGGAGCGACTTGCGCTATCGCTCAGTGCGGCGTTCATCGTGTGACTGGTGCAGGCATTTCGTCGATTGCCGGCTGCGCGCAGACGGCACAGGTTCCCCTTCGCACAGTCTGGGCGAGCGATCGCGCGGTGTGTGCATTAACCGCGCCCAGTACCACCAACCCGAGTCTCGGGGAGGCCAAATCCAGTCGCATCGAAGGCAGTTGGATGCCCGCTTCAGTCAGAGCCTCCTGCAACTCCTTCAACGCTTCCTGTGCAGCTTGTTCCTTGGCCTGCGGGTTCGTCTCGTCTGATCGCATCGTCGGCATGACCCGGACCGTAGGAGCGCGGAGCCGGTAGCGAACGCAGCGCTTCTCGTTGCTTCTTGATCGACCCCGGCTGCTTCCAGCCGCTTCTCCTACGTGATCCCGCCGCACCCTTCTGCTTCTTCGGACCGTGGGATTACGGTTCGAAGCGGCTTGGCTACAACGATCATCAGGAGGTCTGTCATGCAGCTCCGCTTCATCGGAACCACGTCTGACGACGGCAAGTGCCCCACGCTCTACGAGACCGAGGACGGGCAGATCGTGGTGCAGGGGTACAAGCTCACGGACCCTGAGGCCCTTGAGCAGCTCCGCGACGTTCTTCCCGGAGAGACGTTTGTCGTCGTGCCCCGGGAGCTGCTCACCCGTTTCGCGCCCAAGGAGTAGGTCTTGCCTCACCTGATCGACAGCGACGAGATCGACCGGCTCTTTCGCGAGGGGTTCGAGCACACCGCCTGGCGGCTTGAGTGCCGCCGCAGCTACCAGGTCGACTACGAGAGCGAGACCTACCAGCGCTTCCTTCGGGGAGAAGAACCAGCTCGTGACCCTAACCGGCCGTGGCTGGTGAACATGCGCAAGCAGACCGGTGCTGGCAAGCGGGTTGAGCGCGTACGCCTCATCGACGATCCGCCTACGACCTACCAGCGCTACGGCCTGACCGGTGTCCCGGCGGCCCTGGAGGCCGGCGAGGACGTTCGGTACCTGCGCCGCTCAAAGGCCGAGCAGCTGGGGCTGCTCATGGACGATGTCTGGCTCTTCGACAGCCGGTACGCCGCGGTCTTCCACTACGACGGTGACGAACCCGTTGGGCTGGAGCTGGTCGAAGACCCGGTTCGGGTGCTTCGGTACTGCCAGGTACGTGATGCCGCCTGGCACTACGCCATCCCCTACCGGCAGTTCGTGGCTGAAGTACCGTCCGCGGTGTGAGTACTGATTTTCAACGAGCACGAGAGGCCCTCGGTGCGCGCCTGCGCGAGCTGCGCACCGAGGCTCACCTCACCCATCGCGAGCTAGCGGCTCGCCTGGGGTGGGCACACTCGAAGATCTCCAAGCTCGAAACCGGCAAGCAGACTGCTTCCGTCGCCGATCTTGAAGCCTGGACTCGGGAGACGGGTGCTCCTGAAGCCTTCACCGAGCTCAAGAACACCCTTCGTCGGCTTGAGACCCAGTACCGCTCGTGGCGACGACAGCTGGCCGGCGGGCACAAGGCCGTCCAGGAGGCAGCGCTTGCCGAGGAACAGCGAGCAAGCATCATCCGCGTGTATGAGACCTCGGTCATTCCCGGCATCTTCCAGACCGCGGAATACGCACGCCATCTGTTCGCTCACTCCGCCAAGCTACGTCGATCCCCTCGGGACGTTGAGGACGCCGTGCGCGCTCGCCTGCGCCGACAGGAGGTCCTGTACCAGCGAGGCCAGAAGTATCGTGTGATCATCTGGGAGGCTGCGCTGCATACCGTGATCGGCAGTCCTGAGTTCATGGCCGGGCAGCTTGATCGGCTGGCCGGGATCATCGGCCTCGACACGGTATCCCTCAGCATCCTCCCCTTCTCGGCTCCCTTGGACCTCACGCCCAAGCATGGCTTCTGGATCCACGACGAGCGCAACGTTGTCGTGGAGACCCTCAGCGCCGAGATGGAGCTCAAAGACTCCGAGGACATCGCGCTGTACCTGCGCCTGTGGAACTACTACGACCAGGTCGCCGTTCACGGCCCTGCTGCCCATCGACTGATCGCGCGGGCCCGGCACGCGCTAGAGAGTCGATAGTTGCGCAACATTTATTGCCATATTGACAAATTGCCCCAACTTTGCCATATTCAGTGATAGTTACGCAATATGGACATAAACGCAATTGTCAAACACTTCGGCCTTACCGAGCATCCGTTCATCACGAGCCCTGACCCTCGGTTCTTATACTTCTCCTCGCAGGTCCGCGAGGCCCTGGCCAAGTGTGAGTTCATGGCGCGTGACCGCATCGGCCCTATCTACATGTACGGTCCGATCGGATCCGGAAAGACTTCTCTTGTCCGCCGGCTCCACGAGAAGCTAAGCCAGGACGAACGCTTTAACGTTAAGCTTCTCATCTGCCCTAATCTCAAGAGCAGCAATGCGTTCCTCCGTCTCGTCATGGAGACCTTCGACGTCAAGACAGAGCGATCATATGCCGCTTCCTTAGGTAATTTCGAAACCTTCCTGCTGGAGCAATTCCAGAACGGCAAGATACCCGTCCTCCTGGTCGATGAAGCCCAGTACATGACCCGTGAGCAGCTCAAGCTGGTTCACTATCTGCTGAACTTTGAGACCAACAAGACGAAGCTTCTCCAGATCGTCTTGGTCGGACAGGAGGAACTCGGCACAAAGATCGTAAACTATCGCGAGCTCGCTTCCCGCATGTTCCCCATTGCCATGAGCGCGATGTCCCTTGAAGACCTGCGGGACATGGTGCAGTTTCGTCTCACTGTTGCCGGCCGTCGGGAACCTCTTTTCGCAGAGCGAGACGCCGATCAGGCATACCACACGCTTTACGCCTACACGAAGGGTCTCCCTCGCGATGCCATCAAGGTCTGCTTTGAGCTGCTTATTGATCTCGCTGTGCAGGGACGCACCCAGGCAACATCGCAGCAGATTGAGGAAATTGCTAAAGCGCAAAATTTGCGCTTCTAACCTATGGGAGGAAGATTTGATGCACTTACACAGATGACGGCGCCTTCCGCCAGTGCCCCTGTTCTCAATTCACAGAGAGACGTTAACCCCGTACCCCCCGTACGGGTAGTACCACCCGTACGCCCCGTACCTCCCGTACCCCTTAAGCCAAAGCGCATCATGAAACAGCGCCATCCGTTTGATATATGGCGCGACCAGTACGATTCACTCGCCGAACTAGCCCTCGAAGAACGCAGGCAAGGCGGTCCCGGAAGCATGTCTGCCATGGTTCGCGAAGCCCTCGATAGGTACCTCGCCGACAAGCGCAAGTAGCATTTCCCTCCCTGCGTTTTTTCAATTTCACTGGACCCGTACCCCCGTACGGGCCGTACTACCCGTACCTCTCGTACGGGACGTTCCGTACGGGTCATACCTCCCGTACGGAACTAGGCAAGGCTTCTCCAATTTGTTTACATCATAAGTACGCAGACACAGCAGCCGCCGTCTCCCCTTTTCGGGTTTGCGACTAAAGACGGACTAGCTGGCCGTGAGTAAGTGACCGAGTGACCGAAGCAAACACGGTCGATCCGATAAGCAATGGATCGAACTAGGACGCTGGGGGATCATCCCAGTTGATCTGAGTCACCTCATCGACGAGTCGCTGATCCGTCCGCCTTCTTAGAAGCGACGCGTCAGCGTCGATAGGGAAGCGAAGGGAAACGAGAGAACGAAGCGAGCGGGGAATAGGGAGCCCCCAAGGGGATCTAAAGGGGCTTGTTTCGTCGTACCAAAAAACGGGCGCGAGGCTAACTGTTGAGTACACCTGTTGATCGAAAATAGTGAACGAGTACGTCCTGTACCCGTACCGGACGTCGTACCGGTTCAGGCCGGTACATCACCCGGTACACGAAGAGCCGGTACACGGGGTGCCCGGTGGGCGAGAGGGAACTGGAAGGAACAGCCCCGCTCAGCGGGGGTCGAGGGGGGACTGCAGACGGGGGGAGTCAGCCGCGCCATGAGGATGGAACATGGCCTCCCGTGCGGTCGGTGTCGCGGCTGACTTCCCCCGTCCTCTCCACCTGCACTCATGGTTTCCATGAGCCCTTCGGGGTGTGCAGGTTCCGAGTCCACCCCCAAGGGACACAGTGGCTGTCCGGCGGCTTTCCTTCCAGACCTTCCTTCCGCCGAACAGCAGAGAACCGCTGAGGCGGATAGGCCGGGCCGGCGTCGCCGCCCAGCACGATGGCGACGTTGTCGCGATTTGGCCTTCCGGTTCTTTGGCTTCCTCGCTGCCTTTCGCAGATTGCCACATGGCTTGCACAGCCGCGTTCAAGGCTCCCCGCCGAGCGGGGCTCACTGCGGTGACTTCGGCCTTGACACGTCAGTGCGCCATGTGTGCTCAGGGTGCGTGCCGCGAGGAAGCGGCAGAAAGGAGGTGAGTGATATGGAGTACACGATCATCCGCGTGTATCGAGTTCCGGGACTGTCCCAGGTCGAGGCGACCGACCGCTTTGTTGAGGCCCGGGAGCTTGGAGTCGAGCGGGACTACCTTGTGCGGGATTACGTCCGCGGTCCGCAAGGGGAGCGGAAGGGTATGTCGGTGCGTAGCGCTGCGTCCTGGTGGACGTTGGTACGAAGGCAGCTTCTTGGTCGATAGGGGAGCTGCCAACTCTTGGGCCGCTATTTGCCGTTGCCCCATTCCGCCCCCCTTGTCTCGCCGGTATCCTGATAGGGACGTGAGGTGTTTCGTCTCTCACGTCTCCCTCGCCGGCTTCCCCCTAAGGAGGAGAGGCACTTGTCGGGGACTTCTCATTCCCACCCCACGCTCGCGGAGATCCGAACGTGGGCAGCAACCGTCGATGTTGCTCGGGCCGCTGCGGCTGTAGGTATCTCCAGGTCGCATCTCTACGAGTTGATCAAGCGGCAGCAGGCACCCTTTCGGGTCGTGGCCTTCGGTAACCGATACCGCGTTATCACCGCATCACTCGTCGCCTATCTTGAAGCTGCGTAAGGAGAGCACCGCAGATCCGACAGGGGGGCTTTTTCGTAAGCAGGCACAACCATGAGCGGCACGATCACGAAGATAGTCCTCAAGTCCGGTGCGGTCAGGTATCGCTTCGTCACCGACGGCCCGCGAAAACCCGGCGGCCGGCGCTGTCAGATCCGCAAGACCTTCCACACGAAGAAAGAAGCTCTTGACGAGCTCGCCCGAATTCGCCATCAGACCGCCACCGGCTCCTTCGTCGTTCCCAGCAAGATAACCGTTGACGAACTACTCGACCTCTGGCTTACCAGTGCCGTCCGAGGTGTCGAACGAGCGACAGTCTCCAACTACGACAGCGTTATCCGTCCGGCCCGGCTGTTTCTCGGGGAGAAGCGAGTGCAGGAGCTCACCGAGGAGGATGTTGAGGAATTTGTCGACTGGATGCTCACCCGTGGTCGGAAGCGTGGCGGGAAAGTAGGGACCGGGTTGAGTGCCCGGTCGGTCCGACTCACTCTTGGCCGGCTGCGCTCGGCGCTGACACTCGCCGTTCGCCGCGGCTTCGTAGCTCGCAATGTCGCCGAGTACGTCCGTATTCCGCGCTCCGCAACACGAAACACCCGGTCCACGCCGAAATATCGACCCTGGGACGAGTCGGAGGTCAAGGCCTTTATCGAGGCCATCAAGGACGACCGCTTGTCCGGCGTCATGCTGTTGGCGCTGATTGCACAGCGTCCTGCCGAGGTGTGCGGGACTCGGTGGATAGACGTCGACCTCGACGGCGCAGGGACGATCACTGTGGGAAATACCCGCACCATCGTGTACGAGCGAAGCAGGAGGAGGGGAGAGCGTAATCAGGTTGTCGAGAAAGACCCCAAAACCCGAAGCGGCAACCGTGTACTCCCCCTGCCCAACCCAGTCCGGGTCGCGCTCATCCGCCTGCGGGATCGTCAGGCGCAGGAGCGGGAAGCCGCCGGCCCGGCGTACGAGGCCAGCGGGTACGTGGTGGTCGACGAGCTCGGGCGTCCCTTCAAGACCGACAAGCTCCGTCGGGAGGCGCACCGGCTCATGGCCCAGGCCAGCGTGCGCAAGGTCCGGCTCTACGACGCGCGGCACGCGTGCCTGTCCTGGATGGCCAACAACGGCGTGCCCGACACGGTCGTGTCAGCGTGGGCCGGGCACAGTGACCTGTCGTTCACCAAGCGGGTCTACGTCCACCCGGATCCGCAGAGCCTCAAGGTCGGCTCGGACAAGCTGGGCGAGCTGCTGTCTGGTGGGTGATCGACAGCGCCTGTGACGAAATGTGACATCTGCGAGCTGGGGAATGACAAAGGGCCTTGCCTCACCGAAGTGAAACAAGGCCCTAATCTGCGACTACGGGAAGATTCCCTAGTCGGGACGACAGGATTTGAACCTGCGACCCCTTGACCCCCAGTCAAGTGCGCTACCAAGCTGCGCCACGTCCCGATGCCCGCTGACCTGGGGTTTCCCCTGGTTGAACGCGCACGAGAACAATACCGCACTTCGCGGGGTGGTCGCGCGCGCCTTTCCGGGGCCGGGTTCCGCCCCGGGGGACGCTTGACCTCAAGTCCACTTGAGGTAGCACGATCGGTGCATGACACAGACAACCGCGGACGCCGGGTTCCGCCACGAGGACCTGGGCCGGCTCATGGCGCTCATGACCGGCGCCGAGAAGCACGGCCCCGCATCCACCTCCACGCTCGACGTGCTGTGGGTGCTCTACGACCGGGTCCTGCGGGTGACACCGGCCACCGCCGAAGAGCCGGGGCGGGACCGGTTCCTGCTCTCCAAGGGGCACGGGCCGATGGCGTACTACGCCGTACTCGCCGCCAAGGGATTCTTCCCCGTCGACTGGCTGAGCGGGTTCGGCTCCTACGCGTCACCCCTCGGACACCACCCGGACCGCACCCTGATCCCCGGGGTGGAGATCGGCAGCGGCTCGCTGGGCCACGGGCTGCCGCTCGCCGTCGGCAGTGCGCTCGGCCTGCGGGCGCAGGGGCTGGACGACCCGGCGGTGTGGGTGCTGATCGGGGACGCCGAGCTCGACGAGGGCAGCAACCACGAGGCTCTCGCGTACGCCGGTGCGGCCGGCCTGGAGCGGCTGCACACGGTGGTGATCGACAACGACTCCGCGACCCACGGCTGGCGCGGCGGGATCGCGTCCCGCTTCGAGGCCGCCGGCTGGTCCGCGGTGACCGTGGACGGCCGGGACCACGCGGCCCTGCACGCCGCGTTCACCGCACCGCATCCGGGCCGGCCGCACGCCGTCGTCGCCCGCGTCGAGAAGAAGCAGTAGTCGAGAAGCAGCAGTCGAGAAGAAGCAGTAGGAGAGGTCGGAAGAACCGTGGACACCATGCGGGAACGCTTCATCTCGGTCACGTCGAGGGAACTGGACGATGACCCGCGGCTGGCCGTGGTGCTCGCCGAGATCACCATGGACGGGTTCCGGCCCGCGCAGCAGCGGCATCCGGACCGGGTGATCAACGTCGGGATCAGGGAGCAGCTGCTCGTCGGGGTCGGCGGAGGGCTCGCCCTCACCGGGCTCCGGCCGATCGTGCACACCTTCGCCAGCTTCCTCGTGGAGCGGCCGTTCGAGCAGGTCAAGCTGGACTTCGGGCACCAGGGCACGGGCGGGGTCCTGGTCAGCGCGAGCGCCAGCTACGACTGGCCGGCCGGCGGGTTCACGCACATGGCGCCGGGCGACGTCGCGCTGATGGACACCCTCGACGGCTGGACGGTCCATGTGCCCGGGCACCCGGACGAGGCCGAGGCGCTGCTGCGCCACGCGTACGCCGCCGGGGACGACAAGGTGTACGTGCGTCTGTCGCAGCAGTCGAACGCCGCCCCGCGCCCGGTGGACGGCCTGCGCATGGAGACCGTACGGGGGTCGGTCTCCGGTGCCGGTGTCGTCGTCGCCGTCGGCCCACTGCTGGACAACGTCCTCGCCGCGACGGAGGGGCTGGACGTGAGCGTGCTGTACGCCACGACGGTGCGGCCCTTCGACGGGGCCGCCCTGCGCAGTGCCGTCGGCGGTGGCACCGCCGACGTCGTCCTCGTCGAGCCGTACCTGTCGGGCACCTCCACGGCGGCGGCCGCCGAGGCCCTCGCGGACGTGCCCCACCGGGTCCTCGGCCTCGGCGTCGGCCGCGCCGAGCTCCGCCGCTACGGCACCGTGGAGGAGCACACCGCCGCGCACGGACTGGACCCGCGCTCCCTCCGCGAGCGGATCAGCGGCTTCCTCCGCTGAGGTGGCCCTTCACCGCCCCGCCGGTTCCGGACGGGCCGCGGCCAGGCTCCCGGGGCCGCCCGGAGCCAGGAGTCGATCAGGATCGCGCGCAGCTCGGCGACGCCGTCGAGCGCCGCCAGGAGGACCCGGAGCCACGCGTCGTCGCGGGTTCCGACGCCCTCGACCACAGCACCCGGCACCGACGGCCGCCCCCCGGGCGGCCGTCAGCCGGGCGGCCGTCAGCCGGGCGGCCGTCAGCCGGCGCGCGGCGCGTCCTCCCGGGCGTGGATGGTCTCCAGCAGCTCCGCCGCCAGGGACTTGGCCCTCGCCAGCCCCTGCATCCCCCACCGGCGCGGCTCCAGGTCCACCGCGCACACGGTGCCCAGGACGATCCCCGTCCGGTCGGTCAGCGGCGCGCCCACGTACGACCGGACCCCGCTCTCGTCGACCACCGCGTTGCCGGCGAAGCGCGCGAAGTCCCGTACGTACTCGAGCACCAGCCCCCGGCGCCGCGCCACCACGTGCGGGCAGTAGCCGTGGTCCCGGGGCAGCACCCGCGCCGGGTACCCGCTCGCGGGGGCGTCCGGCGCGTGGTGCAGTCCGGCGAAGAACTGCCGTTCCTCACCGATGAAGTTGACCCCGGCGTACGGGGCCGCCAGCGCGTCCGCGATCTGCCGGGCGAAGGCGTCGAGTTCCGTGTCCGACCTCTCCCCCAGGCCCAGTTCGCGCAGCCGGACGGCGCGCGCGGGCGCCTCCCGGTCCACCGGTGTGAGCAGCAGGTGTCCGGTCGACTCGTAGTACGTCATCGCGGTGTCCCCCCATCCCCGTTCCAAGGCCCCGCCGCGTTGGCCGGGCCGGCCGATCCGTCCGTCGGTCTGTCTGTCGCCGCCGTGAAGAGCAGGTGCTGGACCAGCGCGGCGAGGGTCCCGGTCCCGGAGCTGGTCAGCCGTGCGTCGCACCGTACGACGGGCACGTCGGGCCCGAGTCCCACCGCCTCCCGGACCTCGTCGGCCGTGTAGCGGTGGCCCCCGTCGAACTCGTTGACGGCGACGATGAAGCCGATGCCGCGCCGCTCGAAGAAGTCCACGGCCGGGAAGCAGTCGGCGAGCCTGCGGGTGTCGGCGAGCACCACCGCACCGAGCGCGCCCGCGCACAGCTCCTCCCACAGGAACCAGAAGCGCTGCTGCCCGGGCGTGCCGAAGAGGTACAGGACGTGCCGCTCGTCCAGGGTGAGCCGGCCGAAGTCGAGCGCCACGGTCGTGCACGTCTTCGTCTCGACGCCGTCCAGCGGATCGGGGCCCTCGCCGAGCCCGCTGAGCAGTTCCTCCGTGCACAGCGGCTCGATCTCGCTCACCGCGCCGACGAAGGTCGTCTTGCCCGCCCCGAATCCGCCCGCGACCAGGATCTTCAAGGTCGCGGGCAGGACGGCGGCGGGACGGGTGTCACAGTCGTCTGCGTAAGCCATCGAGCACCGCCCGGAGCAGGGTCTGGTCGTCGGCGGCGACGTATCCGCCGCCCGGGAACCGCGGCGCCTGCGCCGTCACGGCCCCGTGTTCCATCAGGTCGGACAGCAGCACCTTCACCACCACCGCCGGGAGCCGCAGCTGCCCGGCCACCTCGGCGACGGTGACGGCCGCTGAGCCCGCGCACAGGCGGAGCGCCAGGGCGTGCTCCGCGCCGAGGGCGCCGCGCGGACGCGTTCCCGTCGCGGTCACCAGGGAGAGCAGGTCGAGCGCGACGGCGCAGCGGGTCCGGCCGCCGCTGGCCGTGTACGGGCGCATCACCCGGCCCGCCGAGTCGTCGAGCCAGGGCGTGTCGCGCGGGGCCCCCATGCCGCACGCGGCGCGGGCGCGCATCACTCCGGGTCGCCGGCGGGCCGTCGCGGCGCGCCCGCCAGGTACGGTCGGACGCTCTTGACCAGCATCGCCATCTCGTAGCCGAGTACGCCCGCGTCGGCCTCCCGGTCGGCGAGGACCGCCAGGCAGGTGCCCACGCCGGCGGCCGACACGAAGACGAGGGCGGTGTCGAGCTCGACCACCACCTGGCGGACTTCCGCACCGTCCCCGAACCGGGATCCGGCGCTCCGGCCGAGCGAGTACAGCCCGGACGCCAGCGCCGCGAGGTGGTCGGCGCTGTCGCTGTCGAGGCCGTGGACGCACGTGACGAGGCCGTCGGCCGTGAGGAGGACTGCACTGCGCGTGTGGGGGACCCGCTGGACCAGGCCGCTGAGCAGCCAGTCGAGGTCCGAGAGCCGGCTGGTCTTGGTCGCCGCTTCGCCGCCCATGGGGGTGCGCTCCTTGCCGAGGTGTGAGGTCGGGGTCATGGCTGGTTCTCCGACTGGGCGAGGCCGAAGCCCCGTTGGAAGGCGGCCATCAGGCCCGGGTCGTGCACAGGTTGTTCGGGTGCGTCGGGCCGCCGCGGGGCGGGGGCGTCCCGCAGCTGCGGGGCGAGGTGGTGCTGGGCCCGGCGGCGGGGCAGCGACGGCCGGTCCGGATCGGTCCGGGCGGCCGGTACGGACACCGCCGGGTGAGCGGGCGCGGGCGCACGGACCGGGGCGGGCGCCGGGGGTACGGGCTCGCGCCCGGCGTACCCCGGGGGCGGGGGCGACGGCGTGAACGGGCCCGGCCCCGCACCCGGCCCCGTAGCCGCACCCTGCCCCGGACCCGGAACCGGTTCCGGAACCGGCCCCGGAACCGGCCCGGGGTCCAGGCCGAGGTCCAGGGTGGTCTCCACGAGCGGCGCCTCCCCCGGCTCCCAGGGCTCGGTCGCCCGCCGCAGCGCCCCCGGCTGCGTACGCGCGTCCGGGTGGGGCGCGGGCGGCGAGGGGGGCGCGGCCCAGGTCGCCCGGGCCGGCGGCCCGGCCACCGGCTCCGGCTCCGGCTCCGGCTCCCGTCGCGGACGGGACTCCGGGCGCGGCCGCGGCTGCGGCTCGGTCCGTGGCTGTGGCTCGGCGCGGAACAGCGGCTCCGGGTGGGGCTGTGGCTCGGCGCGGAACAGCGGCTCCAAGCGGGGCTGCGGCTCGGCGCGGAGCAGCGGCTCCGGCTGGGGCTGCTGTTCCGGCCGGGGGTACGGCTCCCGCTTGGGTACGGCCACCCGCACGGGCTCCAGCGGAGGCATGCCCGCACCGCCCTCCCCGGTCCCCCACGAGGTGGCCCGGGAGCCCCCGAGCGCGTCGGCGGCGCTCGGCGCCTCCGCCCCCAGGAGTTCCTTCGGCAGGACGAGGACCGCGAGCACGCCGCCGTAGATGTTGGACTTGAGCTCGACGGCGATCCCGTGCCGGCGGGCCAGCGCCGAGACCACGAACAGGCCGATGCGGCCGTCCGCCAGCAGGTGCCGGACGCTGATCTGGTCGGGGTCGACGAGCAGGGCGTTCATCCGGTGCTGCTCGGCGGCCGGCATGCCCAGCCCGCGGTCCTCCACCTCGATGGCGATGCCCGCCGTGACCCGCTCGGCGCGCAGCACCACGTCGGTGTCGGGCGCCGAGAACACCGTGGCGTTCTCGACCAGTTCGGCCAGCAGGTGCACCACGTCGGCGACGGCGTGGCCGCGTACGGTGCCGCCCGCCGGGGGCACCACCTTGACCCGCGTGTACTGCTCGACCTCCGCGACGGAGGAGCGCAGCACCTCGCTCAGGTCGATGGGCCGGGTCCACTGGCGCCGGGAGGCGGCGCCGCCGAGGACGGCCAGGTTCTCGGCGTGGCGGCGGATCAGGGTGGCGAGGTGGTCGACGTGGAAGAGCTCCTTCAGGAGGTCGGGGTCCTCGACCGTGTCCTCCAGCTCGTCGAGCAGGGAGATCTCCCGGTGTACGAGGGACTGGAGCCGGCGGGCGAGGTTGACGAAGACCTCGACCTTGCGGTCGCTGTCGGACGGCGCGGCCGGTCCGGCCAGCCGAACGAGGGTGGCGTGCGCGTGTTCGCGGGCGCCGCGCAGCTCCTGGGAGAGCAGCCAGAACTCGTCCACGCACGCCGGGTCGCCGCCGGGCGGGGGCGCCGCCGGACCGCCGCGGACCGGACGGGCCGGCGGCTCGCCGCGTTCCAGCCGCTCCGCGGCGGCCCGCAGCTCCTGGCGTCCGCGCACGCTGGAGCGGCGCAGGGCCTCGCAGCGGTCCCGGACAGCCTTGGCGGAGCGCTGGGCACCGAGCAGGGCGGCGGCCAGCGCCCCGACGACGAGCAGCGCGCAGCCGGCCAGGACCGGCCACAGCCGGGCGTCCCGCTGCCCCGCGCCCCCGCCGAGCTGGAGCGTGAAGATCACCGCGGCGGCTCCGCTGAGCGCCGCGGCGAGCGTGGGCAGCAGGGCGGCGCGCACCAGCTGGGGCCGTATCTGCCGGCCGGGACCGGTGACGGCGTGTCTCGACGGGGCGTGGCGGGCGGCGCGGAGTCCGGACATCGGCGTCCTCTACGTGGGGCCCGGGCCCCCAGCGGTTCCGGGGCCCGGTGTTGATCACCGGATACCCACGCTAGACCGCACGATCCCGCCCCTGACAGCCAGTTGGGGAAGTTCGCGGGGGTGCTTCCCGCTCCCGGCGGAGCGCTCGCACGACAGCCCGAATCCGCCGGGGGCGCACGTTCGCAGCGGCCGTGTGCGATGCGCGACCCCCGGTCGGCGGATGCCCCGGGCCGGCGCCTACGAGCCGACGGCCTCGGGTTCCTCGTGCGCCACGGCGGGCGGACGCGTGGCCGTGACCGGGCGGGACTCCGGCGCGGGTGCGGGCATGGCCGACGCCACGAACGGGCGCCACCACGGCTCCCTCGGGGCGTCCGCGGCACCCGGCTCGAACGGCTGGCCGGGGATCGGCAGCGCGATCGCCGAGCCGGTGGTCTCGGCGGCGGCCACGGTGCCCTCGCCGGGCTCGTCCCACGGGTGCGGGGCCAGGTTGAAGGTGCCCCAGTGGATCGGCAGCATCGTGCCGTGCGGGACGCCGCCCTGCAGGTCGAGGTGGGCGCGCATGCCCTCCTCGGGGGTCATGTGGATGTCGGGCCAGTACTCCGAGTACGCACCGATCTGGATCATCGTGGCGTCGAAGGGGCCGTGCTCGGCGCCGATCTCCCCGAAGCCGGGGAAGTATCCGGTGTCGCCGCTGTGGAAGATCCGGTGTTCGTCGCCCGCGACGACCCACGAGGCCCACAGGGTGTTCTGGGTGTTGCGCAGGCCGCGCCCGCAGAAGTGGCGCGCCGGGGTGGCCGTCAGCGAGAGCCCCGCGATCTTGGTGCCCTCGTTCCAGTCGAGTTCGCGCAGCCGGTCCGGCGCGACGCCCCACCGCTCCAGGTGTGCGCCGACGCCGAGCGGGACGGCGAAGACGGTGTCCGTGCCGGCCAGCTGCTTGATGGTCGGCAGGTCGAGGTGGTCGTAGTGGTCGTGCGAGATCACCACGGCGTCGACCGGGCCCAGCGAGGCCAGCGGTACGGGTACGGGGTGCAGCCGCTTGGGTCCGGCGAACGGGAAGGGCGAGCACCGCTCGCCCCATACGGGATCGAACAGCACGCGCCGCCCGTCGATCTCCGCGAGTACTCCGGAGTGCCCCATCCAGGTCAGGCGCAGCCCACTGGCCGGCGGCTTCGCCAGCTCCGCGAGCGTGGTCGGGTACACCGGGATCGGCGCGCCCGGGTTGCGCCGGATCCGCTGCTCCTTGTGGAAGTAGATCTTGGCGAACTCCAGCATGGAGCCGGAGGGCCGGGTCCTGGCCCCGACGGGGTTCTGGAAGACGCCGTCGGCGAAGTTCGGCGAGCGCAGGATCCGCTCCAGGCGCGCGCCGGAGGGGTCCGCGCCGAAGGCTTCGGGCCGCAGGGCGCGCAGCCGTGGACGCAGGGGACGGGAGCCGGTCAAGGCGCCTCCTGGGAGGGTGGGGCGGATGGTCGTGATGCCGTACGGAACACCGGTTCTATCACCATGCCAACGCGCACCGGCCCCGAAGGATTCCGCCGCGCGCCACGGGCCTCGCGCCCCGCCTACGGCTCCCGTCCTCTCCCCTCCTACGCCCCTCCCCGGCTCTTCTCCCTCCCCCGGCTCCTCCCGAGCCCCTCCCGCACCCGTCTGCGCCGGTCTACAGCGGCAGCAGGTCCGGACGCTTCGCCTCCACGTGGTCCCCGGAGGACTCGCCGCGCAGCCGCCGCCCGATCCACGGCACCAGGTGCTCCCGCGCCCACTGGATGTTGTCCCGGGTCACGTCCACCGAGCCGCGCGGCTGTTGCGGCGGCCACGGCTGGTCGGGGTCGGCCGGCACCTCCAGTCCCAGCACCTGGGCGGCGCGCAGCGCGACCCGGGTGTGGCCCTCGGGCGAGAGGTGCAGCCGGTCGAAGTCCCAGGCCCGGCGGTCCTGTACGGACTTCAGCGACCAGAGGTCGAGCACCGGGCAGTCGTAGCGGTCGGCGATGGCGCGCACGTGCGCGCTGTACGTCGCCACCTTGCCCCGGAGGTGCTTGAGGACCGGTACGCCACGGGTGTCGAAGCCCGTGGTGATCATGACCTGGCCGACGGCCCCGGTCAGGTCGGCGACGGCGGCTTCGAACCGCTCCGCCACGTCGTCCGGGTCGCTGCCGGGCCGGATGATGTCGTTGCCGCCCGCACAGAAGCTCACCAGGTCCGGTGCGAGCTCCTTGGCGCGGGGGACCTGTTCGGCCACGATCTGGTCGAGGAGGCGTCCCCGCACGGCCAGGTTCGCGTACCGGAAGTCGTGTTCCTCGCGCTGATCGGCCAGGAGCACGGCCAGCCGGTCCGCCCAGCCGAGAAAGGTCTCGCCGGGCCCCGGGTCCCCCACACCCTCGGTGAAGCTGTCCCCGATCGCCGCGTACGAGCCGATGTTCTTGAGTGTCGTCTTCGTCGCTGCCACGAGACCACATCCTTCACCCCGGCACGTGACCTACGCCACCGTAGGAAGGGGTTGACGGGCCGTGATCTATACCACCCGTCCAGTGCGGAATAACAGCGCGTGAGGCCGGGGCCCCCCTCGGGTCCCGGCCTCACGCGTCCGGCTGCCCCTCCGACGGCGGGAGCCGTCAGATGCTCACGCCCTTGGAGCGGAGGTAGGCCAGCGGGTCGATGTCCGAGCCGTAGGACGGCCCGGTGCGGATCTCGAAGTGCAGGTGCGGGCCGGTCGAGTTGCCGGTGGAACCGGACAGGCCGATCGTCTGGCCGGCGGTGACGCTCTGGCCGGCCGAGACGGAGAGCTGGGACAGGTGGCCGTACTGGGAGTACTTGCCGTCGGCGTGCCGGATGACGACCTCGTTGCCGTACGCGCCGCCCCAGCCGGCGGAGACCACGGTGCCGGCTCCGACGGCGCGGACGGTGGTGCCGGAGCTCGCGACGAAGTCGACACCGGTGTGGTAGCCGCTGGACCACATGGCACCGGGGGTCTTGTACTGGGTGGAGATCCCCGTGCTGCCGACGGGGGCGACGAAGCCGGCGGCGCTGACCGTGCCGGCGGCGGACTTGACGGTGGCGCTCTTCCGGGCGGCCGCGGCCGCAGCGGCGGCGGGAGCCGGGGCCGCGGGAGCCGGGGCGGAGTCCGCGGACCGCTTCTCGGAGGACCGCTCCGCCGGAGCCTGGGCGGGCTTCTCGGCGGGGACCGCCGTGCCCTGCGCACCGAGGGTCAGCTTCAGCCCGGGGTGGATCAGCGAGGGGTCCACGCCGACAGCCTCGCGGTTGTCCGCGTACAACTGCTGCCAGCCGCCGGAGAGGTGGCGGTCCTGGGCGATCTTGGAGAGGTAGTCGCCGGGTACGACGGTGTAGACGGCCGGTGCGGCCTGCACGGCGGCGGCCGGGGCGGCCGCCCGGAGCGCCGCGGGGGCCTGTGCCGCCTGCACGGGGGCC
>LJCW01000049.1 GCA_001298555.1 Actinobacteria bacterium OV450
GGACCGCCTGGCGGCGCCAGCACCAAGCCATCGCGGCAACCTGCCACCAGCAACGGCACCGCCGTCACGACCAGCCGTGATCAAGAACTACAGCTGCCGCGACTGACCATCCGCTTCGAACCGATCACCGCCTAATCCACCCCGATCAAGGGGTCATTTTCGTGTCAGTCCCTGCCCTGCCTGGGCTCCGCGAGTCCGGGCGGGCTCGGGGGTGTGAGCGAGCTGCTCGAGGTGCGATGCGGCAGCGCCGGTCCCCCCAGCCCTATGGAAAGAGGCCTGGATCCGCTGGGCCGAGGCGCGGTACTGCGGCTCTGTGAGGATCGTGTCCAGGGCTGTGCCGATCTGCGAGGCGGTGGCTCGACTGAATCGCAAGCGGATGCCCGCCCCGGCATTGGTTACCTGGCCCGCAACGATGGGTTGGTCGTCGCGGATGGGGGCCGCAAGGAGGGGAATGCCGTGCCACAAGGTCTCGCATACGGTGTTGTGGCCGGCGTGGCAGATCACTGCGCTTGTCCTCGTCAATAGCGGCAATTGAGGAACTCGGGGCAGGACAAGGACGTCCTGGTCTGTAGGGACACCGGGGGTCATGCTGGTACCAGCCAGTCCGAGCGACCGGCCCGGATCCGCGATCACCGCCTGTAGGTGTCCGCTTCTCTGTCGAAGAGCCAGGCGGCACTCGTCCAAGAACCTGTTGCTTGTGTCGGCATTGAGGGTTCCAAGGGTGATGAGGACGAGGCCGCGTGTGTTGTCGAGCCACTCCCAGGGGAAACCAGATGTCGGCGGGCGCGCAGCCAAGGAAGGGCCGACGAAGCGCGTCTGCTCATTTGCTCTGGGTGTAGGTCCTGCGAATTCTTCAGTCGTGAACGCGAGCACGAGGTACGGAGAGAAGCGAGGGTCGACATTGCCCGTCGGATTTCCCAGTTGCTTGCACAGGCGGTGAAGGAGTTCATCGATCCAGGCTTCGATCTTTCGCATTCCGGTAACGGGTGCAGTGAACTCCCCTGAGGTAGTGGCTGAAGTGACCCAGGGAATGCCGCTCCTTTCGGAAACTATGGGACCTGCCAGGGCTTGCTGGTCTGTTACGACGATGTCCGGGCGGAATGCCCTGATGGCGTTCTCAATGCTCGGAGCCGTCGCGTGCGCGAGGGGTATAAGGAACTTCTCCCACAGGAACTTGAGTGCCTCTGGTCCGCGGATGCTCGTTGGCCTCATGGATTCGCCTGAGGCGAGCTGTGGACCCGTGCAGGGAAATATCACTGCTTGCTGTCCAGCGAGTTCCTTGATGATCTGGAAGTCTCCGGCCCAGGCCACCTGGTGACCACGTCGGACGAGTTCGCTCGCGACCCCCACAGCGGGATTGATGTGGCCGACAAGTGGGGGCATCACGAAGAGGAAGCGGCTCATGATCTTTCCGTTTCGACGGATCCAGATGCGCTGGAGCTGCAAAGCCAGGACACCGCAAGTTCGCGAAGTAATTTCGGTGCTTCGATGAGAACTGAGTGTTTGTGCCCCGGCACAATTCGGGTGCGGCAGTTTGGCAGCAGGGCGCTCAGTCTCGGTGCTTGGGTCGCGAGGTCCCCGTCTCCGCCGTAGATGGCGAGAACCGGGCAGCTTACGGAGTGGATCTGGGAGTCCGTGAGGACAGGGCTGGCAAGTATGTCCTGGAGAATCGTTGTTTCGCGTACGAATCGCGATGCAGACTTGGCTAGGCGTGCGGTGCGGGCGTCGTAGTGGCTGGTTATCTCTGCCAGGGCCCGCGCTTCGTCTTCGCACAGTTCTGTGGTGATTCGCGGGAACAGGCCGCGCAGTTTTCGAGCCCATGCTTCTGTGGCCGGTTCTGACTCGATGATCAGGAGGCTTGCGGTCCTTTCCCGTCGGCGGACAGCGTATCCGAAGGCGACTGTTCCGCCGTAGGAGTTGCCGATGAGATGAACGGGTCCACTGATCCCTAGGTGGGCAATGACTTTGTCAAGGTCGGCGACGAAGGCATCGAGGTGGTAGCCGCTGAGAGGCCGCTCGCTGCGTCCGTGGCCACGGTGGTCGTACATGATTACGTCGAAGCCAGCCGCTGCGAGAGCTGGGGCGAGAGTGAAATAGTAAGAGGCGAGGCTGTCTGTCAACAGCCCGTGCAGGAGGACTGCGGTGCCGATCGGGAGGCGGCCTTCGGTGGGCAGAAGCCTCTGCACATGAAGGTTGATATCGCCGGTGTGGAGTGTCGCCATTTTCATTGGCCCTGTGGCGCGTTGACGCACTGCATCACGTGGGTGACGAGCTGTCCAACCGTGAGGTCGATAATCTGATCCAGCTCCATGTCGGCTATGAAATGGGCGAAGTTGATGCTGCTTCCGTAGCGGGCTTCAAGGCTTCCGGCCAGCGCAACGAGGTCGATGCTCTCGAGTTCCAGGTCGACGGTGAGCTTAGTGTGCATCCCGACTGCCCTGGTGTCGAAGGCGTACCCACCGAGGACCTCCTGGAGCATGCCGATGACGTCGGCGATGACCGCCTCTTCGGCCGCGGATGCCGTGCGGGTTGGTTCGGTGCGGTTCGTCACTGTGATTCTCCTGGGGTTCGGCTCGGGCTTGTCGTCCAGGCCACGATGTAGTGCCGCTCGGGCAGGTCAGGCGGATTGCTGACAGCTGCGCAGTGGACCTGGTAGCGACGCTCGGCGTTCGCGGTGGTTGCTGTGACGACCAACCAGTCGGATGCCGCTTCGATGACGGTGAAGTCTCGGGGGCGTCCCCGCAAGCCCGTCCCTTCTGCCTTGGCGACAGCCTCCTTGGCGGCCCAGAACCTGGTGAACCACTTCGCGAGAGAATCTCCGTCCGGCGGGCAGCACAGAGTGTCGAGAAGTGTGCGTTCGGCGTCGCTGAGCGCGACGGCCCTTGTGGCTTGGCTCCGCTCGCCTATCTCTTCGATATCAATGCCGATGCCAGGTGGTCCTTGACCGGGGGTGCGGGGCTGCACGATGGCGACGGCGGCTTCAGCCCGGTGTGCCAGGGAGATGTCGATCTCGGGCAGCCGCCGGTCATGGACCCCGAGGGCGAAGGGGCGTCCTCCGTCGTGGTTGAGTATTCTGACTTCGGCTGGAAAGATCGGGTCGCCACCGTGCCGCCACAGGTGGTGGCGTATAGCGTCCTTCGCCGCTATGCGGCCAAGGAGCCACTGCCGACGGCTGCGTGGGGATTGCCGCTCGTAGTCGGCTCGTTCGGCGCTGCCGAGGTGGTTCCGCATGATCAGTTCACGGGACGCGAGGTCCTGCCAGCGTTCGTGGAGCAGCGCCCATCCCCCAGTCTGGGGGCGGGAAAGCGTGTTGTGTTCGGGGAAGCGGTCTGCCGACGTGGTATCGGGGTGGCTGTGAAAGCGGCGGTTGCGCCAGCGTGTCACTTCAGCCCATACCGTGCCGTTGTGCAGTAGCTGTGCGTTGGCTTCCAAGCTACTGTCGGTCAGCGACGTAATGCTGATATGGCATGTGAGCCGGGTGCCGGGCGCGGGGCTGGGGCCATAGAACCGTATGCGTTCTATCCGGGTGGGGAAGATGATGGTCCGGGTGACCTGTGTGGCCATGATCCAGTAGCCGATCAACTGACCTACGTTGTCGAGTAGGGCGCCGGGTGCAGTGGGCGTCGTGATGATGCCGCGTACGTGGGTGTCACCGACAGCGATGAGCTTCGTGATGCCCTGGAAAGCGGGGCCGTGGAACATCCACCGCTTGCTGTACAGCTCGGCGGCGGTGATGTCCGGTGTGCGATCGGCTGCGGTATCGCAGGACCAGGGCGCTGGCGGCCTGGGATAGCGGGGTGCGAGTTCGACGGTGGAGTGGGCGTGCTCGCCGAAAGACATGTCGATACGGCCGGGGGACGTCACGGTTGCGGTCACGGGCAGGCGCTGGGGCGGTGCAGCCGGAACCCACCGGTCGAAGCGGGTGTTGTGGACGGCGACGGGGTGGACGCCAGGCGTCGTCTGGCGGGCGGTTTCCATGAGGTGGTGGACGATGGTCGTCGCAGGGACGACGGGCCAGCGGTCCGCCGGTTCTGGCCACCCAGGGCGTTGCCGGAAGAAGCAGTGGTCGTCTAGGTAGGGCATGTTCTCAAGGGAGACATCCAAGTGTCTCTGCGACGACGTCGGGGAGGTAGCGGCGGCGCCGGCGGGAGGCGTGGCGCGGGCCCCAGGCGGTGCTGGCCGGCCGTCTTCTGCAGTGGGCGGCGGGGAGATGGCGGCGGCGACGAGAGCTTCCGCGGTTTCGGCGGTTTCCCTCAGAAGGGCGCTGAGTTCTGCGGCCGCGGGGAAGCGTCCAGCCACGTCCTCCAGCGCCGAGTTCTGTCGGGGAGAGGACTGGCTGGTTACCGCATGGCGCGGAGGGCGAGCGAGGCCACTCAGGTGCGGTCGGGCAGGCGCGCCGCTGTCCGCGCCGTGTGACGGCAGCCAGCGTTGCGCAGGGATTGCGGGCGCGGCAGTCGGGGACGAGAGAGTGAATGAGGGGACCGGCGAGGTTCCTGCCAGATCCGTGTGGGATCCCGTTGGGGTGAGGGCGGGAGTGATGGGGGCTCCTTCCACCCAGAGCGCGAGGGCAACTCTGCGTAGCTGGGCGAGGCCGTCCCGGCGAGGGGAATTGGCTGTGATGGTGAGGTGGGGTAGGTCCCGGGCACCGAGAATGTCACCGATGAGGGAGCTCAACTGACCGGTACCGACTTGTACGAACGCCCGGTATCCCGCTGTGTGCATCGTTTCGATGAGGGGACGGAAGCGGACAGGTTCGAGAAGGTGGCGGATGAACAGATTCCGTACTTCCGACGCGTCGGCGGGAAAGGGGCGGGCTGTGGTCGCAGACCACACGCTGAGAGTCGGCGGATACAGGGGGAGTGCTTGTACCGCTTGCTGGATCGGCCTGAGGAAGGGCTCCAGCATTGGGGTGTGGAAGCCCGACTGGAACGGAAGAATCCGGCAGATGATGCGACGGGCCCGGAGTGACTGCGCCAGTGCATCGATCGGACCGGCGGGTCCGCAGATGATGGCTTGGTTAGGAGCGTTGTCATGGGAGACGACGATGCTGTTGTCTCCGTGCTCTCGGATGAGGTTCTGTGCGCTGACGGCGCTCGTGCCAAGTATGGCGAAGGCAAGGCCTGGGACGGTGAGGGCATCGGGGTTAATGGACTGGATGAAGGCGTCGACGTCAGCGCTGTCGTACAGGCCGCCGACGGTCATCGCAGTCCACTCACCAATGCTGTGGCCTGCCACAGCGTCCGGAACAATACGCATGCGTCGCAGGGCGGTGTTGAGGAGCCGCCCGGCACTGACGACGGCGATGCCGTGGCGGCCGATGTCCCCGACATCGGTGTGGGTCGCGCTCGCTGGGCAGGGCAACTTGAAGTATTGGGCGATGTCGGTGAGGCGTGGCTGGAAAGTGCCTTCCAGTCCGGGGAAGACGAAGGCGAGTTTTCCTCCTCCTGCTTGGCCGAGAAGTGGGCTGGGAGTGAACCAGATATCGCTGCGGCCACGCCATGGCTGCCCTTGGGAGACAACTTTTCTGGCCAGTGCCAGCCGTTGAGGTGTGGGTGCCGTGATGCCCAGCCGAGTGTTTCCGACAGGAGGCTGCTGCGGGAAGCCGCGAGAGAGCACGGCTGAGTCGTCGGCGGAGAGCTGATCCGCCAGTTCTCCGGGAGTGGGGGCGGCAAGCGTCAGGATGCGTTCCGGTTCACTGACGGACAGAAGCACGGGTGCCTTGGTGGACCGGGCGGCGGCCGGCGCTTGCTCAAGAACGAGGTGAGCGGCGGTTCCGGTGCTTGCGAGGATGTTGACAGCCCCCCTGCGGGCTTCAGGATGTGCCGCCCAGGGCTGAGCTGTACTGATCACGTGAAAGCGGGTAGTGGCGGGGGCCGTGGGGGGTCCCCCGCAGCGGAGGGTGGGGGGGAACAGGCCGTGGTGGATTGCCAGGGCCGTTTTGATCAATGCGGTGATACTAGCGGCGGATGTGGCGTGGTCGGTCATTGACTTCGCGGAGCCGATGACGGGCTGAGCGCTGCCGGGGGAGGAGCCGCAGAAGACATCAGCCAGGGCGGCGAGCCCGGCGGTATCCGTAGCTGGGGAACTAGCCGCATGCGCTTCGAGGAGTCCGAGCGAGCCGGGGGCTCGGGGATCGAGCCCTGCCTGGTGCCATGCCTGGCGGATGGCTTCGGACTGAGCTTTTGTCCAGGCGCTGGGATCGTTGGTGTGATAGCCCCCGACACCGCTGACGCCGCAACCGCGGACCACCGCGTAGATTCGGTCACGGTCGCGTTGCGCGTCAGCAAGTCTTTTCAGCACGATCAAGCCCGTGCCTTCACCCACCGCGGGGCAGTTGTTGTCCCTTTGGGCAGGGCTGCTCTGCTGGCTCGGTGAGGGGCGGGCGAGCACGGCGGGCGCGGGGTTCGTGCCATGGAGGTGTGCGTGGAGGAGACCCCCCGCGAGCATCAGGTCGGATCGGCCGGAGGAGAGCGCCGCAACGGCCTGGTCGACCGCGACGAGCGGGGAGGCGCACCCGGCGTCCACGGTGAAGGCATGGCCTTGGAGGTCGAGCTGGCGGGTGAGGAACGAGATGAGCCCGGACCCTGTGGTGGCCGGGTCGGGGAAGTGTGACTCGGCCTGGGCTTGTGTGGAGGGCTGGCCTCCCGTGGAGAGGCCATGAGAAGCCGAGGCGAACGGTTGCCGAAGCTGGGCGGGGCGGCTGAAACCGATGATCAAGCCGATTCTGTGCCGGAGCGGTAGCCGACCCGCGTCGGCGAGGGCGGCTTGCGCGACGTGAACCGCGATCAGCTCTTCCTGTGAGGCGAGCGCCGTTTCCGATGGTGCGACTCCCAGGCTTACTCCATCGCGGCCAGTGAGGACACTGGCAAGCTCGAGAGGGACCTCCCCGTGCTGCTGCAATGCCGCGGTTTCGGGACCAATGCCGCGGCGGTCGCGGCCCGCGGCATGGCACCCCGCTGGCACGCTGCTGATCGGGTCCTCACCCTTGGAAAGGCTGTCCCAGTACGACGACAGGTTAGGGGCGCCGGGCAGATACACAGCCATACCGACGATGGCGATCGGCGCGGTCGGAGTGGTCATGTCACCAGCCTGAAGCGGTGTAGACGACAGCCGTGTGCGAGGGGTCTCCCCAAGCGAGTTCGCGCAGCAGTGACCCCACGCCTTCTTCGGGGTCGATGAGCTGGATGCCGCGTCTTTCGTACTCGCCCGCGAGTTCGGGGGTGACCATGCCGGTGTGATCGCCACTTGGTGCCCAGGGCCCCCAGTGAACGGTCAAAGCGCGGCGTCCGGTAGCGGCCGCCCATTGCGTGGCAAGCTCCTCTTGAGCGTCGTTGGCGGCGGAGTAGTCGCCTTGGCCGCGGTTGCCCACCACTGCGGAGATGCTGCCGAAGCAAACCACGAAGCGTGGCGGGATGGGCAGCTCGCCCGCCGCCTTCAGTACGGCCGCGGCTCCGCCGGCCTTGGTGGCGAAGACTCGGTGGAAGGACCGAGGGGTCTTGTCGGCCATGAGCCGGTCCTCGATCACCCCTGCGGCGTGAACGATGCCGTCCAGACGTCCGTAATGGGCGTAAATATCATTCACGGCTTCGAAGACCGCCGTGTCATCGCAGACATCCACACACCGATAGCGCGCCGGGCTACCGAGCATGCGGAGCTTGTCCAAGGTGGCCAGGATTTCACGCTGGGCGAGGATCCGGGTGGCTGCCTGATCGATGTCGGCGGTGGTGCGATCGGCGCCCTGGGTAGCGAGAACCGCGCGCAGGGCCAAGCGGTCGCGGGCCGCAGAGGTCGCGGGATCCTCCGGGGTATGGGGCAGGGGCGTACGGCCGATGAGTTCGATGCGGCATCGGCTGGCGGCAGCCAGGGCTGCGGCGCATTGTGCGGTGATGCCTCGAGCACCGCCGGTGAGGAGGATGACGGATTGGGAAGTGAGCTCAATGGCAGCTGCCTCGGCCGCCCCTGTGCCGGCGGGGCCGGCGCCCTTAGCGCTGAGTGAGCTGAGCGGACTCTCCCTGAGTTCCAGCCCGTAGCGTCCCGTGGAGCCCCGCAGTACGACCGCGGGTTCTTGTGTGAAGAGTTCTGAGACAAGCGCTTCGGCGATGGCGGCGGGGCTCTGCGAGGTTGCGCCATCCACCTCGACCACCTTGGTGACCATCTCTGGATGTTCCTTGCTTATAGTGCGAAATAGCCCCCGCAGACCGGCCGTCCCCAACGCCCCCGCGGCGCGCGGCACCGGCGCATCGCCGCATCGTGCAGCTAGCAGCCAGCGCGGGGCTCGTTCGAGGGCGCACTTGATGACGGAGAAAGCCTGCGGCAGCAGGCCGGTCACTGCCTGGCTCAGGGGCTGGAGGTACAGAACACCATCGATGGGGCCGTCCTGTTCGGTGAGCAGGTGGCTGCCCCGCCGCGTCTGCGTCTCGGCACCGAGTCGCGCGAGGGCTGCGGCTGTCGCGAGGGCGGCGCCGTCGCCGTCACCCAGGATCACAAAGCGCTTGCCAGCCAGGGCGCTGGACCGCTCTTCAGGCATGCTCGCATCAGGGAGGGCAGCACGCACCACTTGGAAACGTCGTGGTGGCGCGGAGGCTGCCTCCGCGGGCTGCGTCCTCGTGGCGGGCTGCGGAACGCGGGGAGCGGTAACTGATGAGGGCTCGGCTGTGTTGGGATCGGCTGCGCTGCTGGCAGGGGGGGAAGCGGGCGAAGTCGAATGCGCGGAGGCGGTGAGACGGGCCATAATCCAGCCGACTATGGCAGTGGTGCTATGCGCTCCGGCTAATTCCTCCAGCTCTTCGGCGCTGAGCGAGGGGCTGGCCCCCGCCGGAAGCGCCAGCTGCGACGCGAGCTCTCCTACGATTTCGGCACGCTTGATGGAGTCGATGCTCAGGTCCGCCTCAAGATCGAGGTTCGGCTCGATCATGTCCAGCGGATAGCCCGTGCGGGTGCTGATGATCTCCGTGACGGTACGGATTAACTCAGCTTCGGTCGGCACAGCCAGTAGTACCTCGTCGGCCTCCTGAGCCGCGGAAATGCTCTCAGCCGCTGGCGGTTCCGAGTTGTGAAGTCGCCCGGGCAGGTATCCGCCTGCCGCAACGGGCGGGACCGGGGCGGGATCGGCGTATGGAGCATGAGGAGCCCCGAGGTAGGAGAGAAAGACCTCACGGTGAGCCGCTACCATCTCGCGGCTAGCTCGCAGATACGCGTGGATCAGCGCCTCCCGGTCGCTGGGTTGATCGTTGTGACGGGTGTCGGGCACAAGATGCTCCTTGCGTATAACCGGGCGAACTGAGGGAGTGAGCAGTTCACCGTCTGCGGTCCGCACCCCCTGGCCGTCGATGGTCCAGCCGCCTTGCTTGGGCGTGCTGCCTTGACCTGCGTCGAGCGCGTCACGGCCACGGAACATCCAACCGGTGCGCACTGGCACACCAGCGACGGCGAGCTGGGCAAGGGCGGTGAGGAAGCCGGGCAGACCCGCGTTGGGCCGAGGTTCGCAGGCCACGGCATAGTGCGGGCGGTCACCGAGGATCGCCCCGACGAGCTGGGTGAGCACAGACCCGGGGCCCGCCTCGACAAAGACCCGGGCGCCGGCCGCATACATGGCTTCGATTTGTTCGGCGAACCTTACGGGCGCGCTAATCTGAGCGGATAGCTCCGTGGCTATCTCATCAGGCGCGGTGGGGTAGGGCGCCGCCGTCCGGGTGGAGAAGATCGGGATCTCAGGCGCGCGCAGACTATGGCTCTTCAGCGCGTGAGCAAAGCGTGTCGTGGCTCCTTCCACCACGGGGCTGTGGAACGCGCACGCGACAGGCAGGCGTCTGGCGCTGTAGCCCGCTGATCGCAGCATATCGACTGCTGCGTCGACCGCTTCGCTGAGCCCGGAGATGACGCTCTGCTCAGGGGCGTTGTGATTTGCGATGACAACGCGGCCGCCGGCGATGGCCTCGCGCAGCCTTTCCTTGACCTCATCATGCCTGGCGGATATCGCAGCCATGGCGCCGGGATCGTCCCCGATGGCTTTCGTGATCGATTCGGCGCGCTGCGCACTCAGCTTTAGCAGGCTGCGCGGGGAGATCACCCCAGCAGCGCAGAGCGCAGTGAGCTCGCCGTAGCTGTGTCCTGCCGTCATGTCCCCAGTCACACCGGCTTGCGTGAGCACGGTGTACGCGGCAAGCCCGGCGATACCCAGCGCTGGCTGTGCGATGCGCGTGTCGGTGACACTGGTGCACTGCGCCTCTCGCGTGGCAGCGTCAAAGCCGGCTGGGGGATACAACAAATCCGCGCATACCCGGTCAGACTGGAGAAGGTCCTGGAGTTCGGGAAAGGCGATGAACTGCTCGGCGAACATCCTGGGGCGCTGGCTTCCCTGCCCCGGGAACAGGAGGGCCGTCTTCCCTGCAGGGGCATCTTCGTCGCCGCGCTGCGGAGCACACGCGGGGGGGACGTAGATTCCTGTAGCGGGGTCGTGCTCGCCCGCCAGCGCGCGGCGGAGCTGTTCGCCCAGGGACGTGAGGCTGGTTGCCACAACCGCTACCCACACAGGTCCCCTGCTGGTTTCGGCGAGGCGGGAGGCTGCCCGGGCGAGGTCACGCAGCCGCCACAACTGTTTGCCGCTCTTGGCTTCGCTGTGCAACGCCAGGACGTCCTTGATGGCCTGGTGTGCCGAGGCCTGTGTGGTGCCGCGGAAGATGAAGAGTTCTGCGGGCCATTGCTGCAGCCCATGCGGGGGAGGCGGTGTCTTGCCGTGGGCGGTGAGCACGGTATGGAAGTTGGTTCCGCCAAATCCGAAGGCGCTGATTCCGGCGACGCGCTCAGCCGGCGGTGCAGCCCAGGGTGTCGCTTTGGTGTGGAAGACAAACGGGCTGCTGTCAGCCTGCCAGGCAGGGTTGGGCTGCTGCAGGTTCAAGGTGGGCGGTTTGACTCCGGTGTAGAGCGACATCGAAGCCTTGATGAGGCCTGCGAGACCAGCGGCACATTTGGTGTGGCCTATCTGCGATTTGACAGATCCCAGCGTGCAGCTGCCGGTGGCTGCCCCTGCCTCGGTGAACACATCGGTGAGGGTGGACAGCTCCGTGCGGTCGCCTACAACGGTTCCCGTGCCGTGGGCCTCCAGTAAGCCGACGGCGGCGGGGGAGATGCCTGCATTGAGGTAGGCCCGTTGCAGTGCGGCCCGCTGACCTTGCGGCCGCGGCGCGGTCAGACCGAGCGACCGGCCGTCACTGGAGGCGCCTATTCCCTTGATGACGCTGTAGACGCGGTCGCCGTCGCGTTCCGCGTCGGCAAGGCGTTTGAGTACGAGGCAGGCAACGCCTTCGCCGAGGGCGATACCGTCCGCAGCACTGTCGAAGGCACGAGAGCGGCCAGTTGGGGACAACGCGTGCACGGATGAGAACAAAACATAGTCATTAATTCCGTTGTGCAGGTCGGCGCCCCCGCATAGGACGAGATCACTGGTGCCGCTTGTCAGCTCCTTGCACGCTACGTCTACCGCGGCCAGTGAAGACGCGCAGGCGGCGTCCACCGTGTAATTGGCGCCGCCCAGGTCCAGTCGGTTTGCGATGCGCCCGGAGATCACGTTGGCGAGCATGCCGGGGAAGGAGTCCTCCGTCAGAGTTGGCAGCTGATCCGCGAGCTCTTCGGGTATCTCACCGTAAGCTGACCGGAGCATGGTCCCGAGCAGCGTGGCGCTCGCCTGGTCGCTGCCCGCCTCAGCCCCGAAGACGACAGCGGTTCGTGACCGGTCGAAGGCTCTGGCCGACTCACCGTAGCCGGCGTCGTCCATTGCGCGGCGGGCGGCCTCCAGTGCCAATAGTTGCACGGGCTCGATACTGGGTAAGGAAGCGGGCGGGATGCCGTAGCCGACAGCGTCAAACTCGATACGGGGCAGGAACCCACCCCATTTCGAGGCACTCATCCCTGTCTTTGCCGCTTTGCCGTCGTAGCGGTAGTGAAGTTTCGAATCCCATCGTTCAGCCGGAACTTCTTCGATCGCGTCGACACCGTGCACCGTATTCGCCCAGAAAGACGCCAGATCAGGGGCCTGGGGAAACATGCAAGCCATACCGACGACCGCAATGTCGAGCGGCACCGGAGCCTCCTGCTCCTGGGACGAGTCCTTCTCTGGCCGAATTCCCAGGCGCTCGCCCAGCGCGGTGACCTGGTCAGTGAAGAAGGAGGCTGCTGAGCTGGTCACCGCTCGGTGGAGGGCAGCGATCGTAGTCGGGGCTGACCGCAGGACGGCGACATCGCCGGCCATGTAGAGCCCCTCGGCGAGCTGGCGGCCGGCATTGACCTCCACCAGCTCCTCGCCCTGGCGCTGCAAGCCCTTACTCGCGATCCGTAACCGCCCGACATTAAGCCGTTCCAGGTCCTCCCACAGCTGGCGGCCTGTGATCCCTTTGCCTACCAGCCCCGCCTTCGCCGTCTCGTAGCTGCGGCTGAAGTGACTCGGTACACAGCGGGTCGCGTGACCGGGTGCGGTCTCCAGCAGCATGGTGCTCTGCGCGGCGACTACCTTCCGCTGGAATGTGCGCTGAAGGGCGCCTGAGGTAACCGCCTCTTCGGTGAACAGGTATGCGGTTCCCATCAAGACGCCGAGAGCCACCCCGCGCGCTGCCAGCGGCGCGGACAGCGCCGCGACCATCGCCGAGGAACACTCATCGTGGATCCCGCCGGCGAAGAAGACTTCGATGTGAGACGCCAGCCCCTCATCGTCGGACGCGTCGAGGTAGTCCTCAAGGACAGCGATTTGAGCTTCCCAGAGAGGGAAGCTGTATCTGGGCCCGACGTGCCCGCCGCACTCGGAACCCTCGAAAACGAAGCGCCGAGCCCCCGCCTTCAGAAACTGGCTCAGCAGCCCAGGGGAGGGCACATGCAAGAAAGCGGCGATCCCTGCTTCTTCGAATGCCCTTGCCTGAGAGGGGCTACCGCCGGCGATGATCACATGAGAAGGCTTTATCCCGAGCACGGCTTCTGTCTGCGCTTGCCTGATCGCTTCCGGGGCGAAGCCGAGCAGGCCCACTCCCCAGGCTCGGCCCGCCAGCGCGGCGTCGACCGCCTCGAGTATCGCGCGGCCCTGCTCCTGACGGGCGAGCGACAGCGCGACAAATGGCAAGGCACCTTCCCCGGCGACTGCGGAGGCAAAGCCTGCCTGGTCACTGACCCTGGTCATAGGCCCTTGGGCGATAGGCAGGCGGGTGCCCAGCGTTCGGCTCATCGCCGCCTCAGATCCCAGAGCTGTCTGGGAAACGCTGAGGCGCACGGTGTGCTCCAGCGCCTCTCTCATGGCGCGCACTGCCTGCCCCGCGGTTCCCCACCACGCGGCGAAACGGGCAGCGAGGAAGCCATCCTGCCCCACGGGCAATGAGACGGTCCCCCCCCGACCGGATAACACCTGAGACCCCGAAGCGCCACCGGCCTGCTGAACGTCTGGCGGCTGAGGAGCAGCCATCTCCGCACCGGGGCGAAGCAGCACGCGGTGCCCGTCCACCACGATCGTCTCCGACCCGTCCAAGGCTCGCAGGACCGCAGCGGCTCCCTCACCCAACCCGGACTCGGCAAGCAGCGCGAGTTGAGTGTCCAGAACCACCCCCTCTGCGCCTCCCACGACCGCCGCGGCAGCCGTCCGAGGGCCGATCCCCCCACAAGCCCACACTGGAAGCGTCACCTCGGCTGCGGCTACCAGCTGCTGCATCAGGACGAATGTGCTCAGTTCCCCGACCTTGCCACCACTTTCGCACCCGCGGGCGATCAAACCGTGCGCACCCGCCCTCGACGCGTCAAGCGCCTCTTCTAGGCTGGTGACTTCCACAAGGGTCCGGTAGCTGTGGACCGTATCCGACACACGCCAGGACGAGTCTGTTCCCAGCACCACGGTATGCGGGCCGTGGTCAGCCGGTAGACCCAGGTCAGAGGGGATGAGCCGACAGCGTCCGCCCACGCGTACCCCAAAGGGGCCCGGCGACCAACGCCGAACCCACTCCAGCGCCTCACGTGCCCTACGGTCACCCGCACCGAGGTCCAAGACGCCTAGCCCGCCCGCCTGGCTCACAGCAGTGACGAGGCGGGCATCTGGTTCCCCCATTGGACTTATGCCGATGATTAAGTCGGCCACTTCTCCGACGTGAGCCATGATGCTCCGATCGTTAGGCAGAGATCAGGAGTCCCTGGCAGAGAATGTCATTCATCTGGCCAGCCGGCGATTGACTTGGCCGGCACGAACGCCCATATCCAGGCAGTCCGAAGCTAGCAGCGGGAAATCTGACGGTCAATGCTCAAAAATTCAAACCGTTGATCAAATTCTGACTCTGGAGCACTTCCTGACCGACGGAAAGTAATGAATGATGCACAGCAACAGGATCCGGCATCCGAGCACGCAACGGACGCCAAAGGGACCCGCTGTGCAGTCCTAAGTCTCCTTCACTGTTTGCGAGTTGACGCCACTACCTAGCCCTTCGCGCGGGCGACGCGAGGGTGCTACCAGCGCAGGACAACCGCACCAGCTGACGGGTAGCCCCTGCGCAGAACGTCACAGAACAAGCACAACCTGACCTGTGGCGCATATCACTTAAATGCGCACCTAGCTCGGTTTTGAGCGCATCCTTGAGGCGAACATGCACCGCCGACGCGCCTCCGCAGCAGCACATGGCACTCCTGCGACCCAAGAGCACGGCCGCCCTGAATCACTGCAGCCGAGGCGGCATCCGGCACGTACCAACGACGCCCGCACAGAGAGAGGCAACCTGCACCCGCCAAAAGGATCCCTAACGCTCCGTCGACAACGTGAATCCGAACCCACGCGCCATGAGTCGACGTGGTCCAAGATTGAAAGGATGGGCGTCCCATGGAACCGGCAGGCACCCCCTACCCGGCATCCCTCACCGACACGACGGCATCTATAGCAGTAAGAGCTCGCCAGGTTACCAAGATCTACGGAACGAGAGAGACACGCGTCTACGCCTTACGATCCGTCAACGTGGATATCGAGCGCGGCCGCTTCACTGCGATAATGGGGCCGTCAGGCTCAGGTAAGTCAACCCTGATGCATTGTCTGGCGGCACTCGAACCCGCCACCAGCGGCCAAATATGGATTGGCCGATCGAAGATCACTCGGCTCAATGAGAGGCAACTTACCAGGCTCCGCCGCGACAAGATCGGCTTCATCTTCCAGGCTTACAATCTAATTCCCACGCTCACCGCAGCTGAGAACATCACGCTGCCCATGGACATCGCCCGGCGCCAGCCCGACCCGCAGTGGCTGAAACGCGTTGTAGACACCATCGGCATAGCCGACCGGCTGCGCCACCGACCGAGTCAGCTCTCCGGTGGCCAACAACAACGAGTCGCAGTCGCCCGAGCACTCACCAGCCGACCAGACATCATCTTCGGCGACGAACCCACAGGAAACCTCGACTCCCACGCGGGAAGCCAAGTTCTCTCATTGCTCAGGCACTCAGTCGACGCGCTCGGACAGACCGTAGTCCTTGTCACCCATGACCCAACTGCAGCCAGCTACGCGGACCGAGTGCTGTTTATGGCCGACGGTTCGATCGTTGACGAAGCACTCTCCCCAACCACGGACACCATCGTGCAGTGCATGCTGCACCTACCCGGAGGCAGCCATCACCCCTCTGCTCCACCAGCACGCACAGCCCGACGGGATGCATGACCATGGCCTTCACCATTGCAGTCAAGAGCTCCGTGGCCCATAGAGGCCGCACAGCCCTTTCCTTGATCGCCATCGCACTGAGCGTCGCCTTCGTCGCCGGCACCCTCATCTTCACCGACACCGCCAACGCAACCTTCGACCGCCTATTCAGAGCGACCGCCGCCGACATCACGGTCAGCCCCTCAGACCAGGGCGCAACCACATCACAACGACAAAGTGGCGTCAGACCCCAGACCCTCCCGGAGAAGCTCGTCCAGAGGATCGCTGCCAACCCCGGAGTCAGAACAGCACAAGGCGAGGTATCAGTTCAGGACGTAGCCATCGTCAACCCAGCCACCAACAAGTCAATCGGCCCCACGGAAGGCGCCCCGTCGATCGCCGGAAACTGGTACATCCGCCCCAACTCTGCGCTGAAAATCACCGACGGGAAAGCGCCCCGCGGGCCCAGCCAAGCCCTACTCGACGCGGACACGGCGCACCGGGCACGCCTCAAGACTGGCGCCCCCCTGCGCATCATCACTACCACCGGCACCCACAACATCATCATCTCAGGCATCGCTTCCTTCACCAGCACCAACCCGGGCGCCGCCCTAGTCCTCTTCGACACACCGACAGCACAAACACATTTGCTCGGCCAAATCGGCGTCTACACCTCAGTAGTCGCATTCGGAAACGGCACCAGGACCAACGATCAACTCAAAAGCCAGATCGCTGCTGAACTCGACAACTCACACCAGGTTCGTACCGCAGCCGAGACGATCGCCGAAAACAAAGCTGGATTCGGCGACTACCTCCGATTCCTCAAGTACGCCATGCTCGGATTCTCCGGAATCTCCTTGCTCGTGGGCGGATTCCTCATCGTCAACACCTACCTCATGCTGGTCGGCCAAAGAACGCGCGAAATCGGTCTACTCCGGGCAATCGGAATAGACCGCACCAAGATCCATTACTCGGTACTTACTGAGGCACTGATAATGAGTCTCGTCGGGTCCGCACTCGGTGTAGCCGCCGGGTATCTCCTGGCCATGGGCCTGATCGAGCTAATGGGTACCCTAGGCATGCACTTTGACTCCACACACCTCACACTCCGCTGGACCGTGCCGCTCACGGCTGCCGCAGTTGGCGCAGCCACGACCATCGCCGCCGCATGGCTGCCGGCTCACCGGGCCAGTACGGTCTCACCCATAGAAGCACTGCGCGAACATCAAGCTCCGATGCAAGGGGCGACCCGTCAAGTCCGCACCGCTGTAGGAATATGCGTCAGCGCTATCGGCACCACTCTGCTCATCACCAGTGCAGAAGCCTCCGCACTTCACACCAGCGGAATCCTCCTCGGCCTCGGTATTCCCCTCACCCTGATAGCAATGGTGATGCTCGCACCTATCCTCGTCACAGCCGTCATCCGCACAGTTGGCGCCGCCTTACCCATATTATTCGGCGTACCCGGCCGACTCTCACAACGCAATGCTCTGCGCAACCCCCGCCGCACCGGCACAACAGCCGCCGCGCTCATGACTTGCCTGGCTCTCGTCACCAGCGCCTCCGTGATCACATCGTCCATGGTGATATCGGCAACCAGACAGATCGAACAGGCCGTCGGCGCTGACTACCTCGTCACCTCCCGCAATGGCATCATCACCCCAGCCATCCTCAAAGCCATCAGGTCAACTCCCGAGTTGGCTCACATTTCTGAGGAACGGCAACTCGCAGCGCGAATTATCACGGCAAAGGGAGAAGTGATCCACCGGCGTATCAACGCCGTAACTTCCAACTATCGCCATAATATCAACGTCCGAACACGAGCGGGAGATTTTAATGCGGCCGTGACTGAAGGGATCTCACTTGATGAGAATTTCGCTAACGTGCACCACCTGAAAGTAGGAGATGCACTTCAGGTTGCGCTTGAGGGGGCCAGCCCGCACTTAATTCGGCTTCGCGCCATCACGGCGGAAGACGGCGGCCTGTACAAAAACAGAGGATTCATCGGAATGGCCACAGCCCAGCAGCTAGTGCCCGAAGGCCGCATGCCCTTCGTAAACCAGGTACTGGCTTCCGCAGCAGACCCAGAACGATCCACCCAGGCATATTCTGCCCTCCAGGCTTCTCTCGTCGACTTTCCGCAAATGCGAGTACTGAATCAACTCGACTACAAGACACTGATTAAGAGCCAAGTAGGCCAACTGTTTCATATAATATATGGCTTGCTGGGACTCTCAGTCATCGTCGGGGCGCTGGGAGTAATGAACACCTTGACCTTGTCCGTGATTGAGCGCGCCCGGGAAATCGGCCTGCTGCGCGCAGTCGGACTGCAGCGACATCAAATACTTGGCATGATCCAAATTGAGTCTCTCATTATCACTCTCCTTGGTGCCGTACTCGGCGGCGGACTAGGCATAATATGGGGCATTGCTGGTCAGCGAGTACTCAGAGCGGAGGGCCTTCGCCAGCTGGCCGTTCCTTCCGAATCGCTCGTGGAGATGCTCTTAAGTGCGACGCTTATAGGCCTCCTTGCAGCCCTGACGCCAGCCCTTCGGGCTTCCAAGGTCAATATTTTAACGGCCATCACTGGCCGACCCTGACATTCGGAATTCCTCCCGCTGGGTTATCTCCAAGCTCGGTGAGCTGCCCTGAACCCAGGGCTACTCAGGTTGAACTCGTAGTGTCGGGCTGGCTGATCATGGTGGAACGCATGGTCAGCCCGGTCTCGGTGAGGCAGCCGTCGATCAGCTCGGGCCGGTACTGGATCT
>LJCW01000050.1 GCA_001298555.1 Actinobacteria bacterium OV450
TGACGTCCAGCCCCGGCCGGGGACGGCAGCCCCGGTCAGGGCGGAACCGCCCGCCCGGCCCCCGGCGTACGGCGGTGCGTACGGGGCCGCACCGGCGCCCGGACGGCAGCCCCGCCGAGGGCCGCACCACCGGGCCCGGAAGCCACCCGCGGGCGGGACCGCCGGCCCCGCAGCCCGCGCCACGAGCCGCCGGCCCCGGCTGCGGACCCGTATGCCCGTCCCCAGCGCGGGACCGGGACCGGATCCGCCCGGCGGACCCGCCGCAGACCCGGTCGCAGGACGTGACCCGGGATCGTCGGCCGGCCCGGGGCCGCGGCACACAGCCCCCGGGCCCGCACGGGGCCCGCATCGAAACACGGATCGGTGATGCGACGGATGACGATCTCCTCGACCCGGCGGCGCGCACGGCTGCGCCGCCGGGTCGCCCTCGCCACCCTGGTGGCCCTGCTCGGCGCCGGCTCCCCCGCGCTGGCCGGCGTGGCCGGCGTGGCCGCCGACGTACGAGGCCGCGCGCCCGCGCCCGTACCGGACGGCCCAGGAGGCCTGCCCGGTGCGGCCGGCGCATCGGCGCCCGTACCCGGCGGCCCGCGCGGGACGGCGACGCGGCCGGGCTCCCCCGGCTCGGCCGGCGCCCCGGCCCCCCGGGCTTTCGACACGGGTCCCGCACGGGCCGCGCTGGAGCGGCTGCTGCCGCGCCACGCCGCCCAGTTCACCTTCGTGCCCGAGCCGGCCGGCGCCGGGGCCGACCGGTTCACCGTGTCCGGGGCGGCGGGCGCGATCACCGTGCGCGGATCCAGCGGGGCCACGCTGCTGACCGGCGTCGGCTGGTACCTCCAGCACGTCGCCGGGGCCGACATCGGCTGGCCCGGCGACAGCATCGGGATGCTGCCGGCGCGGCTGCCCGCGGTCCCCGCGCCGGCCACCCGCAGTGCGCTCGTCCCGCACCGGTACGCCCTCAACGACACCGACGACGGCTACTCGGGCGCGTACCGCACCTTCGAGCAGCACCAGCGGCAGATCGACCTGCTCGCCCTGCACGGCATCAACGAGGTGTTCGTCCAGGCCGGCGCCGAGTACCCGTACTACCGGGCCCTCCAGGGGTTCGGCTACTCCGCCGCCGAGCTGCGCGAGTGGATCCCCGGCCCCGGGCACCAGAGCTGGTGGCTGCTGCAGAACCTGAGCGGATTCGGCGGCCCGGTCTCCGAACGGCTCCTGGAGGAACGCGCCGAACTGGGCGGGCGGATCGCCGAGCAGCTGCGCGGACTCGGCATGACCCCGGTGCTGCCCGGCTACTTCGGCACGGTCCCGCCGGGGTTCGCCGCCCGCAACCCGGGGGCGAGGACGGTGGCGCAGGGCGACTGGGCGGGTTTCGACCGGCCCGACTGGCTGGACCCCACCACCCCGGTCTTCGGGAGGCTCGCCGCCGCCTACTACGCGGAGCAGCACGCCGTGTTCGGGGACAGCGCGATGTACCGGATGAGCCCGCTGCACGAGGGCGGAACGGCGGGCACCGTCGACGTGAAGGCGGCCGCAGGCGCCGTCCAGTCGGCGCTGCACGCCGCGCACCGGGGCGCGACGTGGGCGGTGCTGGGCTGGCAGGACAGTCCCAAGGCGGAGCTGCTCGCCGGGGTGGACACCTCGAAGCTGCTGATCCTGGACGGGCTCTCCGACCGGTACAACCGCCTGGACCGCGAGACGCGCTGGGGCGGGGCCCCTTACGCGATGGGCACGATCTACAACTTCGGCGGGCACACCACGATCGGCGCGAACACCTCGGTGTGGATCGAGCGGTTCGGCCCCTGGCGTGCCAAGTCCAACAGCGCACTGAAGGGCATCGCGTACCTGCCGGAGGCCACCGGCACCAACCCGGCCGCCTTCGACCTGTTCACCGATCTCGCCTGGGAGCCCGGGACGATCGACCAGCGCACGTGGTTCGCCGGCTTCGCGGCCCGCCGCTACGGGCGGCCCGACAAGGAGGCGGCGGCCGCCTGGGAGGAGCTGCGCAAGGGCCCCTACAGCACTTCCTCGGGCCTGTGGTCGGAGTCCCAGGACAGCCTGTTCACCGCCCGGCCGAGCCTGACCGCGGTGGGCGCGGCGTACTGGAGCCCCAAGTCGATGCGGTATCCGGCCGACGGGGTGCGCCGGGCTCTGGACCACCTGCTGAAGGTGGATCCGAAACTGCGCGGCTCCAGCGCGTACCGCTTCGACCTGGTCGACACCGCTCGGCAGGCCCTCGCCAACCACTCGCGGGTGCTGCTGCCGAAGATCAAGGCGGCCTACGAGGCCAAGGACCTGGCGAAGTTCCGCGAGCTGACCGGGCAATGGCTTGACGCTGAGCGGCAGTTGGACGCCGTCACCGGCTCGGACCCGAACTTCCTGCTCGGCGACTGGATCTCCGCGGCCCGCTCCTGGGGTGCGGACGAGGCCGAACGGGACCGCTACGAGTACGACGTCCGCTCGATCCTGAGCGTCTGGGGCCGGCGCAGCACCAGCGAGGGCGGTTTCCTGCACGACTACGCGAACCGCGAATGGAGCGGGCTGATCGGCGAGTTGTACGCCCCCCGGTGGGCGGCCTTCTTCGGGGCGCTGGAGGAGTCGCTGGTGAAGCGGGCGGCGCCCCGGGAGATCGACTGGCACGCCTTCGAGGAGGACTGGGCCCGGCGCACCACCCGCCATCCGAGCGGGGCGAACGGCCCCCAGGGCGATCCGCACGCCCTTGCGACGGGCATCGCCTCGGCCCTGAAGTCGGCGGAGCGGTCCGCCCACTGACCCTTTACACCACCCGGAGCGGTGACGGTCGGACCGTGCGAGGGCCGTCACCCGCCCGTGGGAATCCCGGTACCCGTGAGGGGGAGAAGAGCGCCGGTGGTTCGACGCGCGGGAGGCGCACTCGGTTGACTGGCCCGGAAACGAGCCATCAGGGGCGGCCGTCGGAACATCCGGCGGCCGCCCCTTCCGACGCCGTGACGGCACGACGCCCGCAGGAGTGCACCGAGCATGACCCAGGACACCCCGCCCGCCGAGGACCGCACCCCGCCCATGACCCTGGAGCTGCTGACGCTCCTCGCCGCCGGGATCGCGGACCTGGCCCTCGACCAGTTAGGACGGTCCGCCGACCGGACCCAGGACGTACCGCGCCGCTCCGACCTGCGTGACCTGCTCACGGACGGGGTCGTGGAACTGCGCAAGCGCGGCGAGCTGGCCACCCGACGGGCGACCGCGGGAGCCGAGAACCACCTGGAGACCGTGGCCCGGCGGGCTGCCGAACGGGTCGCCTCCGAGGGCCACCCCCGTGCATGACCGGGCCGGCGGCGGGGAGCGCACCACCCGGGTGCGGGTCGGGCAGGCCGGCGAACTCCAGCCGCCGTCGACACAGTTGTGCCGTCCGACGGGGCGGCGTCAACACGCACACGCGGTCCTTCACCACCCCCGGGGCCCGCTGCCGGCCCCGTCGCACTGGCCCGAACGGGGGCGAACGGGCGCGGCCGGGGCGCAGTGCGGCACGGGGCGGCCCTCGCCGGAGTAACACTGGATGCGGCGGGCGGGGTCCCTCCCCGTCCGGTCTCCCGGCGGACGGTGGCTGCGCATGACCGGTGTGAAGGCGGACCCGGGGCGGCGGCGCCACATCCTGGGCGGCGCCGTCTGCGGGCTGGTCGCTGCCTGTGCGGGGCTGGCCGTGGCGGAGCTGGCGTCGGCGGCCGTCCGCCCCGAGGCCTCCCCGGTCACCGCGGTGGGCGGGGTCGTCGTCGACCGTACGCCGGTGGGCGTCAAGGAATGGGCGATCAGGGAGTTCGGCACCGCCGACAAACTGCTGCTGGCCCTCGGGATCGTCGTCGTCCTGGGCGCGGTGGCCGCCCTGGCCGGAGTGCTCGCCGTACGGCACCCGCCCGCCGGGATCGCGCTCGCCGGCGGTTTCGGGCTGGTCGGGGCGGTGGCCGCGCTCAGCCGCCCGGAGGCGTCCTGGCGCGATGCGCTGCCGTCGCTGATCGGCGGGCTGGTCGCGGCCGGGGTGCTGTACCTGCTGGTCGTCGCGCTGACCCGGCCGCGTCCGGTGGGTGCGCCGCCGGGCGGGGGGTGGTCGATGGACCGGCGCGGGTTCGGGCGGCTGGTGGCCGCGGTCCTCGTGGCCTCGGCCGGGATCGGGTACGCCGGGCGGCGGCTCGGCGCGTACGGCTCGGCGGGGGCCACGGCCTCGCGGGCGGACCTGGTCCTGCCGGAGCCCGCCGTCGCGGCGCCGCCCGTTCCGCCCGGTGCGCAGCTGCACGTACCGGGGATCTCCCGTTTCATCACCCCCGACCGGGACTTCTACCGGGTGGACACCGCGTTGGTCGTGCCCCGGGTGGACGCGGACACGTGGCGGCTGCGCATCCGCGGGGAGGGCGTCACGAGGCCGCTGGAGCTCGGGTTCCGGGAGCTGCTGGCCCGCCCGCTCGTCGAGCACGACATCACCCTGTGCTGCGTGTCGAACGAGGTCGGGGGCCCGTACGTGGGCAATGCCCGGTGGCTCGGCGTGCGCCTTGCCGACCTGCTGAGCGAGGCGGGCGTCAGGCCGCCCTCGCGGGGCGGTCCGGCCGATCAGCTGGTGGCGCGTTCGGTGGACGGGATGACGCTCGGCACGCCCGTCGAGACGGTCATGGACGGCCGGGAGGCGCTGCTCGCCGTGGGGATGAACGGCGAGCCGCTGCCCTTCGCGCACGGCTTCCCCGTGCGGATGGTCGTACCGGGCCTGTACGGGTACGTCTCGGCGTGCAAGTGGCTGACGGAGCTGCGGCTGACGACGTTCGCGGAGTACGACGCGTACTGGGTGCGCCGGTCGTGGGCGGCGCAGGGCCCGGTCAAGACGCAGTCCCGGATCGACACCCCGCGCCCGTCCGCCGAGCCGCAGGAGGGGCGGGTCCCGGTGGCGGGGGTGGCGTGGGCGCAGCACCGCGGGATCGCCCGGGTGGAGGTACGGGTGGACGGGGGCCCGTGGCAGGAGGCCCGGCTCGGGGCGGCGGACGGCAACGACACCTGGCGCCAGTGGGTGTGGACGTGGGAGGCGACCCCCGGCGCACACACGCTGGAGGTCCGCGCCACGGACGGCACGGGCGCCGCGCAGACGGGGGTGCGCACCGCAACCGTGCCGGACGGGGCGACCGGGTGGCACTCGGTTGCGGTGCGTGTTCGTCCGGCGTCCGGCGCCCCGGCGGAAGGCATGATGCCGACATCCCGGGAATCCGCCCCGCACGTCAGGAGCCGGTCTTCGTGGAGCTGACCAGTACGTCGTTCCTCGTGACGCTGATCGCGGTCACCGCGCTCGCCATGCTCGGCGCGCTGCTGCTGTGGAACCGGGTGCCGGGCCCCGGGTGGGTGCGATGGCCCGTGCGGGTGCTGATGATCGCGTTGTGCCAGCTGACCGCCATCGCGGTGATCGCGACCTGGATCAACGGCAGCTACGGCCTGTACTCCTCGTGGGACGACCTGCTGGGCACGGAGACCGCGCAGAACGCGTCGGCGATGACGGGGCCGCCGCCGGGCCGGGCGAAGTTCACCCAGGGCGGCGACGGTACGCAGATCACCTATTTCCGCGGCTCGCATTCGAAACTCGCCGGGCAGGTGATCGTGTGGACCCCGCCCGAGTACCGGGCGCCGGGGGCGGAGAAGACCCGGTTCCCGGTGCTGGTGCTGCTGCACGGGTACCCGGGTTCGCCCCGCACCTGGATCGACCTGGGCAGCATGCCGGGGACGCTGGCGCAGTTGGTCCGCGTGGGCGCCGCGCACCCGTTCATCGTCGTGATCCCGGAGATCTACCCGGGCGGGGTGAACACCGACTGCAGCGACACGCCGACGCGGAAGGTCGCCAGCTGGCTCGCGCAGGACGTGCCGGACGTGGTCTCGAAGAACTTCCGGACCCTGCGCGAGCCCGGCGGCTGGGGGCTGATGGGCGTGTCGACCGGGGCGTTCTGCGCGGTCAAGCTGCCGTTGCAGTACCCGAAGGTGTTCCGGGCGGGCGCGGCGCTGGACCCGGATCCGCTGGCCGGGGACCCGGAGGTGCTGACCGATCCGGTCCTGCGGGAGCGCAACAGCCCGTTGTGGCTGGTCCGGCGGGCGAAACGGGCCGACGTCGGGCTGTTCCTGGCCACTTCCGCACAGGACAGGGACAGCCCGCCGCAGCAGCTGGAGACGTTCGCCCGGGCCGCCGCAGGCAGCGGGGTCAGGGTCAGGACCCTCGTCCGGCCTGCCGGCGGCCACAACTTCCAGACCTGGACCGGGATGTACCCGGACGCGCTGGGCTGGCTGAGCACCGAGCTCCCGCCGCCCGGTGACGGCGGGGGCCGGTGACGGCACCGCCTACGACGAGGCGTACCGCCAGAACTGCCTGAACAAGTGACCTACGGCCTGCCGAGGCGGACCGGGAGTGATTCGACGCTGTTGCCGATGAAGCTGCGCTGGTGCGGGAGTTCGGGTTCCGGTACCGCGAGGTCGAGGTCCGGGAAGCGGGTGAAGAGCCGCTCCAGGGCGATGGTGGCCTCCAGGCGGGCGAGCGGGGCGCCGATGCAGTAGTGCGCGCCGTGCCCGAAGGAGAGGTTGCGGGCGGCGGTGGGACGGGTGATGTCGAATCGGTCGGCGTCGGGGCCGTGGAAGGACTCGTCGCGGCCGGCCGCGGTGTAGCCGGCCAGCACCGGGGTGCCCTGCGGGATCACGGTTCCGTCGACGGTGAGGTCGCGGGCGGGATAGCGGAAGGGGAACCAGCTGACCGGGCCGTCCCAGCGCAGGGTCTCGTCCACCACGTCGGACCAGGTGGCCTTGCCCTCCTGGACCAGGGCGAGCTGGTCGCGGTGGGTGCACAGGGCGCGCACGGCGTTGCTGATCAGGTTGAGGGTGGTCTCGTGTCCCGCGACGAGCATCAGGCGCATGGTGCCGATGAGTTCGGCCTCGCTGAGCCGGTCGCCGTCGCCCTCGCGTGCGGCGATCAGCGCGCTGGTGAGGTCGTCGCCCGGCTCCTCCCGGCGGCCGGCGGCGATGGTGCCCATCAGCTCGACGAGTTCCCGTACGGCGGCCATCGCCTCGGCCGGCGTGGTGTCGGTCGCGATGATCACCGTGTTGGACAGCCGGTGCAGTCGCCCGCGGTGCTCGGGGTCCACGCCGAGCAGTTCGCAGATGACGCTCATCGGAAGCGGCAGCGCGAAGTGGGTGCGCAGGTCGGCGGTCGCGTCGGGGGCTTCGGCGGCCGCCCGGCCGAGGTCGTCGAGCAGGTCGGCGGTCAGCTGCTCGATGCGCGGCCGCAGCCGCTCCACCTGGCGGGCGGTGAAGGCGTTGCCGACGAGGGAGCGCAGCCGGCGGTGGTCGGCACCGTCGGCGGTGTGCATGCCCTGGGCATTGGCGAACACCCGCAGCGGCCAGTCCGGCGCGATGGTGCCGTCGTGCAGGGCGGGGAAGTGCCGGGCGTCCTTGGCCGCGTCGGGGTGGGCGAGGAACTCCTTCAGCGCCTCGTGTCCGAGGACGACCGCTCCGGGCACGCCGCCGGGCAGGACGACGTCCGCCACGGATCCCCCGGCGCGCAGCCGGGCGTTGAGTGCGTGCGGGCAGCCACCTGCGGGGTCGATGACGTGCGGGCGCGTGGGTGCGGTGTCGGGTGACAAGCCGGGACTCCTGACCGTTTGGACGAATCTCGGCCAACAGTGCGGCCTGGAGACCGGGTTGGACGAGCCGGTTCCGGGGGTGGCGTTCAACGGGCCAGGTGCAGACGGGTGTGGAAGTACCCCGCCGACTCCTTTCCGGCCGGGTCCTCGCCGAGGGCGGTGACTCCGGCCACCGCGAGCCGCTGTTCCCGGACGTCGGTGAAGCGCCGCTGGGGCCGGGTGGTGCCGGCCCGCTCGACGGTGAGTCCGTACGACTCCAGGCAGCCGGCGATCGGCCGGTAGTCGTGGGTGCGCAGGACGAACGCGGCCACCGGTACGGGCCGGCCGGCCGCGGTGAGCAGCCGGGCGAAGGTGCGTTCGGTGAGGAAGCTGGTGCCACCTGTGACGGTGATCAGTCCGGTCACGGCGGCGGAGCGCCTCAGCCGCTCTCCCGGATCGGTTGTCTCCAGGTCGACGCAGTGGCCCTCGTCGAGCAGTCCGACGGCCACCGCGTACTCCAGGGCGGGGCGCGACACGTCGACGCCGACGGCCCGCACGGCGTCGCGGCGGCGCCGGGCGGCGTAGAACTCTCGGTCGGCCGACATGAGTTCGGCGGTGGTCAGACCGGCCGCCCGCGGTGAGGTGTAGTGCGCGTACAGGTCGTCGAGGGTCAGGTCGTGGTTCAGGAGGGCGGCGTTGATCCCGTACGAGCAGCAGAGATCGAGCACCGTGCGCCGCTCCGGGGGGAGTTCGCCGGCCAGGGCGCGGAACACCGGCTGGGCGTGGCCCGGGGTCTGGTACCCGTACGGGCGCAGGCGGCCGAAGTAGCCGCGCGGGTCGGGGAGTCCGTAGATGTCGTCGAAGCTCGTCATTCCGGGGCCGGTCATCGGGTGTACGCCTCCGGGGGTCACGGGCGGGGCTCGGGGCACCAGTGGTAGCCACCCGTGGGGCGGACCCGAAAGGCCGCCGATCCGGCCACCGGTGCGCCGGGCCGCGCGCCGGCCCGGCAGGTGACCGGTCCGCCTCGGAGCGTCTTCGGCGGTGGTCGGGGTCCAAGGAATCTCCTGTAAACCCCGGTGGGTGGCGCGAGGCGTCGGATGCGGTGCACCGCACGGCGGAGGGGCGTCCGCCGTGGGCGTATCCGGGCGTTCCGACAACGCAGCGAGGTGCCGTAGCCGGCGTCGCGCGCCCGCCGGGAATTACGGACGGCCCTTGGGGTCGGGGCATAGGGTCGGGGCATGGCGGAATCGCGGCGGACTCTCGAAGGCAGGGTGGCCCTGGTGGCCGGGGCGACGCGCGGCGCGGGCCGGGGCATCGCGGTCCAGCTGGGCGCGCAGGGCGCGACGGTGTACGTGACGGGGCGCAGTACGCGCGGCAGCCGTTCCGAGTACGGCCGGCCGGAGACGGTCGAGGAGACGGCGGAGCTGGTCACGGCGGCGGGTGGCCGCGGGATCGCGGTGGTCACGGACCATCTGGTGCCGGGGCAGGTGGAGGCGCTGGTCGGTCGGATCGACGCCGAGCAGGGCCGGCTGGACGTGCTGGTGAACGACATCTGGGGCGGGGAGCTGCTCTTCGAGTGGGACAGCCCGGTATGGGAGCACGACCTGGACAAGGGGCTGCGGCTGCTGCGGCTCGCGGTGGACACCCATGCGGTCACGAGCCATTTCGCGCTGCCGCTGCTGCTGCGCGAGCCGGGCGGGCTGGTGGTGGAGATGACGGACGGTACGGCCGACTACAACGCGAGCCGCTACCGTGTGTCGTTCTTCTACGACATCGCCAAGTCGGCGGTCCTGCGGATGGCCTTCGCGCTGGGGCACGAGCTGGGGTCGCGCGGGGCGACGGCGGTGGCGCTGACGCCGGGCTGGCTGCGCTCGGAGATGATGCTGGACCACTTCGGGGTGACCGAGGCGAACTGGCGGGACGCGCTGGAGAAGGTCCCGCACTTCGCCATCTCCGAGACGCCGTCGTACGTCGGGCGGGCCGTCGCGGCGCTCGCCGCGGACCCGGAGGTGGCGCGCTGGAACGGGCAGTCGCTCTCCAGCGGGCAGCTGGCCGGGGTCTACGGGTTCACCGATCTCGACGGCAGCCGGCCGGACGCCTGGCGGTACATGGTCGAGGTCCAGGACCCGGGCCGCCCGGCGGACACGACCGGCTACCGCTGAGCGGCCGGAGCGGCCGGAGCGGCTGCGGCGAACCGCCCGGCCGCCGCGGCCGCGGCGGCCGGGCGGTTCGCCGCAGCCGCTCCGGCCGCTCCGGCCGCTCAGCGGTAGCCGGTCGTGTCCGCCGGGCGGCCCGGGTCCTGGACCTCGACCATGTACCGCCAGGCGTCCGGCCGGCTGCCGTCGAGATCGGTGAACCCGTAGACCCCGGCCAGCTGCCCGCTGGAGAGCGACTGCCCGTTCCAGCGCGCCACCTCCGGGTCCGCGGCGAGCGCCGCGACGGCCCGCCCGACGTACGACGGCGTCTCGGAGATGGCGAAGTGCGGGACCTTCTCCAGCGCGTCCCGCCAGTTCGCCTCGGTCACCCCGAAGTGGTCCAGCATCATCTCCGAGCGCAGCCAGCCCGGCGTCAGCGCCACCGCCGTCGCCCCGCGCGACCCCAGCTCGTGCCCCAGCGCGAAGGCCATCCGCAGGACCGCCGACTTGGCGATGTCGTAGAAGAACGACACACGGTAGCGGCTCGCGTTGTAGTCGGCCGTACCGTCCGTCATCTCCACCACCAGCCCGCCCGGCTCGCGCAGCAGCAGCGGCAGCGCGAAATGGCTCGTGACCGCATGGGTGTCCACCGCGAGCCGCAGCAGCCGCAGCCCCTTGTCCAGGTCGTGCTCCCATACCGGGCTGTCCCACTCGAAGAGCAGCTCCCCGCCCCAGATGTCGTTCACCAGCACGTCCAGCCGGCCCTGCTCGGCGTCGATCCGACCGACCAGCGCCTCCACCTGCCCCGGCACCAGATGGTCCGTGACCACCGCGATCCCGCGGCCACCCGCCGCCGTGACCAGCTCCGCCGTCTCCTCGACCGTCTCCGGCCGGCCGTACTCGGAACGGCTGCCGCGCGTACTGCGCCCCGTCACGTACACCGTCGCGCCCTGCGCGCCCAGCTGGACCGCGATGCCCCGGCCCGCGCCGCGCGTCGCCCCGGCCACCAGGGCCACCCTGCCTTCGAGAGTCCGCCGCGATTCCGCCATGCCCCGACCCTATGCCCCGACCCCAAGGGCCGTCCGTAATTCCCGGCGGGCGCGCGACGCCGGCTACGGCACCTCGCTGCGTTGTCGGAACGCCCGGATACGCCCACGGCGGACGCCCCTCCGCCGTGCGGTGCACCGCATCCGACGCCTCGCGCCACCCACCGGGGTTTACAGGAGATTCCTTGGACCCCGACCACCGCCGAAGACGCTCCGAGGCGGACCGGTCACCTGCCGGGCCGGCGCGCGGCCCGGCGCACCGGTGGCCGGATCGGCGGCCTTTCGGGTCCGCCCCACGGGTGGCTACCACTGGTGCCCCGAGCCCCGCCCGTGACCCCCGGAGGCGTACACCCGATGACCGGCCCCGGAATGACGAGCTTCGACGACATCTACGGACTCCCCGACCCGCGCGGCTACTTCGGCCGCCTGCGCCCGTACGGGTACCAGACCCCGGGCCACGCCCAGCCGGTGTTCCGCGCCCTGGCCGGCGAACTCCCCCCGGAGCGGCGCACGGTGCTCGATCTCTGCTGCTCGTACGGGATCAACGCCGCCCTCCTGAACCACGACCTGACCCTCGACGACCTGTACGCGCACTACACCTCACCGCGGGCGGCCGGTCTGACCACCGCCGAACTCATGTCGGCCGACCGAGAGTTCTACGCCGCCCGGCGCCGCCGCGACGCCGTGCGGGCCGTCGGCGTCGACGTGTCGCGCCCCGCCCTGGAGTACGCGGTGGCCGTCGGACTGCTCGACGAGGGCCACTGCGTCGACCTGGAGACAACCGATCCGGGAGAGCGGCTGAGGCGCTCCGCCGCCGTGACCGGACTGATCACCGTCACAGGTGGCACCAGCTTCCTCACCGAACGCACCTTCGCCCGGCTGCTCACCGCGGCCGGCCGGCCCGTACCGGTGGCCGCGTTCGTCCTGCGCACCCACGACTACCGGCCGATCGCCGGCTGCCTGGAGTCGTACGGACTCACCGTCGAGCGGGCCGGCACCACCCGGCCCCAGCGGCGCTTCACCGACGTCCGGGAACAGCGGCTCGCGGTGGCCGGAGTCACCGCCCTCGGCGAGGACCCGGCCGGAAAGGAGTCGGCGGGGTACTTCCACACCCGTCTGCACCTGGCCCGTTGAACGCCACCCCCGGAACCGGCTCGTCCAACCCGGTCTCCAGGCCGCACTGTTGGCCGAGATTCGTCCAAACGGTCAGGAGTCCCGGCTTGTCACCCGACACCGCACCCACGCGCCCGCACGTCATCGACCCCGCAGGTGGCTGCCCGCACGCACTCAACGCCCGGCTGCGCGCCGGGGGATCCGTGGCGGACGTCGTCCTGCCCGGCGGCGTGCCCGGAGCGGTCGTCCTCGGACACGAGGCGCTGAAGGAGTTCCTCGCCCACCCCGACGCGGCCAAGGACGCCCGGCACTTCCCCGCCCTGCACGACGGCACCATCGCGCCGGACTGGCCGCTGCGGGTGTTCGCCAATGCCCAGGGCATGCACACCGCCGACGGTGCCGACCACCGCCGGCTGCGCTCCCTCGTCGGCAACGCCTTCACCGCCCGCCAGGTGGAGCGGCTGCGGCCGCGCATCGAGCAGCTGACCGCCGACCTGCTCGACGACCTCGGCCGGGCGGCCGCCGAAGCCCCCGACGCGACCGCCGACCTGCGCACCCACTTCGCGCTGCCGCTTCCGATGAGCGTCATCTGCGAACTGCTCGGCGTGGACCCCGAGCACCGCGGGCGACTGCACCGGCTGTCCAACACGGTGATCATCGCGACCGACACCACGCCGGCCGAGGCGATGGCCGCCGTACGGGAACTCGTCGAGCTGATGGGCACCATCGCCGCCGGCCGCCGGGAGGAGCCGGGCGACGACCTCACCAGCGCGCTGATCGCCGCACGCGAGGGCGACGGCGACCGGCTCAGCGAGGCCGAACTCATCGGCACCATGCGCCTGATGCTCGTCGCGGGACACGAGACCACCCTCAACCTGATCAGCAACGCCGTGCGCGCCCTGTGCACCCACCGCGACCAGCTCGCCCTGGTCCAGGAGGGCAAGGCCACCTGGTCCGACGTGGTGGACGAGACCCTGCGCTGGGACGGCCCGGTCAGCTGGTTCCCCTTCCGCTATCCCGCCCGCGACCTCACCGTCGACGGAACCGTGATCCCGCAGGGCACCCCGGTGCTGGCCGGCTACACCGCGGCCGGCCGCGACGAGTCCTTCCACGGCCCCGACGCCGACCGATTCGACATCACCCGTCCCACCGCCGCCCGCAACCTCTCCTTCGGGCACGGCGCGCACTACTGCATCGGCGCCCCGCTCGCCCGCCTGGAGGCCACCATCGCCCTGGAGCGGCTCTTCACCCGCTTCCCGGACCTCGACCTCGCGGTACCGGAACCCGAACTCCCGCACCAGCGCAGCTTCATCGGCAACAGCGTCGAATCACTCCCGGTCCGCCTCGGCAGGCCGTAGGTCACTTGTTCAGGCAGTTCTGGCGGTACGCCTCGTCGTAGGCGGTGCCGTCACCGGCCCCCGCCGTCACCGGGCGGCGGGAGCTCGGTGCTCAGCCAGCCCAGCGCGTCCGGGTACATCCCGGTCCAGGTCTGGAAGTTGTGGCCGCCGGCAGGCCGGACGAGGGTCCTGACCCTGACCCCGCTGCCTGCGGCGGCCCGGGCGAACGTCTCCAGCTGCTGCGGCGGGCTGTCCCTGTCCTGTGCGGAAGTGGCCAGGAACAGCCCGACGTCGGCCCGTTTCGCCCGCCGGACCAGCCACAACGGGCTGTTGCGCTCCCGCAGGACCGGATCGGTCAGCACCTCCGGGTCCCCGGCCAGCGGATCCGGGTCCAGCGCCGCGCCCGCCCGGAACACCTTCGGGTACTGCAACGGCAGCTTGACCGCGCAGAACGCCCCGGTCGACACGCCCATCAGCCCCCAGCCGCCGGGCTCGCGCAGGGTCCGGAAGTTCTTCGAGACCACGTCCGGCACGTCCTGCGCGAGCCAGCTGGCGACCTTCCGCGTCGGCGTGTCGCTGCAGTCGGTGTTCACCCCGCCCGGGTAGATCTCCGGGATCACGACGATGAACGGGTGCGCGGCGCCCACGCGGACCAACTGCGCCAGCGTCCCCGGCATGCTGCCCAGGTCGATCCAGGTGCGGGGCGAACCCGGGTACCCGTGCAGCAGCACCAGCACCGGGAACCGGGTCTTCTCCGCCCCCGGCGCCCGGTACTCGGGCGGGGTCCACACGATCACCTGCCCGGCGAGTTTCGAATGCGAGCCGCGGAAATAGGTGATCTGCGTACCGTCGCCGCCCTGGGTGAACTTCGCCCGGCCCGGCGGCGGCGCCGTCATCGCCGACGCGTTCTGCGCGGTCTCCGTGCCCAGCAGGTCGTCCCACGAGGAGTACAGGCCGTAGCTGCCGTTGATCCAGGTCGCGATCACCGCGATGGCGGTCAGCTGGCACAACGCGATCATCAGCACCCGCACGGGCCATCGCACCCACCCGGGGCCCGGCACCCGGTTCCACAGCAGCAGCGCGCCGAGCATGGCGAGCGCGGTGACCGCGATCAGCGTCACGAGGAACGACGTACTGGTCAGCTCCACGAAGACCGGCTCCTGACGTGCGGGGCGGATTCCCGGGATGTCGGCATCATGCCTTCCGCCGGGGCGCCGGACGCCGGACGAACACGCACCGCAACCGAGTGCCACCCGGTCGCCCCGTCCGGCACGGTTGCGGTGCGCACCCCCGTCTGCGCGGCGCCCGTGCCGTCCGTGGCGCGGACCTCCAGCGTGTGTGCGCCGGGGGTCGCCTCCCACGTCCACACCCACTGGCGCCAGGTGTCGTTGCCGTCCGCCGCCCCGAGCCGGGCCTCCTGCCACGGGCCCCCGTCCACCCGTACCTCCACCCGGGCGATCCCGCGGTGCTGCGCCCACGCCACCCCCGCCACCGGGACCCGCCCCTCCTGCGGCTCGGCGGACGGGCGCGGGGTGTCGATCCGGGACTGCGTCTTGACCGGGCCCTGCGCCGCCCACGACCGGCGCACCCAGTACGCGTCGTACTCCGCGAACGTCGTCAGCCGCAGCTCCGTCAGCCACTTGCACGCCGAGACGTACCCGTACAGGCCCGGTACGACCATCCGCACGGGGAAGCCGTGCGCGAAGGGCAGCGGCTCGCCGTTCATCCCCACGGCGAGCAGCGCCTCCCGGCCGTCCATGACCGTCTCGACGGGCGTGCCGAGCGTCATCCCGTCCACCGAACGCGCCACCAGCTGATCGGCCGGACCGCCCCGCGAGGGCGGCCTGACGCCCGCCTCGCTCAGCAGGTCGGCAAGGCGCACGCCGAGCCACCGGGCATTGCCCACGTACGGGCCCCCGACCTCGTTCGACACGCAGCACAGGGTGATGTCGTGCTCGACGAGCGGGCGGGCCAGCAGCTCCCGGAACCCGAGCTCCAGCGGCCTCGTGACGCCCTCCCCGCGGATGCGCAGCCGCCACGTGTCCGCGTCCACCCGGGGCACGACCAACGCGGTGTCCACCCGGTAGAAGTCCCGGTCGGGGGTGATGAAACGGGAGATCCCCGGTACGTGCAGCTGCGCACCGGGCGGAACGGGCGGCGCCGCGACGGCGGGCTCCGGCAGGACCAGGTCCGCCCGCGAGGCCGTGGCCCCCGCCGAGCCGTACGCGCCGAGCCGCCGCCCGGCGTACCCGATCCCGGCCGAGGCCACGAGGACCGCGGCCACCAGCCGCCCGAACCCGCGCCGGTCCATCGACCACCCCCCGCCCGGCGGCGCACCCACCGGACGCGGCCGGGTCAGCGCGACGACCAGCAGGTACAGCACCCCGGCCGCGACCAGCCCGCCGATCAGCGACGGCAGCGCATCGCGCCAGGACGCCTCCGGGCGGCTGAGCGCGGCCACCGCCCCGACCAGCCCGAAACCGCCGGCGAGCGCGATCCCGGCGGGCGGGTGCCGTACGGCGAGCACTCCGGCCAGGGCGGCCACCGCGCCCAGGACGACGACGATCCCGAGGGCCAGCAGCAGTTTGTCGGCGGTGCCGAACTCCCTGATCGCCCATTCCTTGACGCCCACCGGCGTACGGTCGACGACGACCCCGCCCACCGCGGTGACCGGGGAGGCCTCGGGGCGGACGGCCGCCGACGCCAGCTCCGCCACGGCCAGCCCCGCACAGGCAGCGACCAGCCCGCAGACGGCGCCGCCCAGGATGTGGCGCCGCCGCCCCGGGTCCGCCTTCACACCGGTCATGCGCAGCCACCGTCCGCCGGGAGACCGGACGGGGAGGGACCCCGCCCGCCGCATCCAGTGTTACTCCGGCGAGGGCCGCCCCGTGCCGCACTGCGCCCCGGCCGCGCCCGTTCGCCCCCGTTCGGGCCAGTGCGACGGGGCCGGCAGCGGGCCCCGGGGGTGGTGAAGGACCGCGTGTGCGTGTTGACGCCGCCCCGTCGGACGGCACAACTGTGTCGACGGCGGCTGGAGTTCGCCGGCCTGCCCGACCCGCACCCGGGTGGTGCGCTCCCCGCCGCCGGCCCGGTCATGCACGGGGGTGGCCCTCGGAGGCGACCCGTTCGGCAGCCCGCCGGGCCACGGTCTCCAGGTGGTTCTCGGCTCCCGCGGTCGCCCGTCGGGTGGCCAGCTCGCCGCGCTTGCGCAGTTCCACGACCCCGTCCGTGAGCAGGTCACGCAGGTCGGAGCGGCGCGGTACGTCCTGGGTCCGGTCGGCGGACCGTCCTAACTGGTCGAGGGCCAGGTCCGCGATCCCGCCGGCGAGGAGCGTCAGCAGCTCCAGGGTCATGGGCGGGGTGCGGTCCTCGGCGGGCGGGGTGTCCTGGGTCATGCTCGGTGCACTCCTGCGGGCGTCGTGCCGTCACGGCGTCGGAAGGGGCGGCCGCCGGATGTTCCGACGGCCGCCCCTGATGGCTCGTTTCCGGGCCAGTCAACCGAGTGCGCCTCCCGCGCGTCGAACCACCGGCGCTCTTCTCCCCCTCACGGGTACCGGGATTCCCACGGGCGGGTGACGGCCCTCGCACGGTCCGACCGTCACCGCTCCGGGTGGTGTAAAGGGTCAGTGGGCGGACCGCTCCGCCGACTTCAGGGCCGAGGCGATGCCCGTCGCAAGGGCGTGCGGATCGCCCTGGGGGCCGTTCGCCCCGCTCGGATGGCGGGTGGTGCGCCGGGCCCAGTCCTCCTCGAAGGCGTGCCAGTCGATCTCCCGGGGCGCCGCCCGCTTCACCAGCGACTCCTCCAGCGCCCCGAAGAAGGCCGCCCACCGGGGGGCGTACAACTCGCCGATCAGCCCGCTCCATTCGCGGTTCGCGTAGTCGTGCAGGAAACCGCCCTCGCTGGTGCTGCGCCGGCCCCAGACGCTCAGGATCGAGCGGACGTCGTACTCGTAGCGGTCCCGTTCGGCCTCGTCCGCACCCCAGGAGCGGGCCGCGGAGATCCAGTCGCCGAGCAGGAAGTTCGGGTCCGAGCCGGTGACGGCGTCCAACTGCCGCTCAGCGTCAAGCCATTGCCCGGTCAGCTCGCGGAACTTCGCCAGGTCCTTGGCCTCGTAGGCCGCCTTGATCTTCGGCAGCAGCACCCGCGAGTGGTTGGCGAGGGCCTGCCGAGCGGTGTCGACCAGGTCGAAGCGGTACGCGCTGGAGCCGCGCAGTTTCGGATCCACCTTCAGCAGGTGGTCCAGAGCCCGGCGCACCCCGTCGGCCGGATACCGCATCGACTTGGGGCTCCAGTACGCCGCGCCCACCGCGGTCAGGCTCGGCCGGGCGGTGAACAGGCTGTCCTGGGACTCCGACCACAGGCCCGAGGAAGTGCTGTAGGGGCCCTTGCGCAGCTCCTCCCAGGCGGCCGCCGCCTCCTTGTCGGGCCGCCCGTAGCGGCGGGCCGCGAAGCCGGCGAACCACGTGCGCTGGTCGATCGTCCCGGGCTCCCAGGCGAGATCGGTGAACAGGTCGAAGGCGGCCGGGTTGGTGCCGGTGGCCTCCGGCAGGTACGCGATGCCCTTCAGTGCGCTGTTGGACTTGGCACGCCAGGGGCCGAACCGCTCGATCCACACCGAGGTGTTCGCGCCGATCGTGGTGTGCCCGCCGAAGTTGTAGATCGTGCCCATCGCGTAAGGGGCCCCGCCCCAGCGCGTCTCGCGGTCCAGGCGGTTGTACCGGTCGGAGAGCCCGTCCAGGATCAGCAGCTTCGAGGTGTCCACCCCGGCGAGCAGCTCCGCCTTGGGACTGTCCTGCCAGCCCAGCACCGCCCACGTCGCGCCCCGGTGCGCGGCGTGCAGCGCCGACTGGACGGCGCCTGCGGCCGCCTTCACGTCGACGGTGCCCGCCGTTCCGCCCTCGTGCAGCGGGCTCATCCGGTACATCGCGCTGTCCCCGAACACGGCGTGCTGCTCCGCGTAGTAGGCGGCGGCGAGCCTCCCGAAGACCGGGGTGGTGGGGTCCAGCCAGTCGGGCCGGTCGAAACCCGCCCAGTCGCCCTGCGCCACCGTCCTCGCCCCCGGGTTGCGGGCGGCGAACCCCGGCGGGACCGTGCCGAAGTAGCCGGGCAGCACCGGGGTCATGCCGAGTCCGCGCAGCTGCTCGGCGATCCGCCCGCCCAGTTCGGCGCGTTCCTCCAGGAGCCGTTCGGAGACCGGGCCGCCGAATCCGCTCAGGTTCTGCAGCAGCCACCAGCTCTGGTGCCCGGGGCCGGGGATCCACTCGCGCAGCTCGGCGGCGGAGTAGCCGAACCCCTGGAGGGCCCGGTAGTACGGGTACTCGGCGCCGGCCTGGACGAACACCTCGTTGATGCCGTGCAGGGCGAGCAGGTCGATCTGCCGCTGGTGCTGCTCGAAGGTGCGGTACGCGCCCGAGTAGCCGTCGTCGGTGTCGTTGAGGGCGTACCGGTGCGGGACGAGCGCACTGCGGGTGGCCGGCGCGGGGACCGCGGGCAGCCGCGCCGGCAGCATCCCGATGCTGTCGCCGGGCCAGCCGATGTCGGCCCCGGCGACGTGCTGGAGGTACCAGCCGACGCCGGTCAGCAGCGTGGCCCCGCTGGATCCGCGCACGGTGATCGCGCCCGCCGCCCCGGACACGGTGAACCGGTCGGCCCCGGCGCCGGCCGGCTCGGGCACGAAGGTGAACTGGGCGGCGTGGCGCGGCAGCAGCCGCTCCAGCGCGGCCCGTGCGGGACCCGTGTCGAAAGCCCGGGGGGCCGGGGCGCCGGCCGAGCCGGGGGAGCCCGGCCGCGTCGCCGTCCCGCGCGGGCCGCCGGGTACGGGCGCCGATGCGCCGGCCGCACCGGGCAGGCCTCCTGGGCCGTCCGGTACGGGCGCGGGCGCGCGGCCTCGTACGTCGGCGGCCACGCCGGCCACGCCGGCCAGCGCGGGGGAGCCGGCGCCGAGCAGGGCCACCAGGGTGGCGAGGGCGACCCGGCGGCGCAGCCGTGCGCGCCGCCGGGTCGAGGAGATCGTCATCCGTCGCATCACCGATCCGTGTTTCGATGCGGGCCCCGTGCGGGCCCGGGGGCTGTGTGCCGCGGCCCCGGGCCGGCCGACGATCCCGGGTCACGTCCTGCGACCGGGTCTGCGGCGGGTCCGCCGGGCGGATCCGGTCCCGGTCCCGCGCTGGGGACGGGCATACGGGTCCGCAGCCGGGGCCGGCGGCTCGTGGGGCGGGCTGCGGGGCCGGCGGTCCCGCCCGCGGGTGGCTTCCGGGCCCGGTGGTGCGGCCCTCGGCGGGGCTGCCGTCCGGGCGCCGGTGCGGCCCCGTACGCACCGCCGTACGCCGGGTGCCGGGCGGGCGGTTCCGCCCTGACCGGGGCTGCCGTCCCCGGCCGGGGCTGGACGTCA
>LJCW01000051.1 GCA_001298555.1 Actinobacteria bacterium OV450
GTGGGAGTCGCCGCCGGGCCGGTCCCGGCGCCTCCGTAGCCGCCGCCCCCGCAGGCGGCGAGCAGCGCCGCCAGCGCTCCGGCCGCCAGCCCCGGCCCCACGCGGCCGGTCCGGGTGAGTGTTCCTGTCATGGCTCGGCCCTCCGGTGTTCTCGTACCCACGGGATACGGCCGAGCGGCGCCGGCGGATTGGAAGCACGGGAAAGGGGGCGGGGGCAGAATTAAGGGGTGTTTCCCCACGAACCGGAACCAATCCATCCGGGGAGCCCGAACGTATCTCCTGATGTGCAGAGAATGGGCCTCCCGCTCGGGCGTGCACCGGACGAGGCATTGCTGTCGGGCTTGGCGACGGGTGATCCCGAGATCGCCGTCGCGTTCGTGCGCCGCTTCCAGGGCACGGTCTTCGGCGTGGCCATCGCCGTGGTCGGCGATGCGCAGCTCGCCGAGGACATCGCGCAGCAGACGTTCGAGCGGGCGTGGCAGCACGCGCAGGTCTACGACTCGCGGCGCGGCTCCGTACGGACCTGGCTGACGGCGATCGCACACCATCTGGCGATCGACGCGGTCCGGGCCCGCCGGGCCAGTCCCGTCGCCCCCGAGGACCTGGATGCCCTCCTCGACATCATGACGGAGACCCCCGAACAGCACGCGGTCGCCGCGGAGACGTCGGCCGGGATCCGGGCGGCCGTGGCGGCCCTGCCCCGGGAGCAGGCCCGCGCCCTGGTGATGGCGGGCATCTACGGGCTGACCGCGCAGCAGATCGCCGACATGGAGCAGGTCCCGCTGGGGACGGCCAAGACGCGGATCCGGACTGCGATGCACAAGCTGCGCAGGACCCTGGGGGCCGAGGAGATCCGGCGATGAGCGAGATGACCTGCGAGCAGCTGAGGGAGCTCGACGCCGAGCTGGCGTTGGACATCCTCCCGGCCCGGGAGCGCGCCCGTGCGGTCGCCCACCTGGACCACTGCGCCGGCTGCCGGGGGCACATCGAGCAGCTGGCCCTGGTGGGCGACGGGCTGCTCGGCCTGCTGCCGGGCACGGAGCCTCCGGTCGGCTTCGAGAGCCGCGTCACCGCCGCCCTCCTGCCGCCCCCGGCGCCGGAGCCGTCCCGGGTACCGGCGCCGGCGCGGTCGCCCGGCCGACGGTGGCTGATGCGGCCCCGGGTCGCGACCGTGGCGGCGGCCCTGGCCGTGGCCTGCGGGTTCGGCGGCTGGGCGGCGGGTACGGCGATCGAGCAGGCCGCGGCGCCGGTGTCCCCGGCGGCCCGCGCGAACGCCCAGCTGATCCAGGCGCCGCTGATCACGAACGGCCGGGAGGTCGGCCAGGTCTTCGCCCATCCGGGCACGAAGGGCTGGGTGTACATGTCGGTGGACCTGGAGAAGCCGATGCCCGAGGTCAGCTGCGTCCTCGACCACACGGACGGCACGATGACCCGCCTCGGCACGTTCTCGCTCCAGGACGGCTACGGCTACTGGGTCGCGACGGCCGACGTCAACGCCACGACCCTGGCCGGCGCCCGCCTCCTCACCCCGGGGGGCTCGGTCCTCGCGTCGGCCCACTTCACCCGGCCGATCACCTAGGGTGAGGCTCCGAGATGCGTGAGTGACGCCCCGGTGCCAGGGTGGTGGACGTCCCCCTCACCCTCTTCGAGGAGCGAAACCGGCATGGCGAAGAAGCAGCCGCCCCAGGACAAGGCCAACAAGCTCAAGGAGCAGGCCAAGCAGAAGATGCAGGAAGCCAAGCAGGGGAAGAACCCCATGTCCGAGGACATGGACCGGGAGGACATGGGCATGGAGATGCCCCAGGACCGCCCCCGCCCGTCCGACTCCCCCCGCAGCCGCTGACCGCACCCCGCCATCCGGAAGGGGTCGGACTCGACAGAGTCCGACCCCTTCCGGCTCGCGCGTCCGGCTCAACGCCCCACGCGCCGCACGTGCACGACTAGACGTTGAAGCGGAACGTCGAGCGCAGAGCTATGACCTGCGGAAACGTCGTACTTGGGGAGTTCATCCAGCACAGATCCAGCACGGTAGAAACCTATCCAGCACATCCAGCACCACCCCACAGAGAGTTGTGTACACATGGGACACTCGGTACCCTTGGGCGCATGACGCAGCCGCTACCCATAGAGTCCATCCGAGATGTGCGCGCCCATCTGGCGGAGGTCGTGGAGCGCGCAGACCGCGACGACGTACCTACAGTGATCACGCGTCGGGGCAAGGAAGTCGCCGCCGTCGTCTCCATCGAGGTACTGCGCAAGTACCAGGAGTGGGAAGAGCGCGAGATCAACCGCATCATCGACGAGCGCATGGCCAACCCGGCCCCCGGCATCCCGATCGAGGACATCATGAGGGAGACGCTGGCGCGCGGTGAGTGAGTACCGAACCGTCTTCCGCCCCGAGGCGCAGGCCGAGCTTCGGAAGATCCCTCGCGACATGGCGCTCCGCATCCTGGCCAAGCTGACCGAGCTGGAGACCGATCCTCTCGGCTTCAACACCACCGCACTCGTGTCCCAGCCGGAACGACGCCGCCTTCGCGTCGGCGACTACCGCGTCGTCTACACGATCGACAACGGCGAGCTGGTGGTCTGGGTCGTTCACGTGGGACACCGGTCCACCGTCTACGAGACCTGATTGCCACTGACCCCGCGTCAGAATATCCAGCACCGATCCAGCACGGGATCGGCGAAGGGGCCGGACTCTACCGAGCCCGACCCCTTCTGACCTGCATGTTTGCCACGTCAGCGACGTGGTGTTATTTCATCCGCTCAGACGTTGAAGCGGAACTCGACCACGTCGCCGTCCTGCATGACGTAGTCCTTGCCCTCCATGCGGGCCTTGCCCTTGGCTCGGGCTTCGGCGACCGAGCCGCAGTCGACCAGGTCCGCGAAGGAGATGACCTCGGCCTTGATGAAGCCGCGCTGGAAGTCGGTGTGGATCACGCCGGCGGCCTCGGGGGCCGTGGCGCCCTGCTTGATGGTCCAGGCGCGGGTTTCCTTCGGGCCGGCCGTCAGGTAGGTCTGCAGGCCCAGGGTGGCGAAGCCGACGCGGCCGAGGGTGGCCAGGCCGGGCTCGTCCTGGCCGACCGACTGGAGGAGTTCGAGGGCCTCCTCGTCGTCCAGCTCGGAGAGGTCCTGCTCCAGCTTGGCGTTCAGGAAGATGGCCTCCGCCGGGGCGACCAGTGCGCTCTGCTCCGCCTTGAAGGCGTCGTCCACGAGCTCGTCCTCGTCCACGTTGAAGACGTAGAGGAACGGCTTGGTGGTCAGCAGGTGCAGCTCGTGGAGGAGGTCGCCCTGCTCCGTGCCCTTGGTGATGCCCTTCGAGAAGAGGGTGTCGCCCGCCTCGAGGATCTTCTTCGCCTCGACGACGGCTGCCAGGACCGCGACCTTGTCCTTCTGGAGGCGGGACTCCTTCGTCAGGCGCGGCTCCGCCTTCTCGATGGACTGGAGGTCGGCCAGGATCAGCTCGGTGTTGATCGTCTCGATGTCGTCCTTCGGCGAGACCTTGCCGTCGACGTGCACGACGTTCTCGTCCTTGAAGGCCCGGATGACCTGGCAGATCGCGTCCGACTCGCGGATGTTCGCGAGGAACTTGTTGCCCAGGCCCTCGCCCTCCGAGGCGCCGCGCACGATGCCCGCGATGTCGACGAAGTCGACCGTCGCCGGCAGGATGCGCTGCGAGCCGAAGATGCCGGCGAGGACGGCCAGGCGCGGGTCCGGGACGCCGACGACGCCGACGTTCGGCTCGATGGTGGCGAACGGGTAGTTGGCCGCCAGCACGTCGTTCTTGGTCAGGGCGTTGAACAGGGTCGACTTGCCGACATTCGGCAGGCCGACGATTCCGATCGTGAGCGACACGTTGGCGACTTCCCGTAGCTGGAGGGGGCGGCGGCCCGGGGTGGGCCACCGGACAGTTTACTTTCCGATGAGTGGCAGTCGTTGTACGCGTGTCCCCACACCGGAACCGTGCTCGCCCCGCCTAGCGTGGTGGGGTGGAGCAATACAGGACGCGTTCGGCGGATCACCCCCAGCGACAGCAGCCGGAGCGGGCGCAGGAGCGGCGCCCGGACCGGCCCGTCGGCGGTGTGCCCGCCCAGGGCGGCCGGCCCCGGCCCGGCCCGGCCCGCCGGACGCCGCGGCCCCGGCTGACCGGGCTCGGCGGCGGGCTGTTCGCCTGCGTCGCGATGAACCTGGCCGCCGGGATCGCCTGGCTCCTCTTCGACGGCTCGCTGCTCGCGTACGGGCTGCTCTTCCTGCCGGTCGCGGCCGCAACCGCCCTCTGGGTGCGCCCGGCCGACCTGATCGCCGCGCCGATCTCCGCGCCGATCGCCTTCGCCGCCGGGGTCTGGCCCCTTTCGGGCGGCTCCGGCGGCTTCGGCGCGGAGGTCATGGGACTCGTGTCCGCACTGTCGCTGCACGCCGGCTGGCTGTACGGGGGAACCCTCGTCTCCGCGCTGATCGTCGTCGTGCGGAAGGCGGTGCTGATCTCCCGCCGGAGGCTCCCCCGCCGGACCGCCTGACCCGGCCTGCCCGGCTTACCCGGCCGACCCGCGCGCCGCGCCCGACGCGGCTAGCCCGCCGAATCCCGTCCGGCCTGCGCCGCCCGCGCCGCCATCGCCGCACCCACGATGCCCGCGTTGTTCTGGAGCCTCGCCGGGACGATCTCGGCCCGGACGCCCTCGATCAGGGGGAGGAACTTCTCCGGCTTGCGGCTGACGCCGCCGCCGATGATGAAGAGGTCCGGGGAGAAGAGCATCTCCACGTGCTCCAGGTACCTCTGCACCCGGTGCGCCCAGCGCTCCCAGGTGAGGCCCCCGTCCTCCTTGGCCTTGACCGAAGCCCGCTTCTCGGCGTCGTGGCCCTTGAGCTCCAGGTGGCCGAGCTCCGTGTTCGGCACCAGCCGGCCGTCCGTGAACAGGGCGCTGCCGATGCCCGTGCCCAGCGTCAGCACGATCACGGTGCCGCCCCGGCCCTTGCCCGCGCCGTACGTGATCTCCGCGATCCCGGCCGCGTCCGCGTCGTTGAGGACCGTGACCGGCTGTCCGCCGAGCCGCTTCGACAGCAGGGACGCCGTGTCGACGCCGATCCAGCCCTTGTCCATGTTGGCCGCCGTACGGGTCACGCCGCCGGTGACGACTCCCGGGAACGTCACTCCCACCGGCCCGTCCCAGTCGAAGTGGCGCACCACCTCGACGACACAGCCGGCCACCCCGTCGGGGGTGGCCGGCTGCGGTGTCAGTACCTTGTGGCGCTCCTGCGCCAGCTCGCCACGGTCCAGGTCCGCGGGAGCGCCCTTGATCCCGGAACCACCGATGTCCACGCCGAAGATCTGCATGGAGACACCGTAGGGAACTTCGCGGGCGGGGGCCTACTTCTCGGCGACCAGCGCGGCCGCTTCCGCGCGCAGGTCGCGGCGCAGCTCCTTCGGCAGGGAGAAGGTGATGGACTCCTCCGCCGTCTTGACGATCTCGACGTCGCCGTAGCCGCGGGCCGCCAGCCATTCCAGGACCTCCTCGACCAGAACCTCCGGCACCGAGGCGCCCGAGGTCAGACCGACCGTGGTGACGCCCTCCAGCCAGGCCTCGTCGATCTCGCTCGCGAAGTCGACCAGGTGGGCGGCCTTGGCGCCGGCGTCGAGGGCGACCTCGACCAGCCGGATCGAGTTCGAGGAGTTCTTGGAGCCGACGACGATGACCAGGTCGGAGTCGGCGCCCATGACCTTGACCGCTGCCTGGCGGTTCGAGGTGGCGTAGCAGATGTCGTCGCTCGGCGGGGAGACCAGCAGCGGGAACTTGGTCTTCAGCGCGTCGACGGTCTCCATGGTCTCGTCGACCGACAGGGTGGTCTGGGAGAGCCAGACGACCTTCGACTCGTCGCGGACGGTGACCTTCTCCACGTCGTGCGGGCCGTCCACGATCGTGATGTGGTCCGGGGCCTCGCCGGAGGTGCCGATGACCTCCTCGTGGCCCTCGTGGCCGATGAGGAGGATGTCGAAGTCCTCGTTCGCGTACCGGATGGCCTCCTTGTGCACCTTGGTGACCAGCGGGCAGGTCGCGTCGATCGTCGCGAGCTTGCCGGCCGCCGCCTCCTCGTGCACCACGGGCGCCACACCGTGCGCGGAGAACATCACGATGGAGCCCTCGGGGACCTCCTCCGTCCGCTCGACGAAGATGGCGCCCTTCTTCTCCAGGGTCTGGACGACGTACTTGTTGTGCACGATCTCGTGCCGGACGTAGACCGGCGCACCGTACTGCTCAAGAGCCTTCTCGACGGCGATCACGGCTCGGTCCACGCCTGCGCAGTAGCCGCGCGGGGCGGCGAGCAGGACGCGTCGGGAAGCGGGAGCAGGGGCGGCAGCAGTCATGTGGTCCATCGTACGGGGGTCTCCAGGAGGCCGGGCGTCGCCCGTTCGGCACAGACTGGGGCGAACGTACGAGCCGACCGCCCCCCGGAGGAATGATGGCGTCCGTGACGGACCCCGGCACGGAGCCGAAGCCGGCCCTGCGGCGGAGCCTCGGCTTCCGGGACCTGGTGGTGTACGGGCTCCTGTTCATCGCCCCCATGGCCCCGGTCGGGGTCTTCGGCACCCTCGACGCGAAATCGCACGGCGCCGTCGCGCTCGTCTACCTCTTCGCGACGGTCGCGATGGCCTTCACGGCGTTCTCGTACGCGCAGATGGTCCAGGTGGCCCCACAGGCCGGGTCGGTCTTCACGTACGCGCGCAAGGGGCTCGGCGAGGGGGCCGGCCTGATCGCCGGCTGGATGGCGATGCTCGACTACCTCCTGATCCCGGCGGTCGCGTACCTGTTCTCCGGGATCGCGATGAACGCGCTGGTCCCGGAGGTCTCGCGGTGGGTGTGGACGGCGCTGGCCGTGCTGGTGACCACCGCGCTGAACCTGTGGGGCGTACGTGCGGCCGCCCGCGTGGGCTTCGCCGTGCTGGCGATGGAGATCGCGGTGCTGCTGGTGTTCGTGGTGGCCGCGGTGACGGTGCTGGCCCGGGGCGGGGCGCAGCGCGGCTGGCTCTCGCCGCTGACCGGGGACGGTTCCCCGGGGTTCTCCCTGACGGCGGTCCTGGGCGCGGTGTCGGTGGCGGTCCTGTCGTACCTCGGCTTCGACGCGATCGCCTCGTTCGCGGAGGAGGTGACGGGGGGTTCGGCGCGGGTGGCGCGCGCGGTGCTGTTCTGCCTGGTGCTGGCCGGGACGCTGTTCGTCGTGCAGGGCTACCTGGCGGCGCTGCTGATGCCGGTGTCCTCGGCGGAGCTGGCCGCCGATCCGGCGCAGCAGGGGCCGGCCTTCTACGACGCGGTGGAGTCCTCGGCCGGCTCCTGGCTGCACGACCTGGTCGCCGCCAGCAAGGCGGTCGGGGCGGCCTTCGCGGCGCTGGCCGGGCAGGCGGCGGCGGGCCGGCTGGTGTTCGCGATGGCCCGGGAGCGGCGGCTGCCGGGGGCGCTCGCGCGCACCTCGGACGGGACCCCGCGGCCGGCGCTGCTGGTGGCGGCGACGATCACGCTGGTCGCGGCGGTGTGGGCGGCCCGGCGCGCCGACGGGCTCGACCAGCTGGTCTCGGTGGTGGACGTCGGCGCGCTGGTGGCGTTCACGCTCCTGCACGCCTCGGTGGTCGGCTGGTTCGTGGTCAGGCGCGGGGCGGGCGACCCGGTCTGGTGGAAGCACCTGCTGATCCCGGTGCTCGGGGCGGCGGTGACGGTCGCGGTGATCGTGGAGGCCTCCTGGACAGCGCAGGTGGTGGGCGCGGTGTGGCTGGTGGCGGGCCTGTGCGTGCTGTCCGCCCAGCGGGGCCGGCGCCCCGGCGGCGGCGACCCGCCGCACGCATAGGGAGTGTCGTCGGCTGCTCGAAGAACGGGGCCGGCGGCGCACCAGGCCCGGCCGGCCGGGACTTCGACGACACGGCCTGAGGGCCGCCCGGCCGGGGGCGGCGCGGGGCGGCCGGATCCCGACACCCTCGTCGCACCCTGAGACGCTGTCAGCGCGGGCGGATAGCCTGCGTACATGGGTCTGAATACGTCGGCTGACGCGCCGCTGCCGGTCGGCCGGGTGTCCCGGCTCATCGGGGGCTGGATCGACAGGCTCGGCCAGGTGTGGGTGGAAGGGCAGATCACGCAGCTCTCGCGGCGGCCGGGGGCGGGGGTGGTCTTCCTGACGCTGCGCGATCCGTCGCACGACATCTCGCTCAGCGTCACCTGCTTCCGCCAGGTCTTCGACGAGGTCGCGGACGTGGTGACGGAGGGCGCGCGCGTCGTCGTCCTGGCCAAGCCGGAGTGGTACGCCCCGCGCGGGCAGCTGTCGCTGCGGGCGACCGAGATACGGCCCGTCGGCATCGGCGAGCTCCTCGCCCGGCTGGAGAAGCTCAAGCGGTCGCTCGCCTCCGAGGGTCTGTTCGCGCCGGACCGCAAGAAGCCGCTGCCGTTCCTGCCGCAACTGATCGGGCTGGTGGTCGGGCGGGCCTCGGCGGCCGAGCGCGACGTGCTGGAGAACGCCCGGCGGCGCTGGCCGGCGGTCCGCTTCGAGGTGCGGAACGTCGCGGTGCAGGGGGTGCACGCGGTGCCCCAGGTGATCCGGGCGGTCAAGGAGCTCGACGCCCTGGACGAGGTCGACGTGATCATCGTGGCGCGCGGCGGCGGCAGCGTGGAGGACCTGCTGCCGTTCTCCGACGAGGAGGTCGTACGGACGGTCGCGGCGGCCCGTACGCCGGTGGTCTCGGCGATCGGGCACGAGCCGGACTCCCCGCTGCTGGACCTGGTCGCGGACCTGCGGGCCTCCACGCCCACGGACGCGGCGAAGAAGGTCGTCCCGGACGTCGGCGAGGAGCTGGAGCGGGTACGCCAGCTCCAGGGCCGGGGGCTGCGGGCGGTGCGCGGGCTGCTCGACCGGGAGGAGCGGGGTCTGACGCACGCCCTCGCCCGGCCGGTCTTCGTCCATCCGCAGCGGATGGTGGAGACCCGCGAGGCCGAGGTCGAGGCCCTGCTGGGGCGCAGCCGGCGGACGCTGGGGCACCTGCTGGACCGGGCCGATTCGGAGCTGGCCCACACCCTGGCCCGGGTGGTGGCCCTGTCACCGGCGGCCACCCTGGAGCGGGGGTACGCCGTGCTCCAGCGGGCGGACGGGCACGTGGTGCGCTCGCCCGAGGACGTCTCGGCGGACGAGGTGCTGCGGGCGCGCGTGGCCGAGGGCGAGTTCTGCGTACGCGTCGCCGGGCAGCGCGACGAGTGAGCCGCACGCCGCGCACGCACGCGGTGGCCCGCACGCACGCGACGCCCCGCACGCACGCGCTCCCCTGCACGGACAAGATGCACTGCACAGACAAGGTGGGACGGGAATGACGGAAACCGATACCTCGTTGGGGTACGAGCAAGCCCGGGACGAACTCATCGAGGTCGTCCGGAAGCTGGAGGCCGGGGGCACCTCGCTGGAGGACTCGCTCGCGCTCTGGGAGCGCGGCGAAGAACTCGCGCGGGTCTGCCGGCACTGGCTGGAGGGTGCCCGTGCCCGGCTCGACTCCGCGCTGGCGGCCCGCGAGGCGGGGGACGCCCCGGCCGATGGGGACGGCGGGGCAGAGGGGGGCGAAGGGTGATTCAAGTCACCTTCAAGGCGATTTAGTTGAATCTTCTACCACTTTGGGGCTAAAGTCGGACCATCGCTTCACCTCCGTATGGAAGAAGGCTTTCCGATGTCTCTCGTTCTTGACTCCGCCGCTCAGGACCTGCTGTTCCGCGAGGCCCGCACCGCCAACTCGTTCTCCGACGAGCCGGTGACCGAGGAGCAGGTCCAGGCGATCTACGACCTGGTCAAGTACGGCCCCACCGCCTTCAACTCGACGCCGCTGCGCATCACCCTGGTCCGCTCCCCCGAGGCCCGTGAGCGCCTCGTGAAGCTCATGGCCGAGGGCAACCAGGCCAAGACCGCCGCCGCGCCGCTCGTCGCGATCCTCTCCGCGGACAACGAGTTCCACGAGGAGCTCCCGGCCCTGCTCCCGCACTTCCCGCAGGCCAAGGACGCCTTCTTCAGCGAGCGCCCGGTCCGCGAGCAGTCGGCCCTGATGAACGCCGCCCTGCAGGCCGCGTACTTCATCGTCGGCATCCGCGCCGCCGGCCTGGCCGCGGGCCCGATGGGCGGCCTGGACTTCGCGGGCGTCCAGAAGGAGTTCCTGGACGACGACCACACCCCGCTGATGGTCGTCAACATCGGCAAGCCGGGCGAGGACGCGTGGTTCCCCCGCGGCCCGCGCCTGAGCTTCGAGCAGGTCATCACCACCGTCTGAGGCCGGTCCGGACACCCTGGACAGCTACGCGAGAAGGCCGCTCCCCGGTGATCCGGGGAGCGGCCTTCTCGCGTGTCACCGCCGGCGCGCGGTCGCCCGCGCCGGCCGGCTACTGCGCGCCCTGCTTGAACTCCAGCGCCGCCGCCATCCTGCCCAGGTCCTCGAACGAGGCCGTGCCCGTGACGACCGTGGCGTAGCCCTGCTCCTGCCGGACGAGGGCGTCGTACTTCTCGCCCTCCCAGCGCTCCCAGGCCAGGTCGCCGACCTGCTGCACCTGCCCGGTGGCCTTGGCCCGCTGTGTGACGGACGCCAGGTGCTTGGCCGACGCGTCGCTGGACTGCTCGACGGCGACGTACTGCCCCTGCGGGTCCAGGAAGCCCAGGTGCCAGGCGTTCGCGGCCTTGCGGTCGAACGTCACCGAGGTCGCCCGCCACTCGGCCGGGAGCCCCACGGGCGCGGCCACGGGGTACGGCGCCGCGCGCCGCGCGGTGATCGTCTCCACCCGGTAGTCGACCACGTGTGTCGGATCGGCCTTGTCGTCGTGCGGGATGAAAATGTAGATCCCCGCGACGACGACACCGATCACCGCCAGCGACCGGACCATGTCCCAGACCGTCTGCTTGCCCTTCATACCTGCCACGTCACCATCGTCCCCCATGGCCCGGAGCGATCTCCGGCGGGGTCGGCGCGGCGACCGCAGCAGTCCGCAAGATGTCCGCTCACGCCAAACGCCTGACCGATATTCCGCTCATACGTGACCCGGTCTGCTCAATTTGTCGACGTGACGATAGAGTTCCAGCACCCTCACTTCCCGGCCGTCGCCGTACAGAAAGGTGCGCTCCGATGACCGAGCACAACCTGCCGCCCCAGCTCGAAGTCTCTCCGGAGGCCCCCGACCGCAACCTGGCCCTGGAACTCGTCCGGGTGACCGAGGCCGCCGCCATGGCCGCGGGCCGGTGGGTCGGGCGCGGCGACAAGCTCGGCGCCGACGGCGCCGCGGTCAACGCGATGCGCACCCTGATCTCCACCGTGTCGATGAACGGCGTGGTCGTCATCGGCGAGGGCGAGAAGGACGAAGCGCCCATGCTGTTCAACGGCGAGCGGGTCGGCGACGGCACCGGCGCCGAGGTCGACATCGCCGTCGACCCGATCGACGGCACCACCCTGAACGCCAAGGGCATGCCGAACGCCATCGCCGTGCTCGCCGCCGCCGACCGCGGCACCATGTTCGACCCGTCCGCGGTCTTCTACATGGAGAAGCTGGTCACCGGCCCGGAGGCCGCCGACTTCGTCGACATCAACGCCCCGGTGTCCGTCAACATCCGGCGCGTCGCCAAGGCCAAGAACATGGCCGTCGAGGACGTCACCGTGGTCATCCTGGACCGGCCCCGCCACGAGGGCATCGTCAAGGAGATCCGCGAGACCGGCGCCCGCATCAAGTTCATCTCGGACGGTGACGTCGCCGGTTCGGTCATGGCCGTCCGCGAGGGCACCGGCGTCGACCTGCTCCTCGGCATCGGCGGCACCCCCGAGGGCATCATCTCGGCCTGCGCCATCAAGTGCCTCGGCGGCACCATCCAGGGCAAGCTGTGGCCGAAGGACGAGGCCGAGCGCCAGAAGGCCATCGACGCGGGCCACGACCTGGACCGGGTCCTGCACACCAACGACCTGGTCTCGGGCGAGAACGTCTTCTTCGTCGCCACCGGCATCACGGACGGCGAGCTGCTGCGCGGCGTGCACTACCGCTCGGAGACCGCGACCACGTCCTCCCTGGTCATGCGCTCGAAGTCCGGCACGATCCGGCAGATCGACTCCACCCACCGCCTGTCGAAGCTGCGCGCCTACAGCGCGATCGACTTCGACCGCGCCCAGTAGGAGCGCGCCGAGCAGGAGCGCGCCGAGCAGGAGCGCCGGCCGGCGGCCGGCACGGCGAGAGGGGCGTCACCGCGTGCGGCGGTGGCGCCCCTCCCGTCTGCCTGCGTACGGGGCTCAGCCCGCGGCGGCTATCGGCCCGGCTCCCGGCGCTTGGCGCAGCTCCGCCGCCCGGCGCCTGCGGCGGGCCAGCACCACGCGGCGTTCGGCCGCGGTGAGCCCGCCCCAGACCCCGTACGGCTCCGGCTGGAGCAGGGCGTGCTCGCGGCAGGCGACCATCACCGGGCAGCGGGCACAGACGCGCTTGGCGGCCTCCTCGCGGGAGAGCCGGGCCGCGGTCGGTTCCTTGGAGGGGGCGAAGAACAGCCCCGCCTCGTCCCGGCGGCACACCGCCTCCGCATGCCATGGTCCGTCCTCTTCCCTCGCCGGCACCCGCGGCTTCGGTACGGCGGCCGGACGCGCCTGAAGGCTCTGTACGGCTGCTACCTGCAGGGACTGATGCGGCGGATGCTGCACGGTCTACTCCTGACGACGTATACGCAAGCGAGAGACGATGCACCTGTCCCTACCCGCTGTGCGCGCCCCTATGCACTGTGTGGAGCCCGCGCGCCGCCCCGGCGGAATTCGACCGAAACGCGACGCCGCCGTGCGCCCTCAGGCCTCCGGTGGCGTCCAGTCGGGGCGCCGGCCCAGGAAGGCGAGCAGCGAGCCGACCGGGTCTGCGGCGGCATCGGGGGCGGGCTCGACCGCCGGGGCGTAGGCGAAACCGCGCAGGGGCTCGGCGAGCGCCTCCGCCGCAGGGCGCAGGCCGGCCGCGAGGGCGGGGGTGAGCGGGGAGGGCCGGCCCGTGGCGACGGCGATGTCCCAGGCATGGACGGCGGCGTCGAGGGCGGCCGCGCCGACCGCGGTCTCGGCGGTGACCGTGAACGGGGGCAGCGGTACGGCGACCTCCGCCGTACCGGGCGCGACCGCGGCGAAGGCCGCGGCGGCGGCGCCCAGGGCGGGCTCCAGCAGCTCCGCGGGGGCCCCGGCCGGGTCGGCGGAGGGCGCGAAGGGGTCCTCGGCCGGGCCGGGGCCGCCGGTGAGGCGGGCGGCGTAGGCGAGCTGGTCGCCGGCGGCGTGCCGGAGCACCTGGCCGGCGTTCCACCGGTCGCAGGGCGTCGGGCGGCTCCAGGCGTCGGCGGGCACGCCGTCGACGGCGGTGCGCAGCGCGTCGTGCGCGCGATCGAGCAGGTCCCACGAGGATGCGGTCATGGGCCGATCGTACGGGCGCCGTTTCGGCCAAGTCGGCCGATTCCCGGGAGCAGTTGCCCGCACCCGGCGGCCCCGGCGCGGGACCGCGCCGGGGCCGCCTGGGCCGCCTGGGCCGCGCCGGGGACCGCCGGGGCCGCCTGGGCCTCGACAGGCCCGGGCTAGCCGTCCAGGCGCTTGCGCAGCCTGAGGGCCAGGTCGACCAGGCGGGCGCCGAGCTTGGGCCTGGCCTCGATGTTGCCCAGCAGGGCGAAGCCGCGGACGATCACGACCGGCGCGTGCGGGTCGGGGGTCTCGGCGCGTCCCTCGCCGTGCACCTCGAAGTTGCCGAGGACCCCGCTGCCGTAGCCGCGGAGCGTGACGTTCTCCGGGACCAGGACCTCGACGTTCCCGAGCACGCTCGTCACGTTGATCTCGGTGATCTGCTGCTCGAAGACGGCCTCGGTGAGGTCGATGTTCACGTCGCCCAGGACGGAGACCACGCGGGTGTGCGCCCCCGGCCGCCAGCGACCCTTGCGGGTGGAGCTGCTGCACACGGCGACCACGGTCTCCGAGACCGGGGCCACTGCGCCGGGCACCGGGGACGGCGCCGGAGCCCGTCCGTATGCGGGCGCCGCGGCGGCGCCGCCGGGCGCGGGGAGGTCCCGTACGAGCACCTCCAGCTCCCCGACCGTCTTCACGGCGTACAGGGAGTCCAGGCGGTCGGAGTGCTCCTCCGCGGTGAGCCGGCCCTCGGCGAGGGCGTCGGCCAGGATGGCCGCGATCCGGTCGCGGTCGGCGTCGGAGGCCCGCAGTTCGGCGGGGGCGGCTCCGGGGGCGGCGGCGGGCGCGGCGGGCTTCTTTTCCAGGTCCACGCCAGCCAGCATAGCGACACGCGATAGATCGCGATAGTCGGGAGTGAGCCTTACCTCACAGACACAGCCCGGGACGGAGGTCCTACGCTTGATAGCCGCGCTGCCAATTGGTCGCCAGCGCCGTCTGCCGAGTGAGGAATGACTGCCGTCATGCCAGAGTTTGCGTACACCGACCTGCTGCCCCTGGGCGAGGACACCACCCCCTACCGGCTGGTGACCTCGGAGGGCGTCTCGACCTTCGAGGCCGACGGCCGTACGTTCCTCAAGGTCGAGCCCGAGGCGCTGCGCAAGCTCGCCGAAGAGGCCATCCACGACATCCAGCACTTCCTGCGCCCCGCGCACCTCGCGCAGCTGCGCCGCATCATCGACGACCCCGAGGCCTCGTCGAACGACAAGTTCGTCGCGCTCGACCTCCTCAAGAACGCGAACATCGCGGCGGCCGGCGTCCTGCCGATGTGCCAGGACACGGGCACGGCGATCGTGATGGGCAAGCGCGGCCAGAACGTCCTCACCGAGGGCGGCGACGAGGCGGCGCTCTCGCGCGGCATCTACGACGCGTACACGCGCCTGAACCTGCGCTACTCCCAGATGGCCCCGCTCACGATGTGGGAGGAGAAGAACACCGGCTCGAACCTGCCCGCGCAGATCGAGCTGTACGCGACCGACGGCGGCGCGTACAAGTTCCTCTTCATGGCCAAGGGCGGCGGCTCGGCCAACAAGTCCTTCCTCTACCAGGAGACCAAGGCGGTCCTCAACGAGGCCTCCATGATGAAGTTCCTGGAGGAGAAGATCCGCTCGCTCGGTACGGCGGCCTGCCCGCCCTACCACCTGGCGATCGTCGTCGGCGGCACCTCCGCCGAACACGCCCTGAAGACCGCCAAGTACGCCTCCGCCCACTACCTGGACGAACTCCCCCGCGAGGGCTCGGCGCTGGGCCACGGCTTCCGCGACGAGGCCCTGGAACAGCAGGTCTTCGAACTGACCCAGAAGATCGGCATCGGCGCGCAGTTCGGCGGCAAGTACTTCTGCCACGACGTCCGCGTCGTCCGCCTGCCCCGCCACGGCGCGTCGCTGCCGGTGGCCATCGCCGTGTCCTGCTCGGCGGACCGCCAGGCCACCGCGAAGATCACCGCCGAGGGCGTCTTCCTGGAGCAGCTGGAGCGCGACCCGGCCCGCTTCCTGCCGGACACCACGGACGAGCACCTGTCGGAGTCCTCGGACGTCGTCGCCATCGACCTCAACCAGCCGATGGACGACATCCTCGCGACCCTCACGCAGCACCCGGTCAAGACCCGCCTGTCCCTGACCGGCCCGCTGGTCGTGGCGCGCGACATCGCGCACGCCAAGATCAAGGAGCTGCTGGACTCGGGTGCGGAGATGCCGCAGTACCTGAAGGACCACCCGGTGTACTACGCGGGCCCGGCGAAGACCCCCGAGGGCTACGCCTCGGGCTCCTTCGGCCCGACCACGGCCGGCCGCATGGACTCGTACGTCGAGCAGTTCCAGGCGGCGGGCGGCTCGAAGGTCATGCTGGCCAAGGGCAACCGCTCGCAGCAGGTGACGGACGCGTGCGGCCGGCACGGCGGCTTCTACCTCGGCTCGATCGGCGGCCCGGCGGCGCGGCTGGCCCAGGACTGCATCAAGAAGGTCGAGGTCCTGGAGTACGAGGAGCTCGGCATGGAGGCGGTCTGGAAGATCGAGGTCGAGGACTTCCCGGCGTTCATCGTGGTGGACGACAAGGGCAACGACTTCTTCCAGAACCCGGCCCCGGAGCCGACGTTCACCCACATCCCGGTCCGCGGTCCCGGCCTGGCGTAACGCCCCGGCGCCGGCGCGCCGCCCGGACCGCCGGCACACCCGCAGAGCCCCTGGCCGCCGGCCAGGGGCTCTGTCGCGCGCGGTTGCGGGCGGGCCGCCGGTGCTGCGACGCGATGTCACGGGGAATTCGGCCATCGGTGCAGCACGCGGTGCCGGGCCGGACACCGCAGCCGGTTAACGTCACCTCCATGAACCAGTTGCTCTCCTCCGCCCGCACCGTGCGGGTCATCGCCCACCGGGGGGCCTCCCACGAGCACCCCGAACACACCCTCGCCGCCTACCGGCAGGCCATCGCCGACGGCGCCGACGAGGTGGAGTGCGACGTACGGCTCAGCGCTGACGGGCGGCTCGTGTGCGTGCACGACCGGCGGGTGGAGCGGACCTCCGACGGGCGCGGGGTCGTCTCGGCCCTGACGTACGAGGAGCTGGCCGCGCTCGACTTCGGCGGCTGGAAGGGCGACGCGCACCGCGGGGCGCAGGTGCTGCTCTTCGAGGACCTGCTGAAGGAGGCGCTGGCCGCGGACCGGCCCGTCGGGCTGGCCGTCGAGACCAAGCACCCCACCCGGGCGGGCGGCCGGCTGGAGGCCGAGCTCGTGCGGGTGCTGAAGGACCACGGGCTCGCCGACGGCGCGGACGGCCGTGTCGAGGTGATGAGCTTCTCCCGCAACGCGCTGACGCGGCTGCACCGGCTGGCGCCCGGGCTGCCCGCCGTGTACCTGATCGAGCGGGCGCTGCGGCCTCCGCGGCCGCCGTTCGCGGGCCATGCCGGGCCCGGTATCGATCTGATCCGCCGGGATCCGGGGCTGGTGGGCCGGTTGAAGGCCCAGGGGCTGCGGGTGCGGGTGTGGACGGTGGACGAGCCGGAGGACGTGGAGCTCTGCCTGCGTCTCGGCGTGGACACGCTGATCACGAACCGGCCGCGGGAGGTACGGGAGTACCTGGGCCGGCTGTGAGCCCCGGGGGGCGGCACCCGGCCGGTCGCGCCGGCCGGGTGTGGGGGGTCGGGATCGTGCGGGGCGGGGTTACGCGAAGCGCTGGTTCGCGGAGCCGTTGCAGGTCTGCAGGCGCAGCCGGTCGTGGGCGGCGGCCACGGTCAGGCACATGCCGGACGCGGCGGCGGGGCGCAGGGTGGCCCCGTCGCGGACCCATTGCTGGTTCGCGCCGCCGTGGCAGTTCCAGAGGATCAGGCCGGTACCGGCGCCGTAGTTGCCGCCCGGGGCGTCCAGGCAGCGGTCGTGGGTGAGTTCGACGTGGACGGACTTGTTCGCGGAGTCGTACCACCAGCCCTGGTTGCGGCCGCCGTGGCAGTCCCAGCCGAGGACGGCCGTCTCGTTGGCGCTGGAGCCGCCGTTGGCGTCGAGGCAGTTGCCGGTCGCCTCGTTCTTCAGCGGCCGGTACAGGTCGTCCCAGGCCCCGGCCTGGAGTACGGGCGTGCCGGTGCTGGCGGGGTCGGCGCAGGAGGCCTCGCGCAGGCCGGAGTTGTAGAGCTGGGTCAGGCAGGACGCGAACGCGCCGTGGCCGCGGTGGTTGGGGTGGAAGGACTGGCGGGCGGTGTTCTCGTCCCACGGGAAGTGGTCGCCGAGGTCCAGGTAGAGGCCGCGGGCCCAGGCGTCCTCCATGCACACCTCGTGGCCCTGGAAGAGCCGCGAGTTGTCCAGGTAGGTCGCGCCCGAGGCGAGGGCGGCTTGGCGCATGCCCTTCTCGAAGGCGGGTACGGCGTGGTTGCGGCCCCAGGCGGCGTCGGAGTCGTAGCCGGCGCAGCCTCCGGGGAGCTTGCCGGGGAAGTTCGGGTTGTCGTAGAAGTCGGGCCCGATGGGGCTGGGGTAGCCCATCACGACCAGCTTGTAGTCGGAGTCGGCGTAGCCCGCGTCGCGCATGACCGTCTTGAGGTCGGCGACGGTGGCTTCGACCTTGGGTTCGAGGCCGTCGACGCGCGCCTGCCAGCCGGGGCCGTACTTGGGCTCGCAGGTGCCCTGGCTGAGCACCCAGCGGGTGACGCAGTCGGTCATGACGGGACCGAACTGGAGGTCGTCGTTGGCGCCGGCGACGAGCAGCACCATCTTGATCTTCGTGTTGCGGGCCTTGATGGCGAGGCTGTCGCTCTGCACCAGCTCGTCGGCGTACTGCTTGCTTCCGCCGGTGCGGATGTTGCCGGTGTATCCGCCGGAGCACGCGACGTTGAAGGTCAGGTCGGCCGGGATGCCGGTCCGGTGGATCGCGGAGTCCGGGGAGCGGTGGCACTGGTTGGCCGCCGTGTTGGTCGCCGGGTCGTAGTTGCCGACGCCCTCGCCCGAAATCTCGCTGTCGCCGAGCGAGATCAGGCCGGTCTTGCGCTCGTTCAGGGGGCGGATCGCCGGGTCGCCGTAGATCTTGGTGGCCTCCGCCGCGCGGACGGCCTCCAGTTCGGGCGGGAGCGGCGTCGCCCCGGCTGCGGCGCCGGTGACGGCGGCTGCGGCGCCGGTGACGGCGGCTGCGGCGCCGGTGACGGCGGCTGCGGCGCCGGTCGCCGCGTGGGCCATGGGGGTGATGGCGCCGAGACCCCCGAGGGCGGCCGCGAGGGCGGCGACGGCGGCGAGGGTAGATCTGAGCCCGGGTCTCGTACGTACACGTGTCATGAACGTCTCCCCTGTCGGTGTTACCCCCGGTATTTACTGGCCGGTAGGGGACTTGGGAACACTTCGAACAAGACAATTGCTCAACTTTTTCAGGAGGCAACGCACATGACCGACGATCAGAACCAGGACCACCAGGACCTTTACCGGACCGAGCACGACTCGATGGGCGAGGTACGGGTCCCCGCGCACGCCAAATGGCGTGCCCAGACCCAGCGCGCGGTGGAGAACTTCCCCCTCTCCGGGCAGCGCCTGGAGCGCGCCCACATCGAGGCGCTCGCGCTCATCAAGGCGGCGGCCGCCGCCGTGAACGCGAAGCTGGGGGTGGTCGACGAGGACGTCGCCGGCGCCATCCGGTTCGCCGCCGCCGAGGTGGCCGAGGGCCGCTGGGACGAGCACTTCCCCGTCGACGTGTTCCAGACCGGGTCCGGGACCTCGTCCAACATGAACACCAACGAGGTGATCGCCACCCTGGCCGGCGAGCGGCTCGGCCGGGACGTCCACCCCAACGACCACGTCAACGCCTCGCAGAGCTCGAACGACGTGTTCCCCTCGTCCATCCACATCGCCGCGACCGCCGCCGTCACCCGCGAGCTGATCCCGGCCCTGGAGCACCTGGCCGTCGCGCTGGAGCGCAAGGCCGAGGAGTTCGCCGAGGTGGTCAAGGCCGGCCGGACCCACCTGATGGACGCCACCCCGGTGACCCTGGGCCAGGAGTTCGGCGGGTACGCCGCCCAGGTGCGCTACGGCATCGAGCGCCTGCGGGCGGCCCTGCCCCGGCTCGCGGAACTGCCGCTGGGCGGGACCGCGGTGGGCACCGGCATCAACACCCCGCCCGGGTTCTCCGCCGCCGTGATCGCCGAGGTGGCCGCCGCGACCGGGCTGCCGCTGACGGAGGCCCGCAACCACTTCGAGGCCCAGGGGGCGCGGGACGCGCTGGTGGAGACCTCGGGGATGCTCCGTACGATCGCCGTCTCCCTCACCAAGATCTGCAACGATCTGCGCTGGATGGCCTCGGGGCCGCGCACGGGATTGGCCGAAATCAATCTGCCCGATCTCCAGCCGGGCTCCTCGATCATGCCCGGGAAGGTCAATCCGGTGGTCCCGGAGGCCGTACTCATGGTCGCCGCACAGGTGACCGGGAACGACACGACCGTCGCCGTGGCGGGCGCGGCGGGCAACTTCGAGCTCAATGTGATGCTCCCGGTGATGGCCAAGAACCTGCTGGAATCGATCCGGCTGCTGGGCAACGCGAGCCGTCTGCTGGCCGACCGCACCATCGACGGGATCACCGCCAACGAGGCGCGGGCCAGGGAGTTCGCCGAGTCCTCCCCCTCCGTGGTGACCCCGCTGAACCGGTACATCGGCTATGAGGAGGCGGCCAAGGTCGCCAAGAGGGCGCTCGCCGAGCGGAAGACGATCAGGGAGGTCGTGCTGGAGTCCGGCTACGTGGACCGCGGCGACCTGACCCTGGAACAACTGGACGAGGCGCTCGACGTCCTGCGGATGACCCGGCCCTGAAAACGTTTCCGGACTGGGGCCGGATTCGGTCGTTTCTCGTCCCCGCGCACCTCCGTGACCTGCACCGCAGCGGGCGCAGGGGCCTCAGCCCTAAGATCTGCGCATGACAGGTACCGGAGGCCGCGGGGGCGGCGACGACGCGCAGGGCACCCGCTGGCGGCCCGGGGAGCAGATCCTGTGGCGCTACCGCGATCTCGCCCCGGACCTGAAGGGCGCGGTCCACATCTGCCGTCCGGTGACCGTGGTGCAGGACACCGACGAGCTGCTGGCGGTGTGGATGGCCCCGGGCACCGAGTGCGTCAAGCCCGTGCTGGCCGACGGCACCCCCGTCCACGAGGAACCGCTCGCCACCCGGTACACCGCGCCGCGCACCACCGTGAGGGCGCGCTGGTTCGGCGCCGGCGTGCTGAAGCTGGCCCGGCCCGGGGACCCGTGGTCGGTGTGGCTGTTCTGGGAGCACGGCTGGCGGTTCAAGAACTGGTACGTGAACCTGGAGGAGCCGCGCACGCGGTGGTCCGGCGGGGTCGACTCCGTGGACCACTTCCTGGACATCTCCGTGTACCCGGACCGCACCTGGACGTGGCGCGACGAGGACGAGTTCGCGCAGGCCCAGCAGTCCGGTCTGATGGACGCGGAACAGGCCCGCCGGGTGCAGGCCGCGGGGCGGGCCGCGGTGGACGTGATCAAGGCGTGGGGGGCGCCGTTCTCCGACGGCTGGCAGGACTGGCGGCCGGATTCCGCATGGGACGTTCCGGCCCTGCCCGAGGACTGGGACCGCACCCCGGCGCATATGACCTCATGAGACCCTTGATGCGCCCCCGGGGTTCAAACGTAAGATCTGCCTCCGCAGGTCGCGCGCGAGAGGGGCGCCCGGCTGCACATCCGTAAATGTCGTGCCGTACGCGGGACTTGACCGGAGGTCAACGCAGAGCGAGAGGTAACGAGCGGGACGCGGAACCGCGGGCGATGGTGCCCCCGCCGCTGAGCGGGTATACCGCGACTGACCGAGTTGAGTGCAGCGCACATCGAGCGCAAACGGACGGAATTCCACGCGTGACGGAGTACCCCACCTCGCAGGAGGGCCCGCAGCCTGCCGCGGCCGCCGCGACCCCGGCCCGGGGCGGCCCCGCCGTGCGTGCGCGCGGCGCGGGTGCGGACGAACTGGGCCACGGCAAGGCCCCCGTCCCCGCGGCCGAAGCCGTACGCGGTGCGGCCGCGCCCGGCGACGAACCCGTCCGCTCGGACGTCCCGCACCCGCGTGCCGAGGGCGCGCCCGCCCCGCAGGACGGCAGCCCCCGCCCGGCCCGCGGCCGCTCCCGCGCAGCCGCCGCCCAGGGCGCGGCCGGACGCCGCGGCCGGGACGCCGAGGCGGCCCGGAACACCGCGGCGGGCGGCTCCCGTTGGCGCGACGGCGACGCCGCCAGGAACGCCGCGCGCGCCGCGCCCCCCCCGCAACCGCGCCGGCCGCCACAGCTCAGACACCAAGAGAGTGAGAGC
>LJCW01000052.1 GCA_001298555.1 Actinobacteria bacterium OV450
CCCGCGGAGCGGGTCCCTACGCGCTGCGCGCGTAGGAGAGGACCGCTTCGCTGCGCTCAGCGGGCCCCGGCTTCGCCGGGGGCTAGGGCCGGCCCTTCGGGCCGGAGTCCTGCGCTTCGCTCTGGACGGGTTCGGGATTCCGCTTCGCTCCATCCCGAACGGGCCGCTGCGCGGCCCCGGGTGACCCCGTTTCACGGGGTCCAGGCCTGCGGCCTGTTGGGCGGGTCCGCTCCGCTCCCCCGCCCTGGGCCCCTCCGGCTCCGCCTCCGGGACCAGCCCGCTTCGCGGGCGCCGGCAGTGGCAAGAGGGTTCGGGTGCGGTCAGCTGTCGTCGGCGAGCAGGACACACAGCTTCGTCGGCCTGCCCGCAGTCGCCTTCTCGTCTCCCAGCGCCTCCACCACGTACTGGAGAATGTCAAGCATTATCTGCACGGCCCCGTGAGGCTGGTTCGTCCAGTGCTTTCCGCGCAGGGCGATCGCCACACGAGGCTCCTTCAGCTGGAAGATGCCTTCCCACAACGAGTCCTCGAAGGCATCCCAGCTCTGCCCGCATGCCAACGGTTCCGTGGGCAGCACCCGGGCGAGGGACAGGATGATCTCGGCCTGCTCCACCGCGTCGCCGGTGTCCACCTCAAAGACCCGCACTCCGGAACCGGCCCAGGCGCTCAGGAGCGGCTCCACCTCGGCGGCCCTCGCCTGATGGATCCCGGCCTCGAGCTCCATGAAGACTCCCTCTGTCCCGATCGGATTCAGCACCGGACTCTACCGGACCCGGGTACAGTCATGAGTATGCATCCGCTTGAGATGCACTGTGCAGGATCCCGAGAATATGGCCACTGCCCCCGGTGCAGGCACTCCCACGGAGCAGCGAATGAAGAAGAGCGGCGACGTCACGCTGCGGCCGCATCAGGAAGAGGCTGTGGAAGCGATCGTTCGAGGCCTCGATATTCCGCCTGGGAAGCGGATCCCGAATGCGGGTCTGCGGGCCACGGTGGTGGCCGCGTGCGGGACCGGGAAGACGTTCATCGCCGCCGCGGCCGCGCTCCGACTGGCCCGCGGCGGGCGGATCCTGGTGCTGCTGCCGACCCTGGACCTGCTCACCCAGACCGCCCGGGAGTGGCGTACGGCCGGCCACGACGGGCCCGCGGTCGCGGTGTGCTCGCTGGAGGACAACGCCCAGCTCTACGGCCTGAACGTGCGCAGCACGACGTCGGCGCCGCAGCTCGCCCTGTGGCACGGGCGGGGCCCGGTCACCGTCTACGCGACCTACGCCTCCCTGCCCGTCATTGCCGAAGCCCACCGCGGGGAGTACGGACTGCCGATGGAGCCGTTCGCCCTGCTCGTCGTCGACGAGGCGCACCGCACCAGCGGGTCGGCGGGCAAGGCGTGGGCGGACGTCCACCGCCAGGACGTCATCCCCGCCCACCGCCGGCTCTACATGACCGCCACTCCAAGGATCTGGGCCGAGCGGCCCAGGACGCAGGCGGAGAAGCGGGCGGCCGCGGCCGCGCACCGGCGGGAGGAAGAGCGGCGGCGGAAGAAGGCAGAGGCCAAGGGGAAGCCGTACGTGCCACGGCACCAGGCCCTGCCGGCGGAACTGGCCTGCTCGATGGACGACGTCAAGGTATTCGGGCCGGTCGTCTACGAACTGTCGCTGGCCGACGCCGTCTCGCGCGGCCTTCTGGCCCGGTACCAGGTGGTCGTGGCGGAACTGGTCGACCCGGTGGTGACCCCGGACCGGCTCTACGGGAAGGCGCGGTGGGACGAGGAACTGCGGGGTGAGCGGCTCGCCGCCGTGCAGACCGTCCTGCTGGAGACCATGGCCGCCCATGATCTGAAGACGACGATCACCTTCCACCACCGCACGATCGAGGCGCAGGCCTTCGCCGAGGGCCTGCCCCAGGTCGCGTCCCGGCTGCACGCCGTCGACCCCGCCCGGCATCCCGCGAAGGTGTGGACGGGCTGGCTGCGCGGCCAGCACGACGCCGAGCACCGGGCCGACGTCCTCGCCGACTTCGGCCGCCGAGCCGGACGCGCCGTCCTCGCGAACTGCCGCGTTCTGGGCGAAGGCGTCGACATCCGAGCCGTGGACTCGGTGGCGCTGATCGACCCCAAGGGGTCGGCCGTCGACATCGTCCAGGCCATCGGCCGGGCCCTTCGGCAGAAGCCCGGCCAGGGCAAGATGGCCACTTTGATCGTGCCGGTTTTCCTGGACGAGGATGAGGATCCTGAGGACATTCTTTCTTCGAAGTCCTATGGGCCTTTGATTCGGGTATTGCAGGGGCTTCGGGCGCATGATGAACGCGCTGTGGAAATGCTCGCAATTCCCCAAGAGAACCAGAAACGCATCGTAGCGCCGTCGCCCCTCATCGGTGAAGCACCCGATACAGGCGAGGAGGAGGCCCGGCTGCTGCTGCGGTTCGCCGCCCCACGCGACCCCGCGCTGATCGCGAAGTGGATCAGCTACCAGGTCTTCAACACCGAACGCCAGGACTGGAGGAGGGGCGTCGAGGCCGCCTTCCGGTACCGCGAACGCGAGGGAGACCTCCAGGTCCCATACGAGCACACCGAAGGGGCGTACCCGCTCGGGAGGTGGCTCTCGGACCAGCGCAGGGCGTTTCGGGCCGGGACGATGACCGGAGAGCGGGCGGCAGAGCTGGAGGAACTCGGGATCGTCTGGGACACCGCCGACGCCGCCTTCGAGACCAACCTCGCCGCCGCACGGGCCTACCACCGTCTACACGGCACCCTCGCCGCACCACGGGGCGCGGCCATCCTCGACGTCCAGATCGGGCAGTGGCTCACCAACGTCCGCCGGCCCGGCGGACTCGGCAAAGACCCCGAACGCGCGAAGCGGCGGGCGGCGGCGCTGGCCGCGATCGACGAGGACTGGAACCCCGCCGTACGCGGCTGGACCGTCGACTGGCAACGGCACTACGCCTACCTCACCCAGCTCCTGAACGAAGGCACCCGCCTGACCGACGTCGTGCCCGGAGTGACCCGGCACGGCGAAGACATCGGCCGCTGGCTCACCACTCAACGACGCGACTACCGCCGACTGAACACCGAGCAGCAAACCCGACTGGGCAAGCTCGGGGTCACCCCCGCGCAGGTCGTACGAGCCCGCCAGACGCCCGCGACGGCCACCGCGGGCTCCACGTCCGGCCGGGGCGCGGAGGCCTTCCACAAGGGCGTCCAAGCCCTCACGCAATACATCGAGCGGGAAGGCGGTGGCACTCCGGGGCGGGCACACGTCGAACACCTCCCCGACGGCAGTGCCCACCGCACCGGGGTGTGGCTCGCCAACCAACGCCAACGCCGCGACCGACTCGGCACCGACCAACTCGCCGCCCTCGCCGACCTCGGCATCGACTGGGCCAGCTCGTAACTTCCCGACCTCCCGCTCCAGCCGCCCTGGTGGCCGCCGGTTGGATCGGAGTTCCGATACTGTGCACGGTCCGTGAGGCGGGACGGCCAAGAACGGCGCGCGATAGTGCCAGAGGTGTGCCGCGCATCTCGGATTACGGCTGGGGATGCCGGGCGGCTTTTTTGGCGGCTCGGGTCCGGAACCGCCTTGGACGCACAAAGACGGCGCTGGGTGCGGCTCGACGCCACGGTCCTGCTTGGCCCAAGCCGCCTGCATCGCTCTGCACATGCGGCCACACCAGAGATAGGTTTCCTTGAGGTCTAGGGTGGAGGTGTGGTTGCCAACGGCCCCCTGTGCAGTCTGTGCGGGAGCCCCTTGCCCCTGACGGCCCGCCGCGACACCGTCTATTGCAGCCAGCGCTGCCGATCGAGAGCGGGCCGTATCCGCAGGGCCGCCCTTCTCTTGGCACCGCGGAGTTGCCCGGTCTGCGGGCAGCCGGTCGGGGCAGGGTGGGACAGGCGCAGCGACGCCGTCTACGACCGGCCCGCCTGCCGGGTGTACGCCTGCTACAAGCGGCGCCAGACCAGCAAAACGGCTAAGCGACCGGCTACAGCGGTGTGAGCAGGAGACTTGCCGCCCTACTCAATACGCGCCGCCACAGGAGCCGCTCCCCCGGGCCGGTATAGACGTAGCGTGGGTTGAAAGGGCGCGGGGAGGGTCCTTTGCCGCGTTTTACACGCCTGGCGCGCCCGCTGTCGCAAAGGCGGATGGCCATGGTCAAAGAGAGGATTCTCAGCCCGTTCCCCCAGCGGTACACCGACCGCCAGTGGGCACGCTACATACGCCAGGGACGCGAGCTGGTCCAGCAGGAATCCGGTCTGCAGTTCGCGCTCGGCGACATCACCCTCAAGATGGTCCCCAAGAACGAACCCGGCGAGAAACGCAGCGTCTTCCCCGTCCTGGACAGGTTCGCGGACTCCATCGGTATCAACGTGCACACGCTCCTGACCTACCGGCTCACCGCCACATGCTGGCCCAAGGAACACCGCCGGCCGCAGGAGTCCTTCTCAGTCCACCGCGCGCTTGAAGCGCTGGAGGACAGATTCGAGATCATCCAGACGCCACCTGGCGGAGCAGACCACTGGACCGAGGACGCGGCGCTGCGCCGCGCCGGACGGCTGCCCCACAGGCCCTTGACCAAGGAGGAAAAGCTCGACCGGGTGCGGACTCTTCTGACCAACTCCGAGAGCGCCGTGGGAGCAGTCGAAGAGATCATCCGGCGTCCCGACATAGCCCAGCGCGTCATGGCCAATCCGTCCAACCAGCGGATTCTCTACCGGGCTCACCACGACCAGCGCGTGGAAGCCGCAGCTGTCCGGCTAGCCTCGGCACAGGAGCGCGGATCGTCCAAAGACGAGGACGAAGCGGAACCTTTGCCGCAAAAGCTCCGTGAGCCCGCCGTGGACTACCAGCGCGCCTCCAGGGAGGCTCTGGAGCTGATCGGAAGCGGCACTGCATTCCTCGTCGATCTGCAGGAGATGGTTCCGCGGCTGCACGTCACGGAATTCACCGACCGCGAGATCCGCGCCATCCTCGACAACCACCGCAGGATCCGCGCAGCCCTGGACTGGTGCGACTCGGCCCTGGCCAGTGGTGACACCACCATGGACGACGAACTCGCCCGGATCCTCGCCGAAGGCGATGACCAGCCATGACCCGAACAGCCACCGGAGCCCAGCGAGCGGCCCCGGTCCCCACCCAGCACCTGGCGGAGCTCGCCTGGAAACTGCACGAAGACGCCGGCGAGGACGTACTGCTCCCCCGCGAGCAGGTCACCGGCCGCATCCACGCCACCGACGGGCAGTTCGAACGGGCCAAGGGCTACATCCGCGACCACATCACCATGGAGAAAGGCAAGGCGTTCCTGTCCTACCGCAGCGGCTACATGATCACGAGCGACCCCGCCAAAATCTCCGAATACGCCGCCCTGCGAATGCGCCGCATCAACACCGAACTGCGCCGCCTGCTGTCCGGGGCCATCAACCCCCTCGGCGAACAAGTGGCCGACTACGAGGTCCTGTCCATGTTCCAGGACGAGATCGCCCACATGACCCGCACCTACGACCGGATGCAAAAAGCCACCCTCGCCATGCCCACACCGGTCAGGGCCGCCAAGCCCAAACGGCGGCGGCGCGCTCCCGCGGGCACCTGACCTGCGGGAGTGTTCGTAATGGCGCCCCCGGCCATACGGCGCCCGGCCAGCGCGCGCACCCTCTACCGCGCGCTGGCCGACCTCGGCGCGGCCCCGAAACCCGACACCCGGCTGAGGCCGGATGGCCCCAAGCGCACCGACACCGCCCTGCTCCTCGGCATCCTGCTCGCCAAGACCGAACTCGACGCCGCCCTACGCGCCGACCCCGCGCAAGAGCCCCCGCTCGGGCTCACCCGGCTCCTGGCCGGCTACTGCTCCACCATCCCCTCACCCGCCGACGAAACCCGCCTGCGCCTCCTCAGCCTCCGCCTGGTCCGCAGCGCCCTCGAAGCCACCCTCGACGACGACCCCAGCCCCCTGTCCCAGGCCGCCGGGGACTGTGCCCTGGCCGCTGCCAGCCTCATCGACGCCGACCGGCTCACCCGCACCGGCGCCGGCCCCGCAGCCATCCGCGCCTGCCTGGAGACCGCCGCCCAGTCACTGAACGCGGCAACCAGCGACATCAACGCCCGACAGCCTGCGCGGTCGAAGAGAAGCAGTCGGAAGCCATCACCATGACCCGCCGCAAGCTGATCCCCATGGTCTGGTACTGCAAGTACTGCTACCAGCGGCAGCCCATCGACATCGGCCCTGACGGGAGCCTGATCGTCTGCACCGTATGCGGATACGGGCTCGCCCCACTCGACAAAGTGTTCGCCGCCGGATCCATGCGGACCTGGTGGGAAGGAATCTGCGACACGTTCTACGCCCGAGTCGCCGCGTACCAGGTGAAGGCCCACATGGATACAGAAGCACGGTTCCTCCTCGGTGACCTGGCCTTGGACGTGGTGCCCCTCAACGATCCCTTCACCGGAAGAAAGCTGTCCCACTACGCCAAGGCCGTCGGTCTGACCCCCACGGCCATGAGCCGCTACCGCCGGGTGGCGGCAGCATGGCCTCAGGCCCAGCGGAGCCAGGAGGCGTCCTGGTCAGTCCACGCCATACTCGCCTCCCATCCCGACCGCTTCAACATCGTGAAACACCCGCCCCACGGGCAGCAGTGGAGCTGTGCGGACGCCCAGGAAACCATGGACGCCCTGCACACCCACCCAGCCAGTACGTGAGCACACAAGAGGCCCCGCGGATCGCTTCGAACAGCTCTGTCCCTGGCTCGGCCATCGTCTACTCCCTATGCGTTCGCCAACTGGTGGGGTGCGCAGCCACCTCATGCTGCCCGGTCGGTGCCGGCGTACCGCCCGCGCCCTGGTCTGCCGCAGCGGGCCGTGGGGAACTCGGGGTCCTCGCGGCGGGGCGCCGCCTCGAGCGGGGCGCTTGGTGCTCGACCACGCCGCAGGTGTGGGCCGCTTCACTCACGCCCGCTTGGTCCCAGGGGCTCAGCCGCAGCGGACGAGCGCTGTGCTGGCGCCCTTCCAGTTGCCCGAAGCAGCGGGCTGCCTCGATCAGGTCCACCGCCCAGGACGGGGCCGGGCGCCCCGGGCGACGGTTCGACCCTGCCGGCAAGGCCTTATGGGCGGCGGGCAACTGCAGCTGCGCGGCCGGAGCGCCTGTGAGGATGCGCATCGCCAGCGCCGCGGCGTGAACGGGATGGGCGATACGCGCATGGAGCCGGCGCGCAAGAAGCGCGGTCGGCTCATCGGGCCCGGGCGGAAAGTGGCCGGCAACGGGCAGCGGGAGCACCGCGCGACCCAGGCGGCGGCCAACTGCCTCGATTTCGCCGCGGCTGGGTGCGCGCCGCGCCGGCAGCAGGAAGCACGGCTCACCCTCGTGGGGCGGGAACTGCCCGTCCGCCTCCCACCACGCGAAGGGGCCGGTGAGCGGTGGTGGAGCCGGCGCAGGAGCGGCCACGGCGTGGCGGGCCGCGGCCAGGTTGTGCGCCTTTTCGTGCGGGAGGGCGGCGGCCAAGGCGGGCGGCAAGGGGCCGTGGCACAGCAGGGTCAGCTGGACGCCGGTGAGTTCCCGCAGGGCGAAGAGGTACTCGAAGTGCCGGGAACTGATGCGATGGGCCCGGGTGACAATGACGTGGCCGATGCGCAGGGCGAGCATCCAGGCGGCGACCACGCGCCAGGCGGTCTCGGTGTTGCCACTCCAGTACGTGCCGTCCTCGCTCCCGCCCAGCGGGAGGTGCTTGCCCATGCTGCGCAGCAGGTCATGGGCCAAGGCTGCGGGAGCGCTCGCTACCGGAGTGGGGTGGACGGTGATACGGCCCAGCGCGGGGGTGTGGGCGGCCAGCGCGGCGGCCATGAAGGCGTAGTCGTCGTCAGGGTCGTGCACCACAGTGAGCGGGGGCAGGCCGGGGCCGGTGTGGCCGGGTGACCATGTAGGCCTCCACGGGCCGGTGGTCTCGGGCACGGCGGCCGGGCGCGGCATCGGCATTACCGCGGCCCGGGTGGTGGTGTGGCAGCGGCGGGCGCCGACGTGGAGTTGCCGGCGGAATCTGTGCGGGCCGCCGCCGACGTGGCGGGGCGCAGGATGGGAGCACAAGGACGCGTGGGTGCGCTCATGAGCGCCGCCCGCCGTCGACCCGGTCGGCCACAGCCTGCAGCATGCCCCCATCGGGCTTCTTCGCTCCGGTGGCGGCCAGAGCCCGCTGGGTGTGAAGGGTCAGCACGACCCAGCGGCGCAGCAGGCCATCGGCGAGGCGGGCGTCCAGCGCCTGAAGGTCGCCGGGCGCAACGCCCTGCCACAGCGGATGCAGAGCGGGAACCGCCTGGGGTATCTGGTCGCGGGTGAGCGCAGGGATGTGAAGCCAGCCGGCGCTACGGGTGGCGAGCATCCGCTGGGCGCGCAAGGAGCGTTCGCCACGCGCCTGGGCGATGAGTACCACGCACAGCCCTTGGGGGAGGTCGTCGTGCAGGAAACGCACGTACTCGAAGCACGACGCCGACAGCCGGTCGGCGTCCTCGACCACGACGATCCGCGGCCGCTCGGCCAGGGCGCGGCGGATCAGCGTGTCGGCGGCCCCGGCGTCGGCGGGCGCCTCGCCGCCAAGGCCAAGTGCGCGGTGGAGGGCGGCGCGCAGGTCCGCCGGCGCCGGGTGAGCCCGGAAATCAAGCGGCAGCAGCTCACCGAGACGGCGGGCGGCGGTGTGGACAGCGAAGGTCTTGCCGACCCCGGCATCGCCCAGCACGCACGCAAACCGGCCCTGGGCGTAGGCCTCGGCGAGCGCATCGCCCACGGCGAGCATGCCCGGGGTGAGCAGAGTGCGTACGCCCGGGGTATCGAGGAAGTGCAGGCCGGGTGGGGCAGCGTCTTCCACGACGGCGAAGGGCTCAGCTGCGGCGGCCGCGCCCCAGAGCGCCGACGGCGCAGGCGGGGTGGTCAGCACCGCTTCAGGGCCCAGTCCACGATGCGGTCGTCGACCTTGCCGGCCTTGAAGTGCTCCATGCCCTTGATCACGTGCTTGGTGACCTTCACCCACTCACGGAACGAACCGAGCGCATACTGGGTGTCCACCCGCTTCAGCAGCGCCTCATCCGCGCCCCTCCACACCGGATGCGAGTCGGGCACGGTCTTCAGGACCTCGTCCTCGGTCATCGCCAGGATCTCCAGGCGGATGTAGATCCGCGAGGCCAGCGCCGGGTCACTCTGCAGCGTCTCGTACGCCTCCCGGCCACCGACGAAAACGATAGCGGGCTTGGGGTCGCAGGTATCCCACAGCTTGCGCAGGAACTCGAAGTTCTCCCGCCGGTACTGCTGGGCCTCGTCACACACGATCACATACGGGCGCCGAGGCAGCATCTCGCGCAGCAGCCTGTCGAACGCGGTCGGCGTCCCCGGCATCCTGCAAGACAGGTGCATCTGATGGAACAGCTCCTCGCGCAGGTCCTTCGGCCCCGGGCGGGAACGGGCGAAGTCCAGCGGGAGGATCAGATCCGGATTCATCTCCTGGATCGTGGCCCGGGTACCGAAACTCTTACCGAGCCCCGCATCGCCGTAGACCACCGACATCGCCCGCGACTCGACGGTCTCTACGACAGTGTCCTTGATCTGCAGCAGCGTGTCGGTGGCGACCAGCGACGAATCCTCAAGGCCGAGGAAGAACTGCGGGCTCAGGTCCGGACGGCGCGGCGCCGCCGACTCGGGCGGCTGCTGCAGCGCGGTGGTGGCGGCGGTGACGGTCATGCGTCCTCCGAAGACGGATCAGAGCAGGTAGCGGCCTGGCCGGGACGTGCCCAGCCGGCCGGAAGCGGGGTCAGGGGCTGGTACGGCTCCTCGCGCCGACGGGGAGCAGCAGACGCTGACCGGCTGGTGCCCGCGAGTTCGGCGAGCGCCTCTTCCTCGGTCATGCGCCTTGCCGAGTCGGGCAGTTGGGGTTCGGTAGCCGGCAGATAGCGGTCGCGTCTGCGCTCCCCGGATCGCTTAAGGGCACGGCGCAGAGCAGCGCTGTGCTCCTGGCGCTCGTCAAAGACCCTGGCACGCAGCTCCCCGGAGGCCTCATCGCTGAGGAACGCCCGGCCCAGGTAGCGGTTACCGCGGAAGGTATACAGGTCGATCTCGTGGCTGTGGTGCGGCATCCACCGCACCCGCACCTCGACCCCGATCCGGCCGACACCGTTCTCCGGCATGTAGCAGCGGCCCGCGAACTCCACCCCGTGACTGGTGATCTTCCGCACCCGGTGATCGCTCTCCAGCATGAACGCACGCAGCTCGGCCGCACTCGGCTCGGGCCGGATCGGGGCAGGGTCGGCCAGCCACGCCTCAAGCGGCGTCACTGCGGTGCGCTTCACCACGTGCCCGGTGTTGTGCTCGGTGACCCACGCGCGCAGCAGGCCGACGAACGCCTCGAAAGTCAGCGGCGGGTCCGTCTCGCCGACACGGCGGCGGTGATCGAGGAGGGGCGCCTTGGTGTATCGGGGCAGATCGGCGAAGAAACGGGTCATGCTGGTGCGGTTCAGCCGCTCGATCCCGCCCTTGTGACGGGCGCTGCGCACCCGGTGCACCGGCACCCCCAGCAGCCCGAACGCCCGCCGGACGGTCCGGGACATGAAGTCGGCGCCGCCATCGAGGCGCACCAGGTGCGGCACTCCCCCGGCCGGCCCGTAGGGGCCCTCCCGAAGCACGGATGCGCGCACCGCCGCCAGAACCGAACCCCGGTGCGCACTGCCCGCGGTGACCGCCCAGCCCATCACATAGCTTGTACCGCGGTCCTCGAACCACGTCACCCACACCCTCGACAGCTTCCTGTCGGGCATCACCACCACCAGCGGGGCCTGCTTGTGATCGCCCTCCCACACCTGGTTCCGGGCCACCGCAGGACGCCGGAAAGCAGGATCGAAACCCCGGGCAGCCGGAATACCCTCCCGCAAACCCGCCATGAAGCCCGGATCCAGGTCACGGGCGATGGCGTCATGCAGCGTGGTCAGCCCCACCGGTACCTGACCCGCCTCCAAGGCAAGGCGCCTCAGGTGCTCGTGAGCACGCTTGACGTTGCCCCGGTAGTCGGCGAGAACATCGATGATCTCCTCGGTGATCCGAAACCGCCTGCGCTCGGGCTTCTCCGGGCTGCCGGTCTCCTCTGCGCGAGCCAGCCAGCGCCACACCTGCCGCACGCTGACGCCCGCTGCCTCGGCGACCAGCCGCACATGCGCCGTCCGAAGCTCCCCCGCTCCACGCAACTGCAGCAGCCGGGCCACAGCAGCAAGCCGCAACTCCTCCCGATGCCGCCCCAACTCCGCCTCCGCAGCCTCCAAGGCACCGTCCAGACTCATCACCGGTGCCGGCACCCGCGAAGCAGACGAGCCGATAACGGTACGGCGATCACGCCCAGCCCTCCAACAACACTCACCCACCGGACAGTTCAGCCAGACACACGTATGTGACGGATACGTCTGATGCGAGGCTAAGAACTACACGCGGGCTTCCCGCCCAGCCACTCACCCAGACGGGTGACAACAAAACATTCCCACCAGATCGATCGACGCACGTGCTAACGACCCCCAGCACGGCCGCAGGAATCCGCACCAGCCAGGCTCCACGGCACCGGCACCGCGGTACCCCGCGACACCCGCCAAGAACCGCCGGACATACTCCCCCACGCCCAGACAGCTCCACGGAGACCAGGAAGACAAAGGAGATACGGCGAACACGACACTGTCCGATACGACTTCACGTCACTGCAATGTTCGGGGAACCGTCACCATGATCGACCGATCCAACTGCCCTTGACCATCGCCAATACACCTACACGTCAGTGACATACAAAGCCGAACATCCCAGTGACATCACGGCCGAACCTCACAGCGAGGATCCAGGCGGCGGCGATCGACCAGGCCGGGGCCGGGTCGATCCGGTGGTGGACGTCCAGGGGAACGGGCTTGCCGAGGGCAGCGAGGATGTCGTAGGCGAGCGCGATGGAGGAGTCGGCGCCCGGGGTGGGGTGCACGGTGATGCATCCGTCGTGCGGGGCGTGGGAGGCTAGGGCGGCGCGGGTGTGGATCACGTCGTCGTAGGGGTCCAGGACCACGGTGGCCGGTGGCGGGTTCGGGCAGTGGAGCATCAGGCCGCCGCTCGGTGCCTCAGCTTGCTGTAAGCCCAGCGCAGCAAGTCCTCGTCCACGGCTCCGCGCCCAGACTCCTTCATCCCGACGGTGAGGTGGTGGGTGATCTTCGCCCAGGCCCGGAAGTTCCCGCGGGCCGCTTCCTGGTCGCACAAGGCGATCAGCTCCGGGTCGGCGTCGGCCCAGATGGGGTGGAAGGCCGGGACGACGGCCAGGACCTCGTCCAGCGGCATCCGGTCGATCTCCTGCCATGCGTACACCCTGGACTCCAGCATGGGCTCGCTCTGCAGCATCTCGAAGCAGCCGTTGCCGCCGGTGAAGACGATGGTGAGGTCGGAGTCGGCGTCGTCCCAGAGGTAGCGCAGGTACTCGAAGCACATCAGAACTGACCTCGCTGATCAGCGAAATCCACACGCGTTCACGCGGCATCTATGGCGCCCCCAGGATCCACGCGGCCCTCAAGGCCGAGGGCCGCACCTGCGGCAGGCACAGGATCGCCCGCCTGATGCGTGACGCCGGCCTTGCAGGCCGCCACCGCCGACGCGGGCACCGCACGACCATCGCGGATCCCACGGCCGCCTTCCGGCCCGACCTGGTCATGCGGGACTTCACCGCCGATCCGCAGGCGGTCGACACCCGCTGGTGCGGGGACATCACCTACATCCCCCCCGGCCAGGGCTGGCTCTACCTGGCCACCGTCATCGACATCGCCTCCCGCCGGGTGATCGGCTGGGCCACTGCCGACCACCTCGGGACCAGCCTGGCCGCCGACGCGCTCGCCACCGCCTGCCGGCAACGCCGACCGGCCGGGCCGGTGATCTTCCACTCCGACCGCGGCACCCAGTACACCCGCCACGCCTTCGCCCGCCTGGCCGCCACCCTGAACGTCCGGCTCTCCGTCGGACGCACCGGCGTCTGCTGGGACAACGCCCTCGCTGAATCCTTCTTCGCCACCCTGAAGACCGAACTCGTCACCCGCCACCACTGACACACCCACACCGCTGCCAGGACCGCGATCTTCGAGTACATCGAGGGTTGGTACAACACCCACCGACTCCACAGCAGCCTCGGCTACGAAAGCTCGGAAGAGGAGCCATACCGATGTCCGCTCGTCACCTGTTCGCCGCCTCCGCGCACGCCTCGGTCCAGCCGGTCGCCGCCGAGGGCACCGACTTCGGCCTCGGGAGGCTCGGCACCATACGTGGCCCTGCTGGTGGGGTTGGCCGGCACCGTGTTGGGTGGGCGGGCTCTGGTTCGCTCCCGCCGGGCCCGCTCACGGGTCCTGCGGGGGTCGGCCGCGCCGACGTGGCGGAGCTGCGCGGCGCCGCGCCGCGGGGTGATTCTGGGGATGTCGAGAACGTGCCGCCGGCTCCGTCCCAGGGACATCAGCCGCGAGGAAGAAGAGGAAGAAGGAGGAATCGGCATGGCGATTCAGCGGATGGACAATGTCGGCATCGTCGTCGAGGACCTGGATGCCGCCGTCGCGTTCTTCGTGGAACTCGGAATGGAGCTGGAGGGCAGGGCCACGGTCGAGGGGCTCGTGCGGACCAGTGAACCGGACTCGACGGGGTCCGGTGTGACATCGCGATGGTCCGGACGCCGGACGGTCACGGCCGGCTCGAACTGGCGAGGTACCGCACCCCCGCGGCCACCAGCGCCGGGCCGCGCGAGCGGCCGCACAACGTCCTGGGCACCCACCGCGTCATGTTCGCCGTCGACGACATCGAGGACACACTCGCCCGGCTTCGCCCGCACGGCGCCTCGCTCGTCGGTGAGATCGCCCGGTTCGAGGACAGCCATCTGCTCTGCTACCTGCGCGGGCCGGAGGGGATCATCGTCGGACTCGCCAAGCGGCTGGGCTGAGGGGGGCGTCCGGGGCTGCTGTTTCGTGGCCGTCGGACGCCTCCGCCACCGCTTGGCGTGTCACGCCCTGGGGGTCGCCTCGATGACGTGGTAGTCGGGCATGCCGTCCGGTACGGGGACCGGGAAGGTGCCGGTCAGGTCGAAGCCGGCCCGGGCGAGCAGGTGCGCGTACTCCTCCTCGGTGCGCTCGCGGCCCCCGGTGAAGACCAGGTTGTTGAGGTCGGTGAGGCCGTACGCCGCCGACGCGTCGGGGGTCAGGACCGGCGGCATCAGGGTTTCCACCAGCAGGAGCCGTCCGGTGGGGGGCAGGGCCGCCCGGCAGTCGCGCAGGAGTTCGGCGGCCCGTTCGTCGTCCAGGTCGCGGACCAGGTTGTTGAGCAGGCAGGCGTCGGCGGCCGGTGGCAGCGCCGCCACGGAGGCGGCGGTGACCTCGGCGCGGTCGGCGACCCCCGCGGCTGCCAGGGCGGCCGCGGTGCGCTCCAGGGTGTCCTCGCGTTCGTGGACCACCGCGCGCAGGGCGGGCACGGCGGTGAGGACGGCCGCGGTCAGGGTGCCGTCGTCGCCGCCGAGGTCGGCGAGGAGGGAGAAGCGGGAGAAGTCGTACGCCGCTACGACGCCCGGCGCGAACACGGCGCCGGCCTGGGCCATGCCGGTGCGCAGCTTCGCGGCGGTTCCCGGATCGGCGAGCATCGTCTCGTGGGCGGTCAGCCCGGAGACGGGGTCCGGGGCGGGCCGGCCGCTGCGGACGACCTCGGTGAGCGCGCCCCAGGCCCGCCAGAGTTCCGGTGCGGTGGAGAGCATGACGTCGTCGCGTTCGGGCCCGGTCAGGCCGCGGCCGAGCTCGGTCAGCGCGAACCGTTCCTCGTCGAGCTGGGTGACGAGGCCCAGGCCGGCGAGGGCGCGCAGCAGGCGGCGCAGTGCGGCCGGGTCCGTGCCGGTCTGCCGGGCCAGGTCGGGGTGGGTGCGGGGGCCGTCGCCGAGGGCATCGGCGATGCCCAGCTCGGCGGCGGTGTAGAGGATGCGGGCCGGGACGAAGCCGAGGGCCATGTGGGACAGCGACTGCTCGGACAAGGCGGCTTCTCTCAGGAGTCAGGAGTCACGGGTCAGGAGGTCAGCAGAGGGAGGGTGTTGACGCCGACCATGTCGGGGGTCGGGAAGAAGGTCGGCGGCCGCTCGGGGTCCGTTCGGAGCACCGGGAAGCGGTCGAGCAGGGCGTTCAGCGCGATGCGGCCCTCCAGGCGGGCGAGGGGGGCGCCGATGCAGAAGTGGACTCCGTGGCCGAACCCGAAATGGGGGTTGGGGTCCCGGGACGGGTCGAAGGCCTCGGGGTCGGTGAACTGCTTCGGGTCGCGGTTGGCGGCTCCCAGCCAGAGCATGACGATCTGGTCCTTGGGGATGGTCGTCCCGGCGATCTCCACCTCGGTACGGGTGGCGCGGGCGAGGGCGGTGGAGGGCGACAGCAGGCGCAGGGACTCCTCGATGGCGCCGGGCACCAGCGTGCGGTCGGCGCGGACCTTCGCGCCCGCCTCGGGGTAGGCGTCCAGGCACAGGACGGTGTTCCCGAGGGTCATGGTGGTGGTGACGTGGCCGGTGACGAGCAGGATGTTCGCGACGTTGACGATCTCGTTGTCGGTGAGGCGGCGGCCGTCCGCCTCGGCCTGCACCAGGTGCGTCAGCAGGTCCTCGCGGGGGTTGCGCCGCCGGTCGCGCACGTGCTCGGCCATGTAGTCGAGGAGCGGTCGCAGCCGCTCGGTGGCGTCGCGGACGTCGGCGGCGCCCTGGCCGCTGCCGTCGAGGAAGCTGAAGCCGCTGAAGCCCTCGATGATGTCGTCGGCCCAGGTCCGGAAGAGGGTCCGGTCCTCGGCCGGGACGCCCAGCAGCTCGGCGATGACGATCACCGGCAGCGGGTAGGCCAGGTCGGCCGCGACCTCGATCTCCGGGCGGCCTTCGACGGCGTCGAGCAGCTCCCGGGCGATGTCGGCGACCCGTGCCTCCATGCCGGCGACCAGCCTCGGGGTGAAGGCGCGGCTGACGAGCTGCCGGTAGGTGCGGTGCCTGGGCGGGTCCATCTGCGACATGTCCCCCTCCAGCAGCGGGGCGTCGACGGAGACCGGCAGGAGGTGGGCGAGGTCGGAGGTGAACGTCGCGTGGTCGCCCAGGATGTGGCGCGATTCGGCGTGGCCGTAGACGTTCCACACGCCCTGTGCCTCGTCGAAGACGACGGGTGAGGCGGGGCGGCGGCCGCGCAGCCACTCGTGCTCGGGGTGGATGTTCCACCGTTCCACGACCGTGGTCATCACGCTTCTCCTTGCCGGGGGGATGTCGGGCGGGCGGTCACTGGACGACGGGCAGCGTGGCTACGCCGCTGGCGTCCACCACCTGCAGGAACGTCGGCGGCTTCGCCGGGTCGGCCCGCAGGTTGGGCAGGCGGTCCAGCAGGGTGTCCACCGCCGCCCGGCTCTCCATGCGGGCCAGCTGGCGGCCCAGGCAGAAGTGGATGCCGCGGCCCAGACCGAGGTGCGCGTTGGGGGTCCTTCCCGCGTCGAACCGGTCGGGGTCCTGGAACTGGCGCTCGTCGCGGTTCGCGGCGCCGGTCCATACGAGGAGCAGCTGGTCGGCGGGGATGAGCGTGCCGGCCACCTCCACGTCGGCGGTCGTGGCGCGGCCGACGCCGCAGATGGGGCTCATGTACCGCATCGACTCCTCCAGGAGCGGGGGTACGAGGGCGCGGTCGGCGCGGACCCGGGCGTCCTGGTCCGGAAAGGCGTCCAGGCAGAGCACGGTGTTGGCGATGAGCATGGCCGTGGTGAGGTGCCCGTTGACCAGGAGGCGGTTGGCGATGTTCGCTATCTGGCTGTCGTTGAGGCGTTCGCCGCCCAGTTCGGCGTGGACGAGCTTGCTGATCAGGTCCTCGCGGGGGCGCTTGCGGCTCTCCGCCGCCCGCTCGTGCCAGTAGTCGCGCATTTCCCAGAGGAGTTCGAGTTCCTTGTGGAGCTCTTCTTCCTGTTCCAGGACGGTCTCCGGGGACTCGAATTGCTCCGAGCCGTCGAGCATCTTGTCCATCCACTTGCGGAAGAGGGCGCGGTCGCTCTCCGGAACCCCGAGGAGGTCGGAAATCATGATGAGCGGAAGCGGGGCGGCGAATTCCGCAACGAGGTCGAAGCTCTTCTTTCCCTCGATCTGGTCGACGAGGTCGTCGACGATGCCCTGGACCCTGGATTCGAGTTTCGCGACGAGCTGGGGGGTGAAGGCGTAGTCGACGAGTCCGCGCAGCTTGCGGTGGAGCGGCTGGTCGGCGTGGGCGAAGTCCCCCTCCACCACGGACTCGTCGAGTTTGATGGGGTCCAGCCGCATGGTGTTGCTGGAGAAGGTCCGGGGATCGCTGAGTATGGCGGCCGATTCGGGATATCCGTAGACGTTCCACAGCTGCAGTTCCTCGTCGTAGTCGACGAGTTTCTCCGGCCGCTGGCCACGCAGCCAGAAATGGCCCGGGTGCATGTCCCACGTGTCGACGGGCGAGGTCACAGGCGTGTCCTTCCGGGAATCGGGTTGGGGGGTCGCCGATGCGCGTTCCGCGTGGCCGCCGCTGCGAATGGGGCGCCGAATTCGGCAAGCGCGTTCAGTCTTCAAGCGGGCGGTCGGCGGTGTCAAGGGCGGTCCGGGCGGGGGGCATTGTCCCGGCGACGGGACATGGCGGGGGCGGCCGGGGCCGCCGGGTGTGGGGGTGGGTCGGTGCCGCCCGGGGGGGCGGGGGCGGCGAGGCCGCCGGGGGTGCGGGCCTGCCGTGTGCGGCGGGCCGGCGTCAGGCTTCGTGCGGGCGGGCGGCGGGCCGGTGGGTGGCGTACGGGGTGCGGGGTCGTGCCGGCGGGCCGTTTCATGCGGGCGGCCTCGGGCGGGCGGGCGGCCTGACGTGCAACGCACCGCGTAGAGGTGTCCGCGGGGCGGGGCCTCCGTGTGCGCGGGTGGGCCGCGTGCCGTGTGCGGCGTGCAGGCGGGCTGCGGGCGGCCTGCCACGTACCGCGTGCGGCGTACCGCCTGCCGGGCGGCGGGGGCCGCCGCATGCACGGGTGGTTGGCGTGCCCCGTGGGGGGTATCGCGTGCCGCGTGCAGGCCGGCGGAGTGCAGGCGGGCGGGCTGCCTCGCACCGCGTGCGGCGTGCCGCGTCCAGGTGTGCCGGAGGGCGGGGGCCGCCGCATGCACGGGTGGTTGGCGTACCCCGTGCGGGATACCGCGCGCCCAGTATCGCGTGCCCAGTATCGCGTGCCGCGTGCAGACCGGCGGTGTGCAGGCACGCCGGGGGCCGGGGCCCCCGTGCCCCGTGCGGGATGCCGCGCGGCCCGTATCGCGTGCCGCGGGGCCGCGTGCGGGCCGGCGGGCGGGCTGCCTCGCACCGCGTGCCACGTGCCGGGGGTGGGGGGCGTCGTGTGCACGGGTGGCAGCGTGCCCCTTGCCGCGTGCAGGTGGGTTGTGGGCGGGCGGCGGTTTGTGTGTCGGTGTGTGGGCGGGGGTGGGGCTGCCGGGGCGCCCGGGTACTAGGCGTACTCGGGTGCTCCGGCAGTGGGGCTCGGTGGTGCGGGGTTCAGCCGACGCGTTGCATGGCCTTTTCGCGGCGGGCGGCGACGGTCGAGCCGGATTCCCGGCGGGCCATGCGGCGCAGCACGATCGGGGCGAGGACCAGGCCGACCACGGCCCAGGCGGTGAGCACGCCGACGGTCTCCAGGTGCCGCCAGGATTCGCCGAGTTCGACGGTGACGGCGTCGTCGGGCAGCAGGGCCGAGCGCATGCCGAGGCCGAGCCAGTAGATCGGGAAGACCTGGGCGATCCACTGCACCCATTCGGGCATGGAGGTGATGGGGTAGAAGATTCCCGAGGTGCCGATCATGGCGAGGATGGGCAGGGTGAGCAGGCCCTGGCTGCGGGCGCTGCTGAACACCGATCCGAGGACCGCGCCGATCGGCAGGGTGGCCACCAGGCCCAGGAGCAGGACCCAGCCCAGGGTCAGCCAGGAGCCGAGGTCCCCGACTGTGAGGCCGGGGATGAGGAACAGGGCCGGCACGAGGAAGATGGCGAGGTCGACGATGACGCCGCCAGCCACGGAAATGATCTTTCCGATGAGGTAGGCGGGCATGCCGTGCGGGGTCGCCTTGGCCCGCAGCAGCGTGCCGTCCTCGCGTTCCGCCGTCAGCAGCTGGCTCATCGAGACCATGGCCATGGCCGCGTTCATGCCGAGGATGCCGGGCAGGACCAGGGTGCCGAGCTCGAACCCGCTGTCCCCGAAGGACACGTCCCTGAGGAAGTAGAGGACGACCAGCATCAGCACGGGCCAGAAGAAGTGGTTGAACAGATCGCCGCCGTTGGTGAACGACTGGCGCAGTTCGATGCCGCCGCGGGCCCATCCCGCGCGCAGTGCGGTCCTGTTCATCGGGCCGGTTCCCCCGTTTCGTCCGCCGGGGCTGCCGCCCCGGTCTCGGCTCCGCCGGCGTCGGCCTGCTGCCGCACCAGGGAGAGGTACGTGTCCTCCAGCGTCGCCTTGCGGATCTCCAGGTCGGTGACCGACTCCCCGTACTGCCGGAAGAGGTCGAAGGCGAGCTTGGTGGAGTCCGAGGTCGTCCGGTGGTATTGCAGGCCGTCGCGCGACCAGCGGACCTCGTCCTCGCCGACGATGCGTTCGGCCAGTTCCTGGGCGGTGCCGTCGGCGATGATCCGGCCGCCCTTGAGGATCATGATGCGGTTGGCGAGCTTCTGTGCCTCGTGCAGGTCGTGGGTGGTCAGGACGATGGTGGTGTCCTGTTCGTCGGCGAGCCGGGCCACGAGGTCGTGGAACTCGCGGCGGGCGACCGGGTCCAGTCCGGCGGTCGGCTCGTCCAGGAAGAGCAGTTCGGGGCGGCCCACGATCCCGACGGCGACGTCGAGGCGGCGGCGCTGGCCGCCGGAGAGCATCCGGACCTTCTTGTCCGCCTGCGCGGTCAGGCCGACCGCGGCGACGAGTTCGTCGGTGTCCCAGGGCCGGGGGTAGTAGAGGGCGAGGTGCGCCAGCAGCTCGCGGACCCGCCAGCGGCCGTGGTCGCGCCAGGACTGCAGGACGACGCCGACCCGGGCCCGCCAGGGCTCGTCGGCGTGTGCGGGGTCGGTGCCCAGGACCTCGACCCGGCCGGCGGAGCGGGTGCGGAAGCCCTCCAGGATCTCCAGTGTGGTGGTCTTGCCCGCCCCGTTCGGCCCGAGCAGGCAGACCACCTCCCCGTGCCGGACGCGGAAGGTGACGTCCTTGAGGACCTCGGCGGTGCCGTAGGTCATGCGCAGGCCGTCGACGTCGATCACGACCCGTTCGGCTGTGGTCATAGTTCTTCCCTCATGGGTGCACGTCTCTCCGGTGGGGGAACGATGGAGGTGGCGGCCCAGGAGCCACGGGGGATGGAGGACCCCCGGGCCGCCCGGCCCCGGCTGCGTGCGTTCACAGGTGTGCCGGGGCCCGTCTCTGGAGGAGCGGTCAGGAACGGTGGACGGCGATGTCGCCGCTGTAGGTGCGCACGCGCACCTCGGCGATCTCGTCGCCGGTCGCGGGTCCGCCGACGGTCTTCAGGGTGTTGTGCACGGCCCCGGTCAAGGTGCTCAGGTCGAGCCGGGCGGCCGTGCCCTCCCGGATGCCGATCTCGATCTCGGCGGAGGAGGCGGTGAGGACGACGGTGCCGCGGATGATCTCGGCGAGCCGGATCCGGCCGTGGGCGGTCTTCGCCTCGACGTCGCCGTGCGCCCGCTCCACGTGGAAGTCGCCGTTCATGCCGCTCAGCCGCAGCTCGCCGGTGACCTCGCCGATCCGGGTCTCGCCGTGGTCGTTGCCGATGTGGGCGGGGCCGTCGATCCGGTCGACGCGGACGCCGCCCGAGCCGTTGCCGATCCGGACGCCGCCGACGGCGTGGCCGACGGCGATCTCGCCCCGGGAGGTGCTGAGCCGCAGCGGTCCCGCCTCGTCGAAGCGGAAGTCGCCCTGTGCGGCCTCGAACCGGCATTCGCCGAGCCGGCCTTCGGCGCGCAGGGTGACCGCGGTGCCGCGGCCGCGGACCTGGGATCCGGCGGGCAGTTCGACGTCCACGTCCACGGAACCGACCCGGCGGGCGGCGCCCGGCCAGTGGATGCCCTGTCCGGCGACGCGGACCGAGAGCCGGTCCTGCGTGCAGTCGACGCGGGCCTGTTCGGCGGCCTTGACGTCGGCGGGGTCTGCGGGGTCGGTCGGGCGCACCTCGACGACGGTGTCGTCGCGGTCCCCCGCCCTGATGGACAGGTTGCCGTGGGGGATCTCGATGCGAGCGGAGATCGGTTCCGGGGTCTTGAAGGTTGTCATGCCGGCCTTCCCTGGTGAGCCGTCGGTGCGGGCGGGTGCGCGGGCGCGCTAACGCACCCAGCCCACGTTGTACTGCCCTTCCTGCGCCGACGGGCCGTCGGGGCGGGAAGGCCCGCCCAGGGTCGCGGTGACGGCCCGGACCAGCCAGGTGTTCACCGACAGGCCCTCGCGGCCGGCCGCTTCCTCGATGCGTGCCTTGAGGTGCTCCGGCATGCGGAAGTTGATGCGGGCCGGAGCCCCGTCCTCTTCGGCGGCGGCGGGCGGGTACGGCTCCGACGGCTGTTGTGGGTGGGGTTGCGGGTGGGGTT
>LJCW01000053.1 GCA_001298555.1 Actinobacteria bacterium OV450
CGCCGGGGCGGGTGCCGGTGCCGCCGGGGCCGGGGCCGGAGTGGGCGGTGCCGGTGCCGCCGGTTCGGGTGCGGGGGCCGGGGCGGGGGCCGCCGGGGCCGGGGGTGGCGCCGGGGGCGCCGGATCCGGGCTCGGCGGGGCGGTGGTGTCCGAGGGGCTCGGGCTGCCCGCCAAGGCCGCCATCGCGGCCGGGATCGCCGTCGCTGCGGCGGCCGGGGTGGTGTTCGCGCTGGCCGGGGACGATCCCGAGCCGGGGGCCTCGGCGCAGCCCGCGCCGAGTGTGGCGGCGCCCGTGCTGCCGTTGGTCCCGGCTCCGCGCACACCGGAGCCGGCCGGTGCGCAGCCGCCGGACGCGCAGGGCCCCGTACCGGCCGAGGCACCCGGCGCTCTTCCCGCGCCGAGCCCCTCCCGGCCGAAGGCGCCGGCTCCGGTGTCCCCGGCGCCGAAGCCCCCGCAGACGCCGGGCCCGGTACCGAGCCCGGCGCCGAGCCGGAGCCCGGCCGGGCCCTCGCCTTCCCCGACCCCGTCGCGGCCCGTGCCGAAGCCGCCGCATGGCTTCGAGCTGGCGGGGCTCGGACACTCGGCGTTCGGCGACCACACCGGACCCGAGCTGGAGACCGGGCGCAGCAGCTGGGTGTGGCAGCGGTGGGGGCTGCGGATCGCGGACCGGCGGTTCGCACAGGGGATCACCGTGAACTCCCGTTCCTCGGTGGAGATCACCCTGAACCGGCAGTGCACCGCCTTCTCGGCGCGGGCCGGGGTGGACGGCCTGTCCCTGTTCACCGACGGCACGGTGCGGTTCTCGGTGTACGCCGACGGGCAGCGGCTGTGGCGGTCGGGCGAGCTCGGGTTCGACGACCCGGCCGCCGCCGTCGACGTCTCCCTGACCGGGCGCAGCACGCTGCGGCTGGTGGTGGAGCAGGCCGGTCAGGGCCACCTGCCGACGCTGGCCAGCTGGGCGGACGCGGTGATCAGCTGCCGCTGACGGCGGCGACGGCGGTGACGAGGGCGGCGACCTCGGCCGGGGAGAGTTGCGCACCCGCCGTCTCCTCCGCCCGGTGGCGGTCGGGTCCGAGCGCGGCGCGGGTGGCTTCGGGCAGCGCGGCCACGGCGGCCTGTTCGGGGACCGAGCGCGGGTGCCCCGCCCGCCAGGCGGTGGCCGCGGCCAGCGCCCGTACGGCCTCGGCATTCCGGCCGGCGTCGGCCAGCAACACGGCCGCGGTGTCGGTGAGCGCGGCCAGGACGCGCTCGGCGCAGTGCGCCGCGACGGCCGTGGCCAGGGCCGGGGCCAGCACGGAGAGGCCGGCTTCCGGGCCCTGCTCCCGGGCGATGAGGATGGCGTCGATGTTGTCCAGCCCGGCGGTGAGCTGCGGGGGCGCGTTGATCTTCCCGCAGGCGATGCGGGCGAGTCGGGCTTCGGTACGGGCCCGTTCGAGGTCCCCGCGGACGAGGGCGAGGAGTGCCGTGAGCATGCCGCCGTAGGCCCGTGCGTCGTACACCCCGCCGTAGCGTTCGACTTCGAGGGCGGCCTCCGCCAGGAGTTTCTCGGCGCCGGCGAAGTCCCCGGAGCAGAAGGCGGACTCCGCGATCCGGGCCATGGCGAACGGCACCTCGATGTGGGCCCCGACTTCCCGGGCCAGGCGCAGGCACTCCTCGTACTCGATGCGGGCCCAGTCGTACCGGCCGCGGGACAGCGCGACCTCCCCGGCGGCGCTCGCCACCTGGGCGCGCAGCCAGCGGTCGCCGACGCGGTGGGCGATCTCGTGCAGTTCGGCGAGGTCGGCGGTGACGGAGGACAGACCTCCGGTGAAGTCGATGGCCACGTGGGTGCGGAGCAGCAGGGTGATGCCCAGTTCCCAGTCGCCGCCGTGGCGGCGGCAGTTGTCGACCGTCTCGTCGAGCCCTTCAAGGACGGCGAGGGTCTCGCCGGTGAGGAAGGTCGTCATCGGCCAGAGCATGCCGGGGAAGCCGGCGGTTTCGGGGCCGGCGCCCCGGAAGACCTGCTGGATGCGGTCGGCGAGGTCGATGTTCTGCGGGGTGCGGAACTCCTCGGGCGAGTGGCCCTCGGCGAGCAGCAGGACGTGCAGCATCTGTGCGCGCATGAAGCGCCAGTACGCGGGGGTGCCCTCCGGCGGCTGCACGGGGCTGAGCTCGATGATCCGGGCGGTCCATTCCACGCCCTCGATGCGGTAGTTGCGCAGCCACCAGAACCAGCCGAGGGCCAGGACGAGCCGTTCGGCGTTTTCGGTGGTGCCGCTGCGGGTGGTGTGCAGGAGCGCGGCGCGGAGATTGTCGAGTTCGGTCTCGATGCGCCGGATCCAGGGCAGCTGGGAGGCGCCGCGCAGCAGCGGCTCGGCCTCCTCGGCGAGGGCCAGGAAGTGTGCTGCGTGGCGGTCGGTGACGGCGGCCCGGTCGGCTTCGTGCGCGGCGGCGCGTTCGGCGGCGTACTCGCGGATGGTCTCCAGCATCCGGTAGCGCATGCCGGTGTCGTCGGGGCCGGGGGCGGCGACGACGAGGGATTTGTCGACGAGCGAGCCGAGGAGGTCGGCGACGTCCTCGGCTGCCGCGCCGGAGCAGACGGCTTCGGCGGCGGGGAGGTCGCAGCCGCCGGCGAAGACGGACAGGCGGCGCAGCACGGTGCGTTCGCGGTCGTCGAGGAGCTCCCAGGACCAGTCGACGACGGCGCGCAGGGTCTGCTGGCGGGGCAGTACGGTACGGGCGCCGCCGGTCAGGAGCCGGAAGCGGTCGTCGAGGCGGTCGGCGATCTGGCGCGGGGTGAGCAGCCGCAGCCGGGCCGCGGCCAGCTCGATCGCGAGCGGCAGCCCGTCGAGGCGGCGGCAGATCTCGGCGGCGGCCTCGGGGTCGTCGTCGGTGCGGAAGCCGGGCCGGGCGGCGGCCCCCCGCTCTCCCAGCAGCCGGAGCGCGACGGGGTCGGGCAGCGGCTCCACCGGGCGCAGGAGCTCGCCGGGCACGGCGAGGGGTTCGCGGCTGGTGGCCAGGATCCGCACGCCGGGGCAGCGGGCGAGGAGTTCCTCGGCGAGTTCGGCGGCGGCGCCGACGACGTGCTCGCAGTTGTCGAGGATCAGCAGCATGCGGCGGCGGGCGCAGTGTTCCGCGAGCCGTTCGAGGGGCTCGTCCCCGGCCCGCTCGGTCAGCGCCCGCAGTTCCTCGGCGGCGCCGCCGCGCAGCTTGGTCTCGCGCGCGCCGAGCGCGGTGAGGGCGGCCTCGGCGACGTCCTCGGGATCGTCGACGGGGGCCAGTTCCACGAACCACACGCCGTCGGGCCATGCCTGGGCGGCGTGCTCGGCGGCTTCCTGGGACAGCCGGGTCTTCCCGGCCCCGCCGGCCCCGAGCAGGGTGACGAGCCGGGCCCGCCCGAGGTCCTCGCCGATGACCCGGATGTCGTCCTCGCGCCCGACGAAGCTGGTCAGCCGCACCCGCAGGTTCCCCGGCCCGGAGAACGGGCTCCGGCCCCCGTCCCCCGAACCGGCCGGACCCGAAACCGGGACGAAGGGCGAGCCGGAGACAGGACCGGGGGCCGGCACGAGGTGTGCGGCCGGCGCCGGACCGGAATGCGAGCCGGAGGGCGGACCGGGGAACCGGCCCCCGGCCGGGGCGGGGTACGTGCCGGAAACCAGGCCGGAGGCCTGACCGGAGGCCGGGGCCACATCCGGGCCAGGCGCCTGCGCCTGCGCCTGGCCGAAGGCCGAACCCACAGCAGGACCCGAAGCCGGACCGGGGAACCGGCCCCCGGCCGGGGCGGAATGCGGGCCGGCAGCGGGGGCGGGGTACACACCGGAAGCGGGGGCGGAGGGCGGGTCCGGGGCCGGGGCGGGGGCCGGGGCGAGGAGTTGGGTGTGGAGGGCGCGCAGGGCCGGGCCCGGGTCGGTGCCCAGGCGGGTGGCGAGGTGCCGCCGGACGGTGTCGTAGGCGGCCAGTGCCTCCGCCGCCCGGCCCGTGTCCCGCAGCGCCCGGATCCGCAGGACCTGGAGCGGCTCGTCCAGCGGGCGCTCCCCGCACAGGGCGGTGAGCTCCGGCAGGGCCCGCTCGGCCTGGCCCAGGGCCAGGGCCGCCGCGAGCCGGCCCCGGCGCGCGTCCATGCGTACGGCCTCCCAGCGGGCGGACTCGGCCGCCGATTCGGGCAGGTCCGCCAGTGCCGGTCCGCGCCACAGCGCCAGGGCCTCGTCGTAGCGGGCGGCCGCCTCGGCGGGGTCCTGCGCCGCGGCTGCGGACCGGACGAGCCGCTCGAAGCGGTACAGGTCGACGTCCTCGCTCGCGGCGACGAGGAGGTAGCCGCCCTCCACCGAGCGCACCGCCCCGTGTCCCAGCGCCCTGCGGAGCCTGCCCACCAGGGCCTGGAGGGCGGCGGGGGCGTCCGCCGGGCGGTCGCCGTCCCACACCTGTTCCACGAGGAGGTGCACCGGCACCGCCCGTCCCGGGCGCAGCGCGAGCGCGGTCAGCAGCGCCCGCAGGCGTGTTCCGCCGACGGCGACGGGGGTTCCGTCGTCGCCGCTTGCCTGGGCCGTACCGAGAATCGCGTAACGCACCGGCCCATTGTCCCCGGCCCCGCACCCGGACCCGTACTCCTTTTGGCTCCCTGCCCGGGGTAGGTTTCGCCGCATGGGTCATCAGGGCAGCCGCGGCGAGCGGCGGATCAGTTCCGTATTCCTCGGCATCGTCGCCGTCATGGCGGTCACGGGGTGGGCGGTGTGGACGGGGTACTCGACGAGCACCGGGCTCGCGGTGTTCCTGTTCGTGACCTCGGCCTGGGTCGTGTCCCTGTGCCTGCACGAGTACGCGCACGCGCGCACGGCCCTGCACAGCGGGGACCTCACGGTCGGCGCCAAGGGCTACCTGACGCTGAACCCGCTGAAGTACACGCACGCGCTGCTCAGCATCGTCCTGCCGGTGATCTTCGTGATCATGGGCGGGCTGGGCCTGCCCGGCGGCGCCGTGTACATCGAGCGCGACCGCATCCAGGGCCGCTGGAAGCACAGCCTCATCTCGGCGGCGGGCCCGCTGACCAACGTGGCGTTCGCGGTCGTGTGCACGGCCCCGTTCTGGCTGAACGCCCTCGACGGCGTCCCGATGCCGTTCCGCTTCGCGCTCGCGTTCCTGGCGCTGCTCCAGGTGTCGGCGGCGATCTTGAACTTCCTGCCGGTCCCGGGGCTGGACGGCTACGGGATCATCGAGCCGTGGCTGTCGTACCGGATCCGCCGCGAGGTGGCGCCGCTGGCGCCGTTCGGGCTGATCGCGGTGTTCGCGCTGCTGTGGATCCCGGAGGTCAACACGTACTTCTTCGACGTGGTGCGCAATCTGCTGTCCACGCTGGGCGTGTCCGACCTGGAGACGTTCTGCGGCCGCGACCTCTACCGCTTCTGGCAGGACGCGAACGGCTTCTGCGCCGTCCCCCAGCCGTGAGCGGGCGCTGCTAGCCGGCGGAGCGGGAGGCCTTCTCCGCCTTGGCCTTGCGCAGGTAGAACCAGGCCATGTTGGACGTGAGCCCGGCGAGGAGCACCCACACGATCCCCAGGAAACTGCCCTCCACGAAGGCGACCACGGCCGCGGCCACGGACAGGACGCAGACGACGATGGCGAACACGGCAAGGCGGGGCATGGGGCACAGCTCCTCGGCGACACGGAACGGGGTCGAGCCCCACCAGTGTCCCCCATGCCCCGCAGTGCTCCCGTAAGGCCGCCCCGCACTCCGCTTCCGACCCCGGTGCGCGTCCGGGGCCCGTCGAGGCGTGCGGTGGGCGGCGGGGCTGACGGCTCACGGGGCCGCTGCGCCCGGTGGGCGCCGGGCGCAGCGGCGGGGGCTCAGACGTCCGTGACCCGCAGGCCCGTGTGGGCCTTGTAGCGGCGGTTCGTGGAGATCAGGTTGGCGACCAGGGACTCCACCTGGTGGGCGTTGCGCAGGCGGCCCGCGAAGACTCCGCGCATGCCCGGGATGCGGGCGGCCAGCGCCTGGACGATGTCGGTGTCGGCGCGGGATTCGCCGAGGACCATCACGTCGGTGTCGATCTCATCGACCGAGGCGTCCTGGAGCAGGACCGCCGAGAGGTGGTGGAAGGCCGCCGTGACGCGGGAGTCGGGGAGCAGGGCCGCGGCCTGCTGGGCGGCACTGCCCTCTTCGACCGGGAGGGCGTACGCGCCCTGCTTGTCGAAGCCGAGCGGGTTGACGCAGTCCACCACGAGCTTGCCCGCGAGGTCCTCGCGGAGGGCTTCGAGGGTCTTGGCGTGGCCCTCCCAGGGCACCGCGATGATCACGATGTCGCTGCGGCGCGCGCACTCGGCATTGTCCGCGCCCTCCACACCGAGACCCAGTTCGTCGGCGGCGCTCTGCGCGCGGTCGGCGGCGCGCGAGCCGATGATCACCTTCTGGCCGGCCCGGGCGAGCCGGTAGGCCAGGCCCCGGCCCTGGTCGCCGGTGCCGCCGAGGACGCCGACGACGAGGCCCGACACGTCCGGCAGGTCCCACGGGTCCTTGGCGGGGGCCTTGGCCGGTGCGGCGGCGGGCGGATTCTGAGTGCTGTCTGAGGAGGTCATGGGGGCGAGGGTAATGCCGTGATCCGCAGGTTCGAACGGACACGGGGCCCGCGCTGTCGGGCGAAGGGGGGCGAAGTGGCCCCGTATGCCCGCTCCGTGCGGCAGGATGCCGCCATGGACGCCGTGAGGGTCGCGCTGCTGCGCGAGGTGCTCGCCGGTACGCAGTGGCCCGCCGACGCGCGCCGCTTCGCCGGGTCGCTGCGCCGCTCCGTGACTGCGGCCGGCGGGAGCCTGCTGCTGGTGGGCACCGAGCAGTACGAGCCCTGGCACCTGGCGGCGCACCTGGTGGACGAGGCCGCCTGGTCGGGGCTGCCGGAGCTGGCGCCGACGCTGGTGCGCCACCGTGTGCGGCCGGGGGCGCCGCCGCACCTGTCGGTGGGACTGGGCCGGCTGGAGGGGGCCCGGCGCGGGCACACCCTGCTGGTGGTGGCACCGGATCAGCCCGGGGCGGGGCTGCTGGAGCGGGTGCACGACGCCCGGCTCGCGGGGGCGACCGTACTGTCCCTGGACGGCGGTGACGCGGATCTCGCCGCGCTCGCGCACGACGCCCTGTCCGTCCGGGAGGGCGCCGGCGAGCTGGACCTGGACACGGTGCAGCACCTGGTCAGCGCGGCGGCCGGGGAGAACAGCCTGCCGGAGCGGCGCGGGCCGCGGCGGCGGCGGGACCGGCTGGCGCGGCTGGCCGACCAGCTGACCGCCCCGCCGCCGAGCCGCTGGTAGGTCCGCCCCCGGCCGGCGGGACTACGGCGCGGCCGTGCCCTCGTCCTCGTCGCGCGTCGTGTCGTTCCACTTGGGGTCGTTCTGCCATTCGAGGTTGCGCTCCTGCGCCGTCTCCATGGCGTGGTTGGCCTCCTCCGGCGTCGCGTACGGTCCGAACCGGTCTTTCGCCGGGCACTCCGGGCCTTCCTCGACCTTGTGGTGGACCAGGCAGTAGTACCACTCGCCGGGTTTGCCCACCTGGCGCTTCTTGAACAGGGCCATCGTCCTCGGGCTCCTCTCGATACCGCTCTCTGCCCGCCATGCTGCCCCATCCCCGCTGGATACACTCGCTTGCATGTCTGGCCAGTCGCTGCTCGTACCAGGCGAGCTCTCTCCCGCCCGTTCCGTTCCCGGAAACATCCGCCGGCCCGAGTACGTGGGCAGGCCCGCGCCCACTCCGTACACCGGACCGGAGGTGCAGTCGGCCGCGACCATCGAGGCCATGCGCATCGCCGGCCGGATCGCCGCCCAGGCGATGGAGGAGGCCGCCAAGCTGATCGCTCCGGGGGTGACCACCGACGAGCTGGACCGGGTCGCGCACGAGTACATGTGCGACCACGGCGCCTACCCGTCGACGCTGGGCTACCGGGGCTTCCCGAAGTCCCTGTGCTCCTCGGTCAACGAGGTCATCTGCCACGGCATCCCCGACTCCACCGTCCTGCGCGACGGCGACATCGTGAACCTCGACGTCACCGCGTTCATCGGCGGCGTGCACGGAGACAACAACGCCACGTACCTGTGCGGGGACGTGGACGAGGAGTCGCGGCTGCTGGTGGAGCGCACCCGCGAGGCCCTGAACAGGGCCATCAAGGCCGTCAAGCCGGGCCGCCAGATCAACGTGATCGGCCGGGTCATCGAGTCGTACGCGAAGCGCTTCGGCTACGGCGTGGTCCGGGACTTCACCGGGCACGGCATCAACACGTCCTTCCACTCCGGCCTGATCATCCCGCACTACGACAGCCCGCACGCCACGACGGTCATCGAGCCCGGCATGACCTTCACGATCGAGCCGATGCTGACCCTGGGCACGCACGAGTACGACATGTGGGCGGACGGCTGGACCGTCGTCACGAAGGACCGCAAGCGCACCGCGCAGTTCGAGCACACACTGGTGGTGACCGACACGGGGGCGGAGATCCTCACCCTGCCCTAGGGGCGACGGGGCGGCCCAGGGACGGGGCGGCCGAGGGACGGGGCGGCCGGAAAACCCCGGCGGGGATGTTTTACCGACAGCGCGTCGGGAACACATCGAGTTAGGTCAACCTAAGTCCGAAGTCCGAGGATCGGGCGTGGCGGCCGCACCGTCACGCCCGTCGGACCCGTCCCCCTCGTCCCCTCGTCCCGCCTCCGGAGGAATGTCTTGGACGCCTTCTCCACGGTCATCCGTGTCGCGTCGCACGAGCAGCACACCGCGGCAGAGACCTCGACGTTCATGAGCGACCTGCTCGGCGGCCGGCTCGGGGTGGACGCGTACGCGCGCTACACCGAGCAGCTGTGGTTCGTGTACCGGGCCCTCGAAGACGCGGCCGGGTCCCTGAGGGACGACCCGGTGGCCGGCCCGTTCATACGGCCCGAGCTGATGCGCGTCACCGAGATCGAACGCGACCTGGCCCACCTGCGAGGGCCGTCCTGGCGCGAGACGCTGATCGCGCTGCCCGCGACCGAGGCCTACGCGGCCCGCGTGGCGCAGTGCGCGGCCACCTGGCCCGGCGGGTACGTCGCCCACCACTACACCCGTTACCTGGGCGACCTCTCGGGCGGCCAGATCATCCGCGACAAGGCGGAGCGGACATGGGGCTTCACGCGCAAGGGCGACGGCGTGCGCTTCTACGTCTTCGCGGACATCTCCAACCCCGCGGCCTTCAAGCGGACCTACCGCGAGCTGCTGGACGCGATCGCCGCGGACGACCTGGAGAAGCAGCGCATCATCGACGAGTGCAAGCGCGCCTTCGACCTCAACGGCGCGGTCTTCCGCCAGCTGGGCGAGGAGTTCCCACTGAGCGCCTGAACTCCGGCCCGCCCTGCCGTACGGAGCCCCGCACCCGGTGGCGCCGGGGGCTCCGGAGCCGTGGGGGCTCCTGTGCCGGCGCGGCGTCAGTCGCCCTGGACCAGCCAGACGACGAGCCCGATGAGGAACAGCGCGGCCTCCACGCCCTTGGCGTAGAAGAGGGCCAGCGCGGCGCCGATGCTGCCCGCCAGGATGCGGTGCGTACGCTGCTCCCGGGTCCGGGGCCGCAGCCAGGTGACGGCCGCCAGACCCAGCGGCACCAGGTACGGGAGCGAGAGCCACAGCGGGGAGCGCGGCAGGCCGGAGGCCGCGTAGCTCAGGCCGCCGGCCACCAGCGTCCCCGCCGTGAAGAGCGCGGGGACCAGCAGCCACTCCTGCGTTCCGGCGGGACGCGGTGCGGCACTCGAAGTCGTGTTCATACCGCCATTCCAGCGCCGGACGGCGTCCTGGCCCAGGGCGCACCTACTCAATCGCGGCTGAGTACCCGCTCGGTCCCGGTGTGCGCCTGTGGGGGCCTGGCGAAGCGGACGCGGCCGCCGATCTCGACGGTGCCGTCCGGGCCGGGGGCGGTGAGGATCTGCGAGCCGGCGCCCTGGGTGATGTTCAGGGCGCGGTTCAGCTCGGCGGTCAGCAGGATCGCGGCCGAGCCGGTGGCCTCGTCCTCTGCGATGACCCCGTCGGGGCGGCGCGGGAAGCCGCGGGCCCGGATCCGGCCCGCGGTCTCGTCCTCCCAGGCCCAGGCGTACAGCCAGCCCTCACCGGGCGGCGGCGCGGGCAGGGCGTCGACCTCGGCGGGGCTCGCGTACTGCTGGGTGCGCTTGCCCTCGACCCACTCGGGGAGGGCCGTGATCCAGGTGAACTCGCCGTCGTCGCGGGCCCATACGGAGCCGGCCGGCGGCTGGAGCTCCTCGATGTCGAGCAGCCAGGCGACGCCGACCAGCGGATGGCCCGCGAAGGGCATCCGCGTGCCGGGGGTGCGGATGTCGACGACCCCGCGCTCGGGGTCGTCGACGAACACCGTCTCGCTGTAGCCGAGTTCAGCGGCCAGGGCCTGCCTCGACGCGTCGTCGGGGCAGGACCGGCCGTCGCGCACGACGCCGAGCAGGTTGCCGAACCGCCCGTCGCCCGCGCAGAAGACGCTGAGCACATCGAGATCGTTCACTCTGGAATTGAAGCACGGGTGGTCCGACGGCCCCTATCCGCACGGAGCGCCGCCTGCACGCGAGGTGGAAGGCGCCCGCACCGACCGCGCCGGCCGCGCCGCACGCCGTGAGGGGGGCCGCGGCCCAGAGCTCCGTACCGGCGCCCGGAGCTCCGTACCGGTGCCGGTGAGGTTCCCGCCGACGCCGCCCGGACCATCGCCCGGCCGGCCCCCGCTGCTGCTCCTCGGCAAGCCCACCGCCCCCCTGGCGCATGCGCACCTAGGGGAGCCGGCGCCGAGTACCGGGGTTCCGCTTGTGGTCCCGGACGGGGCGACGACCGCTGCGCCCCTGGGAGCGGCCGCATCGACTTGACCTCCGCTTGACCTTCTCTTGGGGCAGCCCTGGAGGTGCCGTGACGGGCCCGTGTCCGTCGGTCGTATGTGTGGGCTGAATCACTGGACGCGCGGGCATGGGTCAGGTAAGCCTCGGTTAAGTTAGGTCCGCCTCACCGGCTGCCCTCCTGATCGGGGCGGCCGTCTGCCGAACGCCAGACAGCCAGGAGCCCGCCCATGCGCCCCGCCCGCCTCACCGTCCTCACTGCGGCCGCCGCCGTGGCCGCGATCACCGCCGTCACCGGCTGCGCCGAGAAGGGCGGCGCCGGCGACGGGGCCATCAAGGTCGCCGCCTCCGACAGTGCGTGCGAGGTCTCCAAGGCGGAGTTCCCGGCCGGCAAGGTCACCATCGAGGTCGAGAACAAGGGCTCCAAGGTCACCGAGGTCTACGTCCTCTTCCCGGACGACCGCATCGTCGCCGAGCGCGAGAACATCGGCCCCGGCACCAAGGCCTCCATCACCGCCGAGATCAAGGCCGGCGACTACGCGATCACCTGCAAGCCCGGCATGAAGGGCGACGGCATCCGCCAGAAGGTCAAGGCCACGGGCAACGGCGCCGCCGAGAAGCGCAGCCCGGAGCTGGACGCCGCGGTGGCCGAGTACCGCAAGTACGTGCAGGAGCAGGCCGACGAGACCCTCCCCAAGGCCCAGGCCTTCGCGGACGCCGTCAAGGCCGGTGACATCGACGCCGCCAAGAAGGCGTACGCCGTGTCCCGCATCGGCTGGGAGCGCACGGAGCCCGTCGCCGAGTCCTTCGGTGACATCGACCCCAAGGTCGACGTCCGCGAGGACGGCCTGGAGGCCGGTCAGGACCCGGCGAAGGACTGGACCGGCTGGCACCGCCTGGAGAAGGCCCTGTTCGCCGACAACAAGATCGGCGACGACGAGAAGAAGCTCGCCGACCAGCTGATGACCGACCTCACCGACTGGCAGAAGAAGGTCGGCCAGGCGGAGATCACCCCGACCTCGATGGCGAACGGTGCCAAGGAGCTGCTGGACGAGGTCGCCAGCGGCAAGGTGACCGGTGAGGAAGAGCGCTACAGCCACACCGACCTGGTCGACTTCAAGGCCAACGTCGAAGGCGCCCAGAAGGCGTACGAACTGCTCAAGCCGGCCGCCGCGAAGAACGACCCGGCCCTGTCCGCGGAGCTGGACAAGCAGTTCGCCGCGATGAACACGCTGCTCGACAAGTACCGCGCCGACAAGAACAGCTACGACTTCACCTCGTACGAGACCGTCGCCCAGGAGCAGCGCAAGGAACTCGCGGACGCCGTCAGCGCGCTCGGGGAGCCGCTGTCGAAGCTCGCCGCCGCCGTCGCCAAGTAACGCATCAGGGGTAACGGACCATGTCTGAGGACACCAGCACCACCGACTCGGCCGCCGAGTCCGCCACGGCAGCCACGTCCGCCGAAACCGTGGCGTCCGCCGCCGGCGGCGATGCCGCGGGCGGGCCGTCCCGCCGCTCCGTGCTCGGCTGGGGAGGTGCCGGGCTCGCGCTCGGCGCCGCCGCGGCCGGCGGCACGGTCGCCGCGCTCTCCGGCAACAGCGACACCGTGCCGGCCGCGCTCAGCGGCTCCGCGGTGCCCTTCCACGGCACCCACCAGGCCGGCATCGCCTCCGCCGTCCAGGACCGGCTGCACTTCGCGGCGTTCGACGTGAAGACGAAGGACCGCGCGGAGCTCGTACAGCTCCTCAAGGACTGGACGCGGGCCGCCGAGCGGATGACCGCCGGCCTCCCCGTCGGCGAGGACGCGGTCGGCGGCCTGCCCGAGGCCCCGCCGGACGACACCGGTGAGGCCCTCGGCCTCAAGCCGTCCCGGCTGACGCTGACCATCGGCTTCGGCCCCTCGCTCTTCGCCAAGGACCGGTTCGGCCTGGAGGACAGGCGCCCCGAGGCCCTGGTCGACCTGGAGCAGTTCCCCGGCGACAACCTGGACCCCGCCAAGAGCGGCGGCGACCTCTGCGTGCAGGCCTGCGCGGACGACCCGCAGGTCGCGGTGCACGCGATCCGCCAGCTCGCCCGCATCGGCTTCGGCAAGGCGGCGGTGCGCTGGTCGCAGCTCGGCTTCGGCAAGACCTCGTCCACCACCCCGGACGAGCAGACCCCGCGCAACATGATGGGCTTCAAGGACGGCACCCGGAACATCGCGGGCACCGACACCGCCGCCCTCGACAAGCACGTGTGGGTCGCGGACGAGGCCAAGGGCGCCTCGGCGTGGATGACCGGCGGCTCGTACCTGGTCGCCCGCCGGATCCGCATGCACATCGAGACCTGGGACCGCACTCCGCTCCAGGAGCAGGAGGACATCTTCGGCCGGGACAAGGCCGAGGGCGCCCCGGTCGGCAAGTCCAAGGAGCGCGACGAGCCGTTCCTGAAGGCGATGAAGCCGCAGGCGCACGTCCGCCTCGCGCACCCCGACAGCAACAACGGCGTGACGATCCTGCGCCGCGGCTACTCGTTCACCGACGGGACCGACGGACTGGGCCGGCTCGACGCGGGCCTGTTCTTCCTCGCCTACCAGCGCGACGTCCGCAAGGGCTTCATCCCGCTCCAGCGCAACCTGTCCAAGAACGACGCGCTGAACGAGTACATCCAGCACGTGGGCTCGGCCGTCTTCGCCGTCCCGCCGGGCGTCCGCGACAAGGACGACTGGTGGGGCCGGGCGCTGTTCACGTAGTTCCCCGGAACGGAAAGGAACCGACGTGTTCAGCAACTACCTGATCGGCCTGCGTGAGGGGCTGGAGGCCAGCCTGGTCGTCTGCATCCTCATCGCGTACCTGGTGAAGACCGGGCACAAGGACAAGCTAGGACCCCTGTGGCTCGGCGTCGGCCTCGCGGCCGCGCTCAGCCTGGCCTTCGGCGCGGCCCTCGAATTCGGCACCTCGGAGCTGACGTTCCAGGCGCAGGAGGCGATCGGCGGCAGCCTGTCGATCGTCTCGGTCGGCCTGGTGACGTGGATGGTCTTCTGGATGAAGCGCACCGCGCGGCACCTGAAGAGCGAGCTGCACGGCAAGCTCGACGCGGCGCTCGCGATGGGCACCGGCGCCCTGGTGACGACGGCGTTCCTGGCCGTCGGCCGGGAGGGCCTGGAGACCTCGCTGTTCGTGTGGCGGTCGGTCCACGCGGCCGGCGACGGCGCGGGGCCGCTGGCGGGCGTGCTGCTCGGCATCGGATCGTCGGTCCTGCTGGGCTGGCTGTTCTACCGCGGCGCACTCAAGATCAACCTGTCTAAGTTCTTCACCTGGACCGGCGGGATGCTGGTCGTGGTCGCCGCGGGCGTGCTCGCGTACGGGGTGCACGACCTCCAGGAGGCCGAGTTCCTGCCCGGCCTCATGAACAAGGCCTTCGACGTCACCGCGACGATCCCGCCGGACAGCTGGTACGGGACCCTGCTGAAGGGGACGTTCAACTTCCAGCCCGACCCGACCTGGCTCCAGGTCACGGTGTGGCTGGTGTACCTGATCCCGACGCTGCTCCTGTTCCTCGGGGTGTTCGCCCGTACGACCCCCGCGGCCCCGGCGGCGGCCCCCGCGGCTCCGGCGGCGGCCCCGGCGGCGGGCGTTCCCGCGTCGGCGGAGGGCAACGGCTCGTAAGGCACCGGCGGCGTGCGCAAGGGGCCCGGATCGAGAGGATCCGGGCCCCTTCCGCACGTCCGGTCACCAGAGCCGGTCGACGGTCCCCGGGTACAGGGCGATCCGTACGCCCGTGAACGCCCGGGCACCGGTGTCCGCGCCGGGGAAGTCGGCGAGGACCTCCTTGTCGAAGCCGGGCGCGTCCGTGGCCAGCGGCTCCTGCGGCGTCCCGCCGACCAGGACCGTCCCGGGCAGCCGGGTGAAGCCGGCCGCCTCGTAGAAGGGGACGAGCGGACGGTCACAGCTGAACAGGACGAGGTCCACGGCCGGATCGGCGGCCAGTGCCGCACGGGCCGCCGCCACCAGTCGCCCGCCGTGCCCGCGGCCCCGGGCGGTGTCCCGGGTCACCACCGCGCTGAGCCCGGCGGCGCGGTGGGTGCGCCCCGCGTGCCGGATCTCCTTGAACAGCAGGGCGAGGGAGGCGGCCACCGCTCCGTCCTCGTCCAGCAGCACCATCACCCGGGGCGCCAGTGCCGGGTCGTGCCCGCTGCGGGCGCCCGGCCAGGCCTGCGCCTCGAGGGCCGCGACCTGCTCGGCGAGCCCGGCCGGAAGCTCGGCCTCCGCGTACGTCAGCACCCTCGTCACGCGCGGGCCTCCGCCGGCAGGCCGTGGCTCATCCGATCCGGACCCCGCTGCCGCCCACCCGCACCCGCGGGTCGCCGGCCCGCAGTTCGACCGTCAGCACTCCGGGCCGGCCCATGTCCTCGCCCTGGCGCAGGGTCAGCACGGCGTCCGCGGGGACCAGGCCGAGCTCGCGCGCGTACGCCCCGAAGGCGGCCGCGGCGGCTCCGGTCGCCGGGTCCTCGACGACACCTCCGACCGGGAACGGGTCCCGGACGTCGAACAGCGCCGGGCCCGCCCGGTGCACCAGCTGGACCGTGGTCAGGTCCAGGCGCCGCATCAGCGCCTCCAGCCGGGGGAAGTCGTAGGCGAGGTCCGCGAGCCGGGCCCGGGTCTGGGCCCCGAGCACCAGGTGGCGGTTCCCGGCGTAGGCGATCCTGGGCGGGAAGGCCGGGTCCAGGTCGGCGGCCGGCCAGTCCAGTGCGGCCAGGGCCTCGGCGAGGTCGGCCGGGTCGATGTCCTCGACGTGCGGCTCGACGCTGGTCAGGACGGCCCGCAGGCCCGTATCGGTCGCGGTGACGGAGACGGGCACCGTCCCGGCCGGGGTGGCGAACACGAGCTCGCCCGGGCCGATCCGCTCAGCCAGCGCCACCGCGGTGGCCACGGTGGCGTGCCCGCAGAAGGAGACCTCCGCCTTCGGGCTGAAGAACCGCAGGGTGAAGGCCCGTCCCGGCTCCCCGCCGAGTCCCTCCGGCGGCGCCGTCAGGAAGGCCGTTTCGCTGTAGCCCAGTCCGGCGGCGATCTCCAGCATCCGGGAGTCGTCCAGGCCGCCGGCGTCGAGCACGACCCCGGCGGGGTTGCCTCCCGCCGGGTCCTCCGAGAAGGCGGTGTAACGCAGCACGTCAGTCATGATCAGCCCAACTCCCCGCCCGCCGCCCGCATTCCCGCGCCTGCGACCCGCTCCCCGGCGCTTTGGGCCCGGCCCCCGGGGCGCTCCCCCGGGCCTGGGCCGCCTGCCGGATCCGTCCGGTCCAGGCCAGGGTCAGCCGCGTCCGATGTACGGCATCGCCGTCGCCATCACCGTCGCGAACTGCACGTTCGCCTCCAGCGGCAGCTCCGCCATGTGCAGCACCGTGCGCGCCACGTCGGCGGCGTCCATCACCGGCTCCACGGCCAGCTGCCCGTTCGCCTGGAGGATCCCGGTCTGCATCCGCTCGGTCATCTCGGTGGCCGCGTTGCCGATGTCGATCTGCCCGCAGGCGATCCGGTACGGGCGCCCGTCCAGCGAGAGCGACTTCGTCAGACCCGTCATCGCGTGCTTGGTCGCCGTGTAGGCGACCGAGTTCGGCCGGGGCACGTGCGCGGAGATCGAGCCGTTGTTGATGATCCGGCCGCCCTGCGGGTCCTGCGCCTTCATCTGCCGGAAGGCCGCCTGCGCGCACAGGAAGGACCCGGTGAGGTTGACGTCCACCACCTGCCGCCAGGCCTCGTACGTGAGGTCCTCCAGCGGGACCCCGCCCGGGCCGAAGGTGCCGGCGTTGTTGAAGAGGAGGTCGAGGCGCCCGTACTGCTCGCGTACCGCGCCGAACAGGGCGGCCACGTCCTCCGGGTCGCTCACGTCCGCCGGTACGCACAGCACGTCCGCGTCGGCACCGGCCGCCTTCGCCGTCTCCCGGAGCGGTTCGCTCCGGCGGCCGGCCGCCGCCACCGACCAGCCGGCGGCGGCCAGGGTCAGGGCCACGGAGCGGCCGATGCCGGAGCCCGCACCGGTCACGAGGGCGATCTTCTTCCCACTTGCGTTCATGGGGCCGCAGGGTACGTCACACGTCGCGCTGCTCCACGGACGTTCCGCCAGCTGAGAGCATGGGTCGGTCGGGGGTGTGAAAAGACGACGAAAAGACTGGAGTTCCGCATGCCGGAGAGAGGCCCCGCGACGGCCCCCTCGCACGAGCCGTCACCCGAGACGCCCTCCGCACCGCAGACCGCTTCCACGCCGAAGATCACGTCCGCCCGCCGTACCGGACTGCTCGTCACCTTCATACTGGGCGGGCTCAGCGCCCTCCCCCCGCTGTCCATGGACATGTACCTGCCGGCCCTGCCGGAGGTCACCAGCGCCCTGGACAGCCCGGCCGCCACCATCCAGATCACCCTCACCGCCTGCCTCGCCGGCATGGCACTGGGCCAGGTCGTCATCGGCCCGATGAGCGACAAGTGGGGCCGCCGCCGTCCCCTGCTCTTCGGCATGGTCGTCTACGTCCTCGCCACCGCGATCTGCGCCCTCGCCCCGACCGCCGAGCTGCTGATCGGTTTCCGCCTGCTCCAGGGGCTGGCCGGATCGGCCGCGGTCGTCATCGCCCGGGCCGTCGTGCGCGACCTGTACGACGGGGTCGAGATGGCCCGGTTCTTCTCCACGCTGATGCTCATCTCGGGCGCCGCCCCGATCATCGCCCCGCTCATCGGCGGCCAGATCCTCCGCTTCGCCGACTGGCGTGGGGTGTTCGTCGTCCTGACCGGCGTCGGCGCCGTGCTCACCCTCGTCGTGTGGCGCAGCCTCGGTGAGACCCTGCCGCCCGAGCGGCGCCAGACCGGCGGGGTCGGCACCGCGCTGCGGACCATGCGCGGGCTGCTCGCCGACCGCGTCTTCGCCGGGTACACCCTGGCCGGCGGCTTCGCGTTCGCCGTGCTCTTCTCGTACATCTCCGCCTCGCCGTTCGTCGTGCAGGAGATCTACGGAGCCTCGCCGCAGGCCTTCAGCCTGCTGTTCGGCCTCAACTCGGTCGGCCTGATAGCCGCCGGACAGGTCAACGGCAAGCTGCTGGTCGGCCGGGTCCGCCTGGACAAGGTGCTGGCGGGCGGGCTCGCCGTCATCACCACGGCCTCGGTGTCGCTGCTGCTGATGTCCTCGGGGGTGTTCGGGGAGGTCGGACTGGTCCCGGTCGCGGCCGCGCTGTTCGTGCTGATGTCGGCGATGGGCGTGGTCCTGCCGAACACCAACGCGCTGGCGCTGATGCGCACCCCGCACGCGGCCGGTTCCGCCTCCGCGCTGCTGGGCACCTCCTCGTTCCTGGTCGGGGCGGTCGCCTCGCCGCTGGTCGGGATCGCGGGAGAGGGCACGGCGGTGCCGATGGCGGTGGTGCAGCTGGTGTGCTCGCTGCTGGCCGCGGGGTGCTTCACCGCGATGTGCCGGCCGTGGCAGAACCGGGAGTCCGCGGTCTGAGCCTGCCGGGACCCGGTGGCAGGGCGCCCGGGTCCGGCCCGGACCCCCGGCGGCGGGCCCGGACCCGGCGCCGGACCCGGGCCGGCGGCGGGCGGAGTCGACGGGGGGAGTCGACGGCGGGCGGAGCCGGCGGCGGGCCCGGGGCGGGCAAGGGGCCGGGGCGGGCATGGGGGAGGGGGTGCTCGGTGGTCGGGGGGCGCCGGGCGCCGGAAACTTCGCTGGTGAACGCCTCCGGCTCCGTCGC